>JAYKHV010000102.1:0-195658 GCA_035285085.1 Lyngbya sp. | reverse complement strand
AATGGGTTCGAGACTCAGTTCGGTTTTAAGAACTTGAATATTTCCGGGATTCGTTCCCAGTAACCACCGTGCAAAAGTAGCCGGAGATTCTTCAGCAAGCCGTTTACAAAGGTTATCGTAAGCCAATTGAGCGGATGCAAAGATTATGCTTTGATTTGACAATATTTTGGCTTCGGCGATCGTTTCTACTTTGGTTTAAAAGGCAATGCTTCAATCCCCTTGCGGGGAATAAGGCATTGGAAAGTCCCAAATATTTAACGCAGAAGTTGAGATTCTTCAAGTTTCAATCCGCTTGCGGGGAATCAGGTATCCGAACATCGTAATAGTTCCTTGTCTCAATCGGCTTGCGGGGAATAAGCGATCGCATTGCGTAATAGTTTCTGGTTTCAATCGGCTTGCGGGAAATAAGCGATCAGAAATCGTAATAGTTCCTTGTCTCCATCGGCTTGCGGGGAATAAGCGATCGCATTGCGTAATAGTTCCTTGTCTCCATCGGCTTGCGGGGAATAAGCGATCGCATTGCGTAATAGTTCCTTGTCTCAATCGGCTTGCGGGGAATAAGCGATCGCATTGCGTAATAGTTCCTTGTCTCCATCGGCTTGCGGGGAATAAGCGATCGCATTGCGTAATAGTTTCTGGTTTCAATCGGCTTGCGGGGAATAAGCGATCGCATTGCGTAATAGTTTCTGGTTTCAATCGGCTTGCGGGGAATAAGCCATCCGAACATCGTAATAGTTCCTTGTTTGAATCTGCTTGCGGGGAATCAGGTATCCGAACATCGTAATAGTTTCTGGTTTCAATCTGCTTGCGGGGAATCAGGTATCCGAACATCGTAATAGTTTCTTGTTTGAAAAACCCGGTTTCTATTGAGTTACCGGGTTTTTGGAATAAATCAACTGACTTGAAATACTTCCTCTTTCTTCTCGCTGAGAACATCCTGCATTTGATCTAACCATTCGATTAAAGATTCTAGCTGTTTACCCGCATTCATCGCCCCCAAACCTCTAACTGTAACTTTACTTTTGCTGTAAACAAACCGAGAATGTAAATGCGCCGGAAGCTTCTCTTTTAACAAATTCCAAGCCGGTTCTTCCATCGGCGTTTCTAGGATAATATGCTGTTTATTTTCCGTATCCGGTTTAATTCGAGAAAAGCCCAATTTTTTGGCAATTTGTTTCAGTTCCATCACCCGAATTAACTGTTGGGCGGGTGTCGGTATCGGGCCGTAGCGATCGCACCAATCCTCCTCTAATCTTACCAGTTCATCGCGACTACTACAAGAGGCAACTTCTCGATAAGCGCTCATCTTTTGGTCGATATCGGGAATATAATCGGAGGGAATAAAAGCAGTAAGATTAAGGTCAATTTGCGTATCATCCACTTGCGGGATTTCTTGACCTTTAATTTCCCGAATTGATTCTTCCAACATCTCCGTATACAAATCAAATCCGATCACATCCATTTGACCGGATTGTTCCGATCCGAGTATATCACCGGCGCCGCGAATTTCTAAATCTCTCATCGCCAGTTGATAGCCGGAACCCAACTGTGTAAACTCTTGAATCGCCCTCAACCGCTTGCGGGCGTCGTCGGATAAAATTGCTTGTCCGTCTGCATTTACGGGGTAAAATAACCAAGCATGGGCTTGTACTCCCGAACGTCCAACCCGACCCCTTAACTGATACAATTGCGCCAAACCAAAGCGATGAGCATCTTCGATTAAAATGGTATTCACCCGAGGAATATCTAACCCCGATTCGATAATGGTTGTACAGACTAAAATCTCCGCTTCACCCGCATTAAAGGTTAACATAATGGATTCCAATTCTGCCGCATCCATTTGACCGTGAGCGATTGCTATCCTCGCCGTTGGCACCATTTCGCGGATTTTAGCCGATTTTTCCTCAATTCCTTCTATTCGAGGAACGACATAAAAAACCTGTCCGCCCCGATCCAATTCTTGACGGATCGCCGTGCGAATGGTTTCATCATTGTAGGGCGATAAATGGGTTTTAATCGGGCGACGGGAGGGCGGTGGCGTGGTAATTAAACTCATTTCTCGGATTCCCGACAGCGCCATATATAACGTGCGGGGAATAGGAGTCGCAGTTAATGTTAAAACATCTACATGAGTTTTTAGGGTTTTAATTTTTTCCTTTTGATTGACTCCAAACCGTTGTTCTTCGTCTACCACTAACAATCCTAAATCTTTGAATTGAATGGTTTTGCTGAGAATGGAATGGGTTCCAACAATAATATCAATTTCCCCGGTTTTTAAACGCTGTTGAATCTCTCTTTTTTCGCTAGCGGTTCGGAAACGATTTAACAACGCAATTTCGATTGGATAGGGCGCAAATCGTTCTTTGAGGGTGTGATAATGCTGTTGGGTTAAAATCGTAGTTGGGGCGAGAAATGCCACCTGTTTTCCCGCAGTTACGGCTTTAAAAATTGCCCGAATTGCCACTTCCGTTTTCCCAAACCCCACATCTCCACAAACTAAACGATCCATCGGACGTTCGGCTTCCATATCCCGTTTAACGTCTTGGGTTGATTTCAACTGATCGGGTGTCGGTTGATAGGGAAAAGAATCTTCGAGTTCCTGTTGCCAGGGCGTATCTTGCGGATAATTATAACCGGTTTGTTGGGCGCGTTGGGCGTAAAGTTTCAGCAAATCAACCGCCAACTTTTTAATCGCTTTTTGAACTTTATTTTTGGTTTTCTCCCACGTTTTACCCGAAAGTTTATTGAGTTGGGGAACTTTAGCGCCCGTACTTCTAAACCGGGATAACGTTCCCACCTGATCGGCTGCAACTCTTAACAACCCATCGGCATATTGAACGACTAAATAATCGCGAGTTTCTTTATTCAGGGTCAGACTTTCTAACTTAATAAATTTGCCAATTCCATGCTGTCGGTGAACGACATAATCCCCCGGACGGAGTTTATTTGGGTCAACCTGTTTGGACGCCGCCCGCCGCCGTTTGCGGATGTAGCTGGGGGTGGCTAGCGTATGCTGACCATAAAATTCTCGGTCGGTAATGACAACTAACCGAAATGTTGGTAAAATAAAACCTTCGAGTTCGGCGAGTCCGCTATATTTGAGGGCGACGGGGGTATCTTTGATTAAACCGTCGATCGCCGGATAGTCTCGGGGGTTGGGGACGAATTTCGCCGGACAGTCGTGTTCGGACAGCAGGGCGACGGATCGACTCGGTTGGGCGGAAACGAGAAAGATGGCAAAATGCCGGTTTCGTTCTTGGCGAATCAGATCGGAGAGTTTGGCGTACTGATGGGGCGTGATCGGGAGGGGGCGACTCGACAGGTTGAGACTGGGGGAACCCGCAACCAGGGGAGAGGGGTTCACTTCCGCGAGTTCCGAGAGGTAGAGGCGATCGAAACGGGCGGAAATATCGGCCAAAGATTCGTTAAACGGTTGGTGGAGTTTGGGAAAGTTGTCTGAGGCGGGAATATCCGATAAACTCTGTTCTATATGATCGTACCAGCGATCGCCGTGCGCCGCACACTGATCGGGTTCATCGACGGCAACCAAAGTCAGTTCGGGTAAATAATCCAGTAATGAAGCGGGTTTGTCAATTTTCCACTCTGCGGTTCCAATTCCCCAAGAAGTAAAATCGGTGGGCGTGAGAACCAACTGAGTTATTTTATCAAGCGATCGCTGGGTTGTGGGGTCAAATTCGCGAATTCGTTCCAGTTCGTCCCCAAACCACTCCAAACGCACGGGAAGTTCTGCGGCGACGGGAAAAATATCGACAATATCGCCCCGACGACTCCATTGACCTTCGGTTTCCACCAGCGAAACCCGTTCGTAACCGAGAGTCGCCAGTTGTTCATCGAGTTGTTTGGAATCTTGACTCATCCCCTGTTTGAGGGTGAGACAGTAGGGCTTAAAATCCTCAACGGGCGGAAGATGGGGTTGTAGCGATCGCTCGGTGGCGACCACCGCAATTTTACCATTGTCTGCGCTTTTTTTGTCTGCGGTTTTTTCTCGGGCGTCGGGGTTGATCAAATCCGCCAACACCTGCATTTGTCCCCAAGTCATTTCCTCCGAGAAAGACGGGTCATAGGGCGAACCCTCCGATGTCGGATAAAAATGAACCACAGACCACCCCATCGCTTCGAGTTGGGCCGACCAGCGCCCCGCTTCTTCGAGGGTGGCGGTCACAACAAACAAATTCAGTCCGGCTTCTTGGGCGAGGGCGGAGGCGACCAATCCTTTCGGTAAGCGGGGGACGCCGTTAAGGTAAAGTGATTGATGTTGATTTAGTTTGGTCAGGAGTTCGCGGGTCAGCGGCGATCGCGCAGTCGCCCGAACAATCGCAGAAAATGTCATAGATGCTTCAGGAATGGTGCTGTCGTTCTTACCATTTTAGAGAATTTAGCGATTTGTTATTGGGGTATTTTAAATGATTGCGGTCTTTCGTGAAATGTTGATTGTGCTGTTGTTGGTTTTGGCTAACGGTTTGTTTGCTATGTCCGAGATTGCTATTGTCTCATCTCGTCGGGTGCGTTTGCAACAGTTAGCCAATGCTGGAAACCAAAAAGCCCACACCGCCCTAGAATTGGCGAATACACCCAACCGTTTTTTATCGACGGTTCAGGTGGGGATTACGTTAATTGGGATTTTGGCGGGGGCGTTTGGCGGGACAACGTTGGCGGAGAAATTGGCCGGAAAAATCGGTCAAATTCCTATTTTTGCGCCTTATAGTGAGGCGATTGGTTTGGGAATTGTGGTGTGTTTTATTGCTTATTTATCTTTGATTTTGGGGGAATTGGTACCGAAAAGATTGGCTTTAAATCATCCCGAACGGATTGCAACTCGCGTCGCCCAACCGATGAAATGTTTATCTGCGGTTGCGTCTCCGGTGGTTTATCTTTTGAGTAGTTCGACCGAGTTTATTTTGCATTTATTGGGTAGCGAAGTTCCCAACGAACCGCAAGTGACCGAAGAAGAAATTAAGGTGTTAATTGAACAGGGAACTCAATCGGGTATTGTCGAAGAAGCGGAACAGGATATTGTGGATCGGGTGTTTCAATTGGGGGACCGTCCGGTGCATGATTTGATGACGCCTCGCCCGGAAATTGTTTGGTTAGATTTGGAGGATACTCCGGAAAAAAACAGCCAAAAACTGAAGCAAAGTTTTTATACTCGGGTGTTAGTTTGTCAGGGGGGTTTGGATAATGTGTTGGGGTTTGTCCGGGTGACGGATTTATTATCGCAAACTCTGTCAAATCATCCCCTAGATTTAACTCGTCCGTTGCGACGTCCGCTGTTTGTTCCCGAAAGCACTTCGGTGTTGAAAATTTTGGAAATGTTCAAACAAACCGGAACCCATATCGGAATTGTTGTGGATGAATATGGTGTGATTCAAGGGTTGGTTACGTTGAATGATATTTTGTTAGAATTGGTCGGCGATATTCCCGCACTTGATAACTTGGATGAACCCCAAGTTATTCAGCGTGAGGATGGGTCTTGGTTGTTGGATGGAATGTTGGCGGTTGAGGACTTTTTTCAACTGTTTAAATTACAAGGTTCCCCCCAACAGTCTCGTCGGGGAAGTTATCACACCGTTGGCGGTTTTGTGATTACTCATTTGAGTCGAATTCCCTCAGTTGCGGATCATTTTGAATGGAATGGGTTAAGAATTGAGGTGGTTGATATGGATGGAAACCGGGTGGATAAAGTGTTGGTTATGCCGATTGTTGTGGACCGAATGCCGAACAATTTACAGACCTAGACAGTCTGATTTCAGATTGCTATCCTAGAAAACCTACATTTTTTGATGTCGTGAAATTATGTTAAAATCCCTCAAGTCACTTTCCTTGAAACAGATTCGTCAAACGCTGATTTTATTGTTTTGTTGGACGGTTGTCCCTTTATTTTTAGTCGAAGTTTTGATGATTGTTTTAGAACCTTATGTGTTTAAAGGGTTATATCAATACGACCAAGATTTGGGGTTTAAAATTCGTCCCTATGCCAATGGAAATAATCAATTTGGTTTCAACGATAAAGATTATCCGTTAGAAAGGGAAGCGGGTAAATTTAGGATGTTAGTTGTTAGCGATTCTTTTAATTGGGCGGGGGGAAAAGAGGGAAATTACACGGCGTTGTTGGAGAATAAATTTACAGAATATTATGGTATTCCTCAAGTGGAAGTGATTAATACAGGTTATCCGGGAACCCACACGGGGGAACAGTTGGCAATGTTGAAAAAGTTTGGTTTGCAATATAATCCCGATTTGGTGGTGTTGGGATTTTTTGTGGGAAATGATTTTATTGATGCTGACCCCAACCGCAAACGAATTATTGTCAATGATATTTATATTGATATCGACAAACGGGAAGAATTGGTTATCTTTGGTTATCCCATTATCGGACAGTCGAGGTTATGGCTATTTATCCAACAAAAATATAAAATCTTCCAAGAAGCCGCAAAATCTCAACAAGCGTTAGAGTCTGTTGAAACGTTAATTGCTTCTTCCAGTCCTCAAATTATTACTCAAAATTCTAACTCTCCCGTTGAACAGTCTCCGGGTATTCTCTCTCTTGAAACGTTTTTAGAAGTCGAGAAAAATCGCTTGAGTTTTTGTGAAAAAGAGGATTTGGAGGATGGAAACTGGGATAAAAATATTAACTATATTCTTCAGAGTATTTCGGAAATGAATCGAATTTTGCAAGAAAAAAATATTCGGTTTATTGTCGCCATTTATCCCGATGAATTTCAGGTAAACCCCCAACTGTTTAATCAGGTTGTTAACGAGTTTGAACTAGACCCCAAAGATTATCAAGTTAACTGTATGCAAAATATCCTCAAACAGCATCTAGAAGCCCAGAATATTGCTTATATTGACTTTTTGGAACGGTTCCAAGCCGAACAACAAAAACAGCATTTATATCTCCTCCAAGAACCCCATTGGAACTCTGCGGGAAATCAACTCGCGGCTGAGATTTTGTTTGAAAATTTGCGACCAAAAACCGATAGTTACTTTCAGTCTTTAGTTAAACCTTCCGCTTCCAAATAACTAAATTTAAAACAATTTCAATCAAAATGCTAAAACTAAAACAAGTTAAATCCTTCTTACTCCAAACCTTAATCATCACCGCCATTACTTTAATTCTATCAGAAATTACCTTCAGAATTTATCACAGAATTAACCCAACGTTCCTGTTTACAGACCGTTCCTATAACCGTTGGCGAGGAAAACCCAACTCTCAAGATTTTGACTTTACATTAAATTCCAAAGGCTTTAAAGATGTAGAATTTACAACCGAAAAACCCGAGGGCGTTTATCGAATTATCGGAATTGGTGATTCTTTCAGCTTTGGAATTGTTCCCTACCCATACAATTATCTCACGTTGTTGGAAGAAAAACTCAATCAAAATAATCAACAAATTGAACTGATTAACATGGGAATTCCGGGAATGGGGCCAAAAGATTATCTTTCTTTGTTAATCAATGAAGGGTTAGACGTTCAACCGGATATGGTGTTACTTTCCTTTTATATTGGCAATGATTTTATGGATAATCAATTCAAAGCCAAAGAACGACAATGGGATAAGTCCTATGTGATTTCTTTTGTGCGATCGCTGATTAAACTTCAAACCCAATATGAAGGATTAATTTTCAATCCTAGTAATAGTTTAACATACATTGACGATGCACCCACCCACACCGATGAATTTTACTTAAATGATACGAAGAATAAAAGCAATATGTTCGTAAAAAATCCGGCGGATGACATTTTTGAGGGATATGTAAAAGATGCGGTGAATGATATTATTAAAATTAAGGAAATCTGCGATTATCGCAATATTAAGTTAGTCGTGGTGATTATTCCCGATGAAGTTCAAGTCGATCAAAACCTACAAGCCAAAATTATCGAAATGTTTGATTCTGATGATCCAGATAAGTTAGATTTCCGACTCCCCAACCGAATGTTACAGGAAACCTTTCAAGAAAACAATATTGAATACATTGATTTGATGGATGAATTTATCGCCGCTTCTCATCAAACCCGACTCTACAAACCCAACGATACCCACTGGAATATTGCAGGAAACAAATTAGCAGCAGAAGTGTTATCGAAAAAGCTGTTAGAAAAATATCCAAATCTGTCACAATAGTTTTGTTATAATTGAAGCAGAATTTAAGCTGTATCGTAGATTATCCCTTGAAACTTGAGGAAAAAAGATGCAATCAGCATTTCATACAAAAGTTAAAGTTTTACCGGGAAACAAAATAGAAATTCAACATTCAGAACTTCCCGTTGATGAGACAGTTGACGTGTTTGTTGTTGTCCCCGAGAAATCTTCTTCTAAACGGAGTAAAGTGATAGAATTGATTGAACATATTCGCAGTCATCGTTCCTCAACCGCCTCTGCTGAAGAAATCGATCAATATATTCGGGAGGAAAGAGAGTCATGGGACAGCTAAATATCCCCTCTTTGAGTCGGGTTTATGTTGACACTGCTGTAATGATTTACACGGTAGAAAGTAACCCGGATTATTGGACAGTTTTACAACCGCTATGGTCAAAATTTCAGACGGGAGAGATTGAAATCATCACCAGCGAACTAACTTTAATGGAAGTGCTTGTTCGCCCTTTCAGAATGAATGATATGAATTTAGTAGCGGACTATGAAGAACTACTTTTATCGACAGGAATTGAACTGATTCCGGTTAATTTAGACATCCTGAGAGAAGCCGCACGTTTGCGATCGCAAACCAGTTTAAAAACCCCCGACGCCATTCACGCTGCCTCCCATTTTACCACAAATTGCAACCTGTTTCTCACCAACGATAAAGGATTTCGCACCCTACAAAATTTATCGGTTGTTGTGTTGAGTGAAGTTTTAGCACAGTAAACTTTTAACTTCTAATTCCATTACTTTTTAGGTTGTTTTTCAAGGGGTTTACCCGTTAACGTCTCCACAATTGAACGCCCGATATAATTGGAAAAAACCTCATCTCCTTTGGCGTTGTAGTGACAGCAATTATCCCCATAAACGGGTTCGGCTACCTCATCAAAAATATTCACCGCATTAAAAATATTCACATTATTGGCTTTCAAATCATCAATTCGTTCCAACAGCAAAGGATAGCCAATTTTCACGCCTTTTTCGTAGGGACTCGCCTCACTCAAGGCAATTTTCTTTTCCGCTTCGCTAAATTTTCGGTTAGTTTTCCAATATTGATTCGGTTGAAAAAAGTGAAAATAGGGAATATTATTAGCCGCTGCGACTTGGTGCATTAAAATCGACGTTTTCGCCCAATAATCCGCCACCTGTTCAAAAAATACCGCATCGGGTAAAACCTCATCTTGATTATAAAAGAAAATCACACTTTCTTGGTCATCATCTAAGGGTTTATTTCTGTATCTCTCAAATCTTTGTAGGTTTTCTCGATAGTTTTTAACTAAAGTTTGAACGTAAACCGACATCACCGCATAACAAGACGCAAGTTTACAGTCTTGAAGTCTTTCTAATCCCTCCCCTAACTGTTCTTTATTTTCTTTAATTTCTAATAGGGTTCTTAAAGCTTTGTTGGATAAACTGTTATTGGCAAGTCCGGTTAAAGGTTCGATGTGTGCGGGACTTGGCATGGCGAAATCTAGTTGACGTTGATTGTTAAGATTAGAAAGGGCGACTTCGTTAAACCCGTCAATATTAATAATTAAATCAAATTTCTGACCCCTCGCCAACATATAGTTTAAAATTAACAATTGTTGGGGTTGTTTGTATCCGCCAATGGCTAAGGATAAGATAATAATTTCCTTGTCTTTGTATTCGGGAACTTGTCGGAATATTTGTTCTAACACTTTGTTATTGACTTCATAAATTGAATAGTTAGACGCCACCGAACCGCCAAAAACTCCGACAATTACTTGATTGTCATTCGTTTTCACAAAAGGATAATCGTAGGGAGTAATAAACCCATAATTATTATACTTGAAACCGGGTCGAAAATCAGGCCCAGGTTTTTGTACAAACCCAAAGAAAGGATGTAAACGTTCAACAATTGACTCTCCTCCAACTCTCACCCCTTCTAAATTAATCCCCAAATCTCGATAATCTTCTGATTTTTCACGGGTATAAAAAAACTGTTGGTTTCTAATAAAGTAAAAGCCTAAAGAACCCAGTTCAAGAAATACCAATAAAACCGCGAGGTTAATGAGAGTTAACTTCAGTCCTTCTTTGATAAATTTCAGGTTTAATTTTTTCATCGTTTCTCCGGTATTGAGGGAACAATTAAAGATAAAAAAGTTAGTTGAGATTGTTTGATGAATTAAAAGTTTTTAGAATAGATTCAGCGACATAATCAGTTAGGATATCCTGTCCGAGTTGGTTATAGTGACAACAACTATCCCGATAAACGGTTTCGGAAGTCTCATCTAATATTGTAACAGCATTAAATAGATTTATACCATATTTTTGCATCTTTTCAACCTGGGAAATCAACACGGGATAACCCTTTTTAGCGGCTTGGCGATAGGGACTTTCTCGAATGATTCTATTTTCCTCCGATGAAAAAACACGTTGAGTTGGGTAATGTTGGTTGGGTTGAATAAAATGAAAATAGGGAATCTGACGCATTGAAAGTAAATGAGACATCATCAAAGAAGATTCTACCCAATTATTTACCGCTTGATTAATGGCGACGGTATCTTCTAACACTTCCGATTTTTTAGAGATGGAAATCAGACTATTTTCTTTGGGGTTTGCGATTGACTGTTTTTTGATTTGTTGACTATCAAAGGCTGTAACTTGGCGTTGATATTTTTGAGATAAATTTTGTTTGACTATCAAGTTCATCGCATAACATAACCCAAAATTACATTGATTAATTTTGCGGTTAATTTGTGATAACTTTTCTTGGGTTTTCATCATCTCTCCCAGAGAAATAATAGCCGATAAATCCCCATTAACTAAACTCATTAACGGTTGAAAATGCTGAAAACTTGGCATTGTTACATCCAGTTTCGCCTGATTATTTAAAGGGGAGAGTGCAATTTCATTAAACCCATCAATATTAATTACCAAATCAAACTCTTGACCGATAGATAAAAAATAACTTAAAATTAAGAGTTGTTGGGGTTGTTTGTATCCGCCATTGGCAAAGTTTAAAACGATAATTTCTTTATTTTTAAACTGGGGTAAAGATTTTATTTTCTGAATTAAAGTTCGGGGATGAGAAGGGTCAATCATTTCATTCACACTAAAATCACTCGCCACCGAACCGCCAAAAATCCCGATAATAATTTGATTAGAATGAGTTTTAATATAAGGATAATCATAAGGCGAGAAAAAACCATAATTATTCACTTTTAACCCGGAAAATTCGTGGCTATAGACTCCCGGTTTCAGGACATAACCAAAGAAGGGATGAAAGCGAATAATAATCGATTCATTTTTTGATTGATTTTGAGATAATTCTGTAAAGCTTAAGGATTCTTTCGGTTGAATCAATTCACGGTGAAAATAAATAATTCGCTTTTCTGTAAACAATACAAACAAAAAGAATACCGCTTCCGTTCCAATTAACAGAAGAATTAAGTTAACTAAACCAATCGTTAGCAAGGGCTTAATTTGTTTTATCAAGGGTAATTTTATCATAAAATCTAGGGTGTTTTTGTTTGCTTTTTCACCTGTTGCTGAGAGGTAATTCGCTGACAAATTTGATTCGCCATCAACTCAGCAGCGACTCGATTTCCTTCTCGGTTCCAATGACCTTCACAGGGTAACGCATTCTCAAACCCATGTAAACATTCCCCCGTTTCTTCTGCTACTTTTTGCAGGGGTTCGGCGAGTCTAAAGACTGTAAATCCTTCTCGTTCACCCAAAGCTTGAATGCGTTTATCGGGGTAAAATAAATTTTCAATATCGTATTTTTCCATAAACTCTTGGCGTTTTTTAGGTTGGGGATGAACTTGATAAGAATCGCTAATGGTAAACACCATAAAATCAATATTTTGCTGTTTAACTTCATCCCGAATCAACGTAATTAACCCCTCGGTAATCTTCCAAGCTTCTTCCCAATTTTCATCGGGGGGTTCTTTATAAAAATTGATATTCGTTTGTTCATAATCTCGTTCAAACTGGCGCTGTTTTGCTTGGGCTTCCGCTTGTCTAACTAATTGTAAAATTCGCGAACTTTCCAACAACCAACGGGGTAAATAATCCACCCGAGTCGTTGAATAATAATCCCGTTCGAGTTGGGTCATATTTTTAAACGAATCATCGAACACCCATCCCCCATTTTCTCGGGTAAAATAGGGACGATAATGATCGTGTTCTAGGGGTTTATAATTATTGCGGATATCATTACCCGGATAAAAACCTAACAACACCAAATCCGGCGAAAATTGCCAAACCTGATGGCGCAACGTCATCAATTCTTGGGCGGTACCGTAACCCTGAACGCCAAAATTTAACACCTCAACATTTTTCCCTTTCAACCCCGAACATTCGGCTAATTCTTGTTCCATAATCGCCGCTGCCGTATATTCTAAAGGAACATGAATCGCCTCAACAAATGAGTCCCCCAAAAATGCAATTCGATAAGTATTTTCGGGCTTATTAACCGTTCGTTCTTTATCGCGCATTCCGCTACTATTCATCTGAACTCCGGTTCTTTCCCCTTCACCCGCCCAAACCGTTACCGCATTCGCACGGGGCGCCCAACCTCGGTAGGGATCATCAACCCGATAGGCGAGGGTTTCTGACTCGGGATCTGGCGGTAATGGCGCCTCAATTCCGGCGACTCGCAAACCGATTTCACCGATAACAATTGCAAAGATAAAACTTCCACAAACTAACCCCAAATTAACCGCCAAAGGTTTGAGTTTCTTAATCATTTTTGCACCTGTTGACATAACTGATTTGCGATTAATTTTCCGGCGAATTCATGTCCGTTTTTGTTCCAATGTCCCGCACAAGGAGCGGCGGTTTCAAACCCATGTAAACAGACGTTATTTTCCTCGGAATAGGTTTGAAAGGGTTCGGCTAAATTTAACACCGGAAAACCAACGCGATCGCCTAACGCTTTGAGTCGTTTATCGGGATACAAGAAATCTTCTATTTTAGAAGTCTTCATAAAAGATTGACGAAACGCAGGATTCGGATGAACTTGCATCGGATCGCCGATAGTCACTAACAAAAACTGGGCATTTTTTTCTTGAACTTCTTGATTCATTATAGTGATTAAATCTTCAGTAATTTTCCACGCTTCTTCCCAAACGGGTTCAGTGGGTTCTCGAAAGTTTTTAGCGTTGAGTTTGTTTAAATGCTGAAGCAAATTTTTCTGCTTTAAATCTCGTTCGGCTTTTTTAGCAACTTGTAAAATTCTCGAACGATTGACCAACCCACTCGGTAGCCTATCAACCATTGTAATCCAATAGCGATCGCTATGTTCGAGAGATAAGTTTCTAAAAGAATAATCGGGGACTAACTCACCATTTTTATACACAAAAAAGGGCCGATAATGATTGCTTTCCAATTGGGCTGAATTATCAATAATATCATTGCCAATAAAAAACGAAAGAATCACAATATCTGGATTATAATCCCAAACCTTTTCACGCAACATTAACAATTCTTGGGCGGTACCGTAACCATCCACCCCAAAATTCATCACTTCTATTTTCTTATCTTTTAAATTTGCACAATTTTGTAATTCTTTTTCGAGAACTGAACTATAATTTTCTTCAACCGCAACCTGAACCGCCAAGGTAAAAGAATCGCCTAAAACCGCAATTCTAAGCGCATCTTTTGGCTGATTTTTTGAATAAATCTCATCTCGCAACCCATCACTATTAATCTCAATATAAGCCTCTCCTTCCTGTCGCCACCAACCCTCAGCTCCCGGTCGATTTATCCAGCCTAAATCAGGATGAGATGTGGTATAAAAAGAAGGGGAAAAGTTACCATGACCGGGTTGAGGTAGCTTTTTTAAGCCCTCAATTCCCGCCAAACGCAGACCGATTTCTCCTATGAATACGCCAAATAAAACACTTCCCAGTGTTAAACCCAGATTCAATATCCAAGTCTTGCGTTTACCCATTCTCGTCTACTTATCTTCCAAAAAATAAAGCGGTGTAGAGACATGAAATTACACATCTCTACAAACAAATTTTGCTTTTTATCGCTGCCGTTTTCAACGAGTTTACGTTTAGAATAACGTATAAATAAACGGAGCAATTGCAGAACCTTGAGAAAGAACAATCAACGCCCCCAACAAAACCAAAGTAATAATTAGAGGCAATAACCAATACTTTTTGCGTTCTTTCATAAACGCCCACAAGTCTTTTAAAAAGTCTAATGTGGCTTCAAACATCAGAAAGGACGCTCCATACTTTCACGATTTCTAACTGTACTTCCAACCCGATAAGTTGAAAGATTTGGGTTTAATTCCCGTTGCATAGCATCGCTCCCGAAAATTCGTTTAATCAATGCCATCGGTGTCATCATAACGTAAAAAACGACCCCGAGAATAATTCTAGTATTAATCCAGCTTAATACCAAACCAACCCGCATCCAACCGTAATAAATCGGATTAAGCGTACCGGGAATAATCAACGCCCAAACCGCCAAAATTGACCCCAATATCCAGGGCCAAACGGGAGGGGGCCAGTGTCGAAAGACCAGGGGAAGCACGAACCCAAACAACCCCGCAAATATGGCGCCTGTTGTGAGTCCGAACTCTCGTAAACCTTTTTTATCAAGCTTGGGAATTTCGTGATCCATTGTTTGTTTATTGAGTCTAAAAAACTAAGCTGAAATTGTCTCTTTAAGCCCTTTGTTATCCCCCCTAGCCCCCATTTTATCCCCCCTAGCCCCCCTTGGAAAGGGGGGAAAAGAGGGTTTAATTCTTGAAAGTCCCCCATCCAACCAAAAGCGAAGCAACATCTAGCCTCCCCCCGCCCCCCTTTCAAAGGGGGGATCAAGGGGGGATTTAGGGGGACGGGAGGGGGATTTAGGGGGATTTAGGGGGATTCTTACAAGGGGGATTTAGGGGGATTTCTAAGGGGGATTTAGGGGGATTTTTAACAAGGGGGATTTAGGGGGTTTCAAATTAATCTAACTCAAACTCTTGTTTCCAAGACTCATCTTTTTCCCAAGGCGTTTGGTCAGATTTAGCCAGCAAGAAATTTTCTAACACTAAATAATCCATTTCGGTTCGCATAAAACAGCGGTAAGCATCTTCTGGAGTGCAAACAATGGGTTCGCCCCGAACGTTAAAGGAAGTATTGACAATTACACCACATCCCGTGCGTTTTTCAAAGTGGGAAATCAGATTATGATAGCGGGGATTTGTTTCTTTATGAACCGTTTGCACCCGTGCGGAATAATCAACATGAGTAATTGCGGGAATTTCTGAACGGGGAATTTTGAGTTTATCAATACCAAATAATTGTTGTTGTTCGGCGGTCATGGGAATGCGAAGATTTTCTTTAACCGGCGCCACCAACAACATATAAGGACTGGCTGAATTCATCTCAAAATAATCAGAAACTCGTTCGGCTAAAACAGACGGTGCAAACGGTCGAAAAGATTCCCGATATTTAATCTTTAAATTCATCACCGACTGCATTTTAGCATTGCGAGGATCGCCAATAATTGAACGTCCGCCCAACGCACGCGGCCCAAACTCCATCCGACCTTGAAACCACCCAACAACGTTACCGTTATCAAGAATTTCCGCCAAACGGGGCATTAATTGAGCGTCTTCTAACCGCACATAAACCGCATTAATTGAATCGAGGTAAAGTTGAATGTCCTCATCGCTAAATTTCGGCCCCAAATAACCCCCTTTCATTTTATCTTTGGGAGCGCTAACTGTCTTTATTTTTGATTCTAATTTCGGTTCTAACGTGGCAATTGTTGAACTTGGAACGGCGGGAGTTTCTACGGTTTTACCGACTTCTGCCAACACTTTTTCAGGTTCAACCATTCGAGGTTGATCGTGATATTGATACCACACCGCCAAAGCCGCCCCCAACGCGCCGCCTGCGTCTCCGGCTGCGGGTTGAATCCAAATATCTTTAAACGGCCCTTCGCGCAAAATACGGCCGTTGGCGACGCAATTTAATGCCACTCCTCCCGCCATACAAAGATAATCAACATTGAGTTCTTTTTGAACGGTTCTTGATAAACGTAAGACCACTTCTTCAGTCACAACTTGTATCGAAGCCGCGATATCCATATCCCGTTGGGTGAGTTTGGTTTCCGGCTGGCGGGGCGGCCATTCAAACAGTTGGTCGAACTTTTTATTGGTCATGGTTAAGCCGACGGTATAGTTGAAATAATCCATATTCAACCGGAAAGTACCATCGTCTTTTAAATCAATTAAATGGGTGAGGATTTTATCAACATATTTCGGCTGACCATAAGGCGCCAATCCCATCAATTTGTACTCGCCCGAATTGACTTTAAATCCGGTATAATAAGTAAAGGCAGAATACAACAAACCCAAGGAATGAGGAAAGTCAATTTCCCACTGTGGAGTGAGGGTATTTCCTTCGCCTAACCAGACGGTTGTTGTCGCCCATTCTCCCACGCCATCGAGACATAAAACAGCCGCTTTTTCAAAGGGACTGGGAAAATAAGCAGAAGCCGCGTGAGACTGATGATGTTCGGAAAACATCAATTTTGGCAGCTTCGCCCGTTTAACGCCGAGTAATTTTGAGAATTCTTTTTTTAATATGGTTTTCAGGTAAAGTTTTTCTTTCAACCAAACAGGCATCGCCGTCATAAACGAACGAAACCCATTGGGGGCGTAACTGAGATAAGTTTCGAGAAGTCGTTCAAATTTGACGAGGGGTTTGTCATAGAAAACAATATGATCGACATCAAGAAGGGTAATATTGGCTTGTTGTAAACAATAGCGGATCGCGTGTTCAGGAAAGCGAGCATCGTGCTTTTTTCGGGAAAATCGTTCTTCTTGGGCGGCGGCGATAATCTCTCCATCTCGGACCAAAGCTGCCGCGCTATCGTGATAATAGGCTGAAATTCCCAGTATGTACATAAATTAGATCTCCTCACAAAATGCGCTATCCGGACTTGTGCGATCGCGATCCAGGGGTGCGCTGACACTGCTCATCAAAAATATCTTCAGATTATACCAATGACGGCGAGACTGCGACGGAAGATTCCGAAAATATTGTATGAACTACACCCGCCGTCTATACGGCAGGGTTTCTAACGCTTCTTCGCCCAAAGTTGCTTCATGCTTCCGCAATCAGTAGAGCTTTGCGACTCTGCGTCTAAAGAGGCTCGTTCCAAACCCCTCGCCCAAGTCAAACAAACCTGAGCGGCATTAATAATTAAAGTCAGCGACTCTCTCGCGAGAGCCGCTGCTCTCCAAAACCGTACTTGATACTTTCGTATCATACGGCTCCTCAACGAAACGGGACTTGTCATGTCTACGTCACCACCAGCATATCTTCCACCCATTGATAATTCTTTGGAATGTTAGATAGTGGTTTGGGCTTGACACTATTGCAGTCAGATTTGTTGCCATAACTCCCATCAATGGAAGTCTTACTATCGTGACAATATCGATGGAGTAGTTGCCAATTTTTATATTCATCCTTGCCGCCTAATGACTTAGGGATGATATGGTCAAGTTCGATAGTATCTCCATCTTTGAAATGTAGTCCACAGTGGGGGCATATTCCCTTTTGTCTTTTGAGTAACGTTGCCATTCTCTTTGAAACTAAGGGATTTTTGCCCATTCGGGAACTCCAATATATTAAGTCGCCGTTGTAGGGGGATGTTTCACCTTTAACTTTTATGTATCCATTATTAGTGGATACGGACGAGTGTTTGATTAGGTGATATGGGTTGGAATGTTCTCTTGTGGAGAACACCCAGTTATCCCCTTTTATTGTGTGCCAGTATTTCTGCCTGAGCCATTTTTCCCCTTTGTTTCTGTGTCTGTGTTTCCCCCATTTCCAGAGTTTCCAGAACGTGAGGTAGTCTATCTTTGAGAACACTTTGCTACTTTGGTAGGGTTTGAAGTAATTGCACCATCCGATGATGATAGGGTTCAGGTTTTTAATTAATGCTGCCTGAGATTTCCCTCTGTGACTTTCAATTACTTCAGCTACTTTGGCGTAGTGCCTATGCTTGAGATTTTTTGGAGGGGGAGATTTGGGTTTTAAATCCTAGCAGATTCCCTTGAGAATCTTTCCCTGAACGACATTTTCCAGCTTTATATTGCCAGATGTGAAATCCAAGGAAATCAAAGCCCTTTTCCTCTCCTCTGTAGGATTCAAGGGTGTGGGCTATACGGGTTTTGCTAGGTTTGAGTTCTAAACCCATCTCTTTAAGCCATTCTGCTATGACCTGATAGCACTGATGGATTGCTTCAGAGGACTCATGTAGAATTACTAGGTCGTCGGCATATCGGATTAGACTAATTGAGCTTCTTTTTGTTGATTTTGCCGCTTGATATTTAGGATTATTTGTCCTTTTTATGTCAAACGTTTCCGCCAACTTTTTAATCCTTTCTTCCATGCCATGTAAAGCAATATTAGCGAGTAAAGGCGATATAACGCCTCCCTGTGGGGTGCCTTCTTCAGTCGGGAATATTTCTTTTCCATCCATTACACCTGCTTTTAACCAGGCTCGGACTTGCTTCCGAAAGGTGGGAAAAGTATTTAGTTTTTTTAGGAGTTTCCCGTGATTGATTCGGTCAAAGCATTTGGCTATGTCAGCGTCGAGTACAAACTTAGGTTTGTACCTAATGCTGTTAAATATGGCTTGTATCGCATCATGGCAGCTTCTACCCGGTCTGAATCCGTAGCTATTTGGCTCAAATTTGGCTTCCCACTCGGGTTCTAATGCCATTTTTATAAGAGCCTGTAATGCGCGGTCATACATGGTAGGTATTCCCAAAGGTCTTTTTTCCCTTGTCCCAGGTTTGGGTATCCAAACCCTTCTGGTTGGTTTGACCTTTGAACCCAGTTTTAATTTGTCTATGAGCTTCAGACGTGCTACTGGGGATAGGGATTTTACCCCGTCCACTCCCGCCGTCTTTTTGCCCTTGTTTTCCTGGGTGACTCTACGCACCGCGATAGCTTTGGCTGACCAGGATTTGATGAGCAACTTTTGGAGTCTGTGAACTAATGTGACATTGCCACAACGAGACGCTTGATAAATCCGTTTTTGCAACTTAAAGACCATCCTTTCTAGCTTGTGCCAGGGAATGTCCTTCCATTTATACATCGGTGTTGATTCCGTGTTCATAACATTATTGCTACTAACAGCCTTATCTTCCGTAACCGAAGTGAGTCCGTCAGCATATCCCAGCCATTACAGCTAGGCGTTCGCTTCTGACCCAATCTTTCCCCGGTACTACCTAGTTTCCTAGAGTTTGCGTCTTGGTTGACTACTGTGGGTATCGACCTCCTCACAGAGTGAGTACCAGGGTTACTTCGTTCCGAATAACCATTGATTTGTCCGGTTAGGATGGAACTTTCCGCCTTTTTAGGAAGTGCTTATCAACTAGAAGAGAACTTTGTTGATTCCTATGTTTGTGACCTTTTGGTACGTCTAGCGTATCAATCTCATTTCGCTAGTCAGCCGTATAGACGGTTCGGACGTTCCTTCACTGCACGTTATCCATACGGACTTGCTCAGTCTGCATTAACCGCGAGATTCGGTGTACTTTTGACCTTTCATTCCCGCTTTGTGGATTGAAGACCACTCTCTACCACAGGGAAAGTGCTTTCACTCCCGCACCTGGAGGATTGGACTTGGAATTTCTAGGATACTTTTCCTCACCAACATGATTATTCAGTTGTCATCTGCGTAGGATTTAAGTGCGAACTCTACCCTAAGATGGGTTACTACACAGATGCCAGCCATCCCCCTATTTCTAGGTTTCGACTGAACGAAACGCACTCTCTATTGGCAGTATGACCACAATGGGAGCAAACATGAACTCTATCACAGAGCGTCTTGGGTGTTAATTGCCAACAGTTATTACAGCGTTGCGTTGGTTTTAATTGTTGGGTTGGAGCCTCCAAAAATATCCCACCCGCTTCGATAACTTTATACTTAATCGATTCTCGAAGCATTCCAATCGCAACATCTAACAAATTGCGGTTAAGCCCTGCCTTCTGACGCTTCTTTGATTTTCCCTTGCGAGTCATCCCCTTGAGGTTGAGTTTTTCAGTAGCGACCAAGCTATTACTGCCAACAATTTGTGCCGCTACTTTGTGCGTCCAGTCTTGCCGTTGATTGGCAACTTTACGCTTAACCTTGCTAATTCGCGCTTGACATTTTTTCCAGCGTCTTGACGCTTTAACCTTGCGTTTTTCGGGTTTCCGCTTACGCCTTAATCCCGATGATCGTTGGGTGATATTCCCAGTAGCTCGCTTGAGGAATTTGGGAGACTCGATTAGTTCACCATCGCTGGTGGCAATGGCAACTTTAGATCCGAAATCCAAGCCTATAGCACCCGATCCAGTCTGTCTACCGGGACAACACTCAACGGTGATCGACGCATACCATTTGCTGTTTCTCCAGAAGATGGTGCAGGTTTTAGGAATTCCCCACGTTCTCGCTTTGCCTCTCATCTGAATAATGATGTTCAAATCTCTTAGATTCAGATACCCATTAACCCCGTTGTTGGTGGTAACTCTCCAACTTTGTTTGTTAGGATAATCCCAACCGGAATAGTGGCGAGAAGATTTGAATTTTGGGTATTTCCCTAATCCTTTGAAGAAACGTTTAAACGCAAAATCAACTCGCTTTAGAGTTGCCTGTAAGGTTTGAGAACCCAGTTTTTGATACTCAGTCCAAACCGTCTTGAACTCAGGAAGCGAGTTCTGCTGCTCAAAATAATCAACCGAATGGTTGAACTTTTGATATTGCGTTTTTCTGTTGGCAACCGCAGCATTATACAGACAGCAGTGCATTCGTCGCGCCCAGTGAAGCTGGGCTTCTTGCTGACGATTAGGATAAAGCCTGTATGTGATGCGTCGTGTTACCATAGCTGTATTATAGCATTGAGTCGAATAGATGACAACTCATTACAGAAAAGGCGCGCACTCGGTATTTTCAATTCAGTTGCATAGCTATTTCGTCACTGCGTACAGGCGAAAATGCCTCACCACTCCAATGATTGACCGCATAAATGATATTGCAGCACGGGTACTTCTAAAAAACGACTGCATCTTATTGGAATGCTTTGGCGAATCTGATCACGTTCACTTCTTGTTTGATTTGCATCCAAAAAACAATGTTTCAACCTTGCTAGGGTCTATGAAATCTGCGACTAGCCGAATAATTAGACGAGAATTTGAACCCGAATTAAAACCTTATTTCAAAAATTGGAAAAAGGGGCTTTGGGGGGATCAATTGTATATTCGTTCTGCGGGTGGTGCGCCCCTAAAAATTCTTGAAGAGTATATTCAAAGCCATAGTAGGGGTTGATTGTTCGGCCTCACGCTACGGTGCTACCTTGCCCCGCCGTATAGACGGCGGAGATAATCGCGCCCCAGTTTTGTAGTCCCGAAGCGCATCCCAAGTTAACTCCAACTAAGACCCCGCAGGTAAAGATACAGGCGGTAGCGGTTTGGCTGGCGGTTGAGACGGAGAATAATGTCCGTTTTTCTCGGTTTCTGAACGATCATCTGAAATCAAAAGTTCCCGAATTAACCGTGCTGCTGTCTTTTGGGCCAACTCACCCGCCACCTGTTGACCGAGTTGACGAACTTCCGGTTTAGCCAATAAGTCCGGAACTTTCTGAACAAAAATCATCGGATCAAACCCTTCAGTTTCTTGTAAAATACCTACAATTCGCTGAATATGTTCTAAATTCTTCTGATTTTGATTTGAGGGTTCTACAGGTTTAGTTCCATTAGACGCAGGCGGTTTAACTCCCATCCATTCCGCCACTTTCAGTTGGGCTTTGGTCAGAGCATTGCGAGAGGCTAAATCAATATTTTTAACAATTTCATTAGCCAAGCGTTCCCGAATAAATGCTCCCCGTTCCGAGAATAAAAAGTCTAAGGTTTGATCGAGAACTTGATTAATATCATAATCATCGCTATTGCGAGCATTTTTGAGCAGATTTTCCAAACGGTTCCAGCGCAAAGAACCATCTTTAAACAGCAAATCTCGCAGGGACGCCCGCAGTTGAGGAGAGGGATCGGTTAACAGGCGTTTAGCCACATAGGGATAGGCTTTACTGAGAACTTTAAAGTTGGGATCAACGTTAATGGCAATTCCTTCTAAAGTCACTAACGAACGAATAATTAGCGCGTAGTAAGCCGGAACTCGGAAGGGATATTCATACATCAATGCCGAGAGTTTATCGGTAATACTTTTGAAGTTGAGTTCCGCAACACTTGCCCCCAAAGCATCATTAAAAACAGAACCCAAAGCGGGAATAATCGGGGTTAGGTCTGTATCGGGCGTTAAAAATTCCAGCTTGACATAATCACTTGCTAACCCTTCAAAATCTCGGTTAACCAAATGCACCACCGCTTCGAGTAAACCATAGCGTTGATAGGGTTTAACCTCGCTCATCATCCCGAAATCCAGATAAACTAATTTCCCATCTGGACTGGCGAGTAAGTTACCCGGATGAGGGTCAGCATGGAAAAATCCATGTTCGAGTAACTGCCGCAAAGAACATTGTACTCCCACTTCAATTAAGTAACGAGCATCAATTCCTTGGGCTTGAATTTCATCTAAACGGGTTAATTTTGTGCCGTTTACCCACTCCATTGTCAGCACCCGCCGTCCGGTATATTCCCAATAGATTTTCGGAACATAGATATCTTGTAAATGACCGTAGAGTTCCTTAAACCGTTCGGCATTGCGACCCTCGTGGGTGTAGTCCATTTCTTCAAAAATACGATAGCCAAATTCATCCATAATCGCGACTAAATCGCTGCGAATCCGTTTAACATTTTTTTGCGCCCAAATCGCTAAGGTTCGCAATAGATGAATATCGAGGGCAATCGATTCTGATAAACCCGGACGTTGCACTTTCACGGCGACGGTTTCTCCGGTTTTCAGTTTGCCTTTATAAACTTGTCCTAAAGAAGCTGCGGCTAAAGGATTGGGAGAAAGTTCAGCGTAAATTTGTTCCGGTTTTCCTCCCAGTTCTTCTTCGATAAAACCATAAGCAATTTCATTAGAAAAGGGCGGAAGTTGGTCTTGCAATTTCGTTAATTCTTCTAAGTAAGTGGGAGGAACTAAATCCGGTCTTGTGGATAAAGCTTGTCCGACTTTGATAAATGCAGGGCCGAGTTGAGTCAGTGTAACGCGAAGTTGGGTGGCGCGTTTACCCTCATTTTTCTTCGCAGATCCCTTTTTCTGATCAAGCCATATCCCCAAGGCGAGTGAGGCAAATTTCCAGATAATTGTCAATAGCCGCCCCCACACTTTCCAAAAGCGGGAGCGATAATAATCGGCAATTGCAACCGGATCGTAACGGAGGGAAACATGGGGACTCGAAGAAGAGTGATCGGATGGGGATTCCCCTGCGGTGGAAATGTCCTCAACCGTTATCAGTTGCGATTGTACATCTACTGTATTGGATGTGACCGGAACAAGGGGATCTAGCTGTGAGCTGCTCATAGGAGTTGGGCTTTGTGAATCAACCAAGGGCAAAGTCGGCGATACCGTCTTGATATCCATAAACTACAGGATTTAGTCTGAGCTGTATTGTTAACTATTGTAACAACATCGACTCATGCACTTTCAATATCATCCGGATTAGACTTGATCAGGCGATTACAGATCTGGTATAAATGTTCTCGGGTATTGGCGGGAAGTCGGGGTTGAGGGACTTCCGAGTTCGGCCAGGTTGGTAAATCAAAACAGGGACAACAGCTAGGGGGCATACCTCTAGTCCGGAAGGGTACTGGCATCGAACAACGAGCGCATTCTTCCATATCCCACTCCGATGTCAATAGTTCGCCAATGGAGACATCTGTGCCTTCGAGGTAGCAGTCCCCCGACTCCGGAGAGAGGATTTCTTGCCAGCATTTTTCAAACTCCGGGCTATAATGATCTCCCTCAAATAAGGGTTGAGGTAACAGAGATTGATCTCCATTACGAAGCACAACTTTTTTACCGAGTTGTAACCAGTATGCTAGATATTGTTTAACTTGACGATATGAAGCCATAGGTTGGTTTTTAGAGAGTAAGTTTTCTGTTGACATCATTGATTGACTTAGCAGCAATCGGATTTGAGGTTTTACCCTCTCCTTTATTTTATCGAGACTCGGGAGTTTCAGGGACGTTCTATTCTAGAATTAATCTAAAGTTTATTGCCTCGGGCTAAACTCTAGAAACCGCTCATATTCTGAGCAACAGGGGCAATTTTTAACCATTGAAATACCCGCCTCCCGAAAAAAACGATAACCCGAGCCGAACTTAGATTTTAAAATAGATTTTAAAATAGTTTCTGCTCTTCATAATAAATCTCTCCACACCCAGAGCCAGTTTTTTGATCTTCCCCGCTTGACCCGGAAAATTAACTAAATTTATACCCAACTAATTTAATTCAATTTTTCCAGGATTGAATCTGGCTGAAGATATAAAAATTAATCATTCTCTAGAAATAAATGAACACCAATCCCGTTAAAAAAACTTGTCAAAATTACACATCAAAATGAATAATAGCAATGATCGCGCATTGTCGCTACACTTCAATTTCGTCGCTTCCGGTCCCCCCCCGTCCGTTCCCACCTGCAAAGCATCTGTAGTCCTGCTTTTAAAAATTGCTCTGTCGGGCGATTTTCTCGGCAAAATCCGTAAGATCGCCTGTAAATTAAGCTTGAACTGAGTTAAAGTTCGCCTATAATCAGAAAAAGATCTTGACGCTCCCTAGCTCAGTGCGAGTAGTATGGGATAAGAACAAATTCGCAACTCATGGAGTCAATCACGACTTCTAAGCCAGCTCGTTGACGGCATGAGTGCAGACGGGTGTCATACATTGGGCAGGAGATATCCTCCTGAAAGTCCAGTCTCAATTGAGATGATTCGATAATCAATTCTTTGTTTAGTTGTCACTTAGCAGGAGAAATACAATAGATGCAGCGCCGAGGTGTAACAGTGTGGTTCACAGGATTGAGTGGTGCCGGAAAAACCACAATTACTCGTGCAATCGCTGAGGAATTACGCGCCCAAGGATGCCAGCTTGAGATTTTAGATGGCGATATTGTACGCGAAAACCTAACCAAAGGTTTGGGTTTTAGCAAAGAAGACCGAGACACTAACATTCGTCGGATCGGATTTGTTTCCCATCTTCTCACCCGTAACGGTGTGATTGTGTTGGTTTCAGCGATTTCTCCTTATCGAGAAATTCGCGAAGAAGTTCGTAACACCATTGGAGACTTTGTAGAAGTTTTTGTCAATGCTCCGTTGGCAACTTGTGAAGAACGGGATGTTAAAGGCCTGTACAAACGAGCCAGAGCAGGTGAAATTAAACAGTTTACAGGTATTGATGACCCCTATGAACCCCCCCTCAACCCAGAAGTTGAATGTCGCACAGACCTCGAAGAGTTATCTGAGAGTGTAGCTAAGGTGATGAACAAATTAGAGGAGTTGGGTTATCTTTCCGCCAAGGTTGCGGTTTAACCCATTTCCTCAAAACTTTTAACCCTTTCAACCATTTCTACGCGACACCCAAACCTGCAACTTAAGGTTTAAGGTAAAGGTGTCGCGTTGATTTGTGTTTTTGATAGATGAGGATAACACTAGCTTTATGAACATCTCGACAGCTTGCAAACCCTATCTTCGGTTGAGACTGTGGCTCGCCACAACCGTTTTAACGGTATCCTTGGCTTTAACGGGATGCTCCCAAACCGGAGAGTCTACAGATAGCGTTAAAGTCAGTTCGCAATTTGAACAGCAGGTTATTCAAGTAATTCGGGATAACCCCGAAGCGATTTTAGAGTCCGTACAAGCTTACCAACAAAAACAACAACAAAATCTTGAAAGTTCCCGACAGTCGTTCCTTGAACAGATGAAAACCAATCCAGGTGCGATTATCGGCAGTTCTCCCACAACCGGATCATCAACTCAGGAAATTGTACTCTTAGAGTTCTCCGACTTTCAATGTCCCTTCTGCGCCCGCGCTCATAAAACGGTTAAACAGTTTATGGACAAGCATCAGGGTCAAGTTACTCTCGTTTACAAACACCTACCCCTGAGTCAAATTCATCCCGAAGCACTCCCCGCAGCCAAGGCTTCTTGGGCGGCTCAACAACAGGGTAAATTCTGGGAATACCAAGATGCCTTATTTACCCAACAACAAAAATTAGGTGAAGATCTCTACGTCGAGATCGCTAAAAATTTAAACCTCGACTTAGAACAGTTTAATCGCGATCGCCAAAGTGCGGCAGCAGAAGCCGCTATTAAAAAAGATCTCGAACTCGCCCAAGCTTTGGGATTGTCGGGAACGCCCTTTTTCGTGATGAACGGCGAAACCTTCTCGGGAGCGGTAGAACTGTCGGAAATGGAAGAGGTTTTAGCTCAGGTGAGTTCCGAATTATAATTTCCAGACCAGCCTCTACTTTTGACGTAGAAATACAGTCCAGTCTGAGTCGGCTTTCCCCAGTTTGGCTCAGACTAAAATTATATTACAGCGATCGCCAAATATTTTGTAGTCAAGATCACAAAACCAATTATTTTGGAGTGTTTTTTTCAAGGGTTTGGGGACAGATCTCGTTGAATATATTTTCATATAAAATTTGAGAAGATGCGCTGATTTTGGTTTAGAATCAAGAGTGATTTCGCAAAGATAAATTTGTTTGATTAATCAACTCATGCTTCCCCGTTCATTGGCATTCCCCACTTTGGCAACGCTGACAAGCCTCTGGTGTGCAGTTCCACTAACCGCTACGGCACAGATTGTCCCCGATAACACTTTGGGAAATGAAAACTCGGTGGTTGTTCCCAATCAAAATATTCGCGGAATTAATAGCGATCGCATTGACGGGGGAGCGGTAAGGGGAGGGAATTTATTTCATAGTTTTGAAGAGTTTAATATAGACGAAGGACGAGGTGCATATTTTTCCAATCCCGATAATATCATTAATATTCTGACTCGCGTTACAGGTGGGAATATTTCACAAATCCTGGGAACATTAGGGGTTTTAGGGAATGCCAATTTATTTTTAATTAATCCCAATGGGATTGTATTTGGGCCGAACGCACGGTTAGATGTAGGCGGTTCATTTTTTGCATCTACAGCCGATGGAATATTATTTGAAAATGGCTTTGAATTTGCAGCCAGTAACCCCGAAGCACCGCCATTATTAACAATAAATATGCCTCTAGGTTTGAATATTCGAGAAAATCCGGGGACGATTGTTAATCAAACCCTTTCACCATTTGTTGATAGTGAGGGTGAAATTCCTGATGGTATTCCTTTAGGATTATATGTACCACCAGAGGAAACAATTGCTTTAATTGGCGGTGAAGTGCGGTTGGAAGGTGGACTCATTAAATCGCCGGGGAGTCAAATAGAATTGGGTGGGTTATCGGATGCCGGAGCGGTAGAACTTAACTTAGAATCATCAAATTCAAAATTAGATTTTCCTGACAACGTGAATCGTGCCGATATAGTTTTAACAGAAAGCGCAGAAGTTAATGTTCGCTCGGGGGACGGTGGAAGTATTTTTGTGAATGCCCGCGATTTCCAGATGTTAAACAATAGTAAATTGCTTGCTGGAATTGAAGAAAGTCAAGGCTCAATCGGCAGTCAAGCCGGAGATATTAATATTAACAGTTCGGGTCTGGTTCAACTATCCGGTGCAAGTAAAATTACTAATCTTGTTCAAGAAAGGGGTAATGGAAACTCTGGAAATGTAAATATTACTGCTGAGAATCTAAGAATTCTTGAAGGTTCCGAAATCTCAAGCTTTACTTCCGGTTTGGGCAATGGGGGTTTAGTTTCCGTTCAAGCTACCAATTCAATTGAACTGGATAATAGTGTAATATATGGGGGGACAAATCCCACAGCAATCGGTCAAGGTGGTCGTGTTCAAGTGACAGCAAATTCATTAACCGTTCGAGAGGGCGCTGAAATTAATACTAGCACTTTAGGTCAAGGAGATGCAGGTGCTTTAACCCTCAATACTCAACGTTTGTCGGTTCGAGATGGAACGCAGATAGTAACTGGAACTTTTGGTAACGGAGATGGGGGAAATTTAACCGTTACGGCGACCGACGTGGAACTGGTTGATAGCCTGTTGGGAGCTTCAGTTCAACCCGGAGCAACGGGAAACGGTGGTACTTTGACGATTAACACCCAAAATCTATCAGTTCGAGATGGAGCGCAGATATCAGCTTCAACTTTTGGTAACGGAGATGGGGGAAATTTAACCGTTACGGCGACCGACGTGGAACTGGTGGGTAGTCGTAGCCTGTTGGCAGCTTCCGTTCAACCCGGAGCAACGGGAAACGGTGGAACTTTAACCATTAATACTCAAAATCTGTCGGTTCGAGATGGAGCGCAGATATTAACTGCAACTTCTGGTAATGGCGACGGGGGAAATTTAACGGTTACGGCCAACGATGTGGAACTGGTTGGTCGTTCTGCTGATGGTCAATTTCCCAGTGGTTTCTTCGCTACAGTTGAACAGGGAGCCACAGGAAAGGGTGGGACTTTAACCATTGATACTCAACGTTTGTCGGTTCGAGATGGAGCGCAGATAGGAATTGGAACTTTCGGTAACGGAGATGCAGGAAATTTAACCATTACAGCCAACGATGTGCAAGTGGTTGGTCGTTCTGCTGATGGTCAGTTCCCCAGTGGTTTCTTCGCTACAGTTGAACAGGGAGCCACAGGAAAGGGTGGGACTTTAACCATTGATACTCAACGTTTGTCGGTTCGAGATGGAGCGCAGATATCAACTTCAACTTCTGGTAATGGAGATGGGGGAAATTTAATCATTACTGCTACCGATGTGGAACTGGTGGGTACTACTGCTGATGGGTTTTCCAGTGGTTTATTTGCTTCTGCTGAACGTGAGTCAATAGGTCGAGCGGGAACGCTCACCGTTAATGCTGAAAACTTGACGGTTCGAGATGGAGCTACAATTGATGTTCGTTCTGAGACTTCAGAACCCGCAGGAAACTTAGTGATTAATGCGCCTTTTATTCTCCTCGATAATCAAGCCAGTTTGAACGCAGACACAACGGCAGGTCAGGGGAATATTATTGTTAATACAAACGACCTCACACTTCGCCGCAATAGCAATATTACAACCAACGCAACGGGAGAAGCAACCGGAGGAAATATTGTTCTGAATGCAAATACTTTAGTTGCTATTGAAAACAGCGATATTTCCGCCAACGCACAAGCGGCTTTCGGGGGTCAAGTGATTATTAATGCGGATGCGATTTTTGGAACTCAATTTCGCCAACAACCCACAGGCGCAAGTGATATTACAGCTACTTCAGAACTCGGTGCTGATTTTAGCGGAACCGTTGACCTCAACACCGAAATTGACCCCAGTTCGGGATTAATTGAACTGCCTCAAAGCGTTGTTGACCCGGCTGCATTAATCGCTCAAGACCCCTGCAAACAGAGAGGATCTAGCGAATTTGTTATAACCGGACGGGGAGGAATTGCACCGAATCCAGTTCAAGATTCATCGACAATTCCCCGGTTAGTTGAATTACAATCTCCCCTAATTGAACCCGTTATTTCTCAATCCAATAATTCCTCACAACGTCCTCAACAACACTCACAAAAACGTGATAATAATCTTGATGATTATCCAGTAGATTCTCGAACAATTGTTCCGGCGAGGGGTTGGATAAGAACAGAAGATGGTCAAATTATTTTAGTGGGTTATGACCCAACAAAAACGGGTGTTCAGCGTCAACCCAATAACCCACGCACCTGTCAACCCTAGTGTCGTGTTCCGGCTAAAATATTGAGTTAATTTTTAAATTTGTTCCCCCAGAATTGGCAGGGCTGTTTCATTCTCGACCAGAAATTTTATGACCTAACCCCCCTACCCCCAACGACCTCTCCCTAACCCTCTCCACCTCTCCCTAACCCTCTCCTACCTCTCCCTAACCCTCTCCTACGAGGAGAGGGGAAAGGTGTCCCATTAGGGACTATTTATTAATCGAGAGGGAAATTGTGTCCCTGACGGGACTATTAATTAGTCGAGAGGGAAAAGGAAGAAAGTTTTTTATTTGGAAGGGGGAGTAATTAATAGTTTTAGACATTTAATAATCAAAAAAAATACTCCCCTCTCCTCGTAGGAGAGGGGTTGGGGGAGAGGTTCTAAGCAAATGTTTACCAACTTTGAAACGGCCCTGCCAGAATTGGGGGTTAGGGGGCTAAAATTAATTGACTCTACCCAACAAATTAAACTAGACGCACTACTAGAGTCTCCTATTCCTCCAAACTTTCCTCTAACCAACGAGTCAAATCTGGTAGAGAAGAAAAATCCAGTAAGACGTCTGATAAAGCTTCCAACTGTTCTAAAGAAAGGGATTCAATTTGAGAACGAACTTGGGGACTCAGTTGACCGAACTTCCGAGTTAGTTGACGTAGAATTAGCGATCGCTCTCCATCTTCTAATCCTTCTTGATAAACTCGGGTTTGTTTGGAGTCTGTTGCTAGTTCCAACATCTGAATAATCTCCTGACGACTCAATATCCTTGATTTTCCTGTAACCAACGAGTCAATTCTTCTAAAGATGAAAAATCCAATAACACCTCTGATAAAGCTTCCAACTGTTTTAAAGAAAGCACTTCAATTTGATAACAAATTTGAGGATCAAGTTGACCGAACTTCCGAGTTAGTTGACGTAGAATTAGCGATCGCTCTCCCTGTTGCAGACCTTCGTGTAAGCCCTGTTGTCTACCATCTTCTAATCCTTCTTGATAAACTCGGGTTTGCTTGGAGTCTGTTGCTAGTTCCAACATCTGAATAATCTCCTGACGACTTAACTGGGGAAACTTGTAAACCATTGTTGTCTCAATTAGTTCCATTATGACAGCTAGAGGAAGCTGTGAGGTTTGTTGTGCTTGAGATAACAATTGCTTGGCTTTATCAACGGCTGTTTCTTCGGGTTCTAGAATCAATTCAACAATTCCCAATTCAACTGATGAACTAGACAGTTCACTGAGATAGATAGGCTGAACTTGGGAACTGGCTAATAGTGTTCGGTAGAGATGGGTTTGTTCGGGTTCTAGATTGGGGTTTGGATAAATGGCTACTGCTTGCCAGTCTACTGTATTTGGGTTCTGGTTGAGAAAGAGAAATAGTTCGGCAAATAAACGATGATACAGTAAGGGATCTTTTTGAAACTGAACTTCAACGAAGTAAACCGTCTGATTTTCGGCTTCTGGTGGAGGTAAAAACACCCCATCAATCCGAAATGCGGTTTGTTTGAGTTCAACCGATTGAAATTGATAACCTTCGGGAGTTGGTTGACCAATCAACTCAAAGAAAATCGCGGGTGCGGTTTGGAAGATGCGGTAGAATAATGAGTCGGTTTTCACTCTTGCGAATTAAGTTTACAGATTTCATTTGATTTTACTGTATCTGTGCAAAACTTATGACCTAAAAAAAGAGCATTATTTTGACGAAGAGTCACAGATATAGTAACGTCACATGACTTGTAAAGTTAATAATTCATATCAACACCCCCCAGAATTGGCAGCAAGGGGGGATTAGAAAAAGTTGCATGATTAAAGAGAAATAGTATGACGACTCAAGAGCCTTGATTTTCCTGCAACCAACCGATTAATTCTGGCAAAGTGGAACAATCGAACAACACCTCCGATAACGCTTCCAACTGTTCCAAAGAAAGGGATTCAATTTGAAAATGAATTTCGGGATCGAGTTGACCAAACTTGCGGGTCAGCAGGCGTAAAATTAGCGATCGCCCTTCCTGCAACCCCTCCTGTAAGCCCTGCAACCAACGGGTCAATTCTGTCAGAGAAGAAAAATCCAATACAACCTCCGATAACGCTTCCAACTGTTCCAAAGAAAGCAATTCTATTTGATAACGAATTTTGGGTGTCAGACAGCCGAACTTGCGCGTCAGAATGTGCAGAATCAGCGATTGCTCTTCCTGTTGGCGACCATTTTCTAGTCCTTTTTGGTCAACTGGGGTTTGCTTTGACTCTGTTGCCAATTCCCACATTTCAACAGTCTCCAGACGACTCAACCGACGCACTTTGCAAACTTTTTTTTCTCGCGATCGCATTGACTTTATAACCGCCTGTTTGAGTTCCGCTTCAGTACATCGATACAAATCTCGCAAATAGAAAACCTGCCAAATTTCTAATTTGGGGGTTGTTCTTCCTTTTTCCCAATTCCGAATCGATGATTGTGAGCATTTCAGCAGTTCTGCAACGTCAACAATTCTCAAGCCAGCCCGTTGTCTTAGCGTTCTTAAATCAATCATATTTTCAGAAAAAAATAAGTTTAGTGTCAAGTTTTAACGTTAAGTTTTGACAATTGACATTTGGTATTTGTTCGTTATTTAATAACATAAAAAGGGCGCAGACGACTCTCAACTTTAGAGGTCATCAACGCCCCGGTCTATAATGTTTTTGGATAGTTCAATCATGCCACAAAATACCGAAACCTCAAAATCCGAAGCGATCGCATACCGAGATCGTCTTAATACCTGGGCGATCGCCCGTTTGCTTCCGAACTTGCAACGAACTGTTGTCGCACGATTTCGCAGTCGTTCCGATGCGGAGGGACATTTGCAGCGTTTGAAGCAGCTTGTTCCGCAAGCCCAATTTATTTTGGTGTTTGATTGTCAACCGGACAACAATAAGTCAAACCGCTAAACCGAATTAAATCGCGCCGTAGCGAAAACGGGGGAAAGATGAAGGGATCTTTCCCTCTGCCCAATTGTTTTTTGAGCAAAATTATTGGTGGTATGGTACGATTAAGCCGAATGGCGATTCATCCTCCTTTCCATTAAAAACAAGGGAAAAGGGAAGTTCGCAGGTTGTGCTAAACAATTATTCGAGCAATCTTCATAACTCTGTGGCGAATCGAGAACCGGTTGAGAGTCTAATTCTCTACTATTTATTCAAGCATTCCGTTGTCAATCCGATGTTTCGGCTCTACTTTCGCGGAAAAGTTCATGGAGCCGAAAAAATACCCCAACAAGGAAAACTAATCATTGTCAGCAATCATGCCAGTGATTTTGATCCGCCCCTGTTGGCTAGCAATATGCGCCGACCTGTGGCTTTCATGGCGAAAGAAGAACTCTTTAAGGTTCCCGTTTTAAAAGATGCAATTCGCCTGTACGGGGCTTATCCGGTCAAACGGGGTTCGCCTGACCGCAGCGCCATTAGAGCCGCCCTAGCCGCCTTAGAACAGGGCTGGGCGGCCGGTTTGTTTTTGGAAGGTACTCGCACCCCCGACGGTCGTATTCACAGCCCGAAATTGGGGGCGGCGATGATTGCCGCCAAAGCCAACGCCCCGATTTTGCCGGTTTGTTTGTGGGGAACTCAAGCGATTGTCAAGAAAGGTTCGCTCCTTCCCAAGCCGGTACCGGTAACGGTTCGCATTGGTGAACTGATCGATCCTCCGGCTTCAACGGGGCGATCGGAACTCGAAGCACTCACCCAAAAATGTGCCGATGCGATCAATCAGATGCACGATTTGGGCCGATAGCAGCAAGTTTAATTCTACAGGAAACATTATTTATCATTAGGAAAAAAACCTATTAAAATACTTTATATTTAATTTTTGTTGAGTATATTTTGTTTGATAATCTGTATATTTTGTTTGTTAATTTAAGTCTAAAAAGCCATCGTCGCACGGCAATAATTTAAGTAGTTTATATCCGTTGACAACCTCTAATTTCACTGTTAGATTGTGTGTCAGTCATATGACATCTAAAAACTCCTAGTATATCCGCGAATAGCGAATAGGAAATAGAGTATAAGAATCAGGGCGGACTAAGGGTGAACTCCAGTAAGTGCAGCCATTGCAGGCTGGTGCTGACTTTTGTGTTCCCATCCATCATCTACAGCGACAATTTCAGGGTTTCATAAAGTTTATATATCAGGTGGTATAAGCATGAAAATGAAAATTATTGCCGATAATCCTTTAAACCGTGTATCCCGAGAAAATTTCATGCAAAAATGCGCTAGATTTTATCAGTGGCGTCAGGCATACAGTTGTATTCAAAAGCGTATCCAGAAGTTTGACAAACAGATAGAAAAAGAAAAACTAAAACTTGACTCAAAATCCATTTTTGATGAATTTTCTGTTGAAGATGCAGTCAAAAATATAAAAAAAGAAAGTGTCGCATTTGGCTTGCAGCTTCCCCGAGAAATCACCCAAAGTATTCATAACTATGCCGTCAATAATTTTTGTTTTGAACCGCGATATCCCGAGCGATTTAAAATTGAAAGTGTTAGGCGGGGATGGCTAGGGAATGAACGTCCGGTATTCCGGGCTTTGGTTTCTGACTTGAGCAACTGTAAAGCGATAGAAGAAATTACCGGAGATTCCATACTTTTAAAGATTGCTTGCAGTTACTTAGGATATTATCCAACTTTAGTAACTCAGCACTTAACTTGGAGTATTGCATCGAATTTAGATGTCGAAGAAATCAAGAAACATTATCCTCCCACTAATTTTCACTACGATATTGCCGGGTATAATTTTGTAACTGCCAATTTCTACATTACCGACGTGGGTTTAGAATCCGGCCCCCATGTGATGATTCCCAAGTCTCATCGAAATAAACCTCTGTCCTTGCTGCTGGGAGCTGGGCGTCAGACTGACGAGACAGTTTACAAGCATTATGGACGGGAAAATCAGAAGGTCATTGTCGGTCAAGCAGGTTTTGGTTTTTTTCAAGATTCTTCCTGCATCCATAAGTTGATTCCGCCTGTGACGCAAAATCGACTACTGTTTCAAATTCGATATTCATAGAGACTCTCAAAGTAGGTTGTTCGGGGAGGATATATCAATCCGGGTAATCAAAACAAAATTATCCCCATAAACGCTAGACTAATAAAACGTCTTTTAACAGACACCGAAGCGCAGAATTCAGGAAAGATCATGGCCGATTTGAGAGAAAAACTCGCAGAAAATTTAGATGAAGCTCGATGGGAATGGTTGATTCCTCATCACGAGCGGGAAATGGTTGTAGTGGTCAATGAAGAACTCGATTTACTCGATGTCGGCGAGGCGATCGCCAACGATAATACTTCCTCTGTGCAGCATTGGATCAATGAACAACTGATTTACAAACCTTCTGTAGAACAGGTGAGTGTGTGGAATAATAACCGAAGCCAACGGTTTAATGCGCTGATTGTCGATCCGTTTGTCTTAGTCCAAGAACTCTCCGCTTAACGTTAAAAAAAATAGGGGAGGACGAGGTTGAGCCGTAGAGCTAGTTTACCCTCCCCGATAGAAGTTCTCAAGGGATTAATCCTCAATCACCTCTAGTCCACAAACCTCAGCGACTTGTTGGGCTAGACTTTTGTATCTTCTCAGGGAAGATTGAGGAGTATTGAGATCCAAACCAAACCCTTCAATAACTCGTTCAACCAGTTTATTCCGCCATTGGGCTTCTATTTCGTAATCTGAACTCAAACTGCCTTCTGACAACGCCGCCATTAATTTATCCAGCATTTGAAATTGTCCCAGCAAACGGGCCGCTCTGGGGACATCACCCGAGTCTACATCAAGGCCATCGAGTTCTCGGAGTACCCGCCGCCATTCAGTTTCAATCAGTTGAGTGATGACAAATCCTGCTCGCGCATATCGTCTATCGACTAAAACTTGAAATTCATCCGCCGTCATTGCTTCTTTTGCTCCTAACGAGAGGTTCCATATAATCCAAGTTAATAGAGCTTTCTCTTGCTCATGGGTTTTTTTCGGTCAATTTTAGCAATTGGGGGAATTCAAAAATATAGCAGGGAATCTTGAAACGGGGAAGAAATCAAGTTAAATCAGATCGAGATGAGTCAGGCGGGTGACGAGTCGCGTGGGTAGCAGGGAACTATGGGGTAAAGATTCCCACAGCAGCACAGTTCCGCGCAGATGACAAAAATAGATTTCCAAGACATTCACGCCTCGACGCCGAACAGCAGGAGCGTACTCAACACCGATTTTGTGTGATGTGCGAGTACAACACCAGAAACGGATATTTTCCGGGGTAGGTTGAGCATGAGAGTGCTGTCTATGGTAGGGTTGCATGGTTTTTGGTTTTTATTTGTTCTCTCTCTACTCCAACATTTATCCAGCAACAACAGAGCTAATGCACAACGAAAATAACTAACCCCCGACTGCTTCGCGTTATCGGGGGAATATCAGGCTATTTCTTCAACTTTAAATCTTTACATTTTATTAGTTTTGGAGCATTTCCTGAACTTGTTGTTTTAATTGAGGATTTTGTTGAAGTGCGGCAATAATTTCTTGAAATCTTTCCACTTCTAACCCTTGACTTTGTACCGCTTCATACTTTCTAGCCTCTGTATTTTGTAAAATTTCTCGGACTTTAACCAGTGCTTTGTCAAACTGCTGTTGTTCTTGCGGGGAAACTTCAGCAGCCGAGGCGGGTGCTTCACCTTGTTGGCTTTGTCCGATTTCTACAAATCTTTGAGGAGTCAAACCCTCCTCTTGAACCGCCTGAGCCATCTTTTGTTCTGCTTCCATCTCGATCGCCCGTAACTGCTTGAATGCTTCAGCAAATTGTCGTAATTCTTCCTGGCTAACTTCCGATGAAGAGGCAGCTTGTCCTAGAAGAGTTTGAGGAACGGAAGAAACAGTTTGGCTGTAAGCGGGAAAACTAGCGATACTAACCAGAACAAAAGATCCAGCTAGGCTTCTCAATAGAAGTGATTTGAGCATTTTTTTTTCCTTGAAATTACACGTTTGGCTACCTGCCTTACCCCGATCGCTCCATTGACTGTTCTCTAGCAAATAGAACAACCAATTGGGAATGTAACCGTTGTTCAGTCATCACCCCTCATTCTAGAGATAGATTTTTGAATCACCCGGACAGAATTAAAAACAATTTTCTGATTCTGCCTTGGGCTGACGGTCAGTGACTTGACAGTATGCGGGGCTGCACGCCTTTCACGTTAGCACCTATCTCAATTTCCGACAAGCTGAATTCTAGCTCTGGTGTAATCAGCAACAAAATCAAGGGATGTCTTTTCAGAAAATCCAACAATTCTATAGAAATGATCAAAAAATTTGAGGTCAGATTGCCATTTCTAACTGCATAAGTAACAGATGGTGAGATGTATGTATCGATGAACCCCCTTAAAGGGACAGATATGAAACCAGGGAGCGATCGCCATGATTAGTGAACCAATGGAATGTCCTAAATGTAGTAAACATACCCTGATTGAGCGGCAAATTGATTTATATCAATGTGTAAGCTGTGATTTTGAACGAGATTTTTCTCAAATCCGAAATGAAGATGATCACGAAGAGGATAATGGGGGAAGTGGAATTTGGGTTTTCTTTCTCGTTGTTTTCACTATCTTTGCTCTACTCTAAAGGGAAAACAGCATAGAGAACGTTTTGAGAGCAACAAGTAATCGCTCAATTTCCCTCCCAATGGGGGGAAGTTTTTCGTTTTGGGGAGGAGAAAGCCCGACGAGCCGCGTCAGTCGGAAAAGATCCTGAGCAATTTTTCTGTCATTAAATCGTTAACAAGTCATAGAGTTTGGGCTAGACTGATTCTGAAGAAAATTCAACCAATGGCGGCGCAGACTTTCTATGAAACTCCAACGAACCCCGATTATTCTACTGTTTTTGGGTTTGCTAACGATAGCGATCACCATGACAGTCTCTCAAACTCATCCGGTAATTGCCCAAGAATTTCCTCCTCCTCCGATGGAGGTCGCCAATCAAAATATTGGTTTACTGCAAACCTGTGCAATTCAACCCCAACCCGGACGCACCGGTAATCCCGAATTAGGTCCGGTGGTGGAAGTTCCGGCTTCTTTGTATCGATTTCGTCGTCCGGTTAACTGGCAAAATTCAGCCGCGACAGGCAATTATGCTCAACCGAGTTCGGTGAACGCTCCCCGAGAATATCAAGCGATCGCCAATCGTACCAACTACGGACAACGATATCTCTATGATGTCAATGGCAAACCCGTGACCAATCCTCCCCTGGTGGTGTTGCATGAAACGGCCGCAACTGCTCAAAGTACGATTAACTTTTTCCAAACTTATCATACCGACGAAGATGATCAAGCCAGTTATCATACTTTAATTACCCTAAACGGCGATGTTGTTTATATTGTTCCTCCCGATTTAAGAGCATACGGAGCAGGAAATTCTACATTTGGGGGAGAAGCGGTAAAAACGGATTCCAAGTTGCCGCCTTCGGTCAATAATTTTGCTTATCATGTTTCTTTAGAAACCCCTCCTGATGGCTTGGGTCGCGGTTCGTCTCACAGTGGCTATACAATGGCACAATATCAGTCTTTGGCTTGGTTAGTGGCTCAAACTGGTGTATCTGAGGATCGGATTACCACTCATCAAGCGGTCGATCGTTCCGGAGAAAGATCCGATCCCCGTAGTTTTGATCGAGATTTATTTTTTGGGTTGTTGCGTCGTTATCCCCAAACCCGAGAAATTGTCATTGGCTGTCAAGCCCCTTCTGTCAATCAATAAATTTTTTTTGACGAATTTTATCGATTGGAAGTATAGTAAGCATATGCTGTAAAAAAACTTGGTTTTGCCAGCATTATCAGCTTCTCAGTCTTTCTGGGAAATGATAGCTTTGACATTTGTATAGCCGTTGAGATTGGGTGTAAAATTTTATCGATTTTTCAAGCCAGACCGTTTCTTTTTCATCGGCTGAGAATCAATCTCAGGGTGTTGCAAGGTTCAGAGAAATAAACTTGGTGTTGGGCTTGAGGTGGGTTGGCGATTTGATCAGGGTAGAACATTAAGATAATGCTCTACCTAACATTGTTATTGATTAGTTTTCAAATCGGGATGGCTCTGCTTGAAGAGATTCTATTTCTTCAAGGTTGAGTTAACTTTTTACGGGTTAACTTTTGACCGGGGGTTATTTATTAATAATGAGTCTTGTTCAACCCGAATTACAACCGGAAGTATCTCCATTTAAACGTTCACCTTCGGAAGTTGAAGATTGCCTGAAAACTTCAGGTGAAGACGGTTTAATTTTGCTCGATTTAGATGAAACGCTTTTTTTACGAAACTCAACAGAAGAGTATTTGAATACCCTAAAACCTGGAATTTTAGGCGCAATACTGCTGATTTTGTTGGATGTTCTCAAACCTTGGAATTTTCTACCGGGCAACCTGAAAGGAGAAGTCTCTCGGGACTGGTTGCGAGTTATAATTTCAACTCTAATTTTTCCTTGGACGATGTTGTTATGGCAGGGAAAAGCCAAGAAACTTGCTGAACTCTATAGCAATTCACAGCTAGTTAAAATGCTCGCTGAAAAACCCAAGTCAGCAATTGTGATCGCTACTTTGGGATTTAATCCCATCGTTGATCCACTGATTAAGCATCTTCCCCTAGAAGTGAGTCGGACTGTCGCCTGTCGGTTTTGGCGAGGGGGTGCCGATCGCATCAAAGGAAAGTATCAGTTAGTTGCCGATCAATTGGGTGAAGAAAAAGTTGCCCAGGCGATCGCCATTACCGACTCTCCCAACGATAACCCATTACTTGCTGCTGTTGCTCAACCTTATCTAGTGACTTGGCCGGGAGCGGAATATGTTCCCGCCCTCTCAGACACTTACATTCCTTTCTTCTACTTAGAACGAATTAAACGACCCGGTGAGAAATACTTTCTGCGGGTGATTCTGGCAGACGACTGGCTGGTACTGATTTTGGCAACAAGCTGGATCAGTCCAGTACCCGTTTTACACGCCGGTATGGTGTTGTTTTTCCTGCTGTCGTTTTGGTGTATTTATGAAGTGGGTTATCTCGAAAATGATCGAGTCGCCGAACAATTTGAAAAAAGCCCAACCCTTTCCAATACCTACTCTATCTATAAAAGAGAGATGAAATGGCAGCAACCTTGGATTTGGGCGGCAATTTTAGCTATTCCTGGGTTGTTCTTGCTAAACTCAATCCAAAGTCAATTTTTCCTGGAGTATTTCACTGATACGATGACTATACAAGTCATCAGTGTAACTCTATGGATTGCTTTGCTGGTGCTGGTGCGAATCAGTTTTTGGGTGTATAATTATATCGATAAGCAGACACGAACCTGGCTGTATTTGATTTTGCAGGCTTACAAGACCTTCGGCTTTTTACTGCTGACCCCAACGAACGTAGTCGGAACTTTGCTTTTTTCTGCTCAAGTTCTCAGCCGTTGGATTTGTTATTTGACCTATCGTTACGCTCACAAAGATTGGTTAAACCTTCCGGGTGAACTGCTTCGTTGCTTGATTTTTAGCTTTCTGTTGATGGCGATCGCAGTGGGAACCCGAGATGTTCATGTGTTTTGGAATGGACAAGCTTTTGTAATTTTTATCTGGTGTTTGTATCGAGGACGACTTCAACTCCTGAGCATTTTGAATCAAGCTCATTGTATTGATCAGGATCGCTGGGAAGTGAAAGCTTAAATATTCGATGTTTTTAGCCGGGAGGTTAGCAGCATTTTCCAGCTTCTCCCCGGCTGTAATTTAAGGATTAATTCCTAAACGACCCGCCGCGCCCCGTTGTAGGGCTGTGACGCGCTGAGTATTAGAAAAAATGCCTTCTCCTTGTAGTTGGGTTGCTGGTTTAATTTCCACTTTGATCACTTTCTGAGTAGAGATCATCACCGTTTGTTCCGCGAGGTGAAAGGTTAACCAAGGCTGGTTTAACATTTGTTGGAGTTGTTCGCCCAATTCATTGGCGGCTACGGGAACGCTCAATGTTTCGGCTTGACCATTTTCATAGTAAAATGTAAGCTGTGTAGCTGTTGGCTTGGTTTGCATCGTTGCAAAAGAACCTTTTGCCATGATAAAACCCTCAAGTTAAATAGTTGCTTTTCGATCATACCCATTTTAGTGGATGCAATACCCCACCCAAAATTTAAGGTCTAGTAGAAGGCTACTAGACCCTAAATCCAATTGTACTAAGTTGACTCAAGCAGATTTTAAGGAAGTTAGATAGAGGTAGGTTAGTTGAAAAACAACTAGGGTGTACACAACTGACAACTATCTAGCGTGAACTCGCCTGATTTTAAGTCGATACAGACTTTGATTATGACACCGACCCCAAATTTCACTCAGAACCGATTTAGCTTGGAGATTTTTAGGGGGGGTAAATTACCCTCTACAGCGTCAACAAGATTTAGGCTTTTAATGAGGTCAACTCAAGAGAGTTGTACAGCAGTTGATTAAAGCAGAGGGACACAACTTTAATCTTTGGGTTTTGAATAGCGGTTTTGCTGCTTTCAATGTGTCCTATTAATTGAATAAGTTAGCATAGCTTTTCCCAGAGAAGAACCCCTCTCTAAAAAAGTTGACATAGCTTAACATCCTGAGACATTTTAGGGGTCGCCGAGTTAGGAGTCAGGAGTCACCGAGTCAGGAGACAGGAGACACCGAGTCAGGAGACACCGAGTCAGGAGTCGGGAGTCACCGAGTCAGGAGTCAGGAGTCGGGAGTCGGGAGTCGGGAGTCGGGAGTCGGGAGACAGGAGACACCGAGTCAGGAGACACCGAGTCAGGAGACACCGAGTCAGGAGTTGGGAGTCGGGGAGGAAAGAAGTCAGAAGTTACTGAAAACTGACAACTGAAAAAACTGGTGACTGGTGACTGGTGACTGGTGACTGTAAATTCCCTGCTCAACGCAATATAAAGATCCAAGTTTGAGAACCGACGATGCCATCGGGTTTGAGGTTATATTGTTCCTGAGCGGCTTTCACGGCAGCCTGGGTTTGGGGGCCAAAGACTCCATCGGCTTGACCTCGGAGAAACCCCTTAGCCCGCAGACGTTCTTGCAGTCCGACAACGGCTTCTCCCCGCATTCCTAAGCGCAACACCGGAAAACTCGCCCGTGCGGTTGAGGTCTGATCAGATGTAGTCGTAGCCGCAGAAGCACAAACACAGTCGTTAGCCGTCGAGGTTGAGCGGGAAGAGGTCTCATCTGGGGGAAAGAGTCGATTCCAAGTGGCGGAGTTCGTCACGCCTGTAACGGGCAAATTTGCCGCCTGTTGAAATTGAGAAACCGCTTCGGCGGTACTTTCGGCATAAACGCCATCAACCTCTCCAGTGTAATATCCCAGTAACTTGAGAGCGGCTTGTAACTCCAACACTTCTGCACCTTGGCTCCCGGTCTGGAGAGTCGGTCGAGTGAGGTTGGGCGGAACCGATTGTTGTTCGCGGGTTTGAGCCATCACCGGGAAAACCGGAGCGATCAGTCCCCCGGATAAGCCACTGATGAACAAGCTACTCAAGACAACCCCAATGTATCTCTGCGGTAACTTCACAGCACTATTCCTCTACACCAAAACAGATAATACTCGATGATCGAAAAAATAATGCTACACAAGACAAAAGGCAAGAGCTGATATGCCAATCATTCTAATGATTTTAGGGGATCAGTTGAACGCTTGTACAAAGCTTTCTGGCCCGACGAGAGAGAGATAGGGTTCACTAAAATAACGGTTAGCAACGGTATAAATATCTTCGGCTGTAACGTTGGCAACATCGGCTTGAAACTGGGTATCAAACTCAATCCCTAACCCTAGCGTTTCATACCAGCCATAAATTTGGGCGAGTTGGCCATTGGTTTGTTTCCCAAGGGCATATTGACCCAGGAGTTTATTTTTGGCAACTTGTAACTCGGCTTCTGTCAGGGGAACTTTCAGCAAACGTTCGACTTCTGAACGTAAACCATCTAGGGCGATCGCAGTATTTTCCGGTGCTGTTCCGATGTAAACGACAAACTGCGATCGATCCAAACGAGTCGGATAAAAGGCAGAAACATCGTAGGCTAAACCCCGTTTTTCCCGCAATTCTACAAATAAGCGACTCGATAAACCATTTCCTAAATAGGTGTTGATCAGTTTTAAAATGGAATAATCTGGACTCTTAACCGAACAGGTAAGATAACCTAACATCAGCACAGACTGTTGAGTTTCTTGAGCAATCACGGCAGTCTGAGGATTTGAGGTTAAAGGGGGTAAAACCAATGGCGGTTCGGGAGTTTGATCGACTTGCCAATCTCCAAAGATCTGATTGATTAATTTTGTGGCTTGCTCACAGGTTATGTTACCCGCGATGGAAATAATCAGCCGATCCGGGCGAAAATAGGTGTGGTGAAAGGCTTCAAGATCGGCGCGAGTCACTTGCGAAATCGTTTCTTCGGTGCCTAAACTGGAAAAAGCGTAGGGATGATCCGGATAGGTGATCCGACGCAGTTGATCGAAGGCGACAGAAAAGGGTTGTTCTTGCTGAGATCGAATTCCTTGAATGGTAATTCGTCGTTCTAACTCCACTTCTTCGGGGGGAAAAGTTGGCGATCTCAACAGTTGACTGGCTAGTGTTAAAATCTCCTCAAAATCAGCGGAGACTGTTTTGAGACTGATCAAAAAATAGTCGGTTGAGGTATCAGCACTTAAACGGGCGCCAACCGATTCAACTTTTTCAGCAATTTCTAACGAGGAGAGATGATCGGTTCCCTTTGTTAGGGTTGCGGCTAACAGATGAGACAGTCCCGCTTGAGAGCGACTTTCCCAGCAAGTTCCGGTTCGTAGAAATAGCCGAGTTGAGACAATGTCTGCGGTCGGATTTTCTTTGACCAAGACTACAATACCATTGTTGAGAACGATACGATGGATGTTTGGGCTGGAAAGGGATTGAGTTAACGTTTGAGTCACAGTTTGTCAGTTTGTTTTGTTGATTGTCAAGTGATTCCGGTGTCAGTCTATCTGATTTTGAATACAGATAGAGTCAGGGTGAAAATTTTTACACCACACACCCTCTATTGCTCTACCATTTTGTTCTACCCAGTCGTTGTTATGGCAGATACGGATAAGATTTTACCTAAAGTCGTAAGAGATTAGGCTAGATTAGTGGCATCACTGACTTGATTGTTATTCAGTCAAGGCTGGCTGGTTAACGCTGAGGGTGGAATCCGATCAGTTGATTTTGTATCCCATCTAGGTTGCAATGTTTTTCATGGAGATGCCTAACTTATGAATACTATATCTCAATCTAACTGCCCTGTGTGTGGTTCTTCGGACTGGAAGGTGTTTTTCCAGATGTCGGATGTTCCTGTTTTTTGCAATCTTTTGTGGGCTGAACGTCCGGATGCACAAAATTGTAACCGGGGAGATCTAGATTTGGCATTCTGCTCTCACTGTGGTTTTATTGGTAATGTGGCTTTCGATCCCGCTCGTTTAGAGTATACCCAATCTTACGAAAATGCGCTAGATTTTTCGCCTCGTTTTCAAGAATATGCCCAGTCTTTGGCAATGCGTTTAATTGAACGGCACGATCTCCACAACAAAAAAATTCTAGAAATTGGCAGTGGAAAAGGGGAGTTTTTAATCTTACTGTGTGAACTGGGAAATAATCACGGAATTGGTTTTGATCCGAGTTATGTTCCCTTGGAAGAACACCAAAAAGCAGGGGATAAAGTTGAATTTATTCAAGATTATTATTCCGAACGCTATGCTGAGTATCAAGGGGACTTTATTTGTTGTCGGCACACCTTAGAACATATTCCTCAACCCACCAAACTTTTAACCACGATTAAACAAACCATTGGCGAGACTAAACCCAATATTTTCTTTGAAGTTCCCAATGCTTTAGATACGTTTGTTCGCTTGGGAATTTGGGATCTTATCTACGAACATTGTGGCTATTTTTCGCCTGTTTCTCTCGCTTATGCGTTTGCTTCTTGTGGGTTTGAAGTGGATCATGTTGAAGAACAATTTAACGGACAATTTCTTTGTATTGAGGGGCATCCGGGTGAAACTGAAAGGACGTTAACCGCAGAAAAAACGGAAGAAATTCAGCAACTCGCGGAGAATATTCAGCAGTTTACAACTAAGTTTAATCAAAAAATTGACTTCTGGAAACACAAGCTAGAAACGTTTAAAACAGAAGGCAAACGAGTGGTAACTTGGGGAGCGGGTTCAAAGGGTGTGACATTTTTTAACTTCCTAAAAATGCAAAATCCCATTGAATATATCGTCGATATTAACCCTCGCAAACAAGGAATGTATGTTCCGGGAACCGGACAAAAAATTGTATCACCGGAGTTTTTAAAAGAATATCAACCGGATGTTGTGATTGTGATGAACCCCATTTATCAAGATGAAATTAAAACAATGCTTGAAAATATGGGTTTACAAAACTGTATCTTAGAAACGGGAGTTTAAACAGTTATCAGTTATCAGTTATCAGTTTACAGTGACCAGTGAACAGTGAACAGTTATCAGTAATCAGTAACCAGTGATGAATTATCAATTATGAATCTTCCCTGTAAACTGATAACTGAAAAAACTGTTCCCTCTTAACTGGTGACTGTAAACTGTAAACTGTAAACTGTTAAGATTGCCATCCTTTCATTATTTTTTCAGCAATGGTACTAAAAGACTGTCCCAGTTGCTTTTTCAATTTCCATCGACTAAAGGCTTTCTCATATTCTTCGCCTTCTGTTTGATAGGTTCTCCAAGCAGCTAACGCCAGAAATAAACCCCAAATTAACATAATTGAAAGGGCAAAACTAATCCCATGTGTGGTGACAAGATTGAGTAAAATCAGGAAAGCGCTAACAATTCCAAACTTCATTAAATCTTGTCTCAATTTATCCCGACGTTGGGCGTTAAAAATCAGTTTTTCCTGAGAATCTTCTTTGAGAAGACGCCATTCTTGTTCGGCGAGTGCGAGTTCAGTGGGAGAAATACCCAATTCCATCGCAATTTCCATCAATTGAGGGCGGGTGAGTTCTCCGTTTTCTTCTTTTTTTGCAAAGGCAATCTGAAGTATTTCCTGGGCTTCTTGTTGAATATAAGTTTGGGTAATCGAATTTTCAGATGTTTCCATAGTGAGTTTTCCATAGGCTGACTTCTTCTCATTTTAATCCTACCAAATCCTTCTGATAACTGGGGAGAGGAGGTGGGGAGGATTTCTGTACTGTCAAGGGCGGATATTGTTAATCTCATCTGCGTTAACATCAGTTTAACTTCCCAAGGTGTACAGCCAACCATCTCGCCCACAGATGATAATTTTATTATCCCAGACAATGGGAGTAGACTCAAAAGAAACGTCAGGTTTAAACCGCCCAACTTGTTCAACTTTCAGGCGATAATATTCTCCCCTGGCATTTTCTAGGGCGTTGTTGTCGTCGGGTTTGGCTTCTTCCCAATACAAATTAAACAGATAAACGCCACTGTATCCGGCGGTCACTATTTTATAACCATCGGTAAAAATTGGGGTAGAAATTGAAGCCCCAATTCTTTGTTTAAAGACTACAACGGGTGTATCATAAGTTCGTTTTAATAACGGCCCTTTGACTTGTTTTCCGGTAACTTTATCTTGAGACCCAATATAAAGATATCCATCAAGGGCATTTGTCGCAAATAAAGCGGGAAAATTATCGGGGTTGTATTCATCATTCAAAGCCACCGAACCAATTATTCCGCCTTTCCAACTGGCTACATTGGTGTTTCCGGTGGGTAAAAACCATTCAACGCTGTCTTTAGGCGGTTTTTCAGGATTCAGTTTAATGACTCCGCCTTGACCGGGAATAAATTCTTTTTCTATCGCACAAAAGAGTTTATTTTGTTTAGAAATGGCAACGGTTCCATCCAAATCTGAACCCGTGTAAAAATCCCAGATAACTTTCCGTTCGTCGAGACTAATTCCGTAAATATGACCGGAACCGGACGCCAAAAATAGGCGGTTATCGAGGCGAGAAGGGGAAGACTCACTCACCAGATTTCCGCCCTGTCGTTTGGAGTCTGAGGAACTATAAAGTTGAACTTCTGAAAAAATTTTGGGTTGGAGAAATCCCGATTTTTTTTGAGCGGTTTTTGTGCGAGAGTCGATAAAATAACCAATCCCATTTTCTCCGGCATTGAAAATAACACCGTTTCCCAAATCTAAAGCGGAACTATCATTATCTCGGCTATAAGAAGCGGTTTTACGAATATCCAATTTCCAGAGTTCTTGACCGGTTCTAAAAGAAATCGCTCTAAAACTGGGTGCAATTCCATTTTTTGGTCTACCCGTTCGACTGCCTTGTAAAATTACAATTTGATTATCTTCGGATGCGGTTTCATCGAGATAAATACTCGAAGACCCTTTAATTAAATCATCAAATTTATATTTCCAAACTTCTTGGTTCGTTTCAAAATCGATTTTTCTTAAATGATAGTCATAGCTTCCAATGATCAAATATATTCTACCTCTATCCCGTGTAATTGTCGGCTGACCCGTCCAACCCGCCCCACTCCAAACTTTGCGGGTACTCCCCACATAAGTCACTCCGGTTCCCAAAGGAAATTTATGAATAATATTCAACCCTTCAGGAACACCTCGACCATAAAACCTTCTCTGAGGATTTCCTAAAAAAGTGGGAACTAACAAGTCAGTTCCCGGCGTTAAATAACCCATAATTTTATTAAAATTTGCATTAATTTCTTGTTCGGTTAACTTGCGGTTAAAAAGATTAAAAAACACCCCCGGAAACAACGCACTCATTAAAAATTGGGCGGAATATTTATGAAACTGTCGTCTGGATAAATTCATATACGGTTAGCAAGTCAGTTGTAGAAAATTATTAAACCACGAATTGCTGTGATAGGTAGAAAATGTTATTTTCCTACAGTTTTGAGGACATTTACGCTAAACTAGAAGACTAATAAACGGACTCAGTATGAGTAGGTGTTCTTATGACTAACCGTCTTGCCCAGTCCAAAAGTCTCTATCTTCGCAAACACGCGGACAACCCCATCGACTGGTGGCCCTGGTGCGATGAAGCCCTCGAAAAAGCCAAACGAGAGGATAAACCGATTTTTCTTTCTATTGGTTATTCGAGTTGTCACTGGTGTACGGTGATGGAGGGTGAAGCGTTTTCTGATGGGGCTATCGCACAATACATGAATGAAAATTTTGTCCCCATCAAAGTTGACCGCGAAGAACGGCCCGAAATTGATAGTATTTATATGCAAGCGCTGCAAATGATGACGGGTCAAGGCGGTTGGCCGCTGAATATTTTCCTCTCTCCTGATGACTTGGTGCCGTTTGTTGGGGGTACTTATTTTCCGGTTCAACCTCGCTACGGACAACCGGGATTTTTAGAAGTTTTGCGACGGGTTCGAGGGTTTTATAATACCGAAAAAACTCGTTTAAAAAATCTCAAAGAAGAAGTTAGAAAGGCTTTAGTTGAATCAACAATTTTGCCGAGTTCTCAACTGAATGAGGGGTTATTACAACAAGGTTTAACCACAAATACGGGCGTTATTAGTCGTAATGATTTTGGTGGGCCGCGTTTTCCGATGATTCCCTACGCGGATACGGCTTTACATGAAACTCGCTTTAATTTTGAGTCGCCTTACGATAGCGAACAAGCTTGTACTCAACGGGGAACTGACCTCGCTTCTGGGGGAATTTATGACCATGTGGCGGGCGGTTTTCATCGCTATACGGTTGACCCGACTTGGACGGTACCGCACTTTGAAAAAATGCTCTATGATAACGGTCAAATTGTTGAATATTTGGCGAATTTATGGAGTCATGGTGTTGCTGAACCCGCGTTTAAACGGGCAATTTCGGGAACGGTTAGTTGGTTAAAACGAGAAATGACCGCACCTGCGGGATATTTTTATGCGTCTCAAGATGCGGATAATTTTACCAGTCCCGAAGAAGTTGAACCGGAAGAAGGGGCGTTTTATGTGTGGAGTTGGCAACAGTTAGAGGAGATTTTAACCCCTTCGGAATTTGGGGAAATGCAAGCCCAATTTACGATTACCAAGTCCGGGAATTTTGAGGGAAAAAATGTTTTGCAACGCTGGAATTGTAACGAACTGAGTCAACAAATAGAATCGGCGTTGGCGAAATTGTTTGCTGTTCGTTATGGTTCTCAACCCCAGGATTTAGAAACGTTTCCTCCCGCTACAAATAATCAAGAAGCTAAATTAAAAGATTGGCCCGGTCGTATTCCTCCGGTTACGGATACAAAAATGATTGTGGCTTGGAATAGTTTAATGATATCCGGTTTGGCGAGGGCGGCGACGGTTTTTGAACAGTCGGAATATCTGAAAATTGCCACAACCGCAGCCCAATTTATTTTGGAAAATCAATGGGTTGACGGACGACTTCATCGGGTAAATTATGATGGAAATCCTGATGTTTTAGCCCAGTCTGAAGATTATGCGTTATTGATTAAAGCGTTAATTGATTTGCATCAGGCTAGTTTGTTAGAGGGGAGTTTTCAAACGCCCGAATATTGGTTAGAAAAAGCGGTTCAAGTTCAACAGGAATTTGATGAGTTTCTCTGGAGTGCAGACTTGGGCGGTTATTACAATATCGGAACGGATGCGGGTGAGGAATTATTAATGCGAGAACGCAGTTATATTGATAATGCAACCCCGGCGGCGAATGGGGTGGCGATGGCGAATTTGGTGCGGTTATTTTTGCTGACTGAACAGTTAGAATATCTTGATAAAGCCGAAGCGGGAATTCAAGCGTTTAGTAGTATAATGGAAAAGTCGCCCCAAGCTTGTCCGAGTTTGTTTGTGGCGTTAGATTGGTATCGGAATAATACTTTGGTTAGAAGCAGTTTAGACCACATTAAAACCTTGAGTTCTCAATATTATCCGGTAACGATTTTTAAAGCGGATACTAGCCTTCCCCAAGGGGTAACGGGGTTAGTTTGTCAGGGGTTGAAATGTAAAAAACCTGCTAATACTTTTGAGGAAATGCAGCAACAACTCGAAGAAAGTCAAACTCGTTCATAAATAGTTTTTTAAAAACCTGGTTTCTCGGAGAAGCCGGGTTTTTTGAGCAAAATTTTTGTTTCTTGAAAAAACTGGAATTTTTTCAAATGAGTTGTCAATTTGTGGTTAAATTGACTGTATTATCTAGTCTAAATTTATCGGGTAAATGTCAGAAGATTTAAACTCGATTTGGAAACAGCTTAATAGTTCAACCCTGCTGCGTTTCCTATTACTGTTTGCTTGTGCTTGGGTGGTTGTCCAACTGATTAGTTATTTTTACTCTGTTATTACAATTTTTACGATTTCGGCGACATTGGCGGCTTTATTAAATTATCCGGTTCAAACGCTTTCTCGCTATATTCCCCGAGGTTTTTCGATTGCTATTGTCTGTATAACCGCCTTTGGGTTGTTAATTGCTTTAATTACCGTTGTAGGAATAGAAGTGATTAACCAAGGACAGGAATTTGTCACCAGTTTACTTAATTTTTTGCAGGATTCTAATGTTAATCCTGTCGATAAGTTTTTAGATTCGATTAATATTGAAAGAACTATCGAAGCTTTACAAGCGGGACTTTTAACGGGTTTGGGTTTTGTTCAAGGTACTTTTTCTAACTTTTTAAGTTTAATTTTTATTGTGGTGATTTGTGTTTATATGCTGATTGATGGAAGTAAAATTTGGTCGGCGTGTTTAAAACTATTACCTCTAGAAATTCGCGAGCGCTTTTCAATAACAGTTCAAAAAAGTTTTATTAGATTTTTTCGCGCCCAGTTTTTATTAGTGTTATTTTTATCAACTTCTGGGTTTATTGCTTTTCAACTTTTGGGGGTTCAATATGCTTTATTTCTCAGCATTATTTTAGGTTTAATTGATATCATTCCCGGTATTGGTGGAACATTATGTGTAATTGTTGTTGGTTTCTTAGTATTATTATCTCAAGGCGGTTGGATGGCAATTAAAGTGTTAATTGCCGGCACAATTGTCCAGCAAATACAAGATAATCTCATCTCTCCTAAAGTGATGAAAGACAACTTAAATATTAACCCGGTGTTTTTGTTTTTTGCGTTATTTGTTGGCGAACAAATTGCTGGAATTTTAGGAGTATTTCTCGCAATTCCGATTGCCGGAATGTTGATTAGTTGGTTTAGTGAACCCGCCGATCCAGAGGTTTCATTGGAAAAAAATGAGTAAATTTTTACTCATTGGTTTCTTTTTTCGGACGGGAAAATAACGCCCGAAACCAAGTTGTTTTACTCAAACTATTTCCCCACATAACTATTCCCGTAATCAACATAAATAGCAACCCCAACCCATTCAATAAAACATAAACAGGTTCGAGTTGTTTTCCGAGATATTCTCCTTCGTGAATCACCATTAAAAAGTGAACTTGATCGCGAGACAAACCAAACCAACTCTTCCCCAAACGGTACGCTACCCCCGTAATTGCAGTAATTAAAAAGGGCAAAATAATAATCGGTGCGAGTTGGCGATGGAGTTGGCGAAGGGTACGGAGATTCATAGGAGATTTATCAACAAAATGATCGTTATAGCGGTTTTAAATTGAACAAGATTAGAAACCCGGTAACTTTTAAGAAACCGGGTTTTTAGAGTTAAGTTTATCGAATGTCGGACACTTTGTTAATAATGATCGGTTTATTCAACTCTACAGAATCATTGTAGGGTTGAGAGGGAGTCTGAGGTTGAATGGGTGCGGGTTCCGGTTCGGGTTGATAAGGTTGGCTGTAATCTTCTTGATAACTATCATAATTATCGTAGCCATCATCATAATTCCCGTAGTCGTTATAACTGTCAGAATTGTCATAATCGTCATAGTTGTCATAACGGCGAGGTGCGGGTGCGGGTGCAGGTGCGGGTGCGGGTGCGGGTGCGGGGTTGAGCCATTCTTCCCAGGTTTGAATTTGAGGTTGAGCGGCGTTGTAAGCATTGGTTCCGTAAGGAATTTTCTTCAACGTGGCGATCGCCGCAGGTAAGTCATAAACGGACTGATCCAAGCCGATTTCTAACATTTCCTGACTCCATTCACCAATTAAGCGATCGGCACGTCCTCGCCAAGAACTTGAAGGAGAAACACCAGACGCCAATTGAATCGCTTTGACATAACTTTCTACAGTACCACTGGCGGCGATATTTTCAGCATCTTGAACATTTTTAGTATCTTGAAGTTCGGCTTTCCATTCATCAACCTTCATTTTGGCTTCGGGATAAAGCACAATTCCGGGTTTAATTTGTTCGGCGACAGAAATCGCTTGGGCTAAATCTCCATCGGAAGCAATTTGAAGCGCCCGATCTAAAATCGGTTGATATTCTAAACGTTGACTTCTTTCTGTCCATTCAGAAATCCGATCTTGAGCTTCATCATAAAGCGCCCGTCCTTGGCGAACTTGTTGAGCTTGAGAAATCGCTTCTTTGAGAGATTTTACATCTCCAAAACTGGCTAATTGATCGGCATTTTCTAAGAACGGACGATCTTCAATTTCCTCAATTTTCTGAGTCCAACGCACCATTTGAACCTGTGCATCTTCGCCCCGAGGATTAGAAGCAGGAATGGTTCTCAGTTCAGCCACAGCCGCTTTTAAGTCTTTTACCGCTCCCGAACGGGCTAATTTTCGAGCTTTTTCTAAAGTGGCAACATCGGCGATCGCCTGTTGCCATTCCCGAATATATTGTTGTGCTTTATTATGAAAAGGGCGACCCGGGTTAATTTTTCTAAGTTGAGCGATCGCATCTTTCAAGCCTTCTACCGTATCCAAAGATGCGGGAATATGAGCGCGAGCCAAGACGATAAAATCTTCTATTTCCCGGTCTAATTTTGCCCGTTTGGGGATTTGCTGCGCCATATTAATCGAACGCTGCCAATCTCCCGATTTTAAATTATCTTCTGCCAATTTCAGCGCCGTTTTGCTGTATTCTGTAATATCTTTGCTCGCCTTTTCATACAAATAGCTTTCTGAACCGATTTCCTCAGCTTTTTTAATCCCGGCAATCAGATTATCAAAGCCGCCTTCTTCGACTTTTCGGCGTGCTGCTGCTAAAGTTTTGCTTTCTTCGCGAACGATTTGAACAAAATCGGTGAGTTCTTGATATTTTGTCGTTTCCCAATATTGATTCCCGATATTGAGTAAACGGGTTGCTTCTCTAAACGCTAAATTCGTCTGTTCTTGGCGCAAATGATCTTCGGCTTTGCGGTAAATTTCATCCGCCTCTTTCCACAGTTCATTCCATTCTTTAATCCGTTCTTCAACCTTAGCCAATGCCGGAGTATCTTTGGGAACTTGGCGAGCATTTTCTACCGCTTTTTTCAGATCCCCCGCTTGAAATAAATTTTCACTCAGTTGCAAGATATCGAGAGACCATTGTTCAATCCGACGGTTAATTTCGGGTCGCAACGGGTGACTTTTCGATAAACTATCAACCAATTCTATAGCGACCAATAAATCCGAAACCGTCTCTTTTTTTGCAGCCGTTTCTGCACAATATAACCGCAAAGAAGCCGAAGCAATCGGCCAAAAGATTTTCGGACAATTGGGTAAAGAAGGCGATCGCAACAGCATCGAACTGGCCAAATATCCGACCCCTCCGGGCGTCAGAATCATCAACACCAACCACAGAGGCGCGAACTTAATCAGCAATTGACTCTGAGAAAGTTTGGGTTTGGGGGGCGGGGGTTGGGGAATCGGTTCGGCCGGAGGAATGGCCAAAGTGGGGGGAATGACCGTCTCCGGTTCGGGGTCAGTTTTTGGGGGTGGAGTGGATTCTGGTTGAATCTGGGTCAGTTGAGTCGATTGTTCCTCAATCCCCGACTCCAACAGCGCCCGCAACTCCTTGAGTCGTTCAGCGCGACTTTTCCGCACCGAGGAGGGTTGCGGAGACAATGGAGGATTGTTTCTTGGTTGCGAGGATAATCGTTCTATCCAACGGCTTTGTTTGTTGTGTTTTTCACTCATAGGTATGTTAACCCAAAACAACTCTCACCACACACACGCCTGACTCCCGACCCAACAGTAGAAACACGGATGAGCATCTACCGTCAGGGAAAAGGGGAGAGAGGTTCAAGCTCAGAGTATAGCGGCCATTAGTGTACAACAGCTTAACCCGATGATTCCCATACTCCCCTACTCCCCTACCCTAGTTTGGCATGGGGTTTTGATGTTTGCTTCGATCCGATCGCAATGTGCAGCAAAAGCCAAGCACTGATCAAAATAGGATCGATCTTCTCCGAATCTTAGGTGAATCGGTTCGCGATCGCAACTCCTCAATCAATTGAGAGAGGTGATCGCAATTGGCTTGATAGACTTCCCCGCAGAACTCACACTTGGCTTCGGCGCCGTTGTCTTTTTCGATCATGTCCCGCAGTTCGGCTTGTCCGAACATTTTTAAAGCGTTTAAGACTCGTTCAAAAGAACAACTACAATCAAAGCGTACCAGTTGCGAGGTGGGTAAAATCTTTAAGTCCATATCTCCCAACAGGTGTTGGAAAATGTCCGGTAGGGTTTGGCGCTGACGTAACAAGGGAGTAAACCCCGATAATTTTTCTACACGAGATTCTAGGGTTTTTACTAATTCTTCATCGGTTGCGGCTTTCGGCAGGACTTGTAATAATAATCCTCCGGCTGCCTGTACGCCATCACTATCGACAAACACCCCCAAGACTAAAGCAGAAGGGGTTTGATCGGAGTTGAGAATATAGTAAGTGAGATCGTCGCCGATTTCACCGGAAATTAATTCAACGGTACTCGAATAGGGGTAGCCATAGCCTTCGTCCCGGACGACGTAAACAAAGCCGTTGCGACCCACAGCGCCCCCAACGTCGAGTTTTCCTTTTTCGTTGGGTGGAAGTTCGACATCTGGATTTTCTACATATCCCCGGACGGTACCATCTAACCCCGCATCAACGAGAATGCGACCGAGGGGGCCGTCTCCTTTGATTTGAATGTTGACTCTCGATTCCGGTTGCTTCATACTCGAAGCTAACAATAGTCCTGCCGCCATCGTGCGACCCAAAGCGGCAGTCGCAACATAGGAAAGTTTGTGGCGTTGTTTGGCTTCTTCGGTTAAACGGGTGGTAATGACTCCCACCGCACGAATTCCATCCGAGGCCGCCGTAGCGCGAATCAGTTGATCAGCCATGCTTACATTTCTTTACACTGCCTGTCCTCCCTCATTGTAGTTTTTTCTTGGGTGACTGCTGAGGTCGGGCGCGATCGCTTAACATTAAGACAGTCACCAGTCACCAGTCACCAGTCACCAGTGAAAACAGTTTTCAGGGAACAGGCAACAGGCAACAGGCAACAGGCAAGAGGTAATTCTGAACACAGCAACTTCTTTCCTTCTTTCCTCCTGAACTTCTTTCCTTCTTTTTTCCAAACTTCTGACAATAACTTTTAAAGATTATGTTAGGTACTTTTCAACAAAGCAATCTTCGTATTGAAGTCGAAGCGTCAGAAGTGACGATTCGCGAGAGTTTATTGCGTCCAAATCAGCTTCAAAAATGGTTGTGGCCTCAGCAGTTTTCGCCGGGACTTCCCGAACAGTTTCAAACGGGAATGAGTTTTACCAGTTCTATTGGGCCGGTTACAATTCGCCATTATGTTGATGTGGCGGAGTCGAATTGTCTCCGTTTTTTGTTGAGTGGTGGAATTGATGGTTTTCACGAATGGTATTGGGGCGAAGGTTGGATACAGTCCCGACTTGAAGGTGTTTCGGTTCTCCCGTTGAATTTGGGTCAAACCGTTAATTTAATGCGTTTTAAAGAGTTTTTGAGCGAGCAAAATCAGGTCAAAGTGGCTTCTTAATGTCAACCCAGAAAACTTAATAACAATTGTTGTAAACCCGCCCCTTTTCAGTCACTCATTACCCGTCAACCGTCACCACTTTTTACAGTTGTCAGCAAACAGTTTTTTCCCGACTTCTGACTTCTGACTTCTGACTTCTGACTTCTGACTTCTGACTTCTCAGAGAGGGGCGGGTTTATACAGTTGACAGTTGACAGTTAACAGGTTACAGGTGACTAGCGATTCGTGAAAAAACTGATAATTGATAACTGTAAGAACTGGTAACTGCATAACTGATAACTGATCACTGTATCGACCCGCCCCGACGGTTAATTTTGTTATAATTTGGTGTTATAATTTTTTGTAGTGTGTATTTCTATTCTAACTTTCTATGGTAACTGTTCAGTCTGCTTCTAAACCGCTTTTGGGATTATCTTTAGAAGAATTAACCGCCTGGGTTCAACAACAGGGACAACCCGCTTATCGCGGAAAACAACTCTATCAATGGATTTATCAAAAGGGAAGTAAATCTCTAGGCGAAATTACCGTCTTTCCGAAACAATGGCGAGAACAAGTTGCAGATGTTTCTATCGGTCGTTCAACCATTCATTATCGTTCGGTTGCATCCGATGAAACGGTAAAATATTTGTTGAAATTGGCGGATAATCATATAATTGAAACCGTCGGAATTCCCACCGAAAAACGTCTAACCGTTTGTGTTTCTTCTCAAGTCGGTTGTCCGATGGCTTGCGATTTTTGTGCGACGGGAAAAGGCGGATTTATTCGCAATTTAGAAACGCACGAAATTATCGATCAAGTTTTAACGGTTCAAGAAGATTTTGGGCGACGAGTTAGCCATATTGTGTTTATGGGAATGGGAGAACCGCTTCTCAATACTAAAAACGTGGTGAACGCGATACAATCTCTCAATCAAGATGTCGGTATCGGACAGCGAATGATGACGGTTTCAACGGTGGGAATTCCCCAACAAATTCGTCAATTTGCTGACCATCAACTGCAAGTTACTCTCGCGGTCAGTTTACACGCTTCTAACCAAAAATTACGGGAAAAACTGATTCCCAGCGCCGAACATTATCCCCTCGAAAAACTTTTAACAGATTGTCGGGAATATGTCAACCAAACCGGAAGACGAGTCAGTTTTGAATATATTCTGCTGGCGGGTTTTAATGATAAACCGGAACACGCGATTGAACTTGCAAGTCATTTGCGGGGTTTTCAAAGCCATGTCAACTTAATTCCTTATAATCCCATTTCAGAAGTCGATTATCAACGCCCAACTACACAGCAAGTTAATACTTTTATGAAAGCGTTACAAGAACGACATATTGCGGTGAGTGTGCGTTATTCTCGGGGTTTAGAAGCGGATGCGGCTTGCGGACAGTTACGGGCTTCTCAAGTGAAGAATTATCAAAATTAACTCACAGTCTGACGAATTTGTAAGGGTGTTTTTCCCAAACGTTGCTTGAATAAGTTTGTCATGTGACTTTGGGAAGAAAACCCGCAGTTTATCGCAATTTCTAGAATAGACTGTTGAGTTTCTATCAGCAACTTTTGAGCGATTTCTAAGCGTTTCTGGAGAATATATTGATAAGGCGTTAACCCCAAACTTTGTTTAAAACAGCGTAAAAAATGATATTCACTCAAACCAACCAGTTGGGCTAAATTGGTTATTGTAATCGCTTCGCCGTAGTAAACTTCAATATAATCAATGACCTGTTTTAAACTCCGCTTTGAAAGTCCGCCTTTAACCGCAGGAAGCGGATGTTTTTCCTGAGAATGACATTCTATTAAACGCAACAAAAACGTCATACACAGACTTTCTTTATATAAATTTGAAGAACTCTCTGCATTTTCATTAACTTGTGCTAAACTAATTAAAAGCTGTTCAAGTAAGGGATCTTGTTTTTTTAAGACCGAGTTTAACTCAAAGCATTTTCCCTCTAAAAAACGTTCGGCGTAGTGGTTAAAAAGTTGATGATCAACCGATGCAATTATCCCATGACAATTGTTCCACGCCGCCCAATGAGAAGCCCCCGTTGGAAAGATAAAAAACTCACCGGGAGATAAGCATAAATCCTGTGTGCGATCGCTATTATGACGAACCGCAAGACGGTAAGGACGTTTTGTGGTTAACCCGATCATGTGGCGAGTTAATCTTGTTTGTCCCGGATCTTCACTACTATTATTGTCGCAGCGATAGAGTTGAATCATCTGGGCGGGCGTTTCGTAGGCCACAGATTTGGGGTTGGTGATAATTGCCATCGCAGTTTAGCAAAAATAGAGTTTAGCAAAAATATAAAATGTTTCGCAAAAATTCGCAAGACAAAAACTTTAGATTTGCTTAATACTAAAGTTAATTCTACAAAATTGTGAATTGTTAAATGAATACTCCCCTTAATCTTTTTTCCCCGGTTCAACTGGGCGCTTATACCCTGCCTAACCGAATGATTATGGCACCGATGACCCGTTTACGGGCGGATGGAACGGTTCCAACCCAACTGATGGGAACTTACTACGCTCAACGGGCCGATGCTGGATTAATTGTAACCGAATGCACGATGATTTCGCCGCTCAGTAATGGTTACATGAATTGTCCGGGAATTTATTCGCCCGATCAAGTTGAAGCTTGGAAAGTCGTCACCCAGGCGGTTCACGATGCGGGGGGGCGGATTTTTCTGCAATTGTGGCATAGTGGACGGGTGGCGCATTCGTCGTTGTTAGATGGGCAAATGCCCGTCGCCCCCAGTGCGATCGCAGGCGAAGGACAGCTACACACGCCCGTTGGGAAGGTGCCGCTAGAGACGCCTCGGGCTTTAGAAATTGATGAAATTTCAAAGATTATTGAACAGTTTTATCAAGGGGCGAAAAATGCGATAGAAGCCGGTTTTGATGGGGTAGAATTGCACGGGGCGTTTGGTTATTTAATCGATCAATTTTTGCAAGATGGTTCTAACCAACGTAACGACAAATATGGCGGTTCGGTGGAAAATCGCGCCCGTTTTTTATTGGAGGTGGTTGAGGCGGTAACGCAGGTTTGGGGCGGCGATCGCGTGGGGATAAAATTATCTCCGAGTAACAGGTTTTATGGGATGAAAGATTCCGATCCGAAGGCGATGTTTAGTTATGTTATCCAAGAATTAAATCGGTTTAATTTGGCTTATTTGCATTTGATGGAACCGAACGAACAGGATTTGGCGAATCGTCAGGTTTTGAATCCGGTTTTGCCGATTTTCCGCCCCATTTATTCGGGAACTATTGTTACAAATGGCGGTTATACTCAAGAAACAGCGAATACTGTTTTAGCTGAAAATTTGGCGGAGGCGGTGTCGTTTGGTCGGTTATTTTTAGCGAATCCTGATTTAGTCAAACGGTTTGAACTCAACGCCGTTTTAAATGAACCAAACCCCCGAACTTTTTATGGTCAGGGGGCAAAAAATGCCGAAAACGGTTATACAGATTATCCGTTTCTCGAACCGTTAAACGTTTAATTAAGTTAACAGGAGGGTTAATCCCTCCTTAATTTAGTCCATTGCCCAGAGGCTATTTTACACCCACAAGAACGGATTTGACGGGCTGTAATTTTCCCGCATAAAGACCGGGTGCTTGTGCTTCGATCACATTTCCAGTTTGCGGACAAGTTACCATCAAATAGTCACAAACCGAACATTCAGTTTTAGTGCGGTCCGGGTAGTGCCAACGTTCGGCTAATGCACCACAATTTGGACAGTGAACGGCTTGTTTAGTTACGGTTTGAATCGATTTTTGTTTTGTAGTCATTTTAAACACCAACTGTGTGATTGAGTAAAGGTTTTTAAGTGAGGTTCAATTGATTAGCGATCTCAGGCTGTGGAGATGTAACCAGGGGTGACTCCCTATGATTCCTACAATTATAGAGTCACAGAAAAGAAGGATAAATCTTGTTCTACTTATCCTTATAGCTTCTCATCAACGAGATCTCCTTTAAATCCTTCTTTCGGCATATTTCATTGATCCCAGAGTATAAATTCTGTAGATTTTCCTGATTTAATAGAGCATCTTATCACAGTTTTCTCCAAAAACAAGCAATTTTTTTCGTAAAGATAATTTAAGGTTAATCCTCGAAAAAGATTAAAAAAAGTTAAACAAATCAGACCAAAGACGGCATTAAGACTAATTTAATACTATCAACGGTTCCGGGCTTCAACCGATGCCACTAAACCGTTAAGTTCTTGCTGCATTTGGATTTTAACCTGTTGATAACAACTCTCAACATAATCGTGATCTAGGGCAGCTTCTCGGCCATAGCGTTCAAAGTGAATGGGCGGACAAACCCGGGTATAAATTTGAGCAGGTAGAGGAAAATTCGGCAACGGGCCGATGCTAATTCCCCAAGGAAGACCCAGATAAATCGGAAAAACTTTGGGGTCAATACCCAATAACCAAGGCATTCCCCACTCGTGCAATTGTTTGACCTCTTTGTAAAAATCTGCTAAGACAATTAAAGTATCGTGGGCGCCCCAAGAAATTAGCGGAACAATGGGAACTTCTTCTCGTAAAGCCAGTTTGATAAAGCCTTTACGTCCAGCAAAATAAATTTGATTTCGCATGGAATGGGGACGAAAAACATCTTCGCCTCCCCCCGGATAAACGGCGACTGCTGCATTGCGTTTAAAAGCGGCGATCGCCATTCGCGGATGAGCGATCACGGCACCGCATTTGATCGCCTGACTCGCCACTCCCGGCGCCGCTTTCCACATATTCGGGTGCATCAACCCATACAATAAGCGATCGGTTCCAAAACGCCGAAACCAGTCATATAAACTCATGTGCATATCTGGTGAGGCTAAACCGCCATTGTGGGAACCGACGATCAGAAATTTATCCTCTGAGGGGACATGGTGCCAACCGTCTGTTTCCACGCGAAAATAGTAGCGATAAAACCATTCCCAAACGGGCATTAAAGCGTTAATATAATCGGGATCGCGTTCATCTAAAGACCAACCATCGTAGGGAGAACGAGAAACAGAGGGACTGGGATAAGCGAAATCTGACACTGCGGTTAAGAATTGTAAATATTACCAAAGCCTAAGATAATCTAGTTTTCCAAAAAGTGCCAATAGATCAAGATAAACTAGAGATTGGTTTTCCCACTCACGCCGTCTCATGGTAAGCTTAAATCTAGAGGATAAAATTATCGCTGAGATTCTCAGAAATTCTCGGGTTATTGCGATTGTGGGTCATTCGGATAAACCCTCGCGAACCAGTTATCAAATCGGCCAGTTTTTACGCAATGTGGGTTATCGAGTTTATCCGGTTAACCCAACGGTAACGGAAATTGACGGTCAACCTTGTTATCGGAGTTTAACAGAAGTACCGGAAAGAATTGATATCGTTAATGTGTTTCGTCGCCCGGAATTTTTATCAGAAATTGTCTCGGAAGCGATCGCAGTTGAGGCGAAAACTGTTTGGGGTCAGTTGGGCGTTATCGATGCAAAAGCGGCTGAAATTGCTGAAAATGCCGACTTAAATTTGATTATGGATCGCTGCATTAAAATTGACTATACCAGACTCAAGCCAATCCGGTAGAAACGCGGTAACTTTTATGAAACTAGAAACCCGGTTTCTCAAAGAAACCGGGTTTCTGAAATAGAATCAATTAAGCCTTTTTCAAGACCTTATTTACACGTCGCAGGTTCAACACATCGCTGATATTTTTAATCTGAACACAGGTGTGTTCGAGTTGATCGCGATCGCATATTTCTATCCCCAATTCGATCAGTGCCGGTGCATCTCGGAACGTTTTCACTTGGGCGCTACAAACATTCACGTTATTATCTTTTAATCGGGATAAAATATCATTCAAAACACCGACGCGATCAAACACTTCGATTTGAATTTTCACCCGATAAGTTTGAGGACGACTTCCATTGGCTGTAACCGGATTCCAGCTAACCGGAATTAAGCGATCGCCAGAAACTTTATTAACATTTTCACAACCCTGTCGGTGAATAGAAATTCCTCGGGTTCGAGTCACCACCCCAATAATCGGTTCACCGGGAATCGGGTTACAACATCCTGCAATTCCATATAATAACCCCTCAACTCCCGCAATCGGTGATTTACTCGAAGAAGACACCGGACAGGTGGGAGGAATCATATTCGCCAGTTGAAGATTGGTCTGGGATTCTTTGAGAGACGCTTCCTCAATTTGACTGTGACCTTTCACCGCATCTCGGAGTCGATTAACGACTTGATTTAAAGTCACTTCGCCGTATCCCATAGCGGCTAATAAATCATCAACACTATGGTAATTACATCGTTGAACAACGGCTTGCATGGCTTCGGATTTTAGCAAAGATTCAAAGCCATTTTTACCCATTTCTTTTTCTAGTAAACTGCGACCTCGGTCAATATTTTCTTCCCGATGCGATCGCTTGTACCATTGACGAATTCGGTTTTTAGCCGTGCTAGTTTTAACAAAATTCAGCCAATCTAAACTCGGACGACAGCTTTTTTGGGTGAGAATTTCAACAATATCTCCATTCTTCAATACCGTGTCTAGAGGAACAATGCGATCGTTAACTTTCGCCCCTTTACAATGATTGCCTATTTCGGTATGAATTCGATAGGCAAAATCCACCATTGTCGCCCCTTGACAAAGTACAATTACATCGCCTTCGGGCGTGAAAACATACACATCTTCATCGAATAAATTATTCTTGACACTCTCTAAATACTCATTGGCATCTTTGAGATCATTTTGCCATTCTAATAATTGCCGCAACCAAGTAAACTTATCATCGGCATTACTCATCTTGGTATAACTCGAACCGCCCGTTTCTTTATACTTCCAATGGGCGGCGATCCCGTATTCAGCAATATGGTGCATTTCTACCGTGCGAATTTGCACTTCCACCGGACGTCCTGTACTGCCGATCACGCCCGTATGTAGCGATTGATAGCGGTTCGGTTTGGGCAATCCAATATAATCTTTAAACCGACCCGGAATCGGGCGAAAAGCATCGTGAACAATGGCTAAAGTTCGATAACATTCTTCTTTGGTTTCTACAATTACACGCAGGGCTGCCAAATCATAAATCTCGTGAAATTGCTTTTGACGGTGGTGCATTTTACGATAAATGCCGTAAAGATGCTTGGGTCGCCCGGAAACTTCATAGGATTTGATCCCCGCTTGTTCGAGTCTCGTTCTCAATGAATCCGCGACTTCGGCTAACTTTTCTTCGCGAATATTTCGCTTATCTGCGACTAAAGTTTGAATCTCTCGATAAGCTTCGGGTTCTAAATATTTGAAGGATAAATCTTCCAACTCCCATTTAAAGCGACCGATCCCCAAACGATGGGCTAAAGGGGCAAAAATTTCTCGGGTTTCTAGAGCAATACTCCGACGTTTGTGATCGGGTAAAAACTCTAGGGTTCTCATATTATGTAGTCGGTCTGCTAATTTAACCACAATCACCCGGATATCTTTTGCCATTGCCAAAAACATTCGGCGAAAATTTTCGGCTTGGCGTTCGGTTTTGTTAGAAAAATTGAATTTTGAGAGTTTAGTTACCCCTTCTACAAGCTGTCTAACTTCCGAACCAAAATGGCTTTCAAGTTCGTCGGGTGTAACTTCCGTATCTTCGATTACATCATGCAGAAATCCGGCTGCAATTACCGTCCCTTCACTGCCTAAATAGCGCAATAATCCCGCCACCGCAATCGGATGATTGATATAAGGTTCTCCGGATTTGCGATACTGTCCCTCGTGTAATTTATAGGCAAATTCAAACGCTTTGCAAACAATCTCACTATCGGGACAAGATTGATCCGAACAAGAATTATGATTGTGATATTGATGCAAACACTGCTGTAACCAGTCTGGGATCGTGCAGTCGTAGTTGATTGGGGTTGTTAGAGTGCGAGTGTTCATGGCAGTTAAACCTAAGAATTACAGATAAAAATTCACAGCCAGCGCTTCGACGTTAATCTTGCATTTTTGAGGGAAAATAATAGGGAAGTAGAAGTTCTACTCAGTTGCTCCGAGCTGGCAATTTGTTTAATTTCAAGTACAACAATAGCTTAGTTGCTTCTTGGTTTGCTGGTCGAGCATGAACAAAGCAACATCCGCAAATATTGAAGTTTAGAGCAGTTTTTCCCTACGAATCATAACAAGTATCAAATCGCTGTCTCACCCGGTGGGGGCAAGAAAAGTGATGATAGGATGAAGTTACCCGTTGTCAGTTGTCTCTAATCAGTTCTCATTTGTGGACTGATATTGAGTCTGTGTATCCCCGTTTCCCCTATCTGACAAACTGGGAGAGTTTTCATTTCTCTCAGTGGTACTGATAACTCTTTCTTCATCTTTTTTTTCGGTGAGTCAGTAGATTTGAGTCAGCGAACTTGGTATAACCACACCACTGTTCTTGCTTGATGCTAACTCACCAAATCGAGCGTTGGATGGGGATTGTCAACCCTCGAGACTTTACCGAATCCGGCTTTCGTCTCCGGGGGGTTGTAAGCGGAATTTGCCTAATCTTAAGATTCTAAAGCTTTAAGCTTTGGTTAATATTGACAGTATATACGAATTTCTTAACATTATGTTACCTGAACGGCATCGTCAAGCGATCGCTCAACTCCAACAGACGCTCGAACACCTACAAACTCAGTTAACAGAGGCGAATCTGGAAAAAGTTACCCTGACTGCTGCTTTCAGAGAAGCCCAACAGCGTTTTGACAATATCCTTCAGTTGGGGGATGGGGATGTATCTCCCTCGCTGGTCTCACCTCTACAATCCTATTTAACAGAAATCCACAAACAGATACGACTGTTGGAGATGGATTTTCGGTTTCTACAAACCTCTCGTCAAAATGCAACCCAGCAAACTAGACAAACTCAAATGCGATCGCGCATTGCTACCCTGATGGGTTATTGTAAGTCTTTGTTAGACAAATAATAGCATAGACGAATGAAATCTCTGTCTCATTTTAACAAATCCACAACTTGGTCTATCGGATTTGTTATTTTCGGCGTTTTGGTGCGTCTGGTTCAATATCTCAATAATCGTTCTTTATGGTTTGATGAAGCGAACTTAGCCTTAAATATTGTTAACCGTTCCTATTTGCAGCTACTCAGTCCCCTCGATAACAACCAAGCTGCACCCCCCGGTTTTTTGTGGATTGAAAAGTTATCCATTCAAGTTTTTGGCAATACTGAATATGCACTGCGACTGTTTCCCTTTATAGCGGGAATTGTCTCCCTGGTGGCGTTATTTTTATTCGCCGAACGTTATGCTTCTAAATGGGCTGCACCTATCGCCATCGATCTTTTTTCCAGTTTACCTTATATCGTTTATTATGGCACGGAACTTAAGCAATATTCTAGCGATATTATGATTGCTTTATTGCTGAGTTTGTTACTGATTCCGGTTCGATACAAACTTCTCAGCACATCTCAAATTTTAGTTTTTTCTGTCCTTGGAGGAATCGCAATTTGGATTTCTCATCCGGCTATTTTTACTCTCGGAGGACTGGAACTCGCCTATCTAATTACCGCACCCAAGCAACAGCGAAAAGCACTTTTATTCAACAGAATCCCCATTTATCTCACCTGGCTTTTCAGTTTTGGCTGTCTGTATTTCCTCACCATTAGCAATACTCTAAACAACGATAATTTGCTTGAATCTTGGAAAGCCAGATATCCTCAATCTATTTTTGATATCCTTTGGTTACTCGATGCGTTGGGAAGATTTTTTTACAGACCATTGGGTTTTATCGGAGTCATAGACGGCGTGGCAATATTGGCGTTTATTGTCGGTTGTGTGGCTTGTTATCGCCGAAATCGGATTATATTTATGAGTTTAACTGCGCCCGTTGTTGCCACTTTAATCGCCAGTTATCTCCATAAATATCCCTTTCGAGAACGTTTGATTTTATTCCTGGTGCCGTTTTTTCTGATTTTAATTGCCGAAGGCGTTGTTTTTCTAATTTCTCAAACCTCCAAACCTAAAAAATGGGTGAAAGGGTTTGGTGTATTTGTTTTAATTGCGTTGCTCATTCATCCCATTACAAGTTCAACTTCTCTGATTTTCAAACCCGAACTGAAACAAGAAGTTCGACCTGTGATAGAATATATAAAATCCAATCAACAACCGGGAGATCAAATTTATGTTTATTTTAAAGGCATCAGTCACCTGAAATATTATGCACCCAAATTCGGCTATTCTCCAACCGATTATATTTTAGGAACCTACGAACTCCCCGACGAAGGCGAAATTTCACCGGCTGAATGGGAACGATATCAACAAGAATTTGAACCGTTTCGAGGTCAAAAACGAGTTTGGATTATCTTTAGAGTTGACGACTCCGAAGAAAAAACGTTATTATCTGATCTCAATCAAATTGGTCGCCTAGTTGATATTTACAAACAAAAAGGCGCTTTTGTCTGTTTGTATGATTTGAGTTAATCGAGTGAATTGTTGAGAAGGACAAGGCTGGTATCCCGCTGGAATTTGAGTGAATATACTTAAAACCCAGTCGCGGGGTATAATAACCGCTTTCGAGCCTAACAGTTATCAGTGAACAGTGAGCGGTTAAGCAATAATGGTAACTATAGAGTTTATCACCATTTACCCTTTTCTGCACACAAGACTGAATTCCGATTGTGCAGACTGTTAACTTTTAGCACCTGGAGCGATAACCATGCGTGTTGCCCATAATATCACCGAACTGGTGGGTCGGACTCCCCTGGTTCAACTCAATTCTATTCCCCAATCTGTTGGCTGTGTAGCTCAAATCCTGGTAAAATTAGAAGGGATGAATCCAGCCGCTTCTGTCAAAGACCGCATTGGCGTGCATATGATTAACGCCGCCGAACGGGAAGGTCTGATCATTCCCGGTCATACGGTACTCGTCGAACCCACCTCTGGAAATACCGGAATTGCTCTGGCAATGGCGGCTGCGGCTAAAGGATACCGCCTCATTTTAACCATGCCGGATACCATGAGTCTAGAGCGACGCTCAATGTTGCGAGCCTATGGCGCAGAGCTTGAATTGACTCCCGGTTCCCAAGGAATGAAAGGCGCCATTGAAAAGGCGCAGGAGTTGACGAAAACCATTGCAAACGCTTATATGTTACAACAGTTTAGCAACCCTGCCAACCCCGAAATTCACCGCCAAACCACTGCTAAAGAAATTTGGGAAGATACCGACGGACGGATTGATTTTTTAATCGCAGGTGTGGGAACGGGTGGTACAATTACGGGGGTTGCTGATGTGATTAAGCAATATAAACCTCAGTTTAAAGCGATCGCCGTTGAACCGACAAACAGCCCGATTTTATCCGGTGGAAATCCCGGACCTCACAAAATTCAAGGGATTGGGGCGGGTTTTATTCCTGAAGTGTTAAAAAAAGAGTTAATTGATGAAGTTGTTCAAATTACCGACGACGAAGCGATGAATTATGGTCGCCGTTTAGCCCGTGAAGAAGGGATTTTATCGGGTATTTCAACCGGTGCGGCTTTGGCTGCGGCGATTAAAATTGCTCAACGTCCTGAAAATGAAGGTAAACTAATTGTGATGATTCAACCGAGTTTCGGCGAACGTTATCTCAGCACGCCGATGTTCCAAGATTTGGAAGAACAAAAAGAACCGGCTTTAATTGGTTAACATCGCCCCCAAACCCCCAATTGGTGGGGGCTAAAGTTAATTAATTTTTTTACAACTGGGAACTAACTAAAAAACCCGGTTTCTCAAAGAAACCGGGTTTTTGGCTTGTACCAACGGGGAACCCGCCCTACAAAACTGATAACTATTTATTTATGGAGAAACAAGAACAATTCACACCCCAACCCACCGCAGATGGTTCTTACACGTTTTATTCAAGCGTGTTTAAGGAGTCTTTTCACAGTCAATTTGGGGCGAAACAAGAAGCAGAATTAAAGTTTGTTGAACCGTTAAATTTACGCCAACGCGCCCAACATTCCCCCCTATTTTTGCTTGATATTTGCTACGGTTTGGGTTATAATACGGCTGCGGCACTAACAGCAATTTGGGACGTTAACCCGGATTGTCGGGTCGAGTTAATTGCACTAGAACTCGATGAGACAGTGCCGAAAAGTGCGATCGCCCATCAGGTTCTAGAGAGTTATCCGACAGAAATTGTAGAAATATTAGCGCAATTTTCAACAACTCATTCTTTCGACTGCGATCGCCTGCAAGCTAAACTGTTACTGGGAGATGCTCGAATTACCCTGCAACAGGTTCGATCTTCCGGGTTCAAAGCCGACGCTGTTTTTCTCGATCCGTTTTCGCCGACCGTTTGTCCGCAACTGTGGACGGTGGAATTTTTAAGCCTTGTCGCCCAATGTTTGAAACCGGATGGAAATTTAGCCACCTACTCCTGTTCGGCTACGGTTAGAAGCGCGTTACTCGCCGCAGGATTAAAAGTTGGTTCAACCTCTCCCGTTGGACGACGCACACCCGGAACCATTGCGGGGTTTTCCTCTGCTGCGTTACCGCCTTTATCAACATCAGAACTCGAACATTTACAAACACGCGCCGCCGTTCCCTATCGCGACCCGAATTTAAACGATAACGCCCAGAGTATTATACAACGTCGCTACCAAGAACAACAGTCTTCCCCGTTAGAACCGACCTCTCAATGGAAAAAACGACATCAATTCAGTCACCAGTCACCAGTCACCAGTCACCAGTGAAGACACTTTTTAATGGTGAAAATTCTGAATACTGGGCTGATCTTATGAAATCATAGTTTAAAGACCTGAGTAATTGGGTCAATAACTTGAACAACTGAAACCGAAATTTTTTTTAATGGTAGCAGTAGCAATTTTAGCAGCCGGACGGGGAACCCGCATGAAATCCGATCTCCCCAAAGTTCTCCACCAACTGGGCGATCGCACACTTGTTCAGAGAGTTCTCGATAGTTGTGTGCGAGTTCAACCTTCTCGACGATTAGTTATTGTCGGTTATCGCGGCGATTTAGTCAAGGAGTCTTTACTCGAAAGTCAAAATCATCAAGATCCAGAAATGGATTCTCCTCTTGAGTTTATCGAACAAACGGAACAATTGGGAACGGGTCATGCTGTTCAACAGTTGCTTCCCCATTTAAAAGGATTTTCGGGTGATTTGTTGGTCTTAAATGGGGATGTTCCGTTGTTGCGTCCTCACACGTTGGAAGAATTGGTGAAAATTCACAAACAAAATGGGAATGCTGCCACTATTTTAACAGCACATTTACCCAATCCGCAAGGCTACGGACGAGTATTTTGTGATAGTCAAAACCTCGTTAATCAAATTGTAGAGGAACGGGATTGTACCAATGCTCAACGCCAAAATTCTCGCATTAATGCCGGGATTTATTGTTTTAATTGGCCGCAACTTGAACAGGTTCTTCCCCAGCTGACCTCCAATAATGATCAAAAGGAATATTACCTCACCGATGCGGTTTTTTTCCTCAACCCGGTGATGGCGGTGGATGTGGAAGATTATCGAGAAATTCTTGGAATTAATAACCGCAAACATCTGTCAATGGCTTATCAAGTCTTGCAAGAATGGGTGAAAGATGAATGGATGGCGGAGGGTGTAACGTTACTCGATCCGGCGAGTATTACGATTGATGATACTGTAAAATTAGAGCCGGATGTTGTGATTGAACCTCAAACTCATCTGCGGGGAAATACGACAATTAAAACGGGGAGTAGAATTGGTCCGGGTAGTTTAATTGAAAATAGTCAAATTGGCAAAAATGTGACTGTTTTGTTTTCGGTTGTGTCCGATAGTGTGGTTGCAGATGGGACTCGGATCGGTCCTTATTCTCATTTGCGAGGTCATGCAGAAGTTGGAGAAAATTGCCGCATTGGTAACTTTGTGGAACTCAAGAAAACCCAACTCGGCGATCGCACTAATGTTTCTCATTTATCCTACTTGGGAGATGCAACGGTTGGCAATAAAGTTAATATTGGTGCGGGAACAATTACCGCTAATTATGATGGGGTAAACAAGCATCAAACCATTATTGGCGATCGCACAAAAACGGGTTCAAATAGTGTTTTGGTTGCACCAATAACCTTAGGAGAAGATGTTACTGTCGCCGCAGGTTCAACGGTTACGGAAGATGTTCCCGATGATTGTTTAGTAATCGCCCGTGAACGTCAGGTGGTGAAACCGGGTTGGCGGATGAACTCTCAAAAAACAGAACCGCCCAAAACCGAGTAAAATCAAATGATCAGAGGGGCGTATATTTTGCGCCCCCAATGAGTTGAATTGGGACGGGTTTTGGTTTATAATATTAGGGGTTAAAATATTTATCTGTTTCTCTTATTATTCTCTATAGATTTAACCTATGACGACTCCAGATGTAGAACGTGCATCCACTCTCAAAGCCGCCTATCGGATTTGTAATGTTGAACCGCTATCGGGTGATGATCTTGAACGATATTATGTAGATTTGTCGGCGGTTCGGAAGACGGAAGCTATTGAAGGGGTCAACACGCTTTTAGACTTTCAAGAACCCGGAGAATTTACAACTATTTTGTTTACCGGTCATCGGGGATGCGGCAAAAGTACCGAACTCAAACGGATTCAAAAAAAATGGGAAACCGATTATCGGGTCGTCTATCTGGAGGTGAACGAAGAAACAGATATTAATGATGCAATTTATGTGGATTTGTATTTGATTGTTATCAAACAAATCGAGTTTGAAGTGCGGAAAATGGGGTTGCAACTCGATCCCAAACTCCTCAAAAGTTTTGAAGATTGGTTCAAAGATGTCACCCAAGAAAATGAGCGTTCGGTTGAATCTTCTGTTAGCCTGACGGGAGAGGCTTCTCTCGGCGCAGACGCTCCTTTTATTGCGAAATTGCTGGTAAAACTGCTGGCGCAAATCAAGGGTTCCGACAAACAAAAAACAACCATTCGCCAAACCCTGCAAAAGGATATTTCCCGTTTAAAAGCGGATATTAATCTGCTGCTTGCAGACGCCTACAAAAAAATTAAGCGTCAGTACGAAAAGGGCTTTTTAATTATTTTTGATAACTTGGATCGGGTGCCGCCGTCGGTGGGAGATCACCTCTTTTTTGACTACTGTACCCAACTGCAAGAACTCAATACCACGATCATCTACACCGTCCCCATTTCCGTTTTGTGTTCTCCCAAAAATTTAACCCATAACTTCGAGAACCCCCACTTAATGCCGATGATTAACATTTATAAATTTGAACGCGATCGCCCCAATCTGCTAGGCTATAATCAAGCCGGATTGGATGCGGTTGCCAGCATTATCGAACGCCGGGTTAATGTCGAAGCGATTTTTGAGTCGCCACAGCAACTTTTGGAACTCACAAAAGCCAGCGGGGGTCACGTTCGCCAACTGATGCAAATGATGAGGATCGCCTGTCAAACCGCCAGCACCCGCAAACACGCCAAAATTCAAACGGACGATATTGATTACAGTCTAAAACAAGAACAATTTAGCTTTGAGCGGATTATTCCCGAAGAACATTATCCGATTTTAGTTGATGTTTATCGGAGTAAAGACGTCGATAAAAACGAAGTCGGACAGCTTATGCTGTTCAACACGTCGGTTTTAGAATATAATGGCGATCATCGCTGGAACTATCCCAACCCAATGGTTATTAACAGTGAAATCTTCCAAACCCTCCTTCGACAAAAGACCTGACCCGAGAGCGCAACAGTTTTTGGCGCTGAACCGAGATAGATTGGCGGAGTTGATCACCTTTGTTGACTTTGCGGAAGGGTTTACACTGGGCTTTATCGAGATTAACTTTCCTCCCGATGGGGAAGTTTTAATTGAAGCTCTGAAAACCCACCCCGACTGTCAGGAGATTCAATTTGAAGTGCTGGATTTTTCCGAACGGGAGAACTTGAGATTTCTGCGGGATGAAATCGTCAAAATTCTACCCACTATTAAATGCGATTCCGAGAAAAAATTGGTGCTGATTATTTGGGGGTTGGCGAAATCAATCGGCGTATTTGGAGAGTATCCCCCCATTTTGCAAGACCTGAACTTCGTGCGGGATGCCTACAAAACCAGCGTTCCCCATCCCCTTCTGTTCGTTCTTCCCGACGGTGCGATTACCCGTTTGGCAAAATTTGCCCCGGATTTTTGGGCGTGGAAATCGGGGGTATTTCTCTTCGCAACTCCCGAAACCACCCGGGAAGAAGCCCGAATTCAAACCCTCGACTGCGATAATCCGGTGGGGAGTTCGAGTAAACCCGAATCTCAAGAACGCATCGACCTCCTAGAACGGTTGCTGATGGAATATCAGCCCTCCGGACGCCCCTGCCCTCCCGAAAACCGATCAACCTGTGCGACAATTTTACAGCAGTTGGGAGCAGCTTACCTGAGCCGATACCAAGCCGCCAAAGCCGAAGAATATCTCAATGAAGCCCTGAAACTCGCTCAACGCCTCAATAATCCCTCCCTAACCGCAGAAGTTTATCAAGATTTGGGCCGAGTTTACTACAGATTGCGACAATTTTCGGAGGCGATTTCGGCCCATGAAACCGCACTCAAACAGTTTGAGGAGACAGGCAACCGTCTGAGGGTAGCAGCATCCCTATTTTATCTGGGAAATGTCTATCTGGAATTGCGAGAGTTTCAACGGGCCGATTCCTACTATCAACAGTGTTTAGAAATCAAGCAAGAACTCGGTTTATCTTATGGAAAAGTCTATCACAAACTGGGAAATATCGCGTTGAAACAGCGACAATTTGAGGGGGCGGTTCAGTATTACCAGAAGGCTTTGAAAATCTTTGAAGATGCGCGGGATTTCCACAACGCAGCAGATGAGTACCATCAACTAGGAATGGTTGCCTTTGAACAACGACAATTTGAGGGGGCGGTTCAGTATTACCAAAAGGCTTTGAAAATCTTTGAAGATGCGGGGGATTTGTACAACGCCGCTAATCAGTATCACCAACTGGGAATGGTCGCCCAGGAACAGCAACAGTTTGAGGAGGCGGTGCGCTATTACCACAAGGTTTTGAAAATCCTTGAAGATGCAGGGGATTTCTACAACGCGGTACTTATCTACCACAATCTAGGAAATGTCGCCTTGAAACAGCGACAGTTTGCGGAGGCGGTTCAGTATTACCAAAGGGCTTTGAAAATTCTTGAAGATAGGGGGGATTTCTATAATGCGGCACTTGTCTATCACCACCTGGGAAATGTCGCCTTGAAACAGCAACAGTTTGAGGAGGCGGTGCGGTATTACCAAAAAGCTTTGAAAATCCTTGAAGATGGGGAGGATTTCTATAACGCAGCACTTATCTATCACAACCTGGGAATGGTTGCAGAGGAAAAAAGACAGTTTGAGGAGGCGGTGAAGTATTACCAAAAAGCTTTAAAAATAAAGGCAGATGCGGGAGATTTATACAGGGCGGCTTTCGACTATCACCACCTGGGAAATGTCACCTTGAAACAGCGACAGTTTGAGGAGGCGGTGCGGTATTACCAAACCTCATTAAAAATCTTTAAAGATGCCGGGGATTTCTACAAAGCCGGATATCCCACGAGAGGATTAGAAAACATCTTGCAAGAATTGGGAGAACATCAATTTAAAGCGCTTTGGAAAGAGGTCACGGGCGAGGAAATATCCGAGGAGTTGTATTCGGAAATTGTTCGGGTTAACGGGGATTAAACAGCTTTTGAATGCGTTGACGAATCCAAACCACAGGATTTTGATGGTGTTCGGATTCTTCGATTAACCCCATCTGTTTTAATTTGATTTGACAATTGGCAATAATTTCTTGACGTTTGGCGAGTTCTTCTGCTAAGATTTTAACTAAATCAGGCTTATCTTTTATAAAGGTTTTAAAGTTATTTTTGTGAATAATAAATAACGTGGTTTCTTCTAAGCAGCGAATGCTAGCAGGTTGAGGAATCCCTAACATTAAAGAAAATTCTCCGAAAAAATTGTGAGTTTTGAGAACATCAATTTGTCGGTCAACTTTTTCGAGATAGGCTTCTACAGAACCCGAGAGAATAATATAAAATCCTTCGCCTGTTTCTCCTTCGCGAAACACCACTTCAGAAGCTTCAAACTGTTTGCGATATCCAAATTCAATTAATTGTCTGAGATGGAAATCATTACAATATTTAAAATAACAGACATTTTTTAAAATATCTTTCAAAAAAATAGGTTTAGGAGGAGTTTCAGAAGGAGATTGAGAAGAAATTGAAAGTTTTCGTTTCTGGGGTTCCGGTTGAGAAGATAATGGGAAAGTTTCGGGAGTTCTTACCCATAAATCTCTCTGAGGAAAGGGAATAGAAATGTCATGTTGACGAAATTGATGTTCAATAATGTAGAGAATCGAACTTTTAACGGAAATTCGAGTATCAATTTGATTAACATAAACCCAAAGTTCAAAGTCTAAAGAATTATCTCCAAACCCAATAAATTTAACTTTTGGCGAAGGATCGTGTAAAACATTGGGTTCGCTATAAGCACAGTCTAACAAAATTTCGGTAACAATAACCGGATCGCTTCCATAAGCAACACCAACGGGAATTTTAATCCGTCCCCGGAAGCTATCTAAACTCATATTCACCAAACGATTTTCAACGAGTTGACTGTTGGGAACAACCACATCAAATTGATCGAAGGTTTCAATTAAAGTCGAACGAATCGAAATTTCTTTAACATAACCACTCATCCCATCGAGTTCGATAAAATCTCCAACTTTAATTTTTCGTTCGAGTAAAATCGTTAAACCGCTAACAAAATTTTTAGTAATATCTTGTAAACCAAACCCAATCCCAATTCCCAAACCCCCCGCTAAAATAGCGAGAGAAGCAATATCAATACCGTTGGCTTGTAAAACTAAAATACAGGCTAAAACCCCAAACCCATAACCCAGAATGGTTGAAAGAACTTCTCGGTTACTCGCATCTATTTTTAATTTGGTCAGCAGTTGTTGTTTTAACAATTGCTTGAATAGCCGAGAAAGTAAAATAGCAATAATTAATGAAATCGTTAAGTTTAAAACGGCTAAAATCGAGACGGATTTATTACCGATTTTCAATAAAGGATCGGTTAAAAATGCAAAATTTAAAGAAAAATTTCCAGCTAAAATTTGCAGCACGCTTGGTTGTATCATATTTTAAACCTACTGAAATCAAAACATTTATGAAATTAAATCAAGTCACGATTGGAGTGACAGACATGAATAAATCCATTCAGTTTTATCAAGGATTGGGATTGATTCAAATTGTCGCCACAGAAGACTTACATTATTCTCGGTTTTTGTGTCCAGATGGAGAGGCGACGTTTTCTTTAGAAAAGGTGGAATCAGTTACAGCAAACCCCACGACAACAATTTATTTTGAATGCGATCACCTTGATGAAACGGTTCAACAATTACAAGCTGCGGGATATAATTTTGAGAGTGAACCAACAGACCAAAGTTGGCTGTGGAGAGAGAGTTATCTCCTTGACCCAGATGGTAACAGAATTTGTATCTACTCGGCGGGAGAAAATCGAATTAACCCTCCTTGGCGGTTGAAATAATTAATAGTTAATAGATTGTAGAAGGGGTTAAACCTAAACCCCAAAAACCCGGCTTCTTGAAGAAACCGGGCTTTTTAGTCGATTCAATTAAACGGGGAATTAAACGAGCGCTAAATTGGGATAGTTTGCCAACATATCATCGGTAGAAAGTGTATCTCCTTTCGCTTGCGGAGTCCATAAAACTTCTACTGCTAACAATTGTTCCGGACCAACAGAACCCAAACGACTAACAGCTTGACGCAAATCTTGAGCGCTATTAACCTTCGGTAATTCTAACTTACCAACCGTTCCCACAACCAACGTCACCACAATATATTCTCCCGGCGCTTGGCTTTCTTGGGGAACAATTTCACCGTTACCTGTCTCAGCAGATTGAATTGCGGGTGCGCTTTGACCGGAAAGTTGGTTATTATAATTAGAGAGCGTTTCTTCAGTGAATTTACTGCGTTCTGCGATCGCCCACTGATTAAATTGAGCCTCAGCAGATTCCATTCCGGTGCGTGTGGTTTCGGCGGCACCATAAGCCCAATATTCGGGATGACGCAATAGGGCTAACGTGGCTTCTTGTAAGACTTGGGCGCGACCTTCGGCTGAACCGGTATCCGCCATTTGAGCGATGCGATCTAAGTCATCTTGTAAGCTGCGACCTTCGGCGAGTAAACCGACTTGTACGCGCCCGACAGACACGCCCATGCGTCCGTAACCGCCTGTTTGTTCGTCTCCTGCTGTGGCGGACTGGAAGCTTCTGACCAGGAAATTGGCGATCGCAATAAAGATGAATACCGTAAATAGGCTACCAAATCCCCCGAACCCAAAGAAAGGAATCAGGAAGGGGAAACCAAAGCCACCACCACCGTAACCATAGCCTCCCGGCCCTCTGCTTGGGCCTGGTGCGTAGGTTCTCGGGGTTCTAAAGGAACCTCCGCCAATGCGTCCACCACTGCGGGCGGCGAGTGCAAAATCGGCCTGTGAGAAGATTAAAGTAAAAACTATCCCGAAAGCTACTAAGGATTTCAAAATTGATTTTATTCGAGATTGTTGTTTTTCGTTCTTCATAGAGTTTTCTATTTTAACTTCGGGTTAACCTTGAGGGGATAACCGACCTCACCTAATACTGTAACGTTTCTTGGGTACCGTTTTTAACCTGCTGATGGGGGGATTTCCGCAATTTTTTGCGTTATACCCGTCTGGAGTTAACAGGTTTGAGGTTTCAGGTTTCAGGTTTCGGGTGACAACTGACTGACCAAGTATGATAAACAGGTAAGCTGATGTCATCAATTGATTTGAGATTTTATCATTTTGTTAGCCAGAGGATTCTATTTTTGATAAAAACACAAGATTTTTTTAAGGATCTGAAAATTCCCAGTCGATTTTTTCAGATTGTTATTATTTTTCCTATTTTGATTCATCTTCTTACCTATTTTCCAGTTTATGCTTTAACTCTAGCTAGAACGATTATTCGTCCGAATTCTGTTAATGAACAAACTTGTCCGACGGATTTACAAACCTTACTCGACGAAATGTTACCGGATTTACCCAGTTATACCAATCGGGTGATTGAGCGTCAAAGTAACAGCCGGGATTCTAAACGAGATACTTCTATTTTACTCGCCGGACAATTAGATAAACTCGAACCTTTACCGTTTAACGTGAATTTAGATTATCCCGATCAAACTTTCCTCGTTTATCTAAAAACTTGGCAACGACAATATTATAACAATAAACTGATTCGATTTCAACAATATCATTGGTTATTTTTGCGAAAAAGTTCGTCGGGTTGGGAGTTTGAAAAGATGTTTTCTAAGTCGAGTTCTTATCCGAGATATGGATTTTATCCGGTTCCCGGTGAAACCAGCCAAAGTGCGATCGCGGAAGCTATTCGGTTGTGGTTGCGCGACTGTAAAGCTAAATAATTTCCCCTTGTTGTTGGGATGGATGCCCATAATCTTTAGATGATTATAAACTGCCACTGCAAAGCGGGTTGAAATTTTTGAAAAATGTCACAATAATACAAAGTAGTCCTAAATACTTAAACTTTAATCCCTGTGAATAACTCTACTTCATCTTCTCAACCTTTACCCCATCAGTTTTTTTCCAACTATCGAAGCGATCGCCCTTTTAGAACCTTACTGAATCTCTATCAAAAAGATCGAGGATATATTGGGCTATCGATGCTATTTTACATCATTAAACACAGTCCGGAATGGATTCGACCGTTAATTATAGCCAATATTATTGATATGATCACCAATCCCAACAATCATAGTTTATCAGAATTATGGTTTAATGGAGCATTTTTAGCCTTTTCAATTCTTCAAAATACTCCCACCCATTATCTACATATTCGCTTTTTGAGTACGGCAACTCATACAATGGAATATAACCTGAGATCGGCGATTACTCGTCAACTTCAATATCTTTCTATAGGCTTTCATCAACAGCGAAATTCCGGCGCGATTCAAAATAAACTTTTGCGGGATGTGGAAGCGGTTTCCATGTTAACAAATTATGTTTTTCAGTTTCTACCCTCGGCAATTTTAACCATTTTAATTGCAATTGTTGTTACCGCAATTCGTGCGCCAGCTTTTTTAATTTTTTTCTTGGGAACGATTCCGGTAGCTGTTATCTTAGTTCGGAAATTTAGAGGGCCAATTCGTTCTCGAAATTCAGTTTTTCGCCAACAAATGGAAACGACTTCAGCCTATTTAATCGAAATGCTTAAACTGATTCCTATTACTCGCGCACACGGGGTTGAAGAAGCGGAAATTTATCGCACAGAACAACGTTTAAAAACCTTAAAACAAGCTAGTATTCGACTGGACTCAATTAACGCTTTAGCCAACTCGGCATCTTGGGTAAGTTTGCGATCTTTTAACCTGATTTGTTTGCTAATATCCGCCTGGTTAGCCTATACGGGAAAATGGGGAATTAGCGTCGGAGATGTGGTACTATTAACGGGATATTTTGATTCAATTACGGGTTCGGTGACGCAAATTTTGGGGATGCTTCCTCAAATTGGGAAAGGGTTTGAAGCATTGTCCAGTATTGGGGAAGTTTTAGAATGTCCTGATGTTGAACATAATCATGGAAAAATCCCAGTTAAACACCTAAAAGGTGAGTTTAGTTTTGAGTCGGTTTCTTATGTTTATCCCGAAAGCAAACAACAAACCGCAATTACAGATTTTTCTCTACAGGTTAAACCCGGAGAAACTATAGCCATTGTTGGGCCATCGGGCGCGGGAAAGTCAACCTTATTAAACTTAATTATTGGGTTTTTGCGTCCAACTTCGGGTAAAATAAAACTGGACGGACAGGATATGAACTCGCTAGATTTGAGAACCTATCGCCAGTTTTTATCTGTGGTTTCTCAGGAAACAATCTTATTTGAGGGAACGGTTCGAGAAAATATTTTATATGGGAAAGATTCGGTTGGGGAACGACGGTTAAAACAAGCCATTCGTGAATCAAACGCTGATGAATTTATCCAAAATCTTCCTCTCGGACTCGAAACTCAAATCGGTGAAAATGGTGTTAAACTCTCGGGAGGACAACGCCAACGCATTGCAATTGCACGGGCTTTAATTCGCGATCCGCGTGTGTTAATCTTAGATGAAGCAACCAGTTCTTTAGATACGGTTTCTGAGTCGTTAATTCAAGAAGCGTTAGATCGGTTGATGGAAAATCGAACCACGTTTATTGTCGCCCACCGTCTCTCAACTATTCGCAAAGCGGATCGAATTGTTGTCTTAGAACAAGGTAAAATTGTCGAAGTGGGAAATCACGAACAGTTATTAGAAAATCAGGGTTTATTTGCGATTCTCCACGCTTTACAAAGTTAATTTATTGAAAACACTGATTCACAGTTATAATAGATGATCGGAACACATATGGAGTTCTCTACCATGCCTAAAATGACGGTCAAAGATGTAGAAAAAATTGAGTCAATTCTCAGCGACGCCGGTTTAGATTATCAACTCGAACTCGAAGAAGGTAAGATTATCATTATGGGGCCATCAGATATCGTTTCTAGCGAGGTTTCTATCGAATTTGCTAGCCAACTCCGCAATTGGGTAAAACCTCGCCGTCTGGGTCGCGTTTTTGACTCCGCAGGTGGATTTATTTTACCGAATAGCGACCTAAAAGCGCCGGATGTTTCTTTTGTTTTACGCGATCGCCTTCCCCGCAGTATTCGCTATTTTGCTTCCCTTGTTCCCGACTTAGTTGTTGAGGTAAAATCTCAAAGCGATCGCTTAAAAAAACTGCGAGAAAAAATTAAAGTTTACATCGAACAAGGCGTTAAAGTTGCGATTTTAATTGACCCAGATACTTACCAAGTTGAAGTTTATAAACCCGATCAACCTGTTATCTATTTGGGAAATGGTGATATTTTAACTCTTCCGGAACTTCTCCCCGAATGGGAATTAAGAATTGAAGAACTTTGGCCCGTTGTATTTGATGAAGAAGGTAATGAGTTGTAAATTAACATAGAGATGATATCGAAAATAAAGATGGAAACTTAAATTTTATGATGTTTTCCCCCCTCCCAAATTTGAAGCTGTCTTTCGGCTGCAAAAAAAGTATTAATAGAAGTCGGTGGATAAACAAAATGATCGTAAGCTAACGCCATTTGACGGGCGGCTTCTGAATAGGGAACTTTACCAATTCCTGTCCCCAAACCCGGACAAAGAACCGATTCAATTTTTCGTTTATGATGTAAATTATGACGGCGAATTTCCAATAACATCGCCCACATTGCAGTATAAGGAATATCAGTTCCGGTGATAGACATTGGAACTCGCATGGTTGGCGTATGGGCTAAAAAAGGATGTTTGGGATGTTGAGTTTCAACAATTAAACAGGTTCCCACAGGTTGTTCACCGAGATATTCTGTTAAAATCTTGTCTTGAACTCGCATCATTAATTCTTTCCCAAAATAGTCAATAATTGCCGCATCTATTCCCCCATCCATCAGTCCAAAAGAATTGGCCGGACTCACCAAACAATCATACTCCGATACCGCTTCAAAAGAGTTATTAATAATTTCGACATCCGGTAAATAATGAAAATGTTCTCGAAAAGCCGCAGTTAAAGCGGGGTTGGGTGCAACTAAAATCAGTTTCAAGGTTAATCACTCCATTGAACTTATACTTTTATTTTAGCTGAATTTACACGCAAACTCAGTTATAATAGAAGTTAAACGTAAAATCGAGTTGACCACAGCGAAAAAACTGGATAAAATTCTCTAAACGAGGTAATTTAATTATGGCTTATGACTACGATCTATTTGTAATTGGTGCAGGTTCGGGCGGCTTGGCTTCTTCCAAACGGGCGGCTTCCTACGGCGCGAAGGTGGCGATCGCAGAAAATGATTTAGTCGGCGGAACTTGCGTCATTCGGGGCTGTGTTCCGAAAAAATTGATGGTTTACGCTTCCCATTTTTCACACACCTATAAAGATGCACTGGGCTACGGTTGGAGTGAGGTAGAACCCTCTTTTGATTGGAAAAAATTAGTCGATGTCGTTGATAAAGAAGTACGACGTTTGAGTGAACTTCATATTAGTTTTTTGGAAAAAGCAGAGGTTGAACTCATTCGCGGCTATGCCAAATTTATCGATCCGCATACCCTAGAAGTTGGCGATCGCAAAGTGACTGCGGATAAAATTTTAATCGCCACAGGAGGGCATCCGGTTAAACTTGATATTCCGGGAATTGAACACAGTATTTCCTCAGATGATATGTTCCTGTTAAGCGAACAACCCAAGCGGTTTGCCGTTTTGGGTGGAGGATATATTGGCGTAGAATTTGCCGGAATTATGAATGGTTTAGGAAGTGAAGTGACGCAAATTATTCGCCGGGATTACATTTTGAATGGATTCGATCAAGATATCCGCATCAATATTCAAGATGGAATGAGTAAACATGGTGTAAATTTTCTCACCCAAACAACAATTGAAAAAATAGAAAAAACCGATGAAGGGTTGAAAATTACCCTCACAGGAGAACAGGCAGAAAAACCCTTAATTGTCGATCAACTCCTCTGTGCAACCGGTCGAAAACCCAATTTAGCCGGATTAATGTTAGAAAATGCCGGAGTCGAAGTTAAAGCCGGGGCGATCACCGTTACCCAAGATAGTCAAACTTCTCAACCTCATATTTATGCCGTTGGAGACTGCACAGATCGGGTCAATTTAACCCCGGTTGCCATTGCAGAAGGTCGGGCTTTTGCCGATACGCAATATGGTCATAATCCTCGATTTATTACCTACGAAAATATCGCCACAGCCGTTTTTTCTCAGCCGGAAGCCGCAACAGTGGGAATGTCAGAAGAACAAGCCAAAGAAAAATTTGGAGAGGCAATAAAATGTTATACAACTCGTTTTCGTCCCCTGTTTCATAGTTTAACAGGAGCCGATGAAAAAGTGTTTATGAAGTTAGTCGTCGAAACCAACACCGATCGCGTTTTAGGAGTGCATATGGTCGGGAAAGATGCAGCCGAACTCATTCAAGGAGTTGCGATCGCCGTGAATATGGGCGCGACCAAACAAGATTTTGATAACACAATGGGAATTCACCCCACCAGTGGCGAAGAATTCGTAACGATGCGTTAGAATTTTGAAGTTTGCAAAGGAGAGAATGAAACTTTTGCCGATTCATTCCTCCTTTTTTCTGATTTTTTCATAAAGTTAAAGTGATTTTTGTTAATTTAAACAAGATCTCTCTTTAGAGGGATGCATATTAATGACGGAAGGTTCGTAACTGTATAAAAAATTTATAAAATGTTTGAAAAGTTCAAGCTATCCCTAACAGCAGCCCCATCTTTTCAGAAATACAGTCAATTTAACTACGAATTTGCATAAGAATTGTAAAGAACTATAAATAAGTTCAGGTCATTGACTTATCCTAGATCCTAGAACCTCTGTTTAATCACAAAAAAAAGAGGAGGTGAGTTGAAACCGTGCATAAGTTTTTATGTCCCTGTTGTTCTGAACCCCTATTGGTTCATATTAGCGGCAACAAAAAGATCGGATTCTGTATTCACTGCCATCAAGAAATGCCGCTCTTAGAAAATTATGGTTTTTCTGGAATCACACCTTATTCGGAGGTGGAGTTGAGTTCTGTTGATCCCCTCGTGAGTTTCAACGATATTCAACAGTTATCTCATCAATTCCTCGGAACCCGACTCGAAGGAATCGTAATTTTAGATCGGGATAAAAAGATCGAATTTTTAAATCCCAAGATGGCAGAAATGCTCGGGTATACAATAGAAGAAATGAGCGGGAAATCGTTTCATTTGTTCTTAGATCGAGATCATCCGGCATTTTCTCAGCTTTGTTCCTATAAAAATCTACCCAAAAAAGAAGAAACTTACGAAATTAAATTGCATCACAAACAAGCCCAATTAATTTGGGTGAAGTTGTCCATTAATGTTCTCCGAGATCAAGAAAATCAGTTTAAAGGCTATCTTTGTCGGGCAATTGACATTACAGATAGCAAACTAATGGCTTTAGAAATTAAACAACAAAATCGACGAGAACAGGCACTCAACCGTCTGACTCAAGTGATCAGATCCTCGCTCAACTTGGAGATCGTTTTTTCAGCAGCCGTCGAAGAAATTGGTAAACTCTTTCCCGTTTTATCGGTGCAAATTGTTGAATATCTCTCCGATGAACAATGCTGGCTGAGTCGGGCCGAATACCGTTCTCCCGATGCCGATGCCGTAAATTCTCCGGAAAGTTTAGAACCCATTAAAAGATTAGTTCATCCGCGATTATTACGGTTTGATTCTCGAAGTCTCATTAAATTGGCTCAAGAGAAATCCTCAAATCCCCTAAAAAATATCGCCGATCTAAACACCAACACAAATTCACATCAAAAACTTAAAACAGACGAAAATAAAATTGATGAATTTATGGCAAATTGTCCGGGAGCTTGGCTACCCGTACCCTTGTACTCTCACGCCGAGATTTGGGGAAGTCTGAGTTTAGTCATGCAAAATCCGGGACACAGTTGGCAAGAATCGGATTTAAAATTAATTTACAGTTTTGCCAATCAACTCTCAGTCGCTATCAATCAAGCCTCACTCTATCAGCAACTCGAAGAAGCCAAAAAGAAACTCAAATACTTATCAGGAATTGATAGCTTAACTCAACTGCTTAATCGCGAAAGTTTCAATGAATATCTGTACAAAAAATGGGAGCATCTCTGTCAAGAATCCTTACCGCTATCAATGGTCCTGTGCGATCTAAACTACTATCCTTTCTATAGAGAAACCTATGGAGAATACGCAGCCGGACAATTCCTAAAACAAGTGGCTCAAGCCATTAACGCTGCGGTCAAAAATCCTCATCATCTGGTCACTCGCTATGATGAAACGGAGTTCGCTGTGTTGTTACCCAAAGCCAACTCCGCCCAAGCCATCCAACTGGTTGAAACGATTCAAACCAAAGTTGAGAAAATTAAATTAACACCCGAATCTAGATCTGAGCGACAATACTTGTCGATGAGTTTTGGGATCGCCAGCACCATTCCCAAATCCGGTACTTCTCCCAAACAGCTCCCGGAAGCCGCCGAACAAGCTCTCGATCACGGTGCCTCTCAACTGTGTAAGTGTTTGCTCTCCAAAAAACTGGGCTGAACAAAACAAAGGAGCAGTTTCTCAGAAAAAGCCGGACATCAAGATTGAACCTTTAAGAACATCTGTGAGTCTCTAATGGGTAGACCAGAAAGGGTACTGCAAAAAAGGAGAATCCGCAGGTGTTCGTTAAGGATACCACCGATATGTTAACTGATGACTGCTCAGATGCCTTTTTGGTACAACAGTGTCAGAAGGGCGATCGCCAATGCTTTCGCTACCTCTACCAACGTTACCACCGGAAAGTGAGGTCAACCCTCTATCAACTCTGCGGCTCTGAGTCCCTTGATGATTTGGTGCAGGAGGTGTTCTTGCGAGTGTGGAAAGGTTTACCATTACTCAAGCAACCGGCAACCTTTTCGACTTGGCTGTATCGGATCACCTGGAATGTGGCCACCGATCGCCGCCGAACCCTGGCCAGACATCATTCCTTTCAGTCCAAACTCAAAACCATCGATCCGACAGGTGATGGTGAGATTGTTTCATCTGGGGCTAATTCTCCTGATTTGATGCACCTGCATTATCAAGATTTGGTACAACGGGGATTAGAGCATCTAACCTTTCAACATCGCACCGTGATTGTTTTACACGATCTAGAGGAAATTCCTCAAAAAGAAATCTCCGAAATCTTAGATATTCCTTTAGGAACGGTGAAGTCTCGTTTATTTCATGCTAGAGCCGCTCTGCGGAAATTTTTGCAACGTGAAGGAGTCAACCTATGAGTGAGTTGCCAACTAATGATCGAGCGTTGATTAATTTTCTCAAGCAACATCGTCCCACCGCTCCGGAGGGGACACCCGATTTAGAACAAAGAATTATTGCTGCTCTCGATACGGACGAGAATTCATTACCAGAGTCAATCACCACACATCCCCCGGTGAGGACTAAGGCTTTGAGATGGATTTCCGCCTTGGTTGCAGCAGGTTTGACTTTATTCTGGATGGGTTTTCGTGTGATCGATTCTTCCTCACTCACTCCGAGCGAACAAGCTCAGTTGGAAGGTTTTATTGAAAGTAATTGGTATGGAGCGATGGAAGAAACTCAAGAAACCAATTGGTTAACGATATCAGACGGCTCCCCAGATTAAAATTTTGAAAAAATAGGTTACATTATTAACGTTATGTTGAGAGCTTGGGTTTTTGGGTTAACGCTGTTGATATTATCAGGCTTGGGAGCGATCGCCAATGCAGCGAGTTTGCAGGTGAACTCTGCTCAAATCCTGGCTCAAGGGAAAGTTTATGCCGGAGAACCAGACGATACCGAGCAATTGTTGGAACAATTAAATGCCACACCTGAGCAGAAACAAAAAATGCAAGAGATTCGCGCTCAGTATCAAGATCGGATTTCCGAACGCAAACAACTTGTCCGTCAAGCTCAACAACAATTGCAAGAACTGTTATCGAGTAACGCCAGCGACAGTCAAATTCGTCAACAGTATGATGAATTGATGCGCCTCAAGCAGGAGATGAGCAAGTTACAGTTTGAGATTATTCTCGAAGTTCGAGAAGTGCTGACTCCCGAACAACGCCGTCAGTTTGCTGACATCATGGAACAAAGACGTCGAAACCGTCCTCGCTCAAACCGTTAGTCCCGGTCAATTCTCAGAAATTTATGAAGTTTTGTAAAAAAATGAGAGATCTTCTGATAGGATCTTAAGTTAAGTTTAATATCGATCTATTTATGACTATATTAATCGTGGGTGCTACTGGCACTCTAGGTAGACAGATAGCTCGTCGTGCCTTGGATGAAGGCTATCAAGTGCGTTGCTTGGTACGCAGTTACAGCCGTTCGGCCTTTCTCAAAGAATGGGGAGCCGAACTGGTACCGGGAGATCTCTGCCAACCGGAAACCCTCAAAACCGCTCTCGAAGGGGTGAGTGCAGTGATCGATGCGGCGACGGCTCGACCCACTGATTCTTTAAGCATTAAAGATGTCGATTGGAAAGGTAAAGTTTCTCTGATTCAAGCAACCCGAGCCGCAGGTATCGAACGCTATATCTTTGTTTCCTTCCTGGATGCGGAAAAATACAGACAAGTCCCGCTCCTCGATATCAAATACTGCACCGAACTCTTTTTAGCAGAGTCCGGTTTAAAATACACCATTTTAAGACCTTGTGGGTTTTTACAAGGATTAATCGGCCAGTATGCCATCCCAATTTTAGAAGGTCAATCCGCTTGGGTTCCGGGGGTGAGTTCTCCCATTGCCTATATGGATACCCAAGATATCGCGAAATTTGCCATTGGCGCCCTCTCCGTCCCGGAAACCGAAAACAAAACCTTCCCCGTAGTCGGTTCTCGGGCTTGGTCAGCCGATGAAATTATTCGTTTGTGTGAGCGACTCTCCGGCAAAGATGCGAAAGTAACTCGCACGCCCACTAGCGTGTTAAGATTTGTACGCAATGTGACTCGTTGGTTTCAGTGGACTTTAAATATCTCCGATCGCTTGGCTTTTGCCGAAATATCCGCCACCGGTGAACCCCTGAAAGCCTCTATGGAAGAAACCTACCGCGTATTCGGTTTTGATCCGGCAGAGATGACCACTCTCGAAGACTATCTGCAAGATTACTACAGCCGGATTATGAAGAAAATTAAAGAAGTCGAATACGAACGGGAAAAACAGAAAAAACGGAAACAAAAAAGAACCCCCTTTAAGAAAACTTAATCCCGACCGCATCGGCTGTTGTCCTCTCAACCGTTTGCTATTCTCCTTTGCCTGGGGTTGAATGTTCGTTGAGGCGGACTCAAGTTATGGTAGAATGCATTCTATCTTATAGGGGAACTCAAACCGAAGATAGCCCCGTGATTTTCAATCCGGGGTATAAAAGTGAGTGCCGATCAACTTTAACCCTGAATTAACTCAGGGGGAGTGAAAATTAAAAAGCTAATTTCAAGCTTTTTGTTGAATACATTTTTTTAAACCTAAGTTAAGTTAATTCGCGTGCCCAAAGCTGGGATTATTTATAACGATGCTAAATCAGCAGCTTGTCGAATCGCTGGCGAGTTGAAAGACAAGCTGACTTCTAATGGCTGGCAAGTCCAGATGGCAACCGGGGTGGGAGGTTTGCTCGGCTATTCTAACCCGGATAAGCCCCTGTGTCATACACCCGTCGATCAACTTGCACCGACCGGATTCGATGAGGAGATGAGGTTTGCCATTGTTCTCGGTGGAGATGGCACTGTATTATCCGCCTCTCGCCAAGTTGCCCCCAAAGGCATTCCTATGCTGACCATCAATACAGGTCATATGGGATTTTTGACCGAAACTTATATCAACCAGTTGCCAACCGTTCTCGAACAAGTCATGGCGGGAGATTACACCCTCGAAGAACGGGCCATGCTTTCTGTGGAGATTTATCAAGAAGATAAGTTACTCTGGGAAGCACTGTGCCTCAACGAGATGGTCTTACATCGCGAACCCATGACCTGTATGTGCCATTTCGAGGTGGAAATTGGCCGACACGCTCCGGTTGATATTGCCGCCGATGGGGTGATCATTTCTACCCCAACCGGTTCGACCGCCTATTCTCTGTCTGCGGGGGGTGCCGTTGTTACCCCGGATGTGGGAGTCTTGCAACTGCTGCCCATTTGTCCCCATTCTCTGGCCTCCAGAGCCTTAATTTATGCCGATAAAGAACCTGTTACCATTTATGCGGCCAGTCCTAACCGCTTGGTGATGGTCGTTGATGGCAATGGCGGCTGTTATGTTTTACCGGATTATCGGGTTCGAGTCACCCGCTCGGTCCATTCTGCCCATTTTATTCGGCTGAAGTTGCCCGAATTTTTTCAGATTTTGCGAGAAAAGTTGGGTTGGGGACTGCCCCATATTGCCAAACCAACTTCTGTGGAATTGCCTTGAGGACAGAGGCCAAACTCCGATTGTTTAATTAACCCCGATAACGTGGTAAAACGGGTAATATTACGGTGGGGATTTGTCAATGAGTTTAATTGCTGGTGAGCATCATCCTTCAATTTTAGTGATCGAATCCGACGAACTCTTAGCCCAACACGTCAGCTTAGATTTAGAAGAATCGGGCTACTATCCGGTTGTGGCTTGTAATGTCACTTTGGGGCTACATCGAGCCTCAGAAATTCAACCCGCTTTGATTGTCGTCGATCGGATGTTAGGATCGGAGTCCGGATTAACCCTCTGTCGTCATCTGAGAAATGAGGGAAACCGCACTCCGATGCTGGTGTTTATGGCGCGAGATAGCGTAGAAGATCGGGTGGCTTGTTTAGAATCTGGCGCCGATGATTACTTCCTGAAACCCTATCGCACAGAATCCTTTTTACAGTTGGTGCGTCTCTACCTGCAACCGACCGATCGCAATAGCGATCAACTGCGCTTTGGTGAATTAGTATTAGACTTGGGGAGTCGATGTGCTTTTCGCAACGGTCGAACCATTGAATTAACCATGAAAGAATTTGACCTGCTGCGATATTTAATGGAACATCCGCGAGAAGTTTTAACCCGCGAACAAATCCTCGAAAATGTTTGGGGTTATGATTTTCTGGGTGAATCAAATGTGATTGAAGTTTATATTCGCTATCTCCGTCTGAAAATCGAAGAGGAAGGGGAAAAACGCCTGATTCAAACCGTGCGAGGTGTGGGTTATGTTTTACGAGAGTCTTGATGAAATCGGGAACAAATTCAACCGGCTTTACAACTAAATGAATGACTCTGTATTTGCCGGATTTTTTCTCCCTGTTCTCCGGTTTCTCCAAAAAATTTTATGAGCAAATTGCTTTTTTATTTACTTCCTATCGGACTGGGAGCGGTATTAAGCGGCGTCATCTTTCCCGCACAAACCGCTTCCACCCTGGAGTTTTTTTTCTCAGGTGATTCGATCGCTCAGTTTTCATCCCCATCCGAAAAAAATTTAGGTCAAATGTTACCTGTAACCGCCCAAACAACGATAGGAGGCGAGGTGATTGAACTCGAAGTCGCCCGCACTCCGACTCAACAACAACTCGGGTTAATGTATCGGACTTCTTTACCCGATAACCGAGGAATGCTGTTTTCTTTTTCTCCCCCTCGGGTCGTCGGCTTTTGGATGAAAAATTGTAAAATTTCTTTAGATATGATCTTTATCCGCGATGGGGTTGTCCAAGGGATTCAGGTGAGTGCGCCGCCCTGCACTTCAGAACCCTGTCCGACCTACGGCCCGGAGGTTCCGGTAGACCAAGTGATTGAACTGCGGGGAGGACGCGCCCAAGAGTTGGGCCTTAAACCCGGCGATCGCATTGAGATCGAGTTTCTCAACTCCCATCGCCCTTAATATCGGCCAGAAATCAGAGGGAATATTTTTTTTACAGAATCTTTACAAAGTTTCACCCAATTTGATAAAAATTTAATAATAAAGTCTACCCAGGAGTCAGGAAATTTGCTACGCTATCATTTCTAACGTCTAAAATTTACCTGGCTTGAAGTGAGCGATTCGCTCCGATTGATTAAGGTGTGACAGACGAGTGAAAGCCTGAGCGCAACAGGCATCCCAGGAAGTTCAGCATTCGCTTTCTCAAGCGATGTTCGCTTCACTATGGTGATTGAAGTCCGGTCAAAGTTGACTCAAGACCCATAACTGAACGGAGCTAGTATTGAGGTTCTGTCAACAGAGGGATTCAAACTTTTTGAGAAGCTGCTGTAGTAGTTGATAGCGAAATTTTATCTATTCAGCCTATAACTACACATGGCTCAATCACTAACTTAAATGGGTGACTCTTGAGTTGCTGATCATCGGTAACCGTGAGGAGTGCATAAGTAGAAAAGAGTTCGGAATTTGATCGAATTAGAATGTAGATCAAAAAGCAGTGAAAGCGTACAACTCAAACCAGTCAGACTTTTTAATTCTGACCTAGTGGGTAGACAGAAAACAAACTGGCTCAGTATTGTTTTGAAAAAAAACTATCTAGATACACAATGGTGTTAATAAAAGGGGAGGTGAAAACAACAATGACACCAAACACCTACTCTCGGTTTGTCCGATTTTTACAAGAAGAGTTATGTGTTTCTCCAGCTTCTATCGCTTTTGCGGAGAAAGCTCAAGCCACGTCTAACGATAAACAAAGATATCGCGATCCGAATCCGCTGTCCATGACTCTTTTGCAGTATGGACTGGTGACTTTAGAACAACTCGATAAAATCTTTGATTGGTTAGAAACCGCCTATTAATGAAGTCAGTGGTCTGCTGGGGTTTGTTGTTAGAACCAAACCGATAAAGGTAGAGCAGAAACACTCAACAATTCCCCTCAAAACTTGACCACTGACTGCCCATTTATAGGCCCAATAGCAGAGGATAAATGGTTAGGATTCCGCTAAAACCCGAGTCGCCGCAGCCATGCCTGCACCCGGTGTAAAACCTTCAAACCCTAACTCTCGCAGTGCCACTTCGATCGCAGAAACCGCCGTTAAAATATCGCGATCGCTAACAAATCCCAAGTGACCAATGCGGAAGATTTTCCCTTTGAGATGATCTTGTCCGCCAGCGAGGGCAATATCAAACTGCTTCTTGACCACCGAACGCACCTTTTCAGCATCGACGGCTTCGGGAGGCATAACCGCCGTTACCGCCGTACTGGTTGCATCATCCGGCGCCAACAGGGGCAAATTTAAGCCTTTCATCGCCGCCCGACTGATTTTCGTCAAACGCTGGTGACGGGCAAAAATCTGTTCCAAACCTTCGGCTTTCATCATTCTCAACGTCGCCTGCAACGCAAAGAACAAATTCACCGGAGGCGTGAACGGGGTTGTATCTTTAGCCGCCGACTTCCGGTAAGGTCCCAAATCCAAATAATAGCGGGGCAGATCGGAGGTTTTATAGGCTTCCCAGGCTTTCGCACTCACAGAAACAAATCCCAACCCGGGCGGTATCATGTAACCTTTTTGAGAACCGCTGGCAACCACATCCAAACCCCATTCGTCGATGGGAATATTCACCGCCCCCAAACTGGTCACGGCGTCAACAATAATCAACGCTTCCCCGTGAGCCTTAACATAACGGTTAATCGTTTCCAAATCATTGAGTACGCCGGTTGAGGTTTCGCTATGGGTGAGAATTACCGCCCGAATTTGTTTTTCGGTATCGGCTTCTAACTTTTCGCGGAATTTTTCAGTATCTAAGGGTTTACCCCATTCGGCGGAAATGACATCCACTTCCAAACCATAAGCTTGGGCAACTTCGGCCCACCGTTCCCCAAATTTACCATTACTTCCGCATAAAACGCGATCGCCGCGACTTAAGAAGTTAATAATTCCCGCTTCCATCGCCCCGGTACCGCTAGCGGTCAAGATCAACAGATCATTTTGGGTTTGGTGCAACCACTTGAGGTTTTCCGTCACTTCCGCCATGATCTTGCTAAAGTCCCCGCTGCGGTGTCCGATAGGGTGTTTAGCCATAGCGAGAAGCGCCTGTTCGGGAACGGGGGTCGGCCCCGGAATCATCAGCATTAATTTGTCATCCATAGCGTTAATCTCTGTGTCTATGTCTATGAGTTGATTATCGGGGAATTAGCTCCTATTTGCCTCTGGGTTAATCTCATTTAAAGACCAACAGGACTCAACGGGCAAATTCGCGTGCAGACAGCTTTCCTCTAACTGCTTTTGTAGGGCGAGCGCTTTGCGAAGGGTTATGATTAACTGATTGACCTGTTCATACTGTCGAGAATTGTGGTAAAGGGCGACTCGGGTTTTGCGTTCTAGCAGTTGCAGCAGAAGCTCGTAATGAATGTAAGAGGGTAAAGGAATCGGTTCCATGTGGTCAGATTAGAAGCTAAGAATGTGGAACCTCAAAGCTAACATCTGATCAGCTTATTATACTACCGGATAGCATTAACTTTTGACTAGCCCTGAGCGATCAGTTGTTGTAACGCCTCTCCCGGTAGGGGTTGTTTGACCAAAGACTCCCCGATCAAAACCGCATTCGCTCCCGCATTTTTCACGAAGTTAAGGTCATCTTGAGTATACAAACCCGACTCGCTGACAATCAAGATCTCTCGGGATTTAATTTCTTCGGCTTTGGCTTCTAACAGTTGGCGAGTTGTATCGAGATCGACCGAAAAATCCTCCAAATTGCGATTATTTATCCCGATTAAACTCACGCCCTGCAAACTCAAAACCCGTTCGAGTTCATCAAAGGTATGAACTTCAATTAACGGAATCATTCCCAATGACTTGACAATTTTCAAGAAATATTGTAAATCTTGATCGGATAAAATCGCCGCAATCAATAAAACCGCATCCGCCCCATAAATTCGAGCCAGATAAATTTGATAAGGATAGATCACAAACTCCTTACACAACAGCGGTAAATCAACAGCCGCCCGAATTTTCCCCAAGTTTTCAAAGCTTCCTTGAAAGAACTTTTCATCCGTCAACACCGAGATACAACGGGCGCCATTTTCTTGATAAGCTTGGGCAATTTTTACCGGATCAAAATCTTCCCGAATTACCCCTTTACTCGGAGACGCCTTTTTCACCTCTGCAATAATAGCCGGTTGAGTCGGACTATTTTTCAACGCCCCTAAAAAATCTTTGGTTTGGGGTAAACCTTCTAGCTGACTCCGCAACTCCAACAACGGTAAACGTTCCCGTCTTCTATCAATTTCTCGTTCTTTTTCCCAGACAATTTCTTCTAGGATATTTTGAGGTTTATCATCCGGTACTGCAACTTTATAGCGTAAACTAGCAACATCAACAGCGGGGTTAGGAGGACGACGACGAATTTGCATTGTTCGGAATCAGTGATTTACCATTGTTAATCTAGGTAGATTGAGAAGATTGATTTATTCTCAACCCACCCGATATTTTACAGCATAATCGCAACTTTGAGTTAAATTAAATTAACTGGCATTATGAATGTAGAATTAACAAATGATGAAAAAGAAGAACTGAAGGATGTCAAATGTTAAACATATTTTGACTTGCCCAAATTAACTTACAATTCATCATTCATCATTCATCATTCATCATTCATAATTTCCGTTAACAGTCTTATGGGGTATAAATCCCCTCCGTCTGATTCTGACTCCTGACTCGGTGTCTCCTGACTCCTTCTTCAATGCGTTGCACTCAAAGCCCGTTTGTAAGCTTCATCCAACACCTCAGAAAGCGTCGGATGGGTATGAACAGAAAACGCCAACGTTTGCACCGACTCGCGTTTCATAATTGCATTCGCCGCCTCTTGAATTAAATCCGCAGCGTGGAACCCAAAAATATGAACCCCCAAAATTTCACCCGTATCTTTGCGGTAAATTACTTTAGCCATTCCTTCAGTTTCTCCCTCAGCAATAGCCTTAGAATTTCCCTTAAAATAGCTCTTGACTGTCGCAATTTCAAAGCCTTCTTTTTCGCCCAATTCCTTCGCCGCAGGTTCAGTTAAACCCACATAACTAATTTCTGGATGGGTAAACGCCGCAGCCGGAATACTGCGATAATCAACCTGGCGATGGCGACCGCAAATGGTTTCTACAACAGCAATCCCTTGGGCGGATGCCGTATGCGCCAACATCATTTTACCGGTTACATCCCCAATTGCCCACAAATTAGCAATCGGTTCGCCGTCAGAAGTTACCGCCAAATCATCATTAACCGGAATAAAACCGCGTCGGTCTGTTTCCACCCCAACCGATTCTAACCCCAAATTTTTGCTAAAAGGAATGCGACCCGTTGCCACCAAACAAGCATCAACTTCCAACACTTCTTCTACTTCTTTAGTTTTCGCATCCGCCAATTCAATCACAACCGGAGAACCGGGCGTTACCTTCACCGCCAATTTCCCGACCCGAGTTTCAATATCTCGCGGCGAAATTAACACCCGTTGGGCTAATTTAGCAATATCCGGATCGAAAGTGGGCATCAATTGATCCAACGCTTCAATCATGGTAATTTCACACCCCAAAGCGGTATAAATATCGGAAAATTCCAAACCGATATAACCGCTTCCAATAATCGCGACCCATTGGGGTAACGTCTCTAATTTCAACGCATCATCGCTGGTAAAAACCGTTTTGTGATCCACTTCAATTCCGGGGGGAACAAACGGAATTGAACCCGGCGCCAAAATAATATCTTTCGCCGTAATAGTTTTATCACCCTTCGCCGTTTCAACCGTTACCTTTTGCGGGGCGACCACTTTTCCCCAACCTTGAATCACATCAATTCCCAACCGTTTCAAGCTGTTGGTCATGTCGCCGCGAATTTTCGTGACAATATTTTCGGCGTGACCCGCAATGGTTCCCCGGTCAAAGCTAACCTGTCCCAGTTGAATTCCTAGCGTTTCCAAATGATGAGTATTGCGTAACTCTCGCACCCGTCCTGCCGCAGCTAACAAGGCTTTTGATGGGATACAGCCTCGGTTAACGCAGGTTCCGCCCATTTCTGCAACTTCCACGATAGCAGTTTTCAAGCCACAGCTAACCGCATGAATAGCGGCACCGTGTCCGCCAACCCCTGCGCCAATTATCACTAAGTCGTAGTCAAAATCACTCACTCTACCTCTCCTGGTGCGATCGTTTATGTTCATTTTGAACCAAAGGGGGGACAGTAGACAAGGGTTAGTTCGTCTGAGGTTGAAATTTTACCCAATTCTGTAGGGGCTAATGGCATCAGTCCCAAACCCATTGTAATTTAAGTTGTGATTAAAAAAGTTCGTAGTTGCGCTTGAGCGCACCAAACCTCGGGCTGAAGCAACAATGACGAACTCAATAATAATAATTGTACAGTATTCAGTCAAGATAAGGGAAGTGAATCGATGATTCAAATTTGACAACAAGTGACAGAAAAGACAGTTAAAAATAGAAAAGCGGGACGTTCAATCTAAAAAATTGTTAGAAGTTATGGAAATTACCGTTGATTAATTACCCGGTTAATGTAGTTTTCAGAATGATTAGCGGGAAGGGAATGAGATTTTATGTATAAAATTTTTTCATACATTTTTACACAAAATTTAATTTTTTTGATCTAGACAAAGCCAGGGTTTGCAAGTAAAACTAAAAAAGTATTAAACCTCAAATTATATTAAACCCCAATTGCAATGATTTTCAATAGTTCTTTAGTTGTATCTTCTATTTCTTTAAGTCTTATCGCTATTACTCTCAGTCCGAATGAAATGATGGGAAAAACTGCTCAACCAATGGATTTGAGGTTTAGTATCGCTCAAGTTCTCAATCCCGTCACTCCATCTATAAATCACCCAGATCACGAGCTTGGGGTCGAGCAATGGTTGCTGAGAGAAAGAATTGTAATCCTCACCGGAGAAATAACATCTGAATCAGCACAAAGAATTGTATTTCAGTTAATTTATCTAGATAGGAAAGCACCGGGTACAGATATTTATTTGTACATTAACTCCGAAGGTGGTCATATAACATCGGGTTTAGCAATATACGACACGATACGATCTCTTCAATCTGATGTGGTAACAGTTAGTGTGGGAGAATCTAGTTCAATGGCAAGTTTTTTATTAGCTAGCGGTACTAAAGGAAAGCGCTTTGCTCTACCTAACTCCCGAATTATGATTCATCAACCTGTATGGGGTGTTTTCGGACAAGCAAGTGAAGTTGAAATTGCAGCTAAAGAAATCTTGTATTTAAAAAATTTACTTAACCGCTTGCTCGCCGAACTAACCGGTCAATCACTAAGACAAATTGAGATTGATACTGATCGAGATTTTTTCATGTCCGCTCAAGAAGCTAAAATATATGGAATAGTTGACAAGGTAGTTAATCAACTCCCCTCAGCTTCTCATCCACTAAATGAGTAACTCAAATTAACATTGTAGATTGGGTTGATGCCAGGAAACCCAACATATGTTTTTAATTACAATACAAAAATTGAACCGATAGCGATCGCGCAAGAAGCAAGCCATGTCGTTAGGCTAGCGTATCTTTAGGGGTATAGCATTACTAAAAAAGAGCGATATCCCCTACATAAATATAGAATATTGCTTAACTCACTGTTTGTATTGCCGAATTGCTTGTAAGGTTGGCATCAACTGTAGCTAATGTTAACCCATAATAAATGGCTGTGGCAACAATAAATCGGTCGGCGGGATCTTGATGGGGTAATGCAATTTGGCGGCTTAAAATAGCAATCGAGTGATTGATTTTGGCTTCACGAGTTGACAGAGTTTGTAAAGCTAAATTAACCCATGTAACCGGATCGGGCTGTAAAGATATCCGCCCTTTTTCTGCAAGAATGAGTGTCTCCCAAATGCTAATTGAACTAAGCCAAAGTTCAGTGTTAGGATCGGCAATTACCGTTTGTAGTTGCGGGGATAGGCGTTGATCGCCAAGTAAATACCAAAGCCAAATATGAGTATCGAGTAAAAGTTTCATTCTAAAACTTCCCAGGATTCGGCTACAGGAGTGACTAAATCTCCTAATATTTCACCGCTTCCTTTCATGGCCCCAAAAGCAGGTCGTGAAGCTTGAGTATTAGCCGGATAAATAACTACTAATGGTTTTCCTTCATGGATAACGGTTAGAGGGGTTTTAGTCCGTTCAACTTCTATCAGTAGAGTCTGAAGTGTTTGGGGTAATTCAGTAGTGGTAATTTGTGCCATGTTTTGACCGTTCACAATTTTATCTATTGTCACTATTTTAATACAAAAATAGAACGGATAGCGACCGCATTACAAAAAAAGAGCGATCGCCCCCAAAAGAAACAGCGATCGCATTGTATTATTTTATTGTATTATTTTAACGTTTAATTATCGCCACATCTCAAATTGATCTTCAGAACATCCATTGATATAGCGATTATTTACCCAACCAAAAAACGGGGTAAACTTTTCATTGGGAGGAAATCCATCAACCAAAGCAACAATTTTTACCCAATCTCCCCGACGAGAAACCGCCCGCACCCCGTCACCCCGTTTCAGTTGTAAAACCACTTCACTTTTTAAGTCGGGATTTTGACGAATATTGACTTTGCTATTGACTCGGTTGGTGACAATAAACGAACAAAAGGTATTATCAACTAACTCCTGATAATAATCGGGGTTAGACTGGGCGATAGGAGTCATTTTTTGAGACAACAATAGCTTCTTTTTCGGGTCAAAAACTTTTAAAGTATATTGGCTTGTATTGCCTTCAGGAATCATACTATAAGTATAACCCTTGCGTTCCCAAGCGTAGCGTCCTTGAGTAGAATTAGAAGCGCTAGGAATATAAACACAACGTTCTTTCGCATCGCAACCCAGGTAAGAAGCAGAACTTCCTGAACCCTTAATGGTAACGGTAAAATTACCGCCGGTAAAGGTGTCAGCCAAAGCCGGAGTTGCTAAAAATGCACTGGCGATCGCAGCGAATGTTAGAGTTTTTAGAATAGATGTAATTTTGAGTTTCATTGGTGATGGTTCCCGGTTAAATCAATTGAACTGATTCTGTTTTCGCCCGAGATATCCGTTGATTTTAGGGTTGATAGACACAAACTCAATTGTCTACAAGCAAAATACCCCCCAGTGCCTAAATTCTCAATTTTCGATAGGATCACAAAAGGACAGTTAGACTTCTGTCTATTTTTAAGGTTCAGCTTGTTTGTCTGATGAGTTGAGAAGATTTGCAGAGATTAGCTAAAATAGTGTCGCACAAATAGAGTATAATAGACTTGATATTAACGCCGTCACTGACAAAAGTCGGATTCTTGTTATTCATCGTTTATTGTTGAGCTTGCTTCGGTCAAGTAGCAGGCAATTATCAACAGCAATCCATCTAAAGTTCAGTTCACTTTCAGTTAACTATCGTTATTTTTATTGTTGAGTCTTGTTAACAGCAACTAGCAGCAAAGTTATTAACAGCAATCTATCAAAAGTTAAGTAAGCGTTTATTTAAAAGTTGCATCTAGAGATAGACTCTAGAATCTTTGAGAGTTGATAACTTATAGGGAAGTGAATTTGTTTTGAAAAAAGGAGAAAATCAAATGTCTACTGAAGATCGTGGATTTGCTTCAATGGATGAAGATAAACAACGTGAAATAGCCAGTAAAGGCGGTAAAGCTGCCCATGAAAAAGGAACTGCTCACGAGTTTACTTCTGAAGAAGCTCGCGAAGCAGGTAAAAAAGGCGGAGAAAAAACCAGCCAAGACCGTGAATTTATGTCGGAAATTGGTAAAAAAGGCGGCGAAAGTAGCCACTAATTAATTAAGTGATTTTCGATTTCACTAGGTCAAGGATAAACGGATTGTTTTTCTAATCTAAACAAAACAAGGGAGTTTAGCACTGGTAAATAAGTAAAGTTTTGAACCAAACTTTACTATTAATAGACTAAAACTCCCTTGAAAACTTTACATTCGTGTGAGTACAGACACCTTAGTGATCTTCTCAGCATCTAAACCTTTCAGTTCATCGAGATGCAACCATCCCTCTTTTACTAACTGAGCAAAGGTAAAAATCAACAGAGAATCTCTGGGATCATACTTACCATCAATATCATGTCTTCTGGCACTTAAAAAATCGTGTAGAAGCCAAATATCATCAAGCTTTGTAATCTCACCTGCTTGTTCTCGCACAACTTGAATTAAAGCCGTAATTTCTCGTTGATAAGCTTTTTCAAACGCCAGCCGAGCAATTTCTTTCTCGGCGGTAGACCACTCAATGTCACTCACGGGTATCATCAAACCTAAAATATCTGCAATCATCTATGTTAACCGATTGTACGGTTAGCCTCCAAATAAAAGAGCGCCCTTTGTACTCAGACGCTCATTCAAAATCACAAAGTATTTTTGCCTAATATTTCCCTAACGAGCAAAGTTTAATAGCTCTTTGGGAGAAGCCAACAAATCAATTGCAACGAAGAAAATTTTGTTTTCAGCATTCAGTAAAAACCGCCAAGCAATATTCATACCCACACCCGCACCGAACCAGGGAGTTTGTACTTTACCCGTTACTTTTATTTGAGTATAACCATCGTCGGCCGGTTCAGAAACGCCTCGCTCTGGCATTAATTTAAGATTCTGACATTCTTCTTGGAAAAACCGTAAAACCGCTTCTTTCCCGACAATAGGTCGGCGAAAAGGAGGTTGCAACGCCCCATCGGGTGCAAATAACTCAATCAACGCATTGAAGTCATTGGCGTTCAAATTATTCATGTATTCCAACACAGTCGAATTGGTAACGCCTTCAATTTTGACCTGAGTTCGTTTTGCCATGTCCATCGGGGGAACAACAGGTTCGGAAACCCGGGTGTAACTCCCTAATTTACTGGTGTCAAACCCCATATCAACAACCGAATTCCGCAAAACAGTAATTTGCTGACCCGACTCTAAATCACGAATGGCTTGTAATACCGCCGCCGCATTTGCAGAAAGCTGATAGCCCTCGGGAATTGGCGCCACAAGTCCCTGATCCATCCATTGTCCCAGTTGATACCAAAAACCGAGCTTAATATTCGGAGACCAAGTTGCATAGGTTCGGCAAATTGGGGTATCTGCACGGTTTGCCAAGTCGCACATCACCTGGGACTGCTCTTGAGGCTTCATGGCTCGAATTTCGTTGAGCGTAAGCTCTGCAAACTGCATATTAGCCGCTCCCGGAGCCGCAATGGTAATCGTTTTGCCCATTTCAAGATAAGCAAACCAAATCAAAGCCAGTTGGTCTTCTGCACTAAGCTGAGTAAACCGAGCAATAGTAGCAGGAACGGCATCAGCCGCTAAGGTATTTGGGAAGATGTTGCGAGCTGAATCGATTGTAAATGGCATAAATTACCTTTTCAATGTCCAAGGAAGGTTTAACTCAATGCTTCTTATCGCAAGTGTGATCAAACCCACCTCTACAATAGGGGAATACGGTACCCCGAAATATAAAAAATTTCAATTGGAGGGTTAAGTGATATTTGTCAGGGCCATCAGTCTCTATGGGTTTGGTGTCCCTTCTCACTAATTTTTATTTATTGATCGCCAAAAAATAACGAGTTTTCGGGTACGGGCTTCAGGCTATAAAAAAATTGCTTTAAATAAGTATTATAACACATCTTTAACCGAGTTTCACCATTAGGTAGGGAGTTTATTCCCGGTCAGAATATCTCTAATATACTGAATAACAATTGGTGAAAAACCAGAGATCAAGAATAGAATTTATTCATCTGCACACCCAGGCTTAACTATTCATTTACCTTGTTTTTCTTGGGCTGCCAGTTCTTGGTTCAGCGTGAATAATTTTTCTAAAATATCATCATTTTTCTTCAAATCGTAGGCTTCCATTACCCGTTGACTCAATTGAGCATGAAGTTGATAGAGTTGGCTGCTGGGTTCATTAAAAAAAGCGTTATAAAGTTGTGTAATTCCCCATTGTTTCTTTTGCATTTGTTCGCTGCGATATTCATGCAGTTCTGTTGCAGTGAATCGAATTTGTTTGACCAAGTTAAAATCAACATTTTGAGGAAAGGGAAAGGTTTCAAAGCAACTGGTGTGAGTGTATCGAGTATCACCCTTGATTGTTGATTTTTGAGCCTTTACCCAAACTCGATGAAGATCAGATGTGAGAATACCTAAAATATAAAAATCATCCGAAGCAACAACTGTTGTAGAGTCGGCGGGTAGCCAGTCTATTTTACAAGGTAAAAAGATGAAATACTTGGAATGTCTGGGAACTGCAAAATAACAAGAGAGTTCAGCCAATGCTTTCCTCATTGCAGGTCTTTTTTCACCGTATTTCCACCAATTTAATTTTGTCGTTTTTCGGCGATTTTTATCTCGTTCTGGCTTAACTGTTGTTTTGATATGTTCAAAGGGAAGTTTGTATTCACTTGCATCTTCTAGACTCATCTCATTAAAATCAATAATCCAACGGCGAGGTTCTGCATTTACCGCGTCTGTTAGATCATCAGCAGATATAGAAGGCTTCAGGACGTTAATGTTTTTTTGAGAATCATTTAGCCATAAATTGACTTGATTTTCTGTAACATAAAAACCTTTCCCTACAGGAATAATGCCTTGAAATGATAGATTTTTGTTGGCTTTTAGTTTCAATGCACCCGATACATCAATCGTTGAGGTGAGAGATGAATTAATCTGAGCAACTTTTTGATGATCTAAGTAATAAACTTGCGGTTGCTGCTTGCACCAATTGACAAAACTAACATGAACATTGGCTTCACCGGACCAAGGTTGAGTAGAAATCGCTTCGTGAATATATCCGCCATTTTGGGTAATATATTCTAAGGCAGCTTTGCGACTTTTTCCTTGACTAATAGAGTTAGTTCCAACCAATCCCGCTCTACCCGTTTCACTAATATGATCGTGAGCTAACCGAAACCAATACGCACAAAAATCCACCGAGTCTTTCACATCTGAAAACCTGTTAAAAACCCGATCAATATATTCATCCCCTAGCATTCTTCTCATGCGTTTTCCGCCAAAAAAGGGAGGATTTCCAATTACAGCATCCGCCTTCACCCACCGACTAAATAAAGCATCTTGACAGACAATATTTTTATCCAATGTATCCAAAGGTAATTCTGGTTCAAAGTTTTTGAGTTCATATTTATCAATCGCAATTTTTCGAGCAATCATCATTGTAACTTTAGCCAACTGCACAGCAAAGGGATTTGTATCCATTCCAAAAAATTGCATCGGAGTCACAAAACTGATCGCCGCCACAGTCGATTCTGAACGTTTGCGTGCGGCGATTTTATCCATTAATAACCTTTCAATCCGTTTTAATTCTTGATAAGCCACATACAAAAAATTTCCCGAACCACAAGCAGGGTCAAGTACCCGATATCCTTGCAATTCCATCTGCAAAGTATTTAATTCTCCGATAGTATTCGCCGCATTAATTCGGTCTTCCCAATAATCGCTAATTGTTGGTCGAACGATTTTACGAATATCAACTTCATGGGTAAAATGAATCGATTGAGCTTGGCGTTTTACGGGGTCAATCGCACCTTCAAAAATATTCCCAAAAATAGAAGGTCGAACATTGCTCCAATTATCGCGAGCGCAAGCATCTAACAAGCCGAGTTCTTCTGAAGTTAAATCAATGGCTTGTACCGTAGAAAACAACCCGCCATTAAAATAATTAACTCCTTTATAGCGTCCTGCGGGTGTAACTCCGGGTCGATTCATTTCTTGAAACAAACCGCCTAAAATATCGTAGGAACTTCCTTTTTTATCTTGGCAATCTTGAACCAAACTGACGAATAAATCGCGGGGAAGTAAACCCCTATCTTCTGAAAACATCGCCATCACACATTGCAAAATAAATCGCTGAAGCTGTTCTTCGTTAAAGTCTTGAAATCCCGTTTTCTTTGCTCTTTCATAAATTAGTTGATACAATTCTCCCATTCTTCTGGCGGTGCGTTCGGTAACGGCGACTTGGTTATTTTTAAAGACGGGAGATTGACCGCCAATTTCCATAAAACTAAACGCTCTCATGCGTTGGGGAAGCTGTTCTAACAGAACTTGATCGACGGGTTCATCGACTTGGTTTTCAAAGTCAAATATCCAAAATTCATCAAAGTTACAAAGGATTGCATATCGGGGTCTGTTGGGAGCAATTCGCATCCAATACCGTTCGAGTTGAGTATAGTGTTTGCTGAGGTTTTCTCCCTTTGATTTCATCTCAATTAAAACACCGGAAACACCCGCACGCGATCGCCAAACCAAATCGGCAAATCCTGTTTTTCCCTTGGCACTTCCTTTCGTTAAACGATGTTCAAATTCTGCACCAACTTCTTTTGTTCCTTGATGTCCAAACGCCTGAAAAAACTTAGTCAAAAAAGTCTGAGCCTCACTTTTTTCATCGCCTCTGAGGTGTTGCTGACAATAATTGACAAAAGATTGAAGACTTTCGGGCGTTGCTGGCATTGAATTGACTCCGGTAATTCACCAAACTGCCATCAATTATTCTAATAATTCTTGTTTGATTTCTAATTGCTGTTGGGTGACTGTCGCAATTGATTCGGCAGTTTGATAACGCTTTCCTTTTTGATTATACCAATAAAGGGCTTCAGCTTAATACAAATATTTGTATCGATTACGCAATCCAGGCAGTTCAATAGAAGAATCGAACGGATAGCGATCGCTGAAATCAAAATATTGTAATAATTATGGTACTTGCTATCGCCTACAAATAAGATTTTTAACACATCCTATGACTCTCAAAGAACAACTCATCCAAGCTATCGAAGATTTACCTAGCGATCGCCTTGCCGAAGTCCTCACCTTTGTTAAATCTGTCTCCAAGCAACCTTGTATCACATCTGCTCAATCCTTTCTCGCTCACCTAAAAACAATTGATACTTGGTCAGGCGACGACCTCCCAGAATGTTTAGAAGCGATCGAAAACTCACAAGGGGAAGTACAATTTGACTACAGCCTCAATCCTTTCGATTAATGTTTCTCCTTGACACTAACCATTGTAGCTACGCTATTCTAGGCAATACCCAAGTTTTAGAGTACCTTGCTGTTCTTGGAGAAAGACCCATCGCAACCTGTACAATTGTTAAAGGTGAATTGATTGACATGGCGAAGCGGGTTTCGCTTGGTTTTCCAAATAACTTTAATGAATAAACGATATTTGATGAGAGCTTTTAATTTTTGTTATTAAAAGCAAATCTGTAAAATTACTGATTAGGATGTTTTTTTATACACATAAAATTTTAGCTATGGCACTATTGATTTTTTAGAATTAACAATGTAATCTTAAAGATATAGACTTCAACTTAATTTACTGTATAGCGTTCTGATGCCATGTCAAAAAAACGTCGCCGTAAATCTAATAAATCCAAACAGAACTCTGCGTTGAATACCTCAGCTAATATAAAGGTTCATCACGCCTCATTGGACGATATAAAGAAGTATTCTCCAGAAAAGATACGTCAGTTAGAACGGGGGGGAATACGCCAGGGTGCTAGTAGAAGCGAAATACAAACTCAGCAGATGCTTGAAAAAGTTCCTCCATCTCATAGAGCAGGAATTGATGGTAAATCGGCAACCACTAAGTTGAAAGAATATTTAGATAATAAAGATGCTAGCCACATTGTTCCATACAGCAAAGGTGGCTCAAACGATCCAAAAAACATTAAGTGGGAAGATAAAAAACTCAATCAAGCCCGTCACAACAAACCGATGACCCGTCAAGAGCAGTATCGGTTGGATGCAAAAGCTCACTTGGATAATTTAACGGGTGCGTTGAAAGCAGGTGTTGATGCGGTTCCTCAAGGAACTGCAATTGGCGCAATGACAACAGCACCTTTCTCTATGCTAAGGAATGGTCTTCGAGTTATTCGAGGTGAAATCTCAGTCCAAAAAGCTACTTTGGAAACTCTTAAAGACACAACAGTTGGCGGCGCTACTGGAGCGGTGACGGCTCTTACTTTAACAACTGTTGCATCTGCCTGTCCTCCAATTGCAATCGCTCTGGGGGCTGTTTCTCCTGCTCTCCTAGTTTGTGGTGGCGCTGGAATGGTTTACGAGTTTTTCAAGATACTTGGAGATCACAATAAACGGGTCAAAGCTTACTACAAATCTTTGACTCAGCAAGAATTGCAACGCTTACAAGCAATTGAAAATCAATTAATATATGAACATCAAAACAATCTAAAATTTCTTGCTCAAGCTAAATACGCCAGTGATATTATCCTCAACCGTCCTTGTGCCGCAGGTATTGATGGTGCATTAGATCGACTCTACGAATCAATCTCAATTGTGAATTCGCTAGGGAATCCTTCAAAAGATAAAAAATTATTTCAATTAATTGCTGATTCACAAAAACCCCTTCTTAAGAGTTGAATTTTTTAGGAGCAAAAAAATGGGTAATATATTCGACGATTTTACGGGAAAATCAAAAGAAAAGGAAAAAAGAAAGTATTATCAAAAAGTAGCAAGAAAGCTTAAAAAACAATATAACAAATTAAGTAAACGTTATAGAGAATTATCCGTAAAATCGAAAAAAGAAATTAAAAGTTTAGTCGGTGAACTCGCCGCAGGTGAAGTCTACAAAGATAGTCAGCGTTTGGCGATTAGACTTCAGAATAATTTGATTTTGTTAATGCAAGAATTGGACACCAGGCTTTCTCTCGAAAAACTAAGTGACTTTCGAGAAATTGTTCTGACAGTCAATAATATTTTAGTCGCATTGAATGAAGAATTGCTGATTATTGATGACTATCTCGCTTGCAAGCTTAATCAAACTGTAGAATACATGATTGAGCTAGATTGTGAAATGACAGAGGAACAAATTAAATTAGTCAAGAAAATTTCCATTCCTCTAGCTATGGAATTGGCTAATAACAAGAATTATTTCATTCGAGAAGCCGTAGCAAAAAATCAACAAACTCCTGATTTTATTCTCAAAAAGTTGGCGGAAGATAAAGAGGTTTGCGTTCGCGCAGCAGTGGCAGGTAATCCCTCTACATCCTCATCTTTATTAAAGAAATTAGCCAACGATCAACGCTCAATAGTTCGAGCTTCTCTTATTACTCACTCTAAAACTTCTACCTCTATCCTTAAAAAGTTACTCAGTGACAAGCGTGAATATGTTCAGAAAGCTGCAAAGAGTGAGTTATCTAAAAGAAAAAAGCAAAGTTTAGGAGCTAAAAAGACAGGGTAAGGGGCAATTGTTAGCCAACTGCAAAACTTCCATAAATTAACCCCCGATCGCTTCTTAAAAAAGAAAACAACCGGGGGCATTTTTAATGGAATTCAAAGGTAAACTAAAGCTGTTTCACTTCAGAAACCAACTTTGCAACCGCATCTTTAGCACTGCCAAAGAGCATCATAGTTTTTTCCTTGTAAAACAGATCATTGTCTACACCCGCAAAGCCAGTATTGAGACTGCGCTTAATTACAATGGTGTGTTTAGCGCGATCAACTTCTAGAATTGGCATTCCAAAGATAGGACTTTTTTGGTCTTCCCGTGCTGCGGGGTTAACCACATCATTAGCGCCAATAACCAAAGCCACATCCGTCTGTTCAAACTGAGGGTTAATGTCATCCATGTCGTACAACTGAGGATAGGGAACATTCGCCTCAGCCAACAACACGTTCATGTGTCCGGGCATCCGTCCGGCTACGGGGTGAATGGCATACTTGACCTCAACACCCAAACCCTCTAACATATCGACCAACTCTTTAACCGAATGTTGGGCTTGAGCAACCGCCATCCCGTAACCGGGAACAATTACCACAGAACGAGCATAACCCAACATCATCGCCCCTTCTTCGGGGTCAATCGTGCGAACGGATTTATCGGTTGTACCGCCGCCACCCCCGGCAGCCGCAGCACTGGTTTCACCCGTACCAAATCCGGCAAACAGAACGTTTGTTAGCGGACGGTTCATGGCTTTACACATGATGATCGTCAGGATAATACCGGACGCACCCACCAACGCACCCGCAATAATTAGCAGGTTATTCATTACTACAAAACCCGCCGCACTCGCCGCCAAACCCGAGAACGAGTTCAACAGAGAGATGACAACGGGCATATCGCCGCCGCCGATGGGAATAACGAATAAAACCCCCAAAATCAGGGAAATTGCGACTAAGCCCAAAAATACGGGCAAATTGAAGGGTACCAAACAGATGTAGACACTACCAACCAAAAACCCGATCAATAATGCCAAGTTGAAGGGTTGTTGCAAGGGGAAAATAATCGGAGAACCGCTCATAATCCCTTTCAGTTTGGCAAAGGCGATCAAAGACCCCGTAAAGGTTACACCCCCAATTAACACACCCAATACCGCAGTGATGGTAGTCGGGAGGGGAGGAGTTTGGGCAGCAGATAAGAACCGCCAAAATTCACCCACCGCAACCAGGGCAGATGCAGCACCTCCTAAACCGTTGAATAGACCCACCATTTCCGGCATTGCGGTCATTTCAACCTTGTAGGCGGCGATCGCACCAATCACCGATCCAATCACAATCCCCACTAAAATCATTTCATAGTTGAGGACTTGTTGATTCAGCAGAGTGGCAACAATGGCGATAAACATCCCCACCGCCGCCCAAACATTTCCACTGCGGGCCGTTGCCGGAGAACCCAACTTTTTCAAGCCGAAGAAAAATAGGGTGACAGCGACCAAGTAGCTTAACTCTATACCCGTTGGTAAAAACTCGCTCATGCTTTAGCCTCCTTTTTCTTGAACATTTCCAACATCCGATCTGTTACCAAGAAACCGCCAACGACGTTAATTGTGGCGAGTACAACGGCAATCAAACCTAAAATTACAGTTACATTCCAATCCCGTTCTCCGGCGATAATTAACGCCCCCAAAACGGAAATACCCGAAATTGCATTAGCACCAGACATCAGCGGCGTGTGCAATGTCGGTGGGACTTTAGTAATCACCTCAAACCCGGCAAATGTTGCCAGGACAAACACAAATAATGCCGAAATAAGCGTTTCTGCTGTCATAATCTTTCTAGAAATTAGCGGTTAGTCGTTGCACGAAAAGCCCAATTGTTAGGAGTCAGGAGTCAGGAGTCAGAAGTCAGAAGTCAGAAGTCAGAAGTCAGAAGTCAGGAGTCAGAAGTCAGAAGTCAGGAGTCAGAAGTTCAGGAAAAAACTTTTGCCTCTTGCCTCTTGCCTCTTGCCTCTTGCCTCTTGCCTCTTTCCTCTTGCAAGAGCGCCTGTTCCCTGATCCGGCGTTCCCTGTTCCCTTTTTACTGAGTCACAGCAACACCGAGGGCATCTTTAACCCGTTGAGAGCGAATTTCGCCGTTGTGAGTCACACAGGCGCCGTCGATGATATCATCTTCAAAGTTGAGAACCAGTTCGCCTTCTTTGGTCGTCATCAGCTTTAACAAGGCCGAGAGGTTCTTGGCGTAGACTTCCGAAGCGTGAACGGGCATCGAAGACGGTAAATTGATCGGGCCAACGATGGTCACACCATGTTTGAGCACGTCTTTTCCGGCTTCGGTACATTCGCAGTTGCCCCCTTGAGAAGCGGCCAAATCAACCACCACTGCTCCCGGCTTCATTTGAGTGACCATTTCCTCTGTTACCAAGACCGGAGCTTTTTTGCCCGGAACCTGAGCGGTGGTAATCACGACATCAGAAGCAGCAACGTGGGCAGTCAAAACTTCCCGAGTATGTTGCTTGGCTTTTTCTGAAAGTTCTTTGGCGTAGCCCCCTTCGGCTACCGTGTCTTCTTCGAGGGTGACATCGACGAACTTCGCGCCTAAGCTCTGCACTTGTTCCTTAACTTCGGGACGAATGTCAAAGGCTTCGACAACAGCACCCAAACGGCGAGCGGTGGCGATGGCTTGTAAACCTGCTACACCTGCTCCCATGACTAACACTTTCGCCGGACGAATGGTACCGGCCGCAGTGGTTAGCATTGGGAAATATTTCGGCAGGGTAGCAGCGGCAATTAACACCGACTTGTAACCCGCCAGGTTGGCTTGAGAAGACAGCGCATCCATGCTTTGGGCGCGACTGGTCCGAGGAATCATTTCCATGCTGAAAGCTGTTACTTTCCGCTCACTCAGCTTTTGGACTAAGCCCGGATTACCCAAGGGGTTTAAGAAGGCAATTAAAATACTGCCTTCGCGCAGTTTATCAACTTCGTTGTCTTCAAAATTGCCCACTTTCAAGACAATATCGGCATCCCGCCAAAGAGTTGCCGTATCGCCAATCACTTTGACACCCACTTCCTCATAAGTGGCATCGGAGAAAAAGGCCCGTTCACCCGCTCCCGCTTCTAGCCAAACTTCAATTCCTTGCTTGACCAGTCGGGCGGCTACATCCGGCACCAGGGCAACCCGACGTTCATCTACCTGAATTTCTTTTGCGATCGCTATTTTCATGTCATAAACTCTCCTTAAGCAGATGTGTTTTTCAGTTAACAGTTACCCTCGATCGCAGCTACCAGTGGTCTAAGTTAACAGTTATCGATTTCTTCACTGTTGACTGTTCACTGTTGACTGTTTACTGTAATAGCTGTTTACTGGCACTGATTTAACGGCAGTCGCCTGTTTGAGGGCGTTTTGTAGCTGATTTAGTTCTCCATGCCCAATTTTGTTTAACTCAACCTCCAATGGACACAACTCGACACCACCCTCTTAGTTGTGTCACAATTACTTTCTATCTTGCATCGTAAATCGGATATCGCCTGAGTATTTCGTATCTTTAACTTGTTTTTATCTAGTTCAGGGTTTTCCCATAAAATTTCAGTTTATTAGAGGAGTGTGTATGCGACGTTTTTTTTCGGGTTTGGCGCTGACAGGGGCTTTGCTTGCGGGTCTTCCGGTTGCTAGTTTCGCTCAAGGGCTGCCGGGAATTACCTTGTTTGGAGGGCCTGAACAGGCAAATCTACTGAATTTCTATCTCCAAAGCGGTAGAGCCGGACGCTGGGATCGTTATAAACTAAGAATTCCCGCTAATAAGCTGAATTTGGCTGTTGCTTTGATCTCGATTACCTATCCGGAGTATTATCAAGGCAAGTTTGACCCCGATAAGATTGAAGTGCGGATCAAAGGGGAATCAATTCCTTTAGAAGAAGTGGTTTGGGATGCTGAAAATCATTTTATTGAAATCTATCCCGCCGAACCCATTCCCGCCGGTAACAAATTGGAGATTGTGTTATCCAATGTCAAAAATCCCACTTTTGGGGGGATGTATCATTTCAATGCCAATATCCGCACCCCCGGAGACGTTCCCCTCCTCCGATATGTGGGAACTTGGGTTTTGAGTATTGACTAAGTAGGGGTTAGGGGTTAGGGGTTAGGGGTTAGGGGTTAGGGGTTATATCATGTCCGGATAATTAGTGATCAAAAAACTTTCTCCTTCTCCTCCTCTTTCTTCTTCTTTACTCGGTGTCTCGGTGACTCGGTGACTCGGTGACTCGGTGGCTCGGTAGCTCGGTGAGGAAGTGCGGACGCACGCGGTTTCCGTCCTTGGAGCAACGGACGTTCCCGAAGGGTGACTCAGTCCTCCCCACCACCCCATCACCCCACCACCCCATCACCCCATCACCCCACCTCCCCACCTCCGGTCCTCCCCATCACCCCACCTCCCCACCTCCCCACCACCCCACCACCCCATCACCCCACCTCCCCATCACCCCATCACCCCAGTTTAGTGGGGGGCTTTTTCAATGAGGTCTGATGTGCTAAAATTAGAGATTGGGACTTTTTTGGAAAGTTAAAAATCAAGAACAATGGCTCAACAAACCTTAAAGGGAACGAACCGCAAGAGAAAAAGAGTATCGGGGTTTAGAGTCCGGATGCGAACAAAAAACGGTAAAGCAGTGATCAAAGCTCGCCGGAAAAAAGGACGCGCTCGTTTGTCGGTATAAATTCAATCACCGAACCAGATCAGGGCTATAGCCCACTGTATTGCTGAGATTCTGTGGCGATGTTACCCAAAGTTAACCGACTCTGGCATCCGCAGGACTTTAAAGCCGTTTATGCTCGTGGAGTGCATCGCAAGACTTCTCACCTAACGCTGAGGGCATTACGATGTTCTCCCCAACCCGATCAAATTTCCGAGCAAGAGTCCTTAAATCAAACAGAGCGAGCCACCCGGATCGGGATTTCCATTAGTCAAAAAGTGAGCAAACGCGCGGTAGTTCGCAACCAAATTAAACGGCAAATTCGAGCCGCATTCCGTCAACTGTTGCCCAAACTGTCAAAGGGTTGGGATCTCGTGGTTGTGGTCAAACCAACAGCGTTAGAGTGCAATTATGCCGAATTTCTGCAAGAATTAGAACAGTTGTTGGTACAAGCAGAGGTAATCAATGGGTATTCGGGAGGAAACATTGTATGAAGGTGGCCCCCATGTGGGAGACCTGATTCTCAATTTATTAATCGGACTAACGATTATCGGACTTCCCCTGGCTGTCGGTGCTGTCGTGCGAGCCTTATGGTTGCGCTACCGGATTACAAACCGTCGTGTTTCTGTGATCGGAGGCTGGATGGGAGGCGATCGCACCGATATTGTCTACTCGGAAATCGTTAAAGTCGCTAAAGTTCCACGAGGACTTGGACTCTGGGGAGACATGGTACTCACCCTGAGAAATGGCAGTCGCTTAGAACTCCGCGCCCTGCCCCGATTTCGAGAAATCTACGAATTTATTGAAGAAAAAATTGCTTTAAAAGCCGATGTGTCTCGTGGAAACTTGGGTTAGAAAAGATTGGGGTCAACAAAAGAAAGTTGAATCGCCAACTTTCTCCCCAGTTTGAGGACGTTTTCAAAAATCACCAAGCATGAGACAGTTAATCCTTTCCGAGAGTGGAAAGAGATTGTGTAAATTAGTGACTAGAGACTCGTAAGCAGATAGATTACCTCATAAGACGAATGGACTTTGGTATTGGGTTTCTCTCAAATAACATCATGTTGCCGATCCTGGACTTTTTCTACGGGATCGTGCCGAGCTACGGTTTAGCAATTGTAGCCTTAACACTCGTAATCCGCTTTGCTCTTTACCCTCTCAATGCCGGATCAATTCGCAATATGCGCCGCATGAGAGTGACTCAACCCTTAATGAAAGAGCGAGTTGAGAAAATTCAGCAACAGTACAAAGATGACCCCGTTAAACAACGCGAAGAAATGAGCCGCGTTTACAAAGAACTGGGAAATCCCTTGTCTGGATGCTTTCCGCTGTTGCTTCAGATGCCGATTTTATTCGCCCTGTTTGCGACTCTGCGAGGATCGCCCTTTTCCGATGTTAACTACACCGTAGAAGTGGAAATCTTTCCTCGCGAACAGATGGAACTCATTCAACCCAAAGCCTATACGACAAAACCCCAAAACGTTTATGTCGCCGATGGCGTTCACTTTTCGACGGTAGCCATGCTACCGGGTGGAAATCGGATGGTGGTGGGGGAAAAAGCACAAGTCGAGTTTGAAACGGCTCAGGGTGAAGCCTTAGAAACGAAACTCGCCAACTATCCGGAAACCAAACTGACCCCAACTTGGACAATCGTTAAGGGACAAGATAAACTCAAGATTGACGAGCAAGGTAACATTGTCGCCCTCGCCCCCGGACAAGCAACCATCCAAGGATCACTGAAAGGAATCGCCGCCGACAAAGGTTTTCTGTTTATTGATGCTTTAGGGCGGGTCGGCGCCTACGATGAAGATGGAGTGATTCACTGGGACATCGTGGGCATGATTTTAACCTTTGGAATCAGCCTCTATGTGAACCAAGTTCTTTCAGGACAGAGTGGTGGAAATAGTGGAAATCCTCAACAGGATACCATTAATAAAATTACTCCCGTTCTGTTTACGGGAATGTTCTTCTTCTTTCCCCTTCCGGCTGGTGTGTTGTTATATATGCTGATTGCCAATATTTTCCAAACGGTGCAGTCGTTTATCTTGTCGAGGGAACCTTTGCCGGAAAATCTTCAGAAAATCGTCGAAGAAGCCAATACAAAAACTGCAAAAGCCGCCCCTTCATCTGGCGGGGGAAGTGGAAAACGTGCCGCACTTCCTTTTGAACCCGGAAGCTCTAAAAAGAAAACATGATGCAAGCAATGGACGAAGAGCAAATGGAACAGGGCAAAGAATGGCTGGAAGAACTCTTAGAAGTGGGAGCGCTTTCTTCAGCCGTTCAAGTCTCTCAAGAAGAAGACAGTTGCTGGTTAACCATTGATGAAATCAACCTCTCTCCCCAACAAATTTCCGCCCTCACCGGACCCGGTGGTGAGGTCTTGGATGCCCTCCAATACTTGATTAACACCGTCGTTAATTTGGGTCGAGAAGAAGAGGAAAAAGCCGCCTACACGGTGGAATTAAACGGATATCGAGAACGTCGCTATCAAGAACTCAGCGCTTTAGCTGAAAATGCGGCCAAACAAGTTCGCCAAACCGGAGTAGAACTGGAAATCAAGTCTCTCTCCTCGGTGGAACGCCGTCTCATCCATAACCTCTTGAAAGACAGCGAAGATATCGAAACCTACAGTCGAGGACAAGAACCTGACCGTCGGTTAGTGATCAAGGTCAAAAGTTAAACACTCAGCATTCACCCACCGGATAGAAAATGGAAAAACCCATAGTTCTAAGTTCCCAATAGCAAGATTGGCTTAAGCTTGTGAACTCCTAAACTTTTCAATTCTTCTAGCCGGAAATCGGCTTGTTCCTGAGTAACAGGTCTTTGTTTCTAATTAAATCTGTCAATCGTTATGGGAGTAGCAGCCCGATGGATGCCATCTACATCCCTCACCTGTTAAAAGCACCTCAACGCAGTCAGGAGTTTCAGTTTGAGGAGTTGATCTCCGAACTCGAAACCCTGACTCCGGTTCGAGGTCGTTTGAAGGTGACTCATAAAACCACTTACATCGAAGTCACGGCTCAAGCCGAAACCATCGTTACCCTCACTTGTCATCGCTGTCTGAAACAATATAACCATCGCTTGAAAGTCGATACATCGGAAATGATTTGGTTGGATGCTTCGGCTCATCAAGCTCATCTCAATTCCCTCGATGTGGAAATGAATGTCGAAGACTTGGTGGAAACCCTTTCCCCTCAAGGTTATTTTGATCCCGCAGATTGGTTATATCAACAACTGTGTTTGGAAACGCCCCTGCGCCAACTCTGCGACGGCCCTTGCGAACCGCCCGAGTTAAACACAGATACCCAGAGCGAAAATTCCCTCGATAGCCGATGGGCGGCTCTAGAAGCCCTGAAACAACAACTGGGGTAGCCCCAATCAAACCCGTCTCAACTCGGTTAAAGGGGTCAAATTCCGCCGCTAAAGCCCGATAAAATTGCTGAAGTTGAACCAGCCACCATCGAAAGCCTGATGAGCAAATTTATTCAGGAGTTAGAGTTACTCCTGCGAGCGCGTTACTCCTTAATCTACATTCCCACTCTCGAAGAAGAGCGGATCGAACTGGCGATCAAACAGTCAGCCAAACAACAAGGCAATCGACCCGTTTATATTTGGGATTTTGTTGAAGGTTATCAAGAAGGGAATCCCAATGATGTGGGATTTGGTCGCCGTAATCCTCTACAAGCCTTAGAATTTGTGGAAAAAATCGGCGATTCTAGTCCGGCAATTTTCATTTTACGGGATTTTCACCGCTTTCTCGACGATCTTGCCATTTCTCGGAAACTTCGCAATCTCGCCAGACGCTTGAAATCTCAGCCGAAAAATATTATTCTTCTCTCACCGCAGGTGGTGATTCCCTCAGATTTGAGCGAAGTGTTAACGGTTCTGGAGTTTCCCTTACCCGAACGAGCGGAAATTCAAGCCGAGGTGCAACGGTTACTCGCGGCTACGGGATACTCTGGAGACCTGGGTCAACTCGATGAAATGGTGCGCTCTTTTCAAGGGCTATCCATTGAACGCATTCGCCGGATTTTAGCTAAAGCGATCGCCACGCACGGAGAAGTCCGTCTTGATGATGTGGATCTGATTTTAGAAGAAAAACGACAGACCATCCGCCAAACCCAGATTCTCGACTTTTACCCCGCCCAAGAAAATATTTCCGATATTGGCGGCTTGGATAACCTCAAAGACTGGTTGCTGCGGCGAGGCGGTGCGTTTTCCGAACAGGCGCGACAATACGGTTTACCCTATCCGAGAGGCTTGTTACTTGTCGGAATTCAAGGCACCGGAAAATCCCTAACCGCCAAAGCGATCGCTCACCATTGGCACCTTCCCCTGTTACGCTTAGATGTTGGGCGGTTATTTGGAGGTTTGGTGGGAGAATCAGAATCGAGAACCCGCCAAATGATTCAACTTTCCGAAGCCCTCGCCCCTTGTGTGCTGTGGATCGATGAGATTGATAAAGCCTTTTCTGGGATTAACAGCCAAGGGGATGCGGGAACGGCTAATCGGGTGTTTGGAACGTTTATCACTTGGCTGGCGGAAAAAACCTCGCCGGTGTTTGTTGTCGCGACGGCGAATAATATTCAATCCTTACCGCCGGAAATCTTGCGGAAAGGACGATTTGATGAAATCTTCTTTGTGGGTTTACCCTCCCAAGACGAACGTCAAGCGATTTTTGAGGTGCATCTATCCAAATTGCGGCCTCACGGGATCAAAAATTATGATCTAAACCGTTTAGCCTACGAAACCCCTGATTTCTCGGGGGCGGAAATTGAACAAATTCTGATTGAAGCGATGCACTTGGGGTTTAGTCAAAATCGTGACTTTACCACCGAAGACATTTTAGAAGCCGCCAGTCAAATTGTACCTCTGGCTCGTACTGCCAAAGAACAAATTCAATTTTTACAACAGTGGGCGGCCGCCGGGAAAGCTCGTCTGGCTTCTCGCAACAGCAATTTGAGTCCTCGCTTTCAAGGGGAAGATTTTAAGGTATAGTTAACGTTTGAACTTCTCTTATGCCCCCAAATGTCTCACCGCTCATCCCTGACCATTTCTCATTCTCCTATGAGCTTGTATAATATTTTCAAGTTTTTAGTCGGGTTTTTTTTAGCGCTGGTAATTCTTGCAGGTGCTAGCGTTGCGGCGGCTCTCTATTTTGCGGCTCGGCTAACTGAACTTCCTGAACGCCCCTCTTTTGCGAACGATAATCCCCAAGCCGCAACGGCAAGCAACCCACCCAAACCGAATCCCAGTCCAACGCCGACGCCGACTCCTACGCCTGCGGCTCCCAAATTACCAGAGGGCGCTTATCGAGCGGTGGTGGTGCAGCCGATTGGTTTAATTTTACGAGATAGTCCGAGTTATGAAGCGACTCGAATTGGCGGTGTGGGTTATGAGGAAAAGGTGATTGTTTTAGAAGAAAGTGAAGATAAAAATTGGCAGCGCGTGCAGGCTGAAGAAGATAGTAATCGGGTCGGTTGGGTGAAAGGGGGTAACACTGAACGTTTGGAATAATTCAGGTTTTTTTTAACGTTTGATTCAATCGAGTCACATCAATTCCAGTTGAGGCACGACAAAATCGTGTCTTTTATCATATTAAAACGAATACTATGGGAATTGTTTATTATATTTTAATAATATCAAGTCCGGTTGAATACCCATCATAAAAGTGTGGAGAGATCAGGAGATTTTTACTAAGCGATGACCTTAACATCATAAAGGGTTTCAATCCAAACCCTCGCACCACAAGGGAGAGGTTTATCGGGACGATAGACAACACGACATCCTCCCGGTATTTCGACAATATGCCCGTAAGTATTGGTCTGGCCCTCTCTAACGCTAATCACGGGAAGTTGTTCCTGGTGTTTTTGATTTTGTCGAATTCTTTGAGAATTAACGTGAATAATCGTTGTTGCAGGCTTTTTGGGATTGCGCCAACGCGGAGCCGGGCCTCTTGTACCTCGCTTAATCATCGGTTTGCCCTTAAACAGGGGAATTAGCCACATCTTCCCGGTTTTATAAGCTCCTTGGACTCGGCCGGCGATTAGGAGAACTCGCAGTCGAGCGGTAGAGATTTTTAGAATACGGGCAGCTTCTGTAGTACCGACGATCATTGAACTGTTTGGGTATCGTAATACTTTTGATAATGTATAACCTAATGATAAATGATCGGCTGATCAATGGTCAAGGATCTGCTATTCGGTGGCGCGGAGTAGCGCGGTTCGACCGAAGCCTGTTCAGGGTCGGTGGTACGGGTCAGATGTCTGTTATTCGTTGATTGTACAACCGGATTTGATAGAATTGTTGAAATTTTTGTTGAGTAGAGGAGCAATTCTGTTAAGAAATTTGGACAAAAATAAATCTTAGTTGCAATAGTTACCGGATCGCTTCCAGATACGGAGTCCTAGTGTTACCGTTATTAAACGCATGGCAAACCATTTCATAAAAAACTTAATTCTGGAAGAAACAAATGTACAAAAAAGATTCAAAAGGCGATCCGTTAGTTGCTGTTGTAACCGCCGCCTTAGGTGCCGGGGTCGCAACTTCCTTTGCGGTTAGTCAAGGTCAAAGTCCCTTCGTTGCTTTAGGAATAACAATATTCGCTGCAATTGTTGCTTTTGCGATTGATCGCGCGGGTTTGGTGTAAATTCAAACGACCTAAAAATAGACGGCTAATATAGAATAGAACCAACCATGAGTCAAAGGCTGATAGTCTTTGACTTGTTGTTTCCATAAATTTTTTAGCACCTGAATTATGATGGACTCTTATGCTTATCTTCATTTAGCCGTCGCTTGTGAAGACCCTCCTGAGTACCAATTTAAAGCACCTGCAAGTGTTAATTGGAAAAGATTTTCATCTCTAACTTACCCCTATTTTTTATCTCTGGCTGTACTCGCCACAGCCTTAACCTTACCTCAATTCGCCTCTGCTCAGTTGATTACTCAAGGCGATCGCGGAGCGGAAGTCAGTGCGGTACAAAGTGCCTTACAGTCTCTCGGTTATTTTAATGCAAATGTGACCGGGTTTTACGGGCCAATTACTCGGGATGCGGTGATTCGGTTTCAGCAAGCTTACGGACTGACTGCCGATGGTGTCGTTGGCCCCAACACCTACGCCGCGTTAGGACTGGCCGGCACTCCCAATCCCCCGACCCCGCCCCTGACCCGAGGGGTTATCGGTTTGGGTCAAGGGGATAGCGGCCCAGGAGTCAGGGACTTACAAACCCGTTTGCGTCAGTTGGGTTACTTTAACACCGAACCCACAGGTACCTTCGGAACCATTACCCGTGATGCGGTGATTCGCTTTCAGCAAGCTAACTTAATCCCTGCAACCGGCTTAGTCAGCGAAGAAACGCTAGTTTTTCTCAATAATAGGATTCCAACCCGTCCTGATGGGCCAAATCCTCTCCCCTCAGGCGTACTGAAACAAGGAGATACCGGGCCTGCTGTCGGCGTCCTCCAGCAACGACTGTTCCGGTTAGGCTTTTATAACGGAGAAATCACCAACTACTTTGATGCTCGCACAGAACAGGCTGTAATTGGTTTTCAGCGAGCTTACGGGATTCAAACCACCGGACAAGTGGGGCCTACAACCGTGAGTTATTTAATCCGGGCGACGGGAGAACCCATTCCCTCGCTTCCGACCGTTCCGGTTGCTAATCCCCCGCTTCCCCTGAGATTGGGCGATCGCGGAGCATCGGTCACTCAAGTGCAGCAACGGTTGCGGATATTAGGCTATTATAGCGGCCCGGTGAACGGGATTTTTGACTTAACGACTCGGCGGGCTGTCATCGTCTTTCAGCGAGATTATGGAATTGCTCAAACCGGAGTCGTCGGGGCGACAACTCAATCTTATTTACTCAGTGCGGTTCCCCAGTTTCAACCTGTACTGTCGGATTTGCTTGTCCCCCAAGATGTGCTTCTCGGAGGAATTCCTCTGGTTAATCAACCGGTCAATCCCATTGTCGCTCAAGGTCGGCCTCTTAACCCGGTTCCCTTCAATCCTATCCCTCAAGGACAGCCTCTTAACCCGGTTCCCCTTAATCCTGTCGTTCAAGGACGGCCTTTGAACCCTTCTCCGCTGACTCCAGTTCAACCTGTTGCGACTTATCGCAGTTTTGTCAGTGTGGGAGATACAGGTTTTGAAGTCAGAAAAGTACAACAACGCCTGCGAGAGTTAAATTACTACCGAGGGCCGATTAACGGGTTTTTTGACCGGACCACTCACGATGCTGTGGTTCGCTTTCAACGGGCGAATGGAATCAGTACAACCGGTGTAGTGGGGCCGACGACACGGATTTATATGTTTAATAGCGCTCAGTCTTCTGGGTCTACTTCGACGGCTGATGCTGCTACTTCCTCTGGTCCACACAGGATTGAAACGGCTCAAATTCCTCCCCAGACAGCAACAACCGTCACCCCTGAAAATTCTCGTCTGGGTGCTGCTACCGTCCAAGAGTTACAAAAACGACTGCAAGTTCAAGGGCTTTATCAAGGGCCGATTGATGGGGTTTACAATACTCAAACGGAAGCGGCTATCAACAAAGCACAGGAAGTCTATGGTACAAGTGCCAATGATGTACTGTTCGGGGGTTTGCAGTCTCAACCGGATTGAATTTTTCTAAGCGCGTTTCCCAAAACTGTAGCGGGGAGAGTTTTACAAAGCAGGAACTCAACAACCCCGCTCTCGTCTCTAGTCAATGTCATCTGATTCTTCTAAATCGGATTCGGACAAGTGATGTTCGGCTTGTTCGGCGATCGCTTGTGAACATGACCATTCACTCGGAATCAACGAGGGCCATCCCATTCTCAGGGCTTCGTAGCACACGGTATGAATTGTCAACTGACAGTCTAACAAATGCAGTCCCGATTTTTCGGCTTGCTTCATACCGATTTTTGAAATAGAATCGTTTTTGAACTCGATTGTCTTGTTGCACTGGACGCAGACTAAATGATGGTGATGATGGGGATAGGGTTGATTGATTTCGTAATGCTTATGGCCTTCGGCAAGTTCGAGTTCTCGTAAAATCCCCAGTCGTGCCATGAGTTTCAGGGTGCGGTATATTGTTGATAAACTGATGGGTTCGCCTCGGCTTTTGAGAAGATTGTATAGATCTTCTGCGCTTAAATGGTTTCCTTTGGGAAGATTTTGAAAGACGTGCAGAATCGTTTCCCGTTGAGGAGTCAGACGCCAGCCCTTATTGTTCAGTTCAGATTTGAACGAGGAAGAGGTGTATAAAGGCATAATTTTTTTATCAATAAAGCTTTCATACTGAAAATGATACACAACAAGCCTATCTATTGTCAAAAAAGCCGCTTATTGAGAATAACTGGCTATAACAACCGCCAGAGACCCCGTAGAGTCTGAAAATTTCGGTTTGGCTTCCTTCTCCTTAGCCTTGAAGCTTAATTCAGGGTAGGCTTTCTATTGTTTGGATCTTTTGATGAGTCCCCATGTGGAAACGTTCGGTGGGAAGATGTCCACAGGTAGTTGATCAGAATTGGTGATTTGAACTTCTCCCAATCCGAATTAAAATGTTGACAACAGCCGTTTATTGTTCCTACAAACATTATAGCATTTTATCACTATACTCCGCCATGATTGCTCAAAAAATTAATCCGATGACGGAGTTTTTTCCCTCAACAAATCTCCAAAAGATTACTTGGGCTGAAGTTGCAATCTAATTTCAATGGTATCATTAAAATCAGCGGGAAACTGCCAGATTTGTAGCGATCGCCGTAAGCGGTCTACGACAATTATTTCGTCAGTCTCCTCCGAGACCGTTAACTGGGAATTAATGTCATCCCAAATTATCCGTTCTACATTTCCCTGACTGACCACAACTTCAAACACCAGTTCACCTCGCACTCCTAACGGTAAGTTAACCCCTTGTAAATATCGGTTGAGTTCAGTAATCAGATCTTGATCTAATCCCTCAACTTCTATCACTTCCACGACGCGAGAACCCGAACCCACAGAAACCCGAGTTGGTCGAGATGGAGGTGCAGGAGGAGGTGCTATTTCCGACAAACGAACCCCTCCGCTTCTTCCGCTCATCTGGGGACGGGGAGTAGGCGCGTAATTGCCAACCGCACTCGGAGAACCGCTAACCGGAGGTTCTGACCCAAAAATCCCCTCATAACTTACCCCTTCTGGTAATTCTACCGGAATTTGGACTGTGCGGCGCGTGCCATCGGGATCGACTCGGACTTCTTCACTAACGGCGACAAATGCGGTATACTGAGATAACAATTGGTATTGTAGGGCGATCTGTGTCACTGCATCAACACCGGATCGGGTTTCACCACCAAACATTTGATTCATTAAGTGTTTAATTTTTGCTCGCCCCCACAATTTAGCGATCGCAGAATTCCCGAAATTACTGTTAATTTTACCCGACGAAGTGGATTCGTCAAGATTGGTCGCGGGAGTAAAGTTAATGGGAACGATTTGTTCATAGCGATCGCCATTGGCTGCTGTGCCTCTAATCTTTAGTTTACCACTCCGATGATCGGTTTTTCGTCCGAAAATAACCAAAGGCTGATTATCAAATAAATCAGACAGTCTCACGGGGTAAATTTCAACAGCTTCTCCCACTCCTTCCCAACTGACTTGAATATTGGTCAAAACCGGATTATTGATTTGACTCAAAAACAATTCTACCACATCTTCTGTCGGTTCATCGGGGCGAGTAATTTGGGAAGTTCCCCGTCCAATTTCCGCCAAACGGTTCAATAAAAAACGATTTACCGAACTTCCTACCCCAAAACTATAAAGACGATTTCCGGGTTTTAGCTGATTTTTTACCGCAGCAAGCACTTCATTTTCATTGCCAATATAACCATCCGTAATTAACACAATACTCCGCAAACGTCCGGCTTGCGGTGAGGGAAAATTCATCACGGTTTCTATTCCGTTTAACAACTCGGTTCCGCCATTGGCTTCGAGTTGATTAATATAAGCCATTGCTTTTTGTTGGTTGGCGACGGTATTGGTTAAGGGAGTTGCAGAAAGGGCGGTTGTGGTCTCCGAAAAATCGATAATCGTAAATGTATCATCCGGGTTTAACGCTTGAATAAACCGTCGCATCAGTTGTTTGGACTTTGCCAAAGGTTCACCCCGTTGAGAACCGGAAGTATCAATCAAAAAAATAACGTCTTTGGCGACAATTTCATCGGATTTATACTGCAAAGCCGGAATCAAATAAGTGGCAAAATGTCCGCCTCTAGAGTCCGCTTGGGTTAGCGTTTTAATTTGGGTATTGTCGCCTGAGACTTGATAACGGATGATTAAATATTTATTGGGAATCGTATCGGATTCTGCCAAACTGACTTCAACTTTATTCCCCTGATTTTGAGTTAAAATCATATGAGAAGGGGAAGTAATTTGTTCGCCCGAAACACCCGCATCAATTTCTAACTTGACATTAATATCATGTCCGGAACGAGTCGCCGGAGGAAGCACGGGCGGAGTAATTCGAGACGCATCAGGAACTCGATCTGTATCCCGTCTTTGTCCGTTATTGGGAGTACCCGGAATATAACGAGGTCCGACAACCATCGGGAAAACAAATTCATAGTTTCCCCCTTCAAATTTGAGACTTTCTGTATAGCGAATTTTGACTTCTATTTGTTCGCCCGGTTTAATATTTGCCAAAGATTGGGTAAAAATATTATCTCGTTCTTGTTCCAGTAAAGCCGTTGTATTTCCATCGGCTTTAGCTTGTTCATAAATGGCTTGCGCTTCTTCCCGTTTTTTGAGGAGAGATTTAATTATGCGATCGCCGATTTTGATTTCCAAAGAGTCAACAGCCGCTTCATCGGGTAAGGGAAAAACATAAATCGCTTCTAAAGTTTCATCAAAGGGATTTTCAAACCGTTGAATGACCTCGACTTGAGAAAGATTTCCCGAGATTTTACCCGAAACCTCTGTTTTCTTCAAAGGAAAAACCGAAGAAATATCCGTTTGAGATACAACATACAAGCCGCCAACCTGACAATTAGATGAACAATCAGAAGTAGCTAAAGAAGAATTAGCTTGGGCGATTTTCCCAACAGGAGAACCCGAAAAAATCGGTTGAGAAGTCGTCGCAGCAACAGCAGCATTGATGGAAATCTGAGTTAAGAAAAAAAAACCTAGCGAAACTCGCGCTAAAACTGTTAAACTCGAAAAAAATAGCATCTTCACTCACAAAATAGACAATTAGAAAATCTGTCGATTAACAGGAGTAGTAGAGAAAACCGAAAAAAGTTGCAGAAATGAGGTAGACTTAAAATTTCAGTTGGCGGAGCAGCAATCAATCGGGTGGGAGCATTTACGTCCGATACCGCCGTCCAGATGTTTTCCCCAAAATTAACCAATGTTACCTGTAAAAATCTCCAATTCAAATCCCCATAATTCCGGCAAATGGATTAAAATAGATGGGTAATAATCAAAAAATTTTTTATCAAATTATGGTGCAATTCAAAGATTGTTAACGAAGGTTGATACCCCCTAGAGACAGGGGATTAAAATTGTCAAATCGAAAAGATTTTGTGGCACAATACAAACTATGCCTCACCAATAGAGTTGAGATGGGTAATTTTTATGACTAAGTTTGTTTTTATTACGGGTGGAGTCGTTTCGAGTATCGGTAAAGGAATTGTTGCCGCCAGTTTGGGACGTTTGTTGAAATCCCGAGACTATTCAGTATCCATTTTGAAGTTAGACCCCTATATTAACGTCGATCCCGGAACCATGAGTCCGTTTCAACATGGGGAAGTGTTTGTCACCCAAGACGGTGCCGAAACCGATTTAGACTTGGGTCACTACGAACGATTTACAGACACCTCCATGTCCCGTCTCAACAGCGTTACAGCCGGATCAATTTACCAGGCGGTGATCAACAAAGAACGGCGAGGGGACTATCAAGGGGGAACCGTCCAAGTCATCCCCCACATCACCCACGAATGCAAAGAACGCATTCTCCGAGTCGCCCGCGATACCAATCCCGACGTGGTGATCACCGAAGTCGGGGGAACCGTCGGCGATATCGAATCCTTACCGTTTTTAGAAGCCATTCGTCAGTTTCGCAAAGACGTCGGACGCCAAAACGTGATCTATGTTCACGTCACCCTAGTTCCCTACATTGCATCAGCGGGGGAAATGAAAACCAAACCGACCCAACATTCCGTCAAAGAACTGCGATCAATCGGGATTCAACCGGATATTTTAGTCTGTCGGTGCGATCGTCCGCTAGCCAAAGGAATGAAAGAAAAAGTCTCTGAATTCTGCGATGTCGAAGTCGAATCCGTCATTATGGCTCAAGACGCCGATAGTATATACGAAGTTCCATTAATTCTAGAACGAGAAGGACTCGCCCAACAAACCATCGAATTACTCCACCTCGAACCCCGCAAACCCGATCTCAGAGCGTGGCAAACCTTAGTAGATCGGCTGTATCATCGAGATAGCGACAATTTGGGTACCACACCCCCAACGGTTGAAATTGCCATTGTCGGAAAATATATTCAACTCACCGACGCCTATCTGTCTGTGGTTGAGGCTTTGCGTCATGCGGCGATTGAAATTGGCGTTGACCTGAGTATTCGTTGGGTCAACTCCGAAGAAGTCGAAAAAAATAGCATCGCCTCCTATTTAGAAAATATTAATGGCATAATCGTTCCGGGAGGGTTTGGAATTCGAGGAATCGATGGTAAAATCGCAGCGATTCAATATGCTCGCGAACAGCAGATCCCGTTTTTGGGGCTGTGTTTGGGAATGCAATGTAGTGTGATTGAATGGGCGCGTCATATTGCTAAACTAGAAAGAGCCGACAGTGCCGAGTTTGACCCAGAAACACCTAATCCAGTCATCAACCTCTTACCCGAACAGCAAGATGTCGTAGATTTAGGCGGTACCATGCGCTTGGGTTTATATCCCTGTCGTTTGCAACGAGACACCTTAGCGTATCAACTTTATCAGCAAGAGGTGGTCTATGAACGCCATCGCCATCGTTATGAATTTAACAACGCCTACCGCAACCTGTTTCTCGAATGCGGTTATCAAATTAGTGGCACCTCTCCCGATGGACGTTTGGTGGAAATGGTCGAACTCCCGAGTCATCCTTTCTTTATTGCCGCCCAATTTCACCCGGAATTTCAATCTCGACCGAATACCCCTCATCCCTTGTTTCGCGGCTTAATCCAAGCCGCAAGCGGTGAACGAGTGCATTTAAACGTTGCGACTCATCGACAGCCAACCCCCTCAGTTTCTTCCGAGAATCCTCCCGATTCTAACCGGGTTCAGTCTCCGGCTGAGGTGTCCTAGTTCGTCGTCGGGCTAACGAGTCTCAGCAATGGGATTGAGAAACCCGGAAATCTCGGGTAACTGATTATTGACCGCGCATTGATTCAGAGGTTTGAGGTACTCCTGTGGCTTACTGGATTAAAATTTCAGAGGACAGAAAACAATATATCGTCAATCTAGAGCGGATTGGCGCTTTTTGTACTGAAGCCAACCAGCGGATCAAATTTTGGTTACCCGATAGCGGTCAACCCCTGGTTGTTAATGGACAGGCTAACCCCGATGTTTATCAGATGTTGTGGAACTATATTGACAAAATAACCAGCCAAGGGATTCCAAATAATTGGATTCGGGTTGAGTATGAACGCAAAGAATATTTAATCAATCTCAATCGAATTCACGCTTTTACTTGCGATACCGGAAAGCGAATTACATTTTGGCTACCCGATGGCGTTGAACCGATTATTCTCAATCCTCAGAGTTACCCAGAAGTTTATCATCAGGTTCAAGAGTATATCCGCACGACAACCGGTTATTCCCTTCCCTAAGTGCAAACCCTAAAAAAAATATTAACAAATCTTAACTTTTCGTTGCAATATCGTAACGTAGAAAAAAAGCTAAGTATATATACCTAAAATCCTTCTCTCGTCCTAGAGAATTCATTTTAGGTCTAAAAAATGGTGAAGATTTTCAAGATGCACAAAATTAGTGTAGCAGAGTTACTGTCTCAATATGCACAAGGAAGGCGAAATTTTAGTGGCATCACCATAGAAAATGTTGATTTATTTGAGGCAAATTTAGAAGGAATCAATTTAGCAGATAGCCAACTCAATCAGGCTTATATGCCCTATGCTAACCTTAGTTATGCGAACTTACAAAATAGCGAAATTATTGCGGCAGAATTGGGAGACATTCGACTGTATCAAGCCAACCTCTCTCAAGCGAATTTAGAAGGCGGTAACTTGTCAAGAGCGAACTTGCGTTACGCCAATTTGCAAGGAGCAAACCTATCCAACGTTAACCTACAAGGCGCCGATTTATATAATGCCAATTTGACTGATGCCAATTTGCGCTATGCTGATTTAAGTGGGGCTAATTTAGAACAAGCAAAACTCAACAATACCGAACTTTCTGGCTGTAATTTGTTTCGCTCTAAAATGGCCGATCTCTCAGAGGCTAAATGCGATCGCACAACTATAGGCCCCGAGGGATATTAACACTTGATTGAACAGCGATTATGAGAATTTTACTCGTTGAGGACGATCAACGCATCGCCAAAGCCTTATCGAGAGCATTTCAAACCCAAAACTATGTTATCGATGTGGCTTTTGATGGCGAAGCCGGTTGGGAATTTGTGCAGGCTTTTGAGTATGATTTGATTGTACTCGATGTCATGTTACCCAAACTTAATGGTATCAGTCTGTGTCAACGTTTGCGTCAAGCAGATTATACGATGCCTGTACTCATGCTTACTGCCAAAGATACCAGTAACGACAAAGTAATGGGTTTAGATGCGGGTGCCGATGACTACGTGGTAAAACCCTTTGATTTACCGGAATTAGCGGCAAGAATTAGAGCCTTATTGCGTCGGGGAAACTCGATTTTACCCCCGATTTTAGAATGGGAAAAACTTAGGCTGAATCCCAATACCTGCGAAGTGACTTACAACCAAATTCCCCTACATCTTACCCCCAAAGAATACGGTTTGTTAGAATTACTTTTACACAATCCTCAACGGGTTTTTAGTCGCAGCAATATATTAGAACACCTGTGGTCTTTTGAAGATCCGCCGAGCGAAGAAGCCGTTAAAGTTCATATCAAAGACATTCGCCGTAAACTCAAAAACTTGGGCGCTCCTCCCGATCTAATTGAAACCGTTTACGGAATTGGATATCGCCTCAAACGCAGTTGAAAAAAGGGAATAGGGAATAGGGAATAGGGAATAGGCGCTTCTAGGAATAGGGAAAATTCATAATTCATAATTCATAATTCATAATTCATAAATGAAACCAAAGCTTAAAACTCAAAACTCCGTTAGTCCTCAATTTCAAGCCTTACGGTGGCGGTTACTGGGATCGTACCTAATAATTATGGTGGCTATTCGACTAATTTCTGATTTCTTAGTCTATCATTTTTTTACGAATAGTCTTTACCAACAACTCGATAACCGACTGTTTAATCTCGCTCAAGCCGCAGCTCATAGTTTAGTTGCGATCAAACAAGATTCCAACGCCGTTAATGATACGCCTTATCGTCCTCTTGATGGCGATGGAGATCTCGATATTCCTTGGCAAAATCTTCGCAAACCCAATCAAAGTGTAGAATGGTTTACAGCCAATCAAAAACGTCTGGCATTTTCGGGAATATTATTTTCTGACTTACCTTTACAACCGGGTTTTCAGACCTTTTCAAGGGGAACAATTCGCAGTTTAATGATTCCTGCTTACAGTTATAATCAACAACAATTGCGACAAGTAGAAGGTTATGTTCGTGTTAGCGAGTCTACCGAGTCTGTAGAAGGAGTTCTCTCAAAATTACGTTGGGGTTTAACCTTAGGCGGTTGTGTGGGGTTTGGATTAATTGGAGTTGGCGGAATGTGGCTCACCCAACAATCAATTAAACCCATAGAACAGAGTTTTAATCAATTAAAACAGTTTACCGCCGATGCTTCTCACGAATTGCGATCGCCCCTAACTGTTATTAAAACTTCAGTTCAAGTTTTAGAAACTCATGCAAACAATATTTATTCGGAAGATAGAGAACAGTTTCAGGCGATTATTAGTGCCACAAATCAGATGAGTCGTTTGGTCGAAGATTTGCTTTTACTCGCCCGGACCGATAAATTTAATCCTACATCAACTCAACATTTTACTTTAATTGATATCAACGAATTGTTAGCAGAAGTTGTTGAACTTTTAGACTTATATGCAGAAGCTAAAAATATAACGATTCAATTTAATGTACAAACCGATATCAAAGTTAAAGGCGATGCTTCTCAGTTGTTTCGTCTGTTTCGCAATTTAATTGAAAATGCTTTACAATATACGTCTTCGGGGGGAACCGTTACCCTTTCAACCCACAAAGAAGATAAACTGGTGCGGGTAGATGTTAAAGATACGGGGATAGGTATTGCTCCCGAACATTTACCATTTATTTTTGATCGTCTTTGGCGAGGGGATACCGCACGAACTTACAGAGAAGACGGTTCCGGGTTGGGGTTGGCTATTGTTCAAGCTATTACTCACCATCATGGAGGAGAAATTACTGTTAAAAGTCAGGTTGGGGTAGGGAGTTGCTTTCAGGTGCGTCTCCCCGTAGTCTAGATAACGGTTGATGAAACAATTGACTGAATTTATTTTTGAATTTTAGCTTGTGTGGTGTGTTTTTATGTGCGATTCTAATTCGGAAATTATCCAACGCACAATTGAATATATGATGGATTTTTTAGAACAGCCTCATCCTGTTTTTGGCGGTTTACCTGTTTGTCCATTTACTCGTAAAGCCCGTTTAACTAATCAAATTCTTTACAAAGTTGATGATTTTGATGTCAATTCCGTCTCCTGTCTCCTGACTCGGTGTCTCCTGTCTCGGTGTCTCCTGTCTCGGTGTCTCCTGTCTCGGTGTCTCCTGAACTTCTAACTTCTTTCCTCCCGAGTTCTTTACTTTTTCGATCTAGAGTAAAAACTGTCAACGCCAGACGGGAATTTGCAGGATAGATACTGGGATGCAAACCCGTTGAAAGGGAGGAACAAACCATGATGCGAATTTTCCGAAAATATCACCGTCTAATTGCGACTACAGCTAGTTTACCCCTATTATTAACGGTGATTACCGGAGTTGGTTACACCATCTTTGATGAATGGTTGCATCTAGATAAAATTGCGGGATTTATGATGCAATTACATACCCTAAAAATCTTGGGACTTGATGAAATATATCCGGTTTTAAATGGAATCGCTCTCATTGGTTTACTCGTAACGGGTTTAAGTATGACCAGTTTATTTAAACAACGCCCTCAACCGAAATCTGTTGGCGATCGCTAATTATTTTAACCCGGAATTCCTCTCAAAAATTTATTTGTAAACCTACTCACTCTACCTCAGGAGAATTGTACCATGATGTTTCGTTATTTGAATCAAAAAACCTTTGCTGCTTTCGTTGTCGTTAGCTTAGTAAGTTTATTCGGTTGTTCTCAACAGCAACCCTCAGCTACCGTTAAACCTGCTGAAAGTGCAAAAACTGTTGTTAGTCAGACGAAAGCCGAAGATCCAAAAGCCGAAACGTTGAAAAATCTACAGGCGGCTTATAATGGTGAATCTAACGCTCATGTGATGTATTTAGAATTTGCTGAAAAAGCCGATGAAGAAGGCTATGGAGAAGTTGGTCGTTTATTTCGTGCGGCGGCACGTGCCGAAGAAATTCACCGGGATAACCATGCTAAAGTAATAGAATCGATGGGCGCAACTCCTGAAAATGATATTGCAACGCCACAAGTGAGTTCAACCGCAGAAAACCTAGAAAAAGCAATTAAAGGGGAATCTTACGAACGGGATACCATGTATCCTAAGTTTATTTCCCAAGCGAAAACCGCAGGAAATGAAGCCGCTGTTCAAAGCTTTACTTACGCCACCGAAGCCGAAGCCCAACACGCCGAATTATACACTCAAGCTATGAACAACTTGAATGAGTGGAAAGAAGCAACTCAGCCGATTTATGTTTGTGAAGCTTCAGGACATACGACAATGAATGTTGATGAAACTGCAACTTGTCCTCCGAGTAATAATTCACAACAATATGAAGAAGTTCTCTAACTTGGGTTGAAGACTTCTTTGAGTATGGGTTAAAAAGAGAAACCCAGCGAAGAACCCGGTAACTAACCGCGAAACCGGGTTTTTAAGGTTGGCTTTTCCGGAAGCGGAAATTGTTGTTTTGAACGTATAAAATTTTAAGACATGAAACGTCGAGAGTTTGTTACTTGGGTTGGAATTGGTGGATTAGCAAGTTATTTACCCGTCGCCTTAGCCGCTTGTTCTCCTCAAAAAACCGAATCCCCGTCAACAGTTAGTTCTGTAGATTTACAGGGATATCAATCCATAGGAACCCTCAATCAATTAACAGAAAAAGGAGAACTTTTCAGTAAAGAATTGGCGATGGGTTCGGTGTTGGTGATTCAAAAACCGGATAATCCTCAAGAAATTATCGCCCTTAACCCGACTTGTCCCCACGCCGGATGTTCGGTAAATTGGAAAGCCGATCAAAATGCCTTTATCTGTCCTTGCCATGATTCCAAATTTGCAGCCGATGGTCAACTCTTAGAAGGGCCATCAGACGAACCCTTGAAACGCTACGAAGCCAAGCTAGAAGGACAAACCATCCTTGTCAAAGCCGAATAATACTAAATCCGGTTTATAGATAAGCGTTATTTCTGAGGGAGGCAACCATGCAAGAGGCAACCATGCAAGAGGCAATCTTGCTACAGGCAACAGGGAACAGGCAGTTATCAGTTATCAGTTATCAGTAGCATGATACTGGTCACTGGTCACTGGTCACTGTTGACTGGTCACTGCACGGTACTTGGTCACTGTTGACTGGTCACTGTTCACTGTTCACTGTCTTAGGGGGCGACATAATCACAAAATCTCGGTAAATTGGGATAAGGAGATCGATCAGTTTAATTTATATATGGTTAAATTGACCGATCGCACCTAAATCTGACGAGATTGCTGGAAAATCAGACTTGATCGATCCAGGGGTCAGATGTCCATTGATTAACAATTTATTGAACAGACAAGGGTTGAGGAAGTCAATATGAAAGCCATGATTCTGGCCGCTGGCAAGGGGACACGTGTTCGTCCGATTACCTATACTATCCCCAAACCGATGATTCCCATCCTACAAAAACCTGTAATGGAGTTTTTGGTGGAGTTGCTTCGCAAACATGGGTTTGACCAAATTATGGTGAATGTCAGCCACCTTGCTGATGAAATTGAAAACTATTTTCGCGAAGGTCAACGCTTTGGAGTTCAGATCTCTTACTCGTTTGAAGGAAGTATTGAAGACGGAAAACTGATCGGAAAAGCACTGGGATCAGCAGGTGGAATGAAAAAAATTCAGGACTTCTATCCCTTCTTTGATGATACCTTTATTGTAATGTGCGGGGATGCGCTGATTGATTTAGACCTAACAGCCGCTGTCCAGCAGCACAAACAAAAAGGGGCATTAGCCACCATTGTAATGAAATCTGTTCCGCGCGATCGCGTGTCTAGCTACGGGGTGGTGGTGACAGATGATAAGGGTCGCATTAAAGCATTCCAAGAAAAACCCTCCGTTGAAGAGGCAAAAAGTACCAGTATCAACACCGGGATTTATATTTTTGAACCTGAAATTTTTCAATATATTCCCTCGGGTTGTGAATTTGATCTCGGTGGCGACTTGTTCCCCAAACTGGTGGAAATGGGCGCTCCCTTCTACGGGATTACGATGGATTTTGAATGGGTTGATATTGGTAAAGTTCCCGACTATTGGCAAGCCGTTCGCGGTGTATTATCAGGAGAGGTGAAAAATATCTCCATTCCCGGTCAACAAGTTAAACCCGGAATTTATACGGGCTTGAATGTTGCGGTCAATTGGGATAAAGTCAAAGTTCGTGGTCCGGTTTATATCGGCGGTATGACTCGCATTGAAGACGGCGCCGAAATTGTTGGCCCGACGATGATTGGTCAAAACTGTTGGGTTTGCAGCGATGCTTATGTCAGCAATAGCGTCATCTTTGAATACTCTCGCTTAGGCCCGAGCGTGCGTTTGGTTGATAAACTGGTCTTTGGACGCTATTGTGTAGACAAAACCGGAGCATCCATTGACGTTCAAGCGGCCGCTTTGGATTGGTTGATTACCGACGCCCGTCAGATGTTATCCGATCCCCCTGCTGAACGTCATGCGATCGCCGATATTCTCAGTGGAGCCTAATTAAATTATTCCCCAATCCGGCTAAACTAACAAACGATCTGCTCTTTAACCAATAATCACAATGTTCACAATTACTTTTGATCAATCTCCTCTGAAAGTTGCTGAAGCAGGTGCATCCTACAATACAAATTCTTCTTCAGATAATTCTTCAAAGGAGATCCGTTTGATCGAAGTGTTGGTGGACATTCCAGCCGGACAGTTAAAGTCTCAAGATCGGGACGAACCCCATCTTTTTACCTACTCCATTCCAACTCATCTGAATGTTGAACCTGGAGATATTTTGAGTGTACCGTTTGGAGCGATTTATCTGGGTGCGATCGCTATTCGCCCCACGACTCAAATACCTCCGGGTTTGGCTTTAGATCAAATTAAACCTGTTGATGAGGTAGTTTTTAAGGGTTTATTTCCAACTTATTACGGACAATTATTGCAACAGGTCGCGACTTATTACCAAACCCCTTTAATTCAAGTTATTCGTACTGCTTTACCTCCCGGTTTGTTACGTCGGAGTCAACGGCGAGTGCGGTTGTGTGTCGATAAAATTCCCTCGGGAGCAGAACTTTTTCTCAATTCTGCTGCTTTGAAAATATTACAGCTATTACAAGCCCACAAGTTAAATGATATGAGTTGGGCGGAACTGAAGAAAAAAGTCGGGGGAGATTATTGGACGAGAAAAGGATATCAAGATTTACTAGATCGCGGTTGGGTAGAAAGTTATTTAGAGAGTCCTAAAACAGTCCGAGCCAAGAAGCCGCAACTCGCTATAATTTTAACCGCCGATCCGCATTCAGTCGTTAATCTTAGCAAACGCCAACGAGACATCTTAAAAATTCTCCAATGTTCTAACGGCGAGGCGTGGATGAGAGAATTTATACTCAAGCATAATACTACTTCTCAAACGCTGAAAACTTTAGCAGAAAAAGGCTTTGTTAAAATCGAAGAACGAGAAATGCTTCGACTTGCTCAAGGCATCGAACAAACCCCCGATCAACCCAAAACTCTAACTCCCCATCAAACCAACGCGCTCAATATTATTAATCAATTATCGGGTTTTGCCGAAATTTTACTACACGGCGTTACCGGTTCCGGGAAAACAGAAGTCTATCTCCAGGCGATCGCTGCTATTTTAGAACAGGGAAAATCCGCTTTAGTGTTAGTTCCCGAAATAGGTCTAACGCCCCAACTCACTGATCGGTTTCGCGCCCGTTTTGGGGAAAAAGTTTGCGTTTATCACAGCGGACTATCTGAGGGCGAACGTTACGATACCTGGCGAAATATGACCCGCCAACAGCCTCAAATTATCATCGGTACCCGTTCGGCTATTTTTGCTCCCCTCTCGCCTCTGGGCTTAATTATCTTGGATGAAGAACATGATAGCAGCTTCAAACAAGATCAACCCGCTCCCTGTTATCATGCTCGGACTGTAGCACTTTGGCGGGCGCAAATGGAAAACTGCCCCCTAATTTTAGGTTCGGCTACGCCCTCGTTAGAGAGTTGGGTCGCCGTTCGGGGGCAGCAAGGCAGAGGAACACCAAAGCATCAAAATATTGAAGGTTTTGATCCTATAAGTCCACAGCCTAATTCTAAATCGCTAATCAACGATCGCTATTATCTCTCGTTACCGGAAAGAATTCAATCTCGACCGCTCCCTCCGGTGGAAGTTGTGGATATGCGTCAGGAGTTGCGCCAGAAAAATCGCTCTATTTTTAGTTCTCGCTTGCAACGGGCGCTACAACAGTTACAAGATCGGGGTCAACAGGGAATATTATTTATTCATCGTCGGGGACACAGCACGTTTGTTTCTTGTCGCAGTTGCGGCTATGTGATGGAATGCCCCGATTGTGATGTTTCTTTGTCTTATCATCATATCGTCGAAGATGCCCTGCAAACTTCCCGTCAGGTTGTCCCGATGCTGCGCTGTCATTACTGCAACCACGGCGAACTTTATCCCCAACGTTGTCCCCAGTGCGATTCTCCCTATTTTAAACATTTTGGTAGCGGTACTCAGCGAGTTGTAGAAGAATTGGAGCGGTTGTTCCCGGAATTACGGTTAATTCGGTTTGATAGCGATACAACCCGCACCAAAGATGCTCACCGGATTTTATTAACTCGGTTTGCTCAACGAGAAGCGGATTTATTGGTGGGAACTCAAATGTTAACCAAGGGTTTAGACTTGGCGGGAGTGAGTTTAGTTGGGGTAGTTTCCGCCGATGGTTTATTACATTTATCCGATTATCGCGCTAGTGAACGGGCGTTTCAAACCTTATTACAAGTCGCAGGTCGAGCGGGTCGAGGTCAAGACCCGGGGCGGGTGATTATTCAAACTTACACCCCCGAACATCCGGTGATTCAAGCGGTACAAAATTATCAATATCAGCCCTTTGTGGAACGAGAATTACAAGAGCGACGGGAGTTAAATTATCCGCCTTTTGGTCAACTCATGGCGTTGAAATTGAGCGGTTTAAATCAAACAGAAGTTGAACAAACTGCCCAACAATTCGCCGAAGTTCTATTTTCAATTGCCGATGAAATGCCCGAACTGGAAGTTTTAGGGCCTGCTCCGGCGCCAATTTTACGAGTAGCAAATCGATATCGTTGGCAGATTTTATTGAAGTTATTACCGGGTACTCTAATTGATCCCAGCCGGTTAGAACAGTTGCAGGAGGTCTGTCCCCGTTCAATCCGTCTAATGATTGATGTTGATCCCCTTCACTTAGGTTAAAACAGAATTATACTTCTCTAGAGTTATATTTTAGGTCTTGATTATCTTCCTATTGTTCAAGTTTAGAGCTTGATTTGGGAAGTGATTTAGCCTAATTTTGTTTTTTCCTGTAAGCGTAGTCATTGCGTTGAAGAAGAGGTGAAAAGTGGGCTGTGAGTAGGGGAAAAAACAATCGAGTTGAGTTCGGGAAAATACCGCTCAAAAGACTTTTTCCGCTTGGGCTTCCTCTTGTCTCCTGAACCCTGTTCAGAGAAAATGGCCAACAGGTCAAAGAACCTTTGCGGGGGGAGAGGATCTCTGTGAAAGCAAGTATCCTGTGTTACAACATCGGCGATAGTATTTGCTATGTTAGTGATATAAGCCTTTTTCGAGGAAAGAGTGGTCATTTTGTCAAACTTTTGTTACCTTCTGTAATAATATGGTCAACGAGATCTAATTGGGAGCATCGTCCTTCGGGTACAAACAAAGACAAAACAACAAATTCCCCTCAACTCGATGAGGAGTAACCGTCTCAAAGTCCGATTAGAAGTAGGAGAATCGTTATGAACCAACCCAGTGAACTCTCTTTGGAACAGCAGTTCAATCTCTCTTCGTTCAAGATGCAGGTCAATCAAATGAGTCGAGAACAGGCTCAAGAGTTCCTCGTTAGCCTGTACGAACAAATGATGATGCGGGAGAATATGTACCAGCATTTTCTCAAGCATCAATGGGGAATAGAACCTAGCTCAGGAGAACAGTAGAGTCTGATGGCCATCGGCAACCTCTATCTCTTACTTTTTTCTATCAGAGAAACGAGTTGGGGGTACTGGGGTGTCAACTGGCATATCATTTCAGGCAGAGTTCACAATTGAGTTGAACTGAAACGATGTGACCTTGAAATTAATATCTTTTTACTTAAGAGTATTTAATAGCTTCAATATCTTTCAATTATTACAATTAACTTTTAACAGCTTGAAAATGCACGGAAGAAGAATTGCCAAAAGCCTAACTATACCGAGTGTTTTCCTCCATGATTGCCTCTTACATGATTGCCTCAAGCCTTGCGCTTCGCGCTATAGATGTTGACTGTTCATAGGCGACAATAACCGTTGTTAGCCAACAGACCCCAATCACCAAACCCGCAATAATATCACTCGGCCAGTGCGCCCCCAAAATCAGGCGAGCGATGCACACCATCCCTACCCAAAACATTCCCGCCAACACGGCTACAATGCGCTCTAACCCCCCTCTAGCCGACCGAAACCACAAATAAAACAAAAATCCGTAGACGCTCGTCACAATCAACGTGTGGCCGGATGGATAGGAATGCAAATTCGGCGCCGCCAACCCGAACGCAATCAGATCGGGACGCTGACGATTCCAATACAGCCAACCCGTCCAAGCAAAGGCAAATTGTAAGATATAAGCCGATAAAACTGTTGCGGCGATCAGGGGGTGCGATCGCCAAATTGCTGTTAACACCACAGCCGTTATTAAGGGCAACATATAAACTAAATTACCGGGAGATTCCCAAGTGATACTTCTGGCAAAAGTTAAAGGAAAATTTTCCGAAATTAGCATCAACATTCGTTCATCCCAAGCCTGCAAAGTGCCACTATTAACCGCAGACTTCGCCCAAAATGTGACCGCAAAAGCAACAACAGTCGTAACAATAAATCCAATTCCCAATACTTTCGCCCAACGTTTCCAAACCGAATTGGGGAGTTGACGAGCATCTTCCCAAAAGCGAAACCAACTATTTCGCAGAACAATCCAAGCGATCCAACGTGTTCTAAACATCACCCCTCTGGTCTTTTGAGTCAACTTACTATCTTAGTGCGAAACGTTGAAAATTCACAAAAAGCTGATTTTTGGGTTTGTCATTTTCTTGTCATCTTTGGTCGCTAATCTAGAAATATAGAAAAAAGGTTACATCAATCAAAGGGAGATTATCCAATGTCTAGAACAACTTTAGAAAAACCTTCAACCCCCAGCCGCATTCAAATTTCCATTGAAGATCTTTCAACAAAAGTTGCAACGCCTGTAAAATTTAAACCCCTTCCCATTAGCGCCAATACTGACAACGATCAAGACTATACTTACGATGTCGATCAAGGTCAGCCCCAAAGTCGCCGTCGGGGTCAATATCAACCCAGTTTTCGCCAAACTCACTAAGACAAATTGCCAATCATAAAAAGCATTTACCATGAAACTTTCATTAAAACTCGCAACCGCTTTAACCATTATTCTTACGAGTGCGATCGTTCCGATCAAGCCCAGTTTTTCCCAAGTTCCTATTCGCGATCTGCAACGAACCCAAGGTTTAACTATTTCTGGAGTTGTTACCGCAGTCTTTGGCAATGAATTTGTGGTTGATGATGGGACCGGACAAATACTCGTAGAAGCAGGCCCGCCCTGGTATCATCAAATTCGGATCAACCAAGGAGAAGCGGTCACGGTGGTCGGAGAATACGATGATGACGACTTTGACGCCTTCACCATTACCCGCCAAGACGGAACCGTGTTGAATATTCGTCCGGCTTCTGGCCCTCCACCTTGGGCGGGTGGCCCCAAGCGTCAAAGCGATCGTCGGGGAGATTTTCCGCCCATTCAATAGCGTTTTCAAATAATCCTCATGCAAACCTTTTCCTATCTCGTGACTCCTGATTTTATGGAGTCATTTTTTCAAGATTATTGGCTGAAACAAGCTGTTATCGTACCCGCCAACCCCCCCAACAAATTCAGTCACTTATTTTCCTGGGAAGACTTCAATAGTTTACTCAATTTCCACAATCTAATTTATCCCGAAATCCGGTTGGCAAAAGGCGGTCAAACCTTGCCGGAAAATGCCTGCAATGATTTAATAAAACAGTGTCAAGACGGCGCGACTTTAATTATTGATCGCCTCCAATCTCGACTTCCGGCGATAGCAGAATTTACTGCAAAATTACGAACCGAACTCGGACACCGCACCCAAGTTAACGCCTATTGTTCGTTTCCCGGACATCAAGGTTTTGGCTGTCATTATGATGCCCACGAAGTGTTTATTCTGCAAATTTCCGGTTACAAAAACTGGCGGGTATTTTCCCCAACGTTTGAGTTTCCCCTCTCGGAACATCGTTCAAGTTTACTCGATCCCCCAACCGTCGATCCTTATATTAATCAACAGTTAAAACCGGGAGATTTATTATATATTCCTCGCGGACATTGGCATTATGCAGTAGCAGTTGATGAACCTTCTCTCCATTTAACTTTAGGAATAGACTGTCAAACCGGGATAGACTTTGCAGAATGGCTGAGTGAAGAATTCCATCAAAATCCTTTGTGGCGAGAAAGTTTACCGTTGTTAACTCCGAATTATCGTCAAACTTGTCGCCTACATCTTCGCAATTTAATTAAAGAATGGGTTAAACAGTTAGAAACCGATGAGTTAATTGATCGTTATCTTGATGAACAATTTATGCAGGGACAACCCTCGACTGAATTCGGTTTTCCTGCACAAATTGGCTTTCATTTATTTCCGGAAGGAAAACACACTAAATTTTACCGTCCTCCCCAACCCGTACAGATTAATAATTTACCCGAAGATACAGTCGAAATTTGTACCGCCAACAAACGAATTACCCTCAAAGGAATTAGCCGAGACGTTTTAGAACGCCTATTTAAAAGCACAAATTTTTCCGGTTTAGACCTTTGTAAATGGCTACCAGATTTTGATTGGGAAGCCGATATTAGTCCGATGATGACACAGTTAATTCTATCTGGAGTTGTCAGAGTTGAGCCACCTAAATTATAACCATGAAACGCCAACAATGGGAATTATTGTGGAGTTTTATCCGTCCTTATCGGGTGTGGATGGGGTTGAGTTTGGCGTTGGGGTTGCTGAATGGACTTTTGGGCGGAATTGGGTTAACATTGGTTGTGCCTGTGGTGATGGAGTTTCTCGGTTTAAGACTCGCCCCAGAAGAGTTTCCGTCGATTTTAACTCCGGTTTTAACGGTGTTTAAAAATCTGCCGCCATCGCTACATTTACCGCTTTTAACTACAGTAACAGTCGGAGCGATCGCTTTGCAAAGTGGCGTCAGTTATCTTAATGTTTTGGTGTCGGGACACCTAACGCGACGGTTAACAACTCATCTACGGGATGCGGAACTTCAGTTATTATTGGCGGTTGATATTGCTTTTTATACTTACCGACAATTGGGCGATCTTAAACATATTTTAGAAACGGAAACTCAACGCACGGTTAGTTCGATTAGAAATTTACTGAGAATTGCTATTCTTTCGATTACAATTACCGTCTTTGTGGGAATTTTAATTTTGTTATCCTGGCGGTTAACGCTGATAACAAGTCTGTTTTTGTTGGGAGTTGTAAAAATCAACCAAATGGCGATCGCGCAGTCCCGAAATTATGGTAAAAAAGTCTCAAATTTATCAAAAGATTATGCGGTTAGTCTGTTAGAATTGTTATCGGGGATTCGGTTAGTAAAAACCACCGCCAACGAACCCCGAGAATATGCGCGTTTGCAACAGTTGATGCTGGACTGCGAGACGGCTGATTTTGCGGCGCAAGCGATGACAGAAGTGATCGCGCCTCTCGGACAGTTGCTCGGCGTTTTTGGGGTGTTATTGCTTGTTTTTGCGGCGCCTTTGTTGGGGTTAAATACGCCCCAAGGGGCGACTTTAATTTTAACTTATATTTTGGTATTATTTCGCCTTCTTCCCCAACTTTCTGCTTTGGATACTTACCGTTCCCGTTTAGCTCATCGTTCCCCGAGTGTTGAAATTGTGCAGAATTTTCTGCAACGAGATCACAAACCGTTTATGGTGAATGGGAGTTTACCCTACTGTCGGTTAGAAAAGGAAATTCGGTTTAATAATGTTAGTTTTTCCTATCCGAAATTATCGGAAAAAGACCAGGACTCATTTGACGAGTCTAAACCGATTTTAACTGAGATTAACCTCTCAATTCCTCAAGGTAGCACTTTGGCGGTTGTGGGTGCTTCGGGTGCGGGAAAATCGACTTTAGCGGATTTATTGTGTCGTCTTTACGATCCCAATAGCGGAACGATTACACTTGACGGGGAAGACTTGAGAAACTTCGATTTAAGCGCTTTACGTTCGGCGATCGCAGTGGTGAGTCAGGATGTATTTTTATTTAATCATACGATTCGTTATAATCTCACCTACGGTTCTAATTATACAACAGAAACCGAAATTTGGGAAGCGGTTAAACAGGCTTATGCGGAAGAATTTATCACTCAATTACCCGAACAACTACAGACTAGAATTGGCGATAGAGGTATCAGGCTTTCGGGGGGACAAAGACAGCGGTTGGCGATCGCCAGGGCGCTGTTACAAAAACCGGATATTCTGATTTTAGATGAAGCTACCAGCGCGTTAGATAGTCTCAGCGAACAACAAGTACAGCAAGCTTTCAAGCGTTTATCATGCACTCGGTTTATCATCGCTCATCGCCTTTCTACCATCCAAAATGCCGATCAAATAGCCGTTTTAAAAGAAGGTAAAATAGTCGAGTGCGGAACCCATTCGCAGCTAATCTTAAAACAAGGATATTACAGCCATCTCTATCAAGAACAAACAGATACAAACCAACAATAAAAACCCTGTTTCTTTGAAAAAGCGGATTTTTTTTCAATCCTACGAGTCATCTAAAGGAGGATAACACAAATCAATCTGATGAACTAACCAACTCCCGAAACTGTTGAGAAATTCCCTAATTTTTACCCGATCATCAATAGGGTTGATCGCCCAATTTAACGCTTGATACATTTGGGGTTGCTGTTGGGGAAAATAGCGGGAAAAAAGTTCATAACAGGGATACAAATCCCGAGTATAACATTGGGCGGTTTCCATGACAATCTCAAACCCAGATCGAACAATACGCTTCATTATCCACTGACAAGCTTTTTTAACCTTTAAAGATTCACTTTCATCTAACTCTTGTAAGTCTATCATTACTTGTTGCAAATCTTCCGCCAAACTAAACGCATGACTAACGGCGTTTATATCGGGTTTGCAGGGGGGAAGTTGTAAACTAATATCTTCGCCCCAAACACAAACCGCTTGAGTTTTCAGCAGCATTCTGAGGGGGTTATAATCATCTAAATTTAGGTCTAACAAACGTTCCGACTCCAACGCCCTCAATTCTATCCCGGTACAAAAAGGATACTGTAATTTTAGGGGTGTTTTAAAGCTATCAAACCAAGAATGATCCTGTTGTGATTTTTCTGTATTAATAATAGCAAAAGTATCGAGATCGGAAACACCAGGAATAGCTTTTCCAACCGCAACCGAACCCCTGACATAAATACTATCAACCGCATCAAGCCAATATTTCCGATATCCTAATATTACCTCATCGATAAGCGATCGCCACTCGGGAGTAATTTTTTCTAGACTCGCTTCGCGGATAATAAACCCCGCTTGATCAACCGCCAAAACTTTACCTATTGCTAAAACTTCCCCCATTTTACCCACCTGTTAATTTTATTATGAATTTCTCAAAAAGCCTGTTTAAAACTTCCCTCTCCATTATCAAAAACCCGGTTTCTTAGAGAAACCGGGTTTTTCTAGAGGGGTGAGGTTAAACAACCTCAGTTAAACGTTTAAAATTGACTAAAAGCCCATCTTTCGGATGAGGAGTCGGCGAAACTGTCATCTCTAAATTTTGGTTGGGAAGCAGTTCCCACTCGTATTCACGCAACAGCATCAACGCCAATATTTTCATCTCCAATTTGGCGAATTCTTTCCCCAAACATTCCCGCATTCCGCCACCAAAAGGAACATAACCATAGGGTTTTTCTTCCGTTTTTTCGGGATAAAATCGATCCGGATCGAACTTTTCCGGTTCGTTGTAAATGCTAGAATCATAATGAGTTTTTCCGATTTGATAGAGAACAGTCCAACCCTTTTGAAGCGTATAACCTTTAAATTCACAAGTTTCTATAACTTGTCGAAACGCACCCCCAACAGGCGGAACAAACCGCAACACTTCCTTTAAAACTTGATCCAAATATGGCATCGATTTTAAATGTTCAAAAGTCAGAGGTTCTGTGAGTTGAATTTGTTTTTGTTCTAATCTGGCTTTTTCCAAAACATCGGGATGTTGGGCGAGAAGCAAACAAAAAGCGGTAATACTAGACGTTAAAGTTTCATGTCCGGCAAATAATAACTGTAAAATTTGGTCTTTGAGTTCTTCAACGCTGAGACTGTTTCCGTCTTCGTCTTTGGCTTGCAATAACAAACCCAACGCATCTTCTCCGGGTTCGGCTTGTTGTTGGCGTTGACGAATAATTGTTTCAATTTTATTCAATAATTTTTTCCGACAGTTTAACGCCCGATTAAATTTAGTTCCCGGTAAACGCAAGGGAATCGTAAATAATCCCCCACACCAGGTTTCAAACCATTCGCCCATTTCCGTTTCGGAAGCGGTTTCGTCACCCACAAACAGCTTGCAAGCGACATCAAAGGTATATTTTCTCAGTTGGGGATACCAAGCAAAAGTTTTCTGTTGTTCCCAGTTTTGCAAGTAACGCCGAGTCATATTTTCCATTGTCGGAACGTACCCCGCCAACGCCCTCGGTTGGAAGGCTTGGGCTAATAATTTGCGACGAGATTTGTGAATGTCTCCCGTTTGAATGGTTAAAGAATCAGCCCCTAAAAGGGCTGTTGTACTCGGTGGCCAACTACTCTCAAAATATTTCTTTTCGTTGCTAAAAATAAACTGATTTGCTTCAGTTCCAATCATCATTATTGTGGGGCGACCAAAAATGTTTGTTTTAAAAACCGACCCGTATTTTTGATGTCGCTTTGTTGCAAAATCTCTATCTCGTAGAAAACTAATAGTTTCGCCAATTAAGGGTAAACCTAAATTTCCGGGGGGAGTTGGATGAGTTTGTTTTGTTTCTGTGGTTGTCATGGGGTTGAGTGTTAAGTTCTACTCTAAATTATAGTAGGGTGGGTGACAACTGATAGGTTAACTGTTGAAACCAGTAATTTTTTCCTGTCACCCACCCTACTGGTTTTGTCCGCTAGGTGACAACTGATAGGTTAACTGTTGGATTTTATAACTTTTTGATGTCACTCACCCTACTGGAAATCTGTAAGTTAGTTTAACAAATTGGTTAGGTTTTAAAAACCCGGTTTCTCCAAGAAACCGGGTTTTTGGGGAAGTTGGGTTGAACACTACTGGTGAAATTGGCAATATTTTGATGTCACCCACCGGAATTTTATAAATTTTTGGGAAAATATCCCAACCCATTTAACGCTAATAATCCCGCCCCGTAAGCGGGTTCATAACGGGGTAAAATCACGTTAGCAGTTGGGGCGACTTGGGTTAAAGATTGAATGTATTTTGAACGAAAATTGTTCATTCCTTGAAACACTCCGCCTATGGTAACGATTTCAACAGTTTCATTGGGTTCAAATAAACTTTCTATGGCTATTTTTGTCGCAACAACTAATTCTTCTATGGCTGTATTAATAATTTGATTGGCGATTTCGTCTCCATTTCTGGCAACTTTATCGACAATTTTTGCTAAACTGGCGATGTCTTGAACCGTCCATCCCCGTCTGTAAACGACTTCGATTAAAGATTCAATATTATCGAGGTTTAAATGTTGTTTGAATGCGGGGATTAATTGAGTTGAACCCAACCGCCCATCATGGGATTTTAACGCCGCTTTTAACCCGGAAATTGCGATAAAATAACCGCTTCCTTCATCACCCAACAGATAACCCCAACCCCCAACTCGCTTGGTTTTTCCTTGGCTGTTTTGTCCGAATATTTGTGAACCCGTTCCGGCGATAACGACAATTCCAACAGAATGACCCAAACCCCCAACTAAAGCAATAATGCTATCACTTTTAATAAGAGTAGAATTGGGTTGCAATTCCCAATTTATAGATGTTTTTGAAGTTATTGTTACTTGTTCAACCAAGTTTTGAATAACGTTAAAATCTTCTTCTCGACCCACTCCCGCCAGTCCAATTCCTAATCCTTGAATCGAAATTTTGTTATAATTTTTATCATATAAAAAGCTAGAAATGGCTTTATTTATGGCGGTTTTAATAGCAATTTTTGTAGCATCAATTCCAATCGTTTGATAATTGGATGCACCCCCTTTTCCTCGACTGAGAACGTTTCCGGTTTCATCCATTAATAAACAAACCGTTTTCGTACCACCGCCATCAATACCAAGTACATAAACCATTTGAAATTAAAAATTTAGAAGTTTTGTAGGGGCGTTTTGCAAAACGCCCGTACAGGAGTTGAGAATTTTTACAATTTTCAACCCTAATTTATAACAAATAATCTGTTATTAATCATTCCCAAAAAATCGACTTTAAAAAGCAATTTAGGGGCGCAATAGTTGCACCCCTACGGGTTAATTTATGAGGCGGAAATTAATTTTTTCGCCCGTTCCGCCCGGGCTTCTGCTGAATCCATCACTTCGGGGAATTTATCAACAATTTCCCCCGGATAGTTTTCTAACAGTCGAGTCGATAAAGAAACCCGACGCCGCCCTTCTTCGAGGTCAATAATCATCGCTTTAACCGCCGAACCAACCGGGAACAAATTCGGAAGGGATTCGATATATTTTTGGCTGACTTCTTTAATATGAATCAATCCGGTTACGCCATCCAAATCAACAAACACACCAAAAGGTTTAACGCTGCTGACTTTTCCTTCAATTAACTGACCGACTTCTAGCTGACCAAAACTAACAGATTCCGTCGCCAAACGTTGAGAGAAAACCAGTTTATTGCGATCGCGATCTAGCTCTAAAATATTAACGGTGAGCAACTGATCCATCAAACTATTCAAGTTTTCCTTTTCAATCAAATGGGAACGGGGAATAAATCCGCGTAGGGAGTCAAACTCCACCGTTACTCCGCCTCGGTTCATCCCGGTTACTCGAACTTGAAAGCTTTGATTTTGCTTTTGAGATTCACTTAATCTATCCCAAACTTTATCCAGTTCAAGCTGTCGAATAGAGAGGAGAACCTGACCCTCGGCATTTTGTTCGCGAATCACTAAAAACTCTCGTTCTTCTTTCAGGGGTAAAATCTCTGACAAATCTTCAACATCGGCTAAAGAGGCTTCTTTCCGAGGTAAAAAACCGGGAGATTTTCCCCCAATGATATCTATATAGACGCCATCACTCGCATATTCAAAAACCTGACCCCGGACAACCTGGCCTTTTTGCAGATCGTAATCATGCTCTTCTAATGCTCTCGCAAAATCATCAAGTGAAAAAGATGTATTTTTCGTATTCATAGGAGTTCACAACAAAACAAAGAATCTATCAATTGGGCGACTTTTTTTATTCTGACCCCCTTTGCAACTGCCCAATTCCTGCGACTAATGTACCTGGATCTTCCAATATAACCAATTCCAACACCAGTAGGGAGCGATGGTCGCTCAAGTTGAATGAGAGTAAAGCCCCTATGTCCTAGTTTACTCGTTGGCTTTGAGTTCCTGGCTAAAAAGCTGTTTAACGTGCTTCCAGGCGTCTTCTGCGGCGTTTTGATCGTAACTGTCGCGTTGATCGCAGAAAAACCCATGCGTCGCCGGATACCGAAAAATTTTATGGCGAATTTGATGCTGTTTCAACGCCGCTTCAATTTGATCGACCTGTTCGTTAGGAATTAACGGATCTTCGGTCCCAAAAAAGCCGTACAATACCCCGTTAATCTCCGGTGTACGGCTAACGGTGGGTTCGCCCCCGCCCGGGGTTCCAGTGACAATTCCCGCCCCATAAAACGAAGCACTGGCTTTAATATCAGGTAAGGTAGCCGCCAGATAAACCACATGACCCCCAAAACAAAATCCGATCGAAGCGAACCCCTTTGAGTTTACAGCGTCTAAACTTTTCAGATAGTCAATAGTTGCTTGTACATCACTGAGGAGTTCCGATGCTTTGGTTTGTTCTTTGTATTTTCGACCCAACTTTACATCTTCGTCGCTATAACCGACCTCAAAACCGGGAACCTGACGCTGATAAATGGCAGGGGCGATCGCCACATAACCTTGTTGGGCTATTCTTCGGGTAACATCGCGAATGTGATCGTTAACTCCGAAGATCTCTTGAATAACAACAACTCCCGGAAATGCTCCCTCGCCAATAGGTTCAGCTAGATAAGCGGCGATCTGTAAGTCCCCGTTAGCCACTGTAACATAGCCTGTGCGTATTTCTAAATCTGACATAATTCTCAATGGGTGGAGCTTCTATACGAAAATCTTTTTGCCTAAGGTGTATCTTGAGTAAACTATTCACTATAGTACAAGTCATTGCCCCCTAATCGACAAGTTACTAATATTCCGATACAGACCCATGACAGCACAGATGTCCAGTTTTCGACCTCTGGGGCTGACTTTAGGAGATTTGTTATGGTTCAATTCTATATTCAGCCAGATAGTGACATTCCTGCTTCTAATCAGTTATTTAACCAAATTCGGTTCGCGATCGCCTCTCGGCAATTTCCACCGGGACATCGTTTACCGAGTACCCGTCAGCTTGCGATGCAAACCGGACTGCATCGCAACACTATTAGTAAGGTTTACCGTCAACTCGAAGATAGTGGTTTAGTTGAAGCCCAGGCGGGTTCGGGAATTTATGTGCGGGCTTTGGGTCACGAAGGGGGTTCTCGGCTGAATTCGCCGATTTTAGAACATTATCCAGAAGCCAACAAGATCATTCAACGCAGTTTAGATGAACTTCTCTCTCAAGGATGTACCCTCAACGAAGCTAGAGAACTGTTTTTGGCTGAGATAGACTGGCGTTTGCGCTGTAGTGCTAGAGTTTTGGTAACAGCCCCCATGCAGGATATTGGCATCGGTCAGTTGATGGCTCAGGAACTTGAACAATCTCTGCGGATTCCGGTACAATTAGTTCCGATTGAACAATTGGCTGAAACCATTCAGCAGGTACCATCGGGTACGATTGTCACCAGTCGTTATTTTATCGGCCAAGCCGAAGCGATCGCCGCACCAAAATCAGTTCGGGTGATTCCTATCGATATTTATGACTATGCCCGAGAAATTGAACTGGTACAAGATTTACCCAAAGGAACTTATTTGGGAATTGTCAGTCTCAGTTCGGGTCTGCTCCGGGCGACTGAGGTGATTATTCACAGTCTGCGGGGCGAACAAGTGTTGGTAATGACGGCTCAACTGACCGATACTTACAAGATTAACGCGATCGTTCGCAGCGCTCGGGTGATTATTTGCGATCAAGCCAGTTTTGAAACGGTGAAAGCAACGGTACAAGCCAACCGGGATGAAATTATCCGTCCCCCCCAACTGCTCTGCTGTGAAAATTATATCGGGGCCGAGTCGATTAATTTACTCAAACGGGAGTTGGGCTTGAAATAACCAAAATTGACAAGCGCTTCCGTTCTCAGCAGGCAACAGGCAAAAGGCAAGAGGCTATAGGGTAAGGGGTAAAGGGTAAGGGGTAAAGGGTAAGGGGTAAAGGGTAAGGGGTAAGGGGCAATTCTGTAGGCGAAGCTTCCTCGCGAACGCGCTTACTTCTGTCTCCTGTCTCGGTGACTCCTGTCTCCTGTCTCGGTGACTCCTGACTCCTGTCTCCTGTCTCGGTGACTCCTGACACCCAATTGCTGACTCCCAACTGCTAAACTTCCTGTATTAAACCTAAAACGACTGTTATGCAACCTTCAGTTAATCTCACAGAAGCGATCAAAGGGCGACGGGCGGCTCGGGCTTTCAGAAGCGATCCGATTCCTAGTGTAATCTTACAAGAAATTCTCGAACTCGGTGTACAAGCACCTTCGGGATATAACCTTCAACCCTGGCGGTTTGTGGTGGTTCGCAGTTTGGAAAATAAACAAAAGCTCAAAGCCTGTGCGTTTGATCAGCGTCAAGTTGAAGAAGCGCCTGTAGTGTTAATTTGTTGTGGCGATCGCCGAGTCAATCAATCTGATTATATCGAATCGGTGATTGAACTGGGCAAAAAAGAGGGGGCGATGAATGACGCCTATGCTGATTTTATCCGAAAAAGTATTCCGGCCTTGTTTGAAAATCGGCCTTGTTTTGAATCCCTCGAAGCCTGGACAAACCGCCACACCATGTTAGCAGTTGCTCATTTGATGATTGTCGCCCGCAGTTACGGCGTTGACAGTTGTCCGATGGAAGGATTTGTTACCAATCAAGTTAAAGAAGCCTTTAAAATTCCCGAGGAGGTCGATGTTTGTTGTATCCTAGCGTTGGGGTATGCCGATGAACCGTTTAAACAGTATGGTGGACGGTTTGATGTGGAAAAAGTCTGTTATGGAGAAACCTATGGCGGATCGTTAGAACTTCACCAAGATGAATTTTGAATAAAGTTGATTCTGTATCAAACACTTTTATCTGACCCGATTAGACTCTGTTAGATCATCTGAGGATAACCGATGAAAACTGCTCTTATTCAAGAAAAACCCGGAAAACTCAAAAACAAAAATACATCGACTCATCCCGAGGAGGAAAGTCTGGATTCATCAGTTGAAATCCAAGACAAACGAGAGGACTTAGAAACCATTAATCCCTTTTTAGATTGGGATGATAATCCTTTTGACCCCGATGATTTAGAAGAAATTGGCGAGGTTTACCCGGGTAATAAAAAGGCGAAAACCCAACAGAAACCCCTCGAAGAAAACCTCGATGAACAGCCAGAGGTTGACGTTGAAGAACCGAGAAAAAATTACTTACTTACGCCTCAAGTTGCGCTCAGTTTATTGGCAATTTTTGGCAGTGTCTATGTAATAACTCGCCCCTGTGTAATTGGGGAATGTCAGGTGATTGATATCGCCAAAGAACAGGCTCAAAAATCCCAAGAAACGATTCAAAATGTAACCACGTCTCAAGCGCCCGGAATCGCCAAAGACGAGTTAGATAGTGCGATAAAACAACTGAAAAGAATTCCATTTTGGTCGCCCTATCATCGCCAAGCCAGAGCGCTTTTATCAGCTTATAATCAAGAATCTCAAGAGTTAGAATTCGTTGTCAAAGCCCTGTGGATAGCCGGGTTAGCCTCACAAGAAGCCCAAAACCCGCCCTATGAAGTTGAAGACTGGGATAAGATTAAAACCCGTTGGGAAGAAGCGATCGCTCAACTGCAACAGGTTCCCCCAGAAAATACGATTTATCCTTTTGCTCAGGCTCGACTCGAACAATATCGTGCTAATCTAGCAGAAGTCAGAGGACGCCTCGCTCTCGAACGTCAAGCCGGCCGCACCCTCGCGGATGCCAAAAAAGCCGCCCAAGTCGCTCAAGCCCGTCAGGGAGTCGCCAGAGGGGTGGAAAGTTGGCAATTGGTGTATGATAGCTGGCAAAACGCAACCAATACCTTGGCGTCGGTTGCACCCGGAACAACGGCTTACCAAGAAGCGCAACTGTTACTTGCTCGATATCAGCCCCAGTTGGAAGACGCTCGCGATCGCAAAACCATCGAACAGGTAGGGCTTGATGCTTACAACCGGGCGGTGAGTAACGCCGATCAAGCCAAAATTTTCGCCGAACGGGGTGCCTGGTCGGATGCGGTAAAATATTGGTCTCAGGCGGTAACGTATGGTAAACGGGTTCCCATGAGCAGTTCTTATCATGTGGAAATCCAGCCCTTGATGACGTCTTATACCGAGTCTTGGAAGCAAGCGGAAGCCGAAAATAAGGTGGCGACTCGCGTTAATACCGCCCGTCAAGATTTGAAAACTGCTTGTACCGGTTCTCCGACTATTTGTAGTTATAGTGTCAGTCGAGATTTAATTACAATTCGTCTGGCGCCTAACTATGTCGAGAAAATCGAAGAAACCGCAATTACAGGCGATCGCAGTGGAAACCCGGAAAAACGCAATGAGGCGGAAAAACACGTTCAAACGTTGAAAATTGCCCTAGAATCCATTAGCGATAACGCTCAAATTCCCCTAGAAGTTTACAAACCCAACGGGGAAAAAATCGGCGTTCACATCCCCAATAGTTAACCTTGTAGGGGCGCATGGCAATGCGCCCTTTATGGATAAACCCTCGCCCAATTAATTTTCATTTTTCTTGAGATAAAATGCGGGTTAAAAGTCTTTGATGTTCCTCAACAATATTCTCGGGAATAGTATCAAAAACTTGTATTTTTTCCCCTTCTTCGTTATAATCGGGGAGGGGAGAATTGGGCGTACATAAAAACACTAATCCCACCGACCAACCAAAACCCCGTTCTTTTTCTTCACTCGCATATTCTAGATAATCAATAAATTTTTGTTTTGTCACTTCAATACTCAATTCTTCTCGGGCGATGCGTTGAATAGCATCCTCAATGTATTCTTTGTAAAAAACAGTTCCTCCCGGAAGATGCCAAAGATTATTCCAAGACGCATCTTTTCGCAACGTCAGAACAATTCCATTTTCCGTTTTTACAACCACTTCGACAACCAGTCGCGGAACTTGCGAATAAATGGCTTTAAATTCTTCGTAAGAAAAGGGTTTTTGACGAGTCATTCTGGGTTTTGGTTACAGTGATCAACGTGGGCGGTGAGGTTTTATTCTATTTTATTCCGGGTTGTCAACCCCTTACGGGTAGTGCTGCTAGATGTTTCAGTTTTATACCACTATACTAGATAGATGTCACTCTCTAAATTTTCCATAAAAAGAGTAGGAGGCTTTGGACCCAGATACTTTTAAAATCCAGTGTTCAGAGGGGCTAGAACAAGAAGTATTGTCTTTACCCTGTGTAATAAATGTGTATTGAGTATCACTGGTCATTCCGGCGGCAAAAATTCCACTTCCTGTGATTCTACCACTCAGACGTTCTTCTTTGTAGAGTCGATTGTCTGGTGTGGGTTTGTCATATAAATCAGTGCCGAAAGAAATAAAGGTTTGGGGTAATGAGAAAGACAAATTACCAACGGTTTTTCCCTGTTGATTAATAAACCGAAAATTCCAACTTCTTTTGTTTTTAGAGTGAGATAAACTGTAGGATGTTGAGGGAGAAGTAATTCCGGTAATCGTCTCTTCTAATTCAGCAGAAGTTGTGTAAAGATTCGCTGTTTGGTCAAATTTTAACCCATTAAATCGCTCTAATACGGAGGAATCAAGATTTTGTGTTGTATTAAACCATTGTCCGGCATAAGCACAGCAAGCACAAGCATAGGCTTTTGCCGGATGAAGCAACAAAATCATCAGTACAAATGAGAGTGTTAATACAGATTTGAATATCATTTTAAAATGACTAGCTTTCATATTTGGATGACCTAATAATTGACTGTGTTTCATTTTACACTAATAATAGTATAGCTTTTAATTACTGACTACACAACTTATAAACTTCCTCAAGTTTCCCTTCAACTGCGGGAGGTTTGGAGGTAAAGCGAATATAAAACTTTCCATTTTCAATCGGTTTTTCTAACACTTTAGCATAAATATCTTCGCGGAGTTCTGGTAATTCTGATTTCAAATTTAATTTAATATTGGTTAACATTGTCGGTAAAGACTCACTCCCTTCGACCGCGAGAATTAACGCGCCTTTATTGGAAAGTTCTAAAATTTCACCGGAAAACAAATTTTCGCCGACGTGTTTTCCTTCTAAAACGGTATATTTTAGGGGAATAGATTCGGAGAGAGGATAAAATATTTCTTCTTCTTTGTGAACGAATAGATTATATTTGTCGCGAATTCCAGTCACTTCATAAATGGTAATTGGACGTTTAACACCTTTCGGTTGAACTAACTTCTGATTGTCAATTTCGATGATATCTTCTCCCGCTTCTTTTAACGTGGTTTCTGAAATAATAATTTGTCCGCCGGTGGTATAAGATTCGATGCGATAAGTTAGATTAACTTGACTTCCCACAACCCCGTATTTTGTCCGTTTTTCCGAACCCAAATTCCCGACAACGACTTCCCCGGTATTAATCCCAATTCCCATTTCCAACGCATTCAAATCCCAAGCTTCGATTTGTTTATTGACTTCAACCATTGCCAATTGCATCGCAACCGCACAAGCAATCGCCCGTTTTGCATCGTCGGGACGTTTAGTCGGGGCGCCAAATAACACTAAAATTCCATCGCCCATAAATTCATCAATCGTCCCCTGATATTCGGTAATAACATCTGCCATTTTTGACAGATAAAAATTGAGAACTTTAATAACTTCTTCGGGCGATAACCGTTCAGAAAGGGCGGTAAATCCTCTCAAATCAGAGGTTAAAATGGTGATACTGCGACGTTCTCCGCCCAACTGTAAACCCGTCGGACTTTCTAACAGCGTGGAAACAATTTCATCACTGAGATAACGCCCAAAGGTTTTGCGAATTTCCGCCGCACTGCGGGCGACATAAGCGGTAATCGCGATCGCCGAACCCGAGAGGGCTAAAAAAGGCGGAATTACCGGAATCCACCACCCGTTTAAAAAACCCAGATAACTGCTTGAAAATAAGACTCCGGTAGCGAGGATAAAAAACCCAAATTCTCGCAATAAAAACCGCTTCACATCACGGGATGAACGCAATTTCCAGGTTAAACTCGCACCAATCGCTGACCAGATCAAAATCCATTGCCATTCTATCAGTTCCGACCAGGTTTTAATTAACGGACGATTGTCTAAAGCGGCACCAATAATTTGACTGGCAATATTCGCATGAATCTCCACACCCGGAACCCGTTCATCGGCTAATAAGGTGTAGGGAGTCGCAAATAAATCTTGAAAACTTTCCCCAACCGATCCGATTAAAATAATCCGATCGCGTCCCCAATTTGGGGGAACTTTCCCTTCTAAAATATCACGATAGGGAACCGTTTCAAAAGTTCGTACAGGCCCCCGATAGTTAAGAATAACTTGATACCCTCCCGCATCCGCCCGAACATAACCGCCATCATTGGCTTCAAAAGGAGTAAAAGTAATCTTACCAAACTTCCACCAATTATCAGTTCCTTCAACAATTTGAGGCGAAATTCCCTCGGCTTTTAGATACAACATCGCCACATACAAGGGAAAACTATAATAGGTGTTTCCATCTTGATTGGTTTGGACTAATAACGCCCGTCGAACCGTATTATCTTCATCAAGAATCAGATCATTGGCGCCCGTTTGTCCTTTGGCTTTGAGTTCCGGAGGCGGCGAAACTCGTTGGCGTAATTCATCCCCAATCACCTTTTCTACACCCACTAGATTTGGAGTAGATTTAAAAATTTCAACTAATTCTTCGTGACCCGGTTCAAAAGGTAAATCCCGATAAATATCTAATCCAATCGCCCTCGGTTGCATGGCGATCAATTTCCGCAATAAATCCGCATAAACCCCATCGGGAACATATCCCTGACCGATATATTTCATATCAGCTTCATCCAAGCCAACAATCACAATTCGTTCATCGGTAGGTTCAACCGGACGCAGACGCATATATTGGTCATAAACCGACCATTCTAACGGTTCTAAAATGCCCGTAAACCGCAGGAGAATGACGACAACCGCCATAGACGGGGTGGCGATCCAAACGCCCCGCCAGTCCCATAAAAGCCGTTTACAAGCCGCCCACATTCGCTAAAGCCTCAATTATTGTTCTTCGGGTTGGCTGGGAGTTGGTTCTTCTCCTTCTGCGACACAACAAGGTTCCAGAGGCACTGAAGCAATCATCGCATCGAGTCCAACAGACTTTAGGAGTTGTTCCCATTCGGCAGTGTGTGATTCGCGCAATTTGGCTAATATCATTAGTGTATCCTGCCAAATACGTTCTTGAGCGTAGAGTTTGGCTTGTTCGAGAGGTTCTTCGGCGGCTTCTATTTTGGTTTTTAAATCTTCGCTGAGTTCGGTCCGTTTAATTTTCCCTTCAACAAATTCTACTTTTTTAGGGTCATCAGGACTACACAAAACAATAAATTGCCAATTGTAGGTTTGACCGACTTCTAAGGAAACGGTTTCCGGTAAGCTAATTTGTACAATTTCTGGTGTATTCGGTAAGTCGAAGGTTTCAATATATACATCGTTTCCGGCTTCATCAACCATTGAAAATTGTCCTTGTTTGGCGGTATTTTCAGGAACAAATACAAACAAGTCCGGGTTAGCTGAAACCGTTTCGGCTTCAATTTCATCGGGTATTAAAGCCGTTAGTGGTATTTTTCCTTTTGTGCATATTTTTTTCTCCTCATCGTTTCCCCGTGTACCCCCTCCAGCTGAAGCTTCCGCCCCACCCCGTGTGGGCGCTGGTGGAAATTCTAGGCTAATTTGCATCTGGGGTTGTAAGTTGGGGGAAGTTTGCGGAGGAACATTCGCTACACTCGCGACTGTCGGGGATAACAGTCCTGCAACCAGACCCAATAACGGAAGTGCTTTCATCGTCATAACCATCATCTCTCCTCTGTATCACCTTGTATTGATTTCAATCTGTTTCATCAAGATTACGGATTCTTTTGTTATGTTGATTAATATTGACGGAAGAAAGTTGCATCTGTTGGACAAACACTCTGTCAAGCTCTCCGGTGAAAAGCTTTTATTACTTTGATTATAAGGCTTTGATTAATCTTTTTTCATCTTTAGCATTACCCTGTCTATTTGGGGTGGGGGCGCAAAGATGGACGGTTGTTTGTGGGAAATGTCTATTTGTTGGGAGGTGTGCCGCTACACTTACTGTTAACGGGTAACTGTTCACTGTTCACTGTCTAAACCCGCCCCTAGTTACATAGCACGTTGATTAATTCTGTGATGGGGCTAGGGCGGGTTTATCTAAATTCTTGCTTGGATAGACAGATCCCGGCAGAACCCGCCTCTACTTACCCATTCTACACAGTTGATTGTCCTCCGTTGCCAAATTGTTTCATTAAATATTCCCAAATTCGCCGACATTCGACTCTATTTTCATGGATTTCGGTTTGCATCCGTACCATATTACTTTGCATTTGTTGCATTGAGGTTTGGGTATTGATCAGATCCATTTTTGTGGTTTCTCGATCTAAACGGGCGACTTCAACTAATGACTGAATGATGTCTTGTAAAGTGGCGATCGCATTGACATTATCATGTTGTTGTTGTTTGATTTGTTTAAACTCGGCATCAAACCTGTGTGTTATTTCGTCAATTTTGTTGTTGAGTTGTTCTAAACGTTCCTCGTAGCTATTGGTCATCGATTCTCCGGTCCAGACTTGAGTTTAGTTATTCCTCTATTTATAGCAGTTAAACACAACGATGTCCTTAGTGCAGAACAGAATTTTTAATCTATTCCGATCGGCTGGGTTATATAGTAGCTTATGAGGTCGGTTATACCGTAAATAACTCCTCCTCCAATTTGTTCAATAGCCGATCTCGATCTTTTTATTCAGACAACTCTCCAAACTGTTCTCGATATCGGTTTAGAAGTTCTTCCATTTCTTGTAAACGTTGTTCGGCTTGTTCTGCACGAACTTGGGCTTGTTCGAGTTGATTTCTCACTTCTGAATAAGTGGCAAAGGGTTCTCCATTGGGAAGATAAATCTGCAATTCTTCCTGAGAGGGAACAAAGCGAATTTGCAAGCGAGGACTTACCCAATTTTCAATTTATTCGATTACAGAAAGGCAAAAGTATTCGCTGTCATTGTTTGAACGTATCCAACCACTGAAGTCATTTTTTTGCGGGTCATAGATGTAATATTCTTCCACTCCATAACGGGCATAAAATAACAGTTTTTTGTTCATTTCTGTTAACGTATTACTCGGAGATAGAATTTCAAACACCACTTGGGGTGAAATCTTATTTTCTTCCCATTGTTTGTAAGATCCGCGTTCACCTTTTTCAACTCCAAATGCAACCATAATATCCGGTGCTTGGCAAATATTTGGATAACCTTCAACGGGATACCATAATAAATTTTCGGCTACAAATACGTTATAATCCTGTGCAAATAGCCAATCTAAATTATATTGAATAACGGTAATCCAGCGAAATTGTTTAGTATGATCGGACATGGGTAAACCGTCATCTTCGGGATAATAAATTGGGGATTGAGTAGAGGGTTGGACTGGTGAAACCATCGACATGACCTCGCTCATGGAACTCTATCAATTTACTTTAACACTTTTGAACTTTAGTTCTTTAACATTTGATGGTTTGAATTGGAATTATTTTTTCCACAGTTTGATCGTCCGATCTTTACTCCCACTGGCGATCGTTTTCCCATCCGGACTAAACGTAACCGTATAAACTTCGTTGGTATGTCCGCTTAACGTATTGAGTAATTCTCCCGTTTCTAAACTCCAGATTTTAATCGTCCGATCTTTACTCGCACTCGCAATAAGTTGACCATCAGGACTAACTGCAACCGATAAAATATCGCCTGTATGACCTGTTAATGTATTTAATAATTCTCCGGTATTAACATCCCAAATTCTCACCGTATCATCATAACCCCCACTGACAATTTTTGTACTATCGGGAGTAAACGTAACCGATCGCACTTCATCGGTATGTCCTTGTAAACTCTGTTCAACGGTTCCCGTTTGTAAGTCCATAATTTTAATGGTGGTATCTTTGGAACCGCTGACTAATTTTGTCCCCTCTGTATTGAAAGCAACCGAGTAAACAATATCGGTATGATCGAGAAAATCGTACACAATATATCCCGTTTGTCTGTCCCAAACTCGCACGCTGCGATCGCCACTTCCACTGGCTATTGTACGTTCATCGGGACTAAAAGCCACCGACCAAACTGTGCCTAAATGTTCCAGGGGAAGAAAAAGTTCACCCGTTTCTAAACTCCATTCTAGGACTCGCCAATAAAAACTTCCGGCGGCTATTGCATCTCCATTAGGGCTAAAATCAACCGAAGTAATTTGAGATAAATCTCCGGCAAAATTTTGTAATAAAGCACCTGTTCTCGCATCCCAAACTTTCACGGTTTGATCGCGACTTCCACTGACAATTGTTCGACCATCGGGACTAAAAGCCACCGCACTCACCGACCCTAAATGTTGAGCAAAATCTCGAACTTTAACCCGTCTCCAGTTTAAAGCATCGTTGCACTGTTGGAGGATTTTTTGAACTTCAACATACTGGGTTGATCTTTCGGAAATTTTGGCGGCTTCGTTGACACAGAGTTCATAGTTTCCCCGTTCTAAAATATTCTGAATTCGATTAATTGCCTGCACATCTAACACTCGTTGTTGTGCTTGCATTTCTTGAGTTTGTTGCCATCTTTGATATTCAATAACTGCAAAAATTATAGCAATAATACCCGCTATTATGGCTCCAATTAAAACCCATAAACTTGATAGACTTCTCCGAACTCTTTGCCGATTTCGACGGCGAGTCTTATAAGTTTTAATCGGCGGGGTGCGTCGAGATTGAAAACGAGAAAAAAGGCTTAAAATTTGTTCTCGAAGCGAACGAGGAAGAACCTGCTTTTCAATGAAAGCGACATCTTCATCACTAATCCCTAAAATTTGTTGTAAGCGTTGCAGTTCCTCTCGGGTTTCTGGAGTAAACGGATACTCTTGCTGCATGGATTCAATTAAGGCTTGTTCGTAGCGTTCGCCCTTTTGTCGGTATTTACGATAGGGGTTTAAAATCTCATCTTCAACGCTTTCGGCTTCATCTTTTGTCAATTCCAAACTCAGACGAAGTTCATCTAAAATTTTGCGTCCAACGATAGAAATATCACCCCGATGATTAGAACGTTGTTTAACTTCTTCACGGTAGAGATTGAGTCGAGCGAGTAGGGTTTGAGAGTCTTCATCTAGGCGTCTTAAGGCGGCTAACGTTTCTCCGACAGACTGATAACGTTTGTGGTAATCATAGCGTACCATTTTATCGATAATATCGCCGAGTTCCAGGCTGACAATTGCCAGATGTCTCCAGGCTAATTCATTATTGTTGGATTGGTTATTTTCCCGAAGTTTACGCAGTTCAAAAATCGGAATTCCCGTTAACGCTTGAATTCCAATCATCCCCAAAGCGTAAATATCACTGTTGAAATGGGGATTTCCATCAAACTGTTCAACGGGCATATATTCAATTGTACCAATGCGAGCAGTGGGGGGATTATGATTTTGATTAATATGAATTTCTTTAACCGCCCCAAAATCAATTAAGACAATTTTTCCATCGGAGTCGCGGCGAATTAAATTCGTGGGTTTGATATCCCGATGAATCACCCCATGTCCGTGAACAAACAGTAAAATTTCTAAAACTTCAATTAAAATTTTAATAACTGAGTCTTCGGGTAACGGATGACCGGGTACAATTTCATGGGCGAGAGATTGACCGGAAACATAAGACTCAACCAGATAGAATTCTTTGCTTTCCTCAAAATAAGCTAAAAGTTGAGGAATGCGATCGTGTTGGGAAAGCCTCTCTAGGGTTTGTGCTTCTTGTTGAAAGCGACGACGGGCGATGTTTACGAACTCAGGGTCTTCCGCCACTAAATGCAAGTGCTTGACAAAGCACAGCGACTCACCCGGACGCCGAGTATCTTTGGCGAGATAGGTTTTTCCTAACTCCGTTGACTCGATGACTTTAAGAATTTGATAGCGCCCGTCTAAAAGCTGGCCAATCATAGAACGTCCTTGACCCTGTACTGAATGATTATACTACTTTATAAATCTCGGCCTTCTCCTATACCCTTCGGACAAAAGCAGTTCCGAGAATTTTATCAATAGTGTTACCTATAGTGCTACTTGCGATCAGGTACATCCCAAAAACCCGGTTTCTCAATAGAAACCGGGTTTTTAATCCCCAGTGTGTCAAGGTACTATCCCACCTTCAAGTCTGATTTTGTCAGGGTTTTAGCAATCACCCGAAAAAAAGCGAGTGGGTACAACCGGGTTTTCTAAATGGCTGAACCCCTTTTCTGATCATGGTTGTGGCGATTAAGTCTTGGGGGTGATTTCAGCCGACCATCTATTTTTAACTCTACGCGATCGCGCTCGATTACCGCCAAGGGAGAGTTAAAGAGTTAGAATCATTGAATTAGACTGAAAAGCTTCACCCAATTCCGGACCAGTTTTTACTCAAAATAATCTCAAATTCCCTTTTAACATGGGTTTCATCGGTTCTGTTTTGGCCCTAAGCCACTCGGGTTGAGTCCCGTCTAACATCCTCAACTTGGTCAATTAAAGCTTTAACAATGCTTAAATCGGGGTTAGCATAGCGTTTATCGGTGAGGTAGTCGTAGGCTTCCCATTCTCCGGCAACTTCCCCATCGTACCAGATAAACCAGTCTCGGTACAGTTCACCTTCATCGATATCCGGACACAAGGACAGCCAATCATCTCCGCTATAAGTATCAACGGTCTCCGCGACTAAATGCAACCAGGCGGTTTTCAGACATTCTTCTAAATTTTTCTCAAAGGTAGAGCGATCTTGAATCAGAGTTTGGGTAAGATTTTGATTAGATTCCATATAGCTCACTGTTACTCGATGACTTTACTCTACAAAAGGGTTTGGGGTTAGTGCGATTAGATCTGTGACACTCCGCAAAGCGTGACATCTGTTTCGCTGGAATCGTCTCGTCTAACCGTAACAAATAAACCGTTCGCATTTTCCCCCGATAGACAGTTGACACACTGGCACAGGAAAATTGATTTTGATAGAATTTTGATTTATTCAGTCGTCAGTGAACCGTTTTGTCTCAGTATTTATCCTACACTAGAAGGTACAGGATTGAGTGCATATGGAAACAGCGGGCATCCATCCCAACCACCCGACAGATTTGTTGTTGCGCTCTTTGCCGATTGAATTGACCAGGAGAGAATGATGAAAGCTGCATTATCGCTAATTGTAATATCTATAATCGGTTTATCCTGGCTTCCCAAAGTTGCCCGAGCCTCTTCTGCTTATGATATTGTCTGCGAATTTAAGTATAAAATCGGAGAGGGGTCTTGGGTTTATGATTCGACTCAGGGAACGACTCCAGCGATCGCCAAAGCCAGACGCCGGAATTTTCTCAAACGACAAGAAGAAAAAGCAGAAGTTGCCGGACAAAGTTTTGAGGTAATTTATATGTTTTGTCGCGATCCTTGGGGAAATAGCAGCGATAGCGATTAAATTCTGCGTCATCTGATTTGTTTAGTATTGATCCCTGAGAAAATAGGTGGTCATTTCTCCTTTTCCTTTAATGGGAATAGAACCCCGTAAGGCAAACATAAACTGGTCTTTCAAGCGTTGATAAACCTCGGTTGTGACTTGAATTTGACCCGGAACCCCGTTGGTTTCCATGCGAGATGCGACATTCACCGTATCCCCCCATAAATCATAACTAAACTTGCTCAACCCAATCACACCCGCGACAACCGGCCCCACATGAATGCCAATTCTCAGCAGAAAGTTATTCCCGGTTTTTTGATTAAATTGAGAGAGATTTGCTTGCATATCCAGAGCCATTTTCGCGATCGCTTCTAGATGATCCGGATGATAAAGGGGTAAGCCACCAACGACCATATAAGCATCTCCAATCGTTTTAATTTTTTCCAAACCGTAGTAGTGAGAAAGTCGATCAAAATGACTAAAAATACTATTGAGAATTTCCAGGAGTTGAGCGGGAGTGGCTGTGGAGGAAAAATCAGTAAAGCCAACTAAATCGGCAAATAAAACACTGACATCCTGAAAATAATCGGCAATAATTCCGGATTTTTTTTGTAACCGTTCAGCAATGGGTTGGGGGAGAATATTTAAAAGCAGTTTTTCCGTTTGTTCTTTTTGAGATTGTAATTCTTGTTGGGCTTGTTTGCGTTGAATTAAAGACCCGAGTTGAGTGGCTACGGCTCTTACCAATTCAAGAGTTCGTTCTTGAGGTTTGCTCTTGGTTTTCGTAAAAAAAACTAACACCGCAAGCATCTGATCTTCAACTAAAATTGGCACCCCAAAACCCGATTGTAAACCAATTTTAGGCAAGGCTTCTGAATACAAATGAACTTCGGGTTTTCCCGTCGCCCAAACTCGTCCGGGTAAGCCTTCATCCGGTGCAAACGTTAAATTGAATCTAAACTGTCTAAATTGAGTTGATTGATTCTTATCCAGATGCCAAGTCTGACTACACTCTAAAAAAGTGCCTTCAGTATTGGGTATCCAAACCTCACCATAATCCCAATCAATCGTTTGACAAACGGTTGCTAAAACCAAATTCAAAGCCGAGTCTACATCCACCGCTTCATTAATAGCTTGAGTGACTTGGAGAAGCAGTCTAATTTCCAGTTCTCTTTGTTTGGGTTCGCTAATATCCCGTACTGAACCAATCATCCTGATGGGATTTCCTGAAATATCCCACTGAGCTTGTCCGCGAGTCAATACCCACTTATAACCACCATCGAAACAACGCAACCGATGTTCAACAGAATAAAGGGGAATTTTTCGTTGTAAATAATCCTGTAAAATCGTTTCAACCTGTTTCCAGTCGTCGGGATGAATAGAATCTTTCCAGGCTTGACTAAATTGAAGATGATGATCTTCGTAACCCAAAACATCCTTAAACCAAGAGGAAATAAACATCTCATCGGTTTCAACTTTCCACTCCCAAATCCCATCTTGATTTCCCTGAAGGGCGAGTTGCCAACGTTCTTCACTTTCGCGAAATTGCTGTTCGACAATTTGTCGCAGATGGATTTCTTTTTGCAGTTTGGTATTTTGTTCGCTTAACTGAACTTGTAGCGATCGCAACCGCAAATGATTTTCAATCCGAGCCAAAACTTCTGTCAGTTGAAACGGTTTAGTAATATAATCAACTCCCCCCATTTCAAAGGCTTTAACTTTATCAGAAGCTTCGTCCAATGCACTCAAAAAAATAACCGGAATTTCGCGGGTTTCGGCTTGGGCTTTCAGGAGACGACAGACGTTATAGCCGTCCATTTCCGGCATCATAATATCCAGTAAAATCAAATCTGGAGGACTCGTCTGTATAGATCGTAATGCCAGAGAGCCAGTGGGTGCAACTCGAACTTCATACCCCTGTGTCTTGAGCATCCGCGTCAACAGCGTCAGATTGATCGGGGTATCATCAATAACTAAAATACTTTTTTGAGGAGCAGAAGGCGACAAGGAGTTCATGAGCCTAGAGAAGCAGATTGATCGGTTTTCAGTTCAGTTAAAGCTAGTAACTGCTCATATTGATACCGATCCACTAAATACATTAAGGTATCGGCAAGCGATGGATATTGGGGATGAATTTGCTCAATCAGGCTTTGCATTCGTTGGCTGCGTCCTTCAATGATAGCTTGATGAAATTGGGTTAACCACTCTACAGATAATTGTGCCAGATCTTCCGATGTGAGTGTCACAGGAGGGACACCTGGTGCAACGGGAGTTACAGAAGACTCCTCACAGATGTAATCTACCCCCAAATGTTCAGCAATGCGATCAAAAATCTCGGGTTCTAAAAAGGGTTTGCGAAGAAAATCATCACAACCGACAGACAGAGCCATTGCTTTTTCCGTATCGAGAATACCAGCAGTAATCGCGATAATTTTGGTGTTGTCAATTTTGTGATCGGATGGTATTATACTAGGGAGATTATTATTGGATCTCTTGGCGGCTTCTAGATGGCGAATTTGACGAGTTGCTTGATAACCATCAATTACAGGCATTCGTAAATCCATAAAAATCAGGTGCGGTTCCCAATTTGACCAAAGTTTCACCGCATCTTGACCATCCTTTGCCTCTCGCACTTCAAAGCCTACCGGTGTTAGCAATTCATTTAACAGTTGGCGGTTGTCCTCGCGGTCATCAACGATTAAAATCCGATAGCGGGGTTGGTTTGGTTTTAGGGCGATAACTCGCAGACGGTCGGAGGAGGCTTTGGCGGTTTCCTCTTCGTTGATCTCAACGGGAATAATAAACTCAAAAGTTGTTCCCCGTCCCAACTCGCTATTAACGCTAATTTCTCCGCCCATTAAGTGAAGAAATTGCTGAGAAATTTTTAACCCCAACCCCGTTCCTTCTTGGGTTTGTTGACCGGATGAAGTTTGTACAAAAGCTTTAAATAAGTATTGACATTCATCAGGAGCGATACCGACTCCGGTATCTTCGACCTGAAAACACAAAGCATAAGTTCCTGTCGGTAAAGAACAGGGAAGTGTTGAGGGAAGATTAGACCAACGAGGTAGAACCCGCAAAATAATTTCACCTTTTTGAGTAAATTTGATGGCATTACTGAGGAGATTAATCAAGATTTGGCGTAATTTAGTCTCATCCGTACAGATAAAATCAGGAAGATTTTCCGGGGACTCAAACTTTAAGTTCAGGTGTTTTTCCTTGGATTTTTGAGTGAACATTCTCTCCAAACTTTGCAACAAATGAAACAGATCAAATTTCCGCTGTTGCACTTTCATGCGTCCGGCTTCTATCTTAGACAAATCTAACACTTGATTAATCAAAGTGAGTAGATGTTGACCGCTACTGCGAATCACTTCTAAACTGTCTTGTTCATCAACAGATAGATGTACACTGCGACTGAGGAGTTGAGAGAAGCCTAAAATGGCGTTTAGAGGCGTGCGGAGTTCATGGCTCATATTCGCCAGAAAAGTGCTTTTGGCTCGGTTGGCGGCTTCTGCGGCTTCTTTGGCTTGTCGGAGGGTAATTTCAAACTGTTGACGTTCGAGTTCGGCTTCGGTGCGGGTGGCGAAAATTTTCATAATCATCTCGTGATCGAGATTAATTTCCAGCGGTGCGCGATCCATAATATAAATTAGACCGATAGATTCTCCAGTTGAATTGGCTAAGGGAATTCCCCAATAACTTTCGGCTCCTAACTCGGCTAAAAATAAAAGGTCTGGAAAATGTTGCTGAAGGTTAGCCGGATGATAACACCAACCTTGATTAATGACAAGTTCGCAGGGGGTGCCGGCGACATCATATTCGAGATTTTCTCTGAGACTATCCCCACTCCAAAACGCCAAAGTTCGGAGTTTTTGTTTGCTTTCATCTGTCACTTCTGCAATCACCGCATATTCAACTTGTAGCACTTGAGCTAAATATTGAACGCAGGTGCGAAAGAATTCTCCACCCGTTTTACAGGCAATTTCTTCGGAAAATAATCGTAGCGCTTCTTCCCGTTGTTTGTAGTCGCTAATATCTTGTAAAGTACCATACAAGCGAATAATACGTCCTCGCTCATCTCGCTGAACTTGCGTGCGAGAAATGAGATGATGAATAATCCCCTCTTCATCGAGAGTACGAAACTCAATTTTAGACGGAATTCCCTGTTTTAAAGCTTCTCTTGTCGCTTGTCGAACTCTGGGGCGATCTTCAGGATGAATTCTTTGTTCGATTTGCTTTAAACTGAAAATGGGATGATCAGGATGAATCCCCGTCAGCCGATACATTTGCTCTGACCACCAATATTTTTTATGAATCAAATCCCATGACCATCCCCCAACTTTAGCAATGCGCTGAGTTTCTTTAAGGAGGGTTTCACTGCGGCGTAATTCTTCTTCGGCTTGTTTTTGGGCTTGTTCTGCAAGAATGCGATCGCTAATATCTTCTTGAATGCCGATAAAATGGGTGAGGTTCCCCTCCGCGTCGTGAACGGGAGAAATGGAGAGTTTATTCCAAAACGGAGTACCATCTTTGCGATAGTTGCGGACAGTCACGTTGGTTTCTCGCCCTTCGGCGATGCAGTCGCGCATTTCCCTTAAGCTGGGTTGAGCGCTATCTCTACCCTGCAAAAAGCGACAATTTTCGCCGATCACTTCATCGGCTCGATAACCTGTAATCCGTTCAAATCCCGAGTTAACATAGGTTAAAGGCTTATCACCGAGTTGAGCATCGGCGATGACAACCCCGTTAGAAGAAGCATCGACCGCCCGTTGCAAGAGTCGTAAATGGGCTTCGCTGGTGGCGCGAATTTCGATTTCTTGTTGCAGTCGGTGATTTTGCTCTTTGAGTTGTTGTTTTAACTTTTGGTTGGTGAGATGGGTTTCCACTCGCGCTAAAACTTCTTCAATTTCAAAGGGTTTACTAATAAAATCGACGGCGCCTGTCCGAAAGGCTTTGACTTTATCAAGGGTCCCTTCTAGCGCACTAATAAATAAGATGGGAATGTTACAGGTTTGGGGATTGGCTTTTAAGTTTTTACAAACGGTATATCCATCTAAATCGGGCATCATTACATCGAGGATAATTAAGTCGGGTTGACTCATATTTGCCGAGAGAATCGCGTGTTGTCCGCTTTGAGTGGCTCTGACTCTATATCCTTTGCTTTGTAAGATTTGCACGAGTAATTTGAGATGATTGGCATCATCATCGACGATTAAAATATTACCCGGAGTTGGCTTGCTCTGTTGTTGTAGAGTTTGTTGCCAGGTGCGATACTCTCTGAGGGAAAGTGTGACTGTCGTAATTAATTTGTCTTGGGTGAGTTCGAGTTTGGTTTTATAGTCGTTAATATCATAGTTTAGAATGATTTGCGCTTCCGGTGCTTGTCCGGGATGACCGGTGCGGAGGATAACACGAGTGAGTTTATTGTTGAGGGTTTCTCGAACATATTTGACGAGTTCTAAACCCGCTTCATCGGTTTCCATCATCACATCCACTAACAAAATTGCGGTGTCTGGATGTTGGAGGATCAGTTGTTTGGCTTCGGCTGCACAATAGGCGGAAATAAAGTTCAGGGGTTTTCCTTCAAAGGTAAATCGTTCTAAGGCCAGTTTAGTGACTTCATGGATAGAATGATCGTCATCAACAATTATCACTTTCCACCTCTCAGTTTCCGGGGAGGGAAATGAATTTTCATCATCTTCTTCTTCGATAAAAATCATCTCCTCATCTGGAAGAGAAGGAGTGATATCTGTTTCTAGGGAGGACTGGTTTTGTTGATCGTTGATGTTTTTCGACATACTTTCGCCCTTATTCCTGGAGTTCGATTGGTAAATTTAAAACAAATTTTGTACCTCGGCTAACTTGAGAGTCGCAAAAAATTTTCCCCTGAAGTTTTTGAGTGACTAAATTGTAAATAATATGTAATCCTAAACCGCTCCCGCCTCTCGAACGAGCTGTGGTAAAGAATGGCTCAAAGATTTTATCGAGATATTCTTCGGGAATTCCGCACCCATCATCTGCATAGCTAATAATTAGTCTATCATCTTGATAGTCAATGTCAAAATCTAGATTTCCCCTTTCTCCGGGTTGATAACCATGCTGAATGGAATTGATCACTAAATTGGTAACAATTTGGGCGAACGCTCCGGGATAGCTATTAATTTTTAAGGTTTCTTCTCCGGTAAGGGTTAATTTGTGTCCGGATTTTTCGAGATGAGGACTGAGGCTAATAATGACTTTTTCAATGTATTGTTTTAAGTCAAACTCTTGTTTTTCAAAATGACTTTGATCGGCGGAAAGTTGTTGAAAGCTTTGAATTAAATCTGCCGCCCGTTGTAAATTGTCAAGTAAAATTTGACTGCTGCGTTTTACCCGATCAATATGATTGACCACGATTGATTTCTTGAATTGACCTTTCTGCACTTGATTTTCAAAGTTTTGGGCTTCATTTTTCAAGGTGGAAGCCAAGGTAATTCCAATGCCAAGCGGGGTGCTAATTTCGTGAGATAAACCTGCAACTAATCTCCCCAGCGCTGCCATTTTTTCGGACTCGATGAGTTGAGTCTGAGTGGTTTGTAAATCCTGTACAAGTTGAGTCAATTCTGCATTTTTGGCTTTCAACTCTTTTTGCAGGTTATGAACCGTTAAATGACTGGTAACTCGCGATAAAAGTTCGGGAGTTTGAATCGGTTTTGTCAGGTAATCAACTGCTCCCTTTGAAAAGGCTTTCACCCGATCAAACACTTCATTTAAAGCGCTAATAAATATAATCGGAATATCTTCAGTGCGGGGATCGGCTTTGAGGCGACAACACACTTCATAGCCGTTGATATCCGGCATCATAATATCAAGTAAGATCAGATCGGGAGGGTGTTGAAATGCAATGTCTAAGGCAGAATAACCATTAACTGCTGACTGAACGCTGTAGCCTTCTTCAGCCAGAATATGGGTTAAAAATAACAAGTTGTCTTCGAGATCGTCAACAATTAAAATCGAGGCTTTTAGAGGGTTCATTCCATCCTAAAAAATAACTCTTTGATCGGAGTTAAGTTCTCAACCCATTTCTTCAAGTTAAATACACCCCAACTTACTCCATCAATGGGTTCAGCAATAACCGCATTGCGATTTTCTAGACGTTCCCCTGGTGAAAATGGGAAAGTTCGCAACCCCTATAGACGGGTTTATGGGAACCCTTGGGAGTTGCTTTGTTTTCGTCAGTTGCAGCCCTTAACCCGACATACCTGCAACTATAGTAACTTAAATCGCTAAAAAAAGAGGTACATTTCTGTAGCCTCTTGTCAGATTCAAGGTATAATAAGCAATGGGCTTTTAAAGTTCAATTTCCGCCCGGAACATCGGTTCACCAATCACTCGCTTCAGGGTAAATCCAAGATGTTCACACACTTTCTGCATGGCGAAATTATCGGCTAAAATCTCGGCGGTGATCCGATGAATATTTTCCTGACGGCCAATAGACAACAGTTGTCCCAGTAACTCACTTCCTAAGCCTTGATGTTGAAAGCGATCGCGAATCAGTAGGGAAAATTCGGCTTCGTTGACTCCATGCACTCGACTCAAGCGCCCCACCCCGACAATTTGTTCCTCTGCGGTTTGGGGATCGGTGTAAATCGCCACCAATGCCATTTCACAATTATAGTCGATAAAGCACAGCCGAGATAGGCGATCGTGAGCAATTCTGCGACTTAATTTTAACAGATGAGCATAACGCAAATAAACGCTTTCTTCTGATAGGCTTTCGTGAAATTTTACCGCCATCGGTTCATCTTCGGGACGGATCGGACGAATTACCAGATCGACACCTTTTTTAGAGGTCCAATGGGTAATATATTGATGAGGATAGGGACGAATTGCCGGTTTGGGAAGCTGTGATTCTGGGGTTTCGGGGTCGTGTAAAACAACTCGCGCATCCAAAGCAACCAACCGATCTTCTGACGCCAATAACGGATTAATATCGATTTCTTTAATCGCCGGATGTTCGACAACAATATGAGAAAACTGCACCAATAATTTCTCTAACGCATCCATATCAACAGGCGCCCGTCCTCGAACTCCCAACAGGGCTTTATAGATTTTCGTTTGTTCCATCATCCGACGGGCGAGGGTGGTATTAAGAGGCGGTAAAGCCAGGGTTCTATCTTTAAACACTTCCACCAATTGCCCCCCGGTTCCAAACAGCAACACCGGCCCAAATTGCGGATCTAAACTACTTCCCAAAATCAGTTCATAACCCTCTAATTTAACCATCGGTTGAACGGTAACGCCCTGAAAATGTTCCGCCCCAACCGCTTTACAAACACTATTTTTAATGGTATGATAAGCGCTGGTGACTGCATCAGAATCGAGCAAATTGAGTTGAACGCCCCCGACATCGGTTTTATGAGTAATGGTTTGAGAATGCAGCTTCACAACCACCGGATAACCGATAATTTCAGCCGCTTGAATTGCCGCTTCAACCGTTGTGGCGATGTAAGTTTCAACAATCGGAATCTGGTAAGTAGCTAACAGTTGTTTCGACTCAAATTCTGTTAGCAACGTCCGCCCCTGTTGACGAACCGATTGTATAATGTGTTGGGCGCGATCGCAAACCAAACTTTCATCGGTGACAACGGTCGCGGGTAAACTGGGCGTCTCGTACAAACCCCGCAGGTTATAACTCGACTGCCACATATAATTAAACATCCGCACCGCAATATCGGGATAGGGAAACGTCGCAATCCCCGCTTGGTTGAGAATTTCCGCCCCCGCTTTCACCTCCGCCCCGCCCATCCAACTGGCGAGAATGGGTTTCCTGGGGCGATGTTGGGAAACAAAGGCTTTCAGTTTTTCTGCGGTTTGGGTCGGGTCGGTCATCGCTTGCGGCGTGAGGATCACTAATAACCCGTCGCTGTTGGGGTCTTCTGCGGCAATTTCCAGGGCTTTGGCGTAGCGATCGGGGTTGGCATCCCCTAAAATATCAATGGGGTTGCTATGACTCCACTGGGGCGGTAAAATTTGATTGAGGTTTTCGACGGTTTCCCCGGACAGTTGGGCGAGGGTGCCGCCTTCTGAGATCAGGGTATCGGTGGTCAACACTCCCGGCCCGCCGGCGTTGGTTAAAATCGTCAGGCGGGAACCTTTGGGGCGGGGCTGTTTGGCGAGAACTTCCGCCATTGAAAACAGATGAGTCAGGTTATAAACCCGCAACACGCCACAGCGACGAAAGGCGGCATCGAGAACATCATCGCTTCCGGTTAACGCCCCCGTGTGGGAGGCGGCGGCTTGGGCGGCTTGGGCGGTGCGTCCGGCTTTGATCACGATGATCGGTTTGGTGAGGGCGACTTCTCGGGCGGCCGACAGAAAGGATCGGGCATCGCCGATGGACTCCATGTAGATCACGATGCTTTGGGTGCGGGGATCGTCGCCCAAATAATAGATTAAATCACCCCAACCGACATCGAGCATCGACCCGATGGAGATAAACGCGCTGAAGCCGACGTTTCCTTGAAAACTCCAATCTAAAATGGAGGTACACAGGGCGCCGCTTTGGCTGATAAAACCGACGTTTCCGGGTTTTGCCATCGCGTGGGCAAAGGTGGCGTTGAGTCCGGTCAGGGGGTTCATCACGCCCAAACAGTTGGGGCCGATGATGCGGAGGTTTCCCCGACGGGCAATTTCAAGAATTTGCTGTTCGAGGGCGATCCCGTTGGCGCCGATTTCTTTGAAACCCGCTGAGAGAATAATAGCACCTTTTACCCCCGCCTTCACACAATCTTCAACGACGCCGGGAACGGTGGCCGCAGGGGTGGCGATAACGGCCAGATCGACCGGTTCGGGAAGGTCTGCAAGACTGGGATAGGCTTTGATCCCCAAAATGCTGCTGCGTTTGGGGTTGACGGGGAAGACGGTCCCGCCAAAGGGACTGCTGATCAGGTTCCAAAGCAGGGTGCGTCCGACGCTGTGGGGTTTTTCGCTGGCACCGATGACGGCGACGCTACGGGGGGCAAAAATGGCGTTGAGGGGTTGATGGTCGTCGCGGAGGATATCCGGGGCGGGATCGGTTGTGGGGGTAATTGTTGCTGACATGGACAACTCCTTCCCTTGAGTTTATTAATTTAGCTCAAGGCTGTTGTTGAGTTTGTATACTTGATTACGGTTGGCAATTTTGGCTTGAGTTTAGGGAAATTATAGACAATAAAATCAACCGTTTGATGGCTCTGATTTTGATTTAGAGTAGAGGTTGCTGTTTAAATTTACTCCAGTATTATTATTGCACTTTCAGCGAGGTTTGTCATCCCCCAATTACTGGAAAAGGTAATATAAAGGTTAAGAATGGGTTGTCAGTCTGAAATCTCGTCTGTTGATTTCATTTGAAAAGTTTTCAAAGTAAAGAAATGTAAAAATGGCAGGAGTGTAAGCAAAAATCTGGTTAAGATGAAAGTATCAAGCGTGAGAGCCGCAATTAACCCGCTTGGATTTTGGAGGCTTATTTTATGTACGAGCAATGGAAAAGTTTTGTGCCGGGTCAATGGACAACTGAAGTCAATGTTCGAGATTTTATTCAAAAGAATTATACCCCTTATGAGGGACATGATTCTTTTTTAAGTTCGGCCACTGAAAACACTCAAATTCTGTGGGAAAAGGTTAAAGTTTTAATGGCACAAGAACGGGAACAAGGTGTATTGGAAGTGGAGACAAAAACCCCTTCTAGTATTACTTCTCACGCTCCCGGTTTTATTGCTCAAGACTTAGAAAAAATCGTTGGATTACAAACCGATAAACCCCTCAAACGGGGAATAATGCCCTATGGCGGAATTCGAGTCGTGCGGGGCGCTGTAGAGGCTTACGGTTATCAACTGGATGCCACAACTAACGAAATTTTTACCTGTTATCGCAAGACCCACAATGATGGGGTTTTTGATGCTTATACCCCCGAAATGCGATCGGCGCGTCACTCCGGTATTATAACAGGTTTGCCGGATTCTTACGGCCGGGGTCGAATTATTGGCGATTATCGTCGGGTAGCATTATACGGCATTGAACGGTTAATTGCGGATAAACAACATCAGAAACAATTGCTCGAAGTTGATGTTATTTTAGATGATGTTATCCGTCAACGGGAAGAAATTTCAGAGCAAATAAAAGCGCTGCAAGAGTTACAACAAATGGCGGCGAGTTATGGGTGCGATATTAGCAAACCGGCGGCGAACGCCCAAGAAGCGGTGCAGTGGACGTATTTTGGTTATTTAGGAGCGGTAAAAGAACAGGACGGCGCCGCGATGTCGTTGGGGCGAGTTTCTACGTTTTTAGATGTTTATATTGAGCGGGATTTACAGCAGGGATTCATTACAGAAAGCGCCGCCCAAGAGTTAATTGATCATTTGGTAATGAAATTGCGAATGGTGCGTTTTTTACGCGCTCCCGCCTATAATCAACTGTTTTCCGGCGATCCCACCTGGGTCACAGAAGCAATTGGCGGGATGGGGTTGGATGGGCGACCTTTGGTTACAAAAAGCAGTTTTCGCTTCCTTCACACCCTGTACAATCTCGGCCCCGCACCCGAACCGAATTTAACCGTTTTATGGTCGGAAAATTTACCGGAGAACTTCAAGAAATTCTGCGCCAAAATATCAATTCATACCAGTTCTATTCAGTATGAAAGCGATGATTTGATGCGCCCCGAATACGGGGATGATTACGGCATTGCTTGCTGTGTTTCGGCGATGCGAATTGGCAAACAAATGCAGTTTTTTGGCGCTCGGGCGAACTTAGCAAAAGTGTTATTGTATGCGATTAATGGCGGGAAAGATGAAAAATCCGGCGAACAAATTGGGCCGACTTACGCGCCGATTTCTTCAGAATACCTCGATTATGAACAGGTATTGGCGAAGTTCGACCAAATGTTAGAATGGTTGGCGAAATTGTACGTCAATACCTTAAATGTCATCCATTATATGCACGATAAATACTGCTACGAACGCTTAGAAATGGCGTTGCACGATGCAGAAATTTATCGAACAATGGCTTGCGGAATTGCGGGGTTGTCAGTGGTGGCGGATGCGTTATCGGCGATTAAGTATTCTCGGGTGAAAGTGATTCGCAATGATAGCGGTTTGGCGGTTGATTATCAGGTCGAATCCGACTATCCGAAGTTTGGGAATAATGATGAAAAAGTCGATGAAATTGCGGTGAATGTTGTGAAGTTGTTTATGGATAAACTCCGCAAACATCCCACCTATCGCAATGCGGTTTTAACCCAGTCAATTTTGACGATTACTTCTAACGTTGTTTACGGTAAAAAAACCGGAAGCACCCCCGATGGTCGTCAAGCCGGAGAACCCTTTGCACCCGGCGCCAATCCTATGCACGGACGAGATAGTAATGGGGCGGTTGCGGTGTTAGAATCTGTGGCAAAATTGCCCTACGAACACGCCCAAGATGGGATTTCTTACACCTTTTCTATTGTACCGGAAGCGCTCGGAAAAACCGATGAGGCGAAAGTCAATAATTTGGCGGGTTTGTTGGGGGGATATTTTAGCAATGGCGGTCATCATATTAATGTGAATGTTCTCAATTTGGAGACGTTGCTGGATGCGATGGAACATCCCGAAAATTATCCGCAGTTAACCATTCGGGTGTCGGGATATGCGGTGAATTTTATTAAGTTAAATCGCGAACAACAGTTAGATGTGATTAACCGCACGTTCCACAAACGGATGTAGAATTGGGGCGGATTGTAGGGTGGGTGAGCGTCGAGAATTTACAGGAGAATTACCAGATTTTTTATCTCACCCACCGTACCCTAATTTAAAAAGGGGAATTTCCTCCCCAATCCTCTGAAAGTCGTCGAGAATTTACAGGAGAATTACCAGATTTTTTATCTCACCCATCCTACCCTAATTTAAAAAGGGGAATTTCCTCCCCAATCCTCTGAAAGTCGTCCAGAATTTACAGGAGAATTACCAGATTTTTTATCTCACCCACCCTACCGAGACTTAAACAGGGGGGAATTATCCTCCCTTTTGCTTGATTTGTTATCAAAAATAATGAGTTAAAATGACTTTAGAACTCTCGACTTTGAATAGTAAAACAGAAATTAGCGGACGAATTCATTCGATAGAAACTTGCGGGACGGTTGACGGTCCAGGGATTCGGTTTGTAATTTTTACTCAGGGGTGTTTGTTGCGGTGTCAGTATTGTCATAATCCCGATACTCGTAGTTTGCAAGATGGAAAATTAGTGACGGCTAAAGAGATTTTTGAACAGATTAAAAAATATCGGTCTTATATGAAGGCTTCGGGCGGTGGTGTAACGATTTCTGGCGGCGAACCGTTGTTACAACCGGAGTTTGTTGGGGAAGTTTTTCGCCTCTGCAAACAAGCGGGTATTCATACAGCGTTGGATACGTCGGGTTTTCCGAAGTTTGAAGACGCAAAAAAAGTATTAGAATTTGTGGATTTGGTTCTGTTGGATTTAAAAGCCTTTTCTCCCAAAACCTATCACGACGTTACCGCCGTTTCCCTTGAACCCGTACTGAGATTTACTCATTATTTAAACGAGATTCAAAAACCCACTTGGGTGAGATTTGTGTTGGTTCCCCATTTAACGGATAATCCTCAAGAAATTGCAGAATTAGCCCAATTTGTTTCGACGTTATCGAATGTGGATAAAGTGGAAGTTTTACCGTTTCATAAAATGGGCGAGTACAAATGGGAAGAAATGGGTTATGAGTACAAATTGAAAGATACTCCTGCGGCGACGGTTGAACAGGTTCAACAGGCGATGGAAATTTTTAAGCGGTTTGGCGTCAAGGTTGAGTAAATTGTTGGGGTTTGAAAACCTCAGCCCCCAAGGTTACTTAAGAAATATCACTTCTAATTTTAGCACTTTTGCCGCCAACTTTCCCAAATAATCTAAATCGAACAAAACTTTAGATTCTACCGAAAAAATATATCTTCTGCAAGTCAAAAGGAAATCTTAAAACGAATGTTAAGAATTTTGCAAATCTCTGCAAAACATTCGACGATGAAATAAGATAAAGGATAGAGGCAAGTAGAGAAAACAAAAGAAGACTCTACCCCCGGAGGCAATGCGTTAAACTAGATCGTGAAACCGCTCAGTTGTTTTTTTTCACGCCAATCCGTAAACTATCGAAAACCATTAGCTTGTAAACTTTTCCAGATTTTGAATCTGGCGAACATTATCAACTCTTCAACAGAACTTTTATCTGAGGTAAAGATATGGTTAATCAAGTAACCAACATCGAAGAACTCGAAACCCTAATCGCCCGAGTCAAAGCAGCCCAACAAAAGTATGCTTCCTACACCCAAGAACAAGTAGACTACATTTTCAAAAAAGCGGCTTTAGCAGCCAACGCAGCCCGAATTCCCCTCGCAAAAATGGCAGTCGAAGAAACGGGAATGGGTATAGTCGAAGACAAAGTGATTAAAAACCATTTTGCCTCAGAAATTATCTACAACAAATACAAAGCAGAAAAAACCTGCGGTGTGATTGAAGAAGACAAATCTTTCGGCTTCCAACGCATCGCCGAACCCGTCGGAATTCTCGCCGGAATTGTCCCCACAACCAACCCGACTTCGACGGCAATTTTTAAAGCTTTAATTGCCCTAAAAACCCGCAACGGCATTATCTTTTCCCCCCACCCTCGCGCCCGCAATTGTACGAATGAAGCCGCCCGAATTGTGTTAAAAGCGGCGATAGAAGCGGGGGCACCCGATGATATTATTGGTTGGATTGATCAACCGACGGTTCCCCTTTCTCAAGCGTTGATGCAGCATCCCGACATCAAGCTGATTTTAGCCACAGGCGGACCGGGAATGGTGAAAGCGGCCTATTCTTCGGGTAATCCTTCGTTGGGGGTTGGCGCCGGAAATACTCCCGCTTTAATTGATTCTTCTGCCCATATTAAAATGGCAGTTTCTTCAATTATTTTAAGTAAAACTTTCGACAACGGCATGATTTGCGCCAGCGAACAATCTGTTGTTGTTGTTGATGACGTTTATGATGCGGTCAAAGCCGAATTTGAAGCCCGAGGCGCTTATTTCTTAACCCCCGAAGAACGGGAACGTTTGGGCAATAAAATCATCGTTAACGGGCGCTTAAATGCGGAAATTGTCGGTCAACCCGTTGAAAAAATTGCCGGACTCGCAGACATTACCCTCCCCGAAGGTACTCGGGTAATTATTGGCGAAGCAGAAGACATCAGTTCCAACGAACCTTTTGCCTATGAAAAACTCTCGCCGGTGTTGGCAATGTATCGGGCGAAAGACTTTGAAGATGCGGTCGAAAAATCGGAAAAATTAGTTGAATTTGGCGGACGGGGACACACGGCAGCCCTCTACACAGCCCCCTCAAATACCGACCATATTAAACGCTTTGAAGATGCCGTCGAAACCGCCCGAGTTTTGATTAATACGCCGTCTTCTCAAGGGGCAATTGGTGATATTTATAACTTCCGTCTTGACCCCTCTTTAACCCTCGGTTGCGGAAGTTGGGGCGGAAACTCGGTGAGTGAAAACGTCGAACCCCGTCACCTTTTAAATATTAAAACCGTCGCCGAACGTCGGGAAAATATGTTATGGTTCCGGGTGCCGCCGAAAGTTTATTTCAAATACGGGGCATTATCAACCGCCATTCGCGAATTAGCCGGAAAAAAACGCGCCTTTATTGTTACCGACAAACCGATTTATGAGTTGGGAATGACGGCAAAATTAGAGGAAGTTTTGGAAGAAATCGGGCTAAAATACGACGTCTTTTATGATGTTGAACCCGACCCCTCCCTCGATACGGTACAGCGGGGATTGGTGTTGATGAATACGTTCCAACCCGATGTAATTATCGCCATTGGTGGGGGTTCTCCGATGGATGCGGCGAAAATTATGTGGTTGATGTACGAACATCCAGACATCGAATTTGAAGGCTTGGCAATGCGGTTTATGGATATCCGCAAACGGGTTTATGACCTGCCACCATTAGGGGAAAAAGCGACAATGGTTGCCATTCCGACAACATCAGGAACTGGTTCGGAAGTGACTCCATTTGCCGTTGTAACCGACCGTCGAAATGATATTAAATATCCCCTCGCCGACTATGCTTTGACCCCAAATATGGCAATTGTTGACCCGGAATTAGTGTTAAATATGCCCAAATCCTTAACGGCATTTGGTGGGGTTGATGCTTTAACTCACGCGATAGAATCTTATGTCTCGGTGTTGGCTTCTGAATATACCAACGGTTTGGCATTAGAAGCGATTCGGTTAATCTTTAAATATTTGCCGAGTTCCTATAACAACGGTGCAAAAGATCCGAAAGCGCGGGAAAAAATGCACTATGCTTCTACAATGGCGGGGATGGCATTTGCTAACGGTTTCTTGGGCATTTGTCACTCGATGGCGCACCAATTGGGGGCGATGTTCCACGTACCGCACGGGTTAGCAAATGCGCTGATGATTTGTCATGTTATTCGCTACAATGCGACCGATGCTCCGTTTAAACAAGCGACGTTCTCGCAGTACAAATATCCTAATGCTAAATGGCGCTATTCTCGCATTGCTGACTATTTGAATTTGGGCGGCGAAACGGAAGCAGAAAAGGTTGATCGCTTGATTTTGGCAATCGAAGATTTGAAGCGTCAAGTGGGAATTCCAAGCGGAATTAAAGACGTGATCAAAGAAAGTGAAGCGGAATTTTTAGCGAAAATTGATGAATTATCTGATCGCGCTTTTGACGATCAATGTACGGGTGCAAATCCCCGTTATCCTCTGATTAAAGACCTGAAGCAATTGTATCTTGATGCTTATTATGGTCATCCGTTAGTTGAAGTTGAACAAAATGGTAAAACGGCTGTTGAAAAAGAACCGGAAGTTGTGGCGACTAACTAACAGTTAGATTAATTCCGACCTCACCCTCCTAACCTCCCTCTCCTACGAAGAGATGGAGGAACTAAAACGAAGACTAAGCTGGGCTTCAAAGTCTCTCGTCACCCTTCTATAATATTTCCTGACTCCCCTTTCCTTCTAGGAGAGGGGTTGGGGGTGAGGTTAAAATCTCAATGTTCGTCGCATAAAATGACTGATAAAATCAACAAGAATGGTCAGAGAAATAAACACAATTAACGTGGCAAAAACACTGTTATAATCAAAACTACTCAGTTGTTCAGTGAGTAACCGACCCAACCCACCCGCACCCACTAAACCCACAATTACAGTCGCCCGAATACACACTTCCCAACGATAGAGAATATAGGCGATAAACCGAGGGAGAGTCAACGGTAAAACGCCATATAAAAACACTTGAGGACGGCTGGCGCCCAACCCAGAAAGCGATCGCAAAGGACGGGGATCTAAATTTTCGGTAACTTCCGCCATTAACCGTCCTAAAATCCCCAAATTATGTAACCCTAAAGCAATGGCACCGGGTAAAATTCCGGGAAATAAAATAAACAGAAAAATTAACGCCCAAATGGGTTCGGGAACGGAACGAAAAAAGAGTAAAATCAACCGACTCAAGCCCCAAATTAGGGTTCCGAAGTTAAAAAAATTAGCATTTTGATTTTGATTAACATAAAAGATTCCACCGGGTAATAAGAAGTTATTAGATGCCGGAAATGAGAGTAAAATTCCGCCTAAACCTGCTATAATTATCGCTAAAATAGATAGGGCGAGGGTTTGTTGGGATAAGGTAAAAAGTTGTTGGAGTTGACTAAAATCCGGGGGAAACGCCTCTTGTAAAATTGAAATGAATAATTCCCTAGTTCGGGGCGAGTAAAGTTTAGAAAAATCGGCGTTAATCTCCCAAAAGGAAAAGAGAATTAAAATTAGGGTAAAATAACCAGATAGGCTAACAAAAGACGGAAAATGAGAGGTTTTAATTTTTAGGTTTTCTGTTGTTTCATTGGAAATTTTATCGCTTTTTAACTGTAAAAGATTAAGATCTAAACGAGAGGGCGCACCCAAACGATGACGGAGAGTTGAACTCCAAAGATCGGTTAATCCGGTTAAGATAACTAATGCAATTAATAGCGTCCAAACTTGATGGTAACGCAAGGATTGAAGGCTGAGTAAGATTTGATAACCTAATCCTCCCGCCCCGATAATTCCTAACAGGGTCGCCGAACGAATAGAACATTCAAATCGATAAAAGGTGTATGATAAAAGGTTAAGAAAGGCTTGGGGAAATAGGGTATAAAGAAAAGCGTTGAGGGGGGAAACACCACTGCTTAAAAGGGCGGTTAAAGCTTGGCGTGGGGTTTCATCTAATATCTCTGAAAAAACTTTGGCGGTAATGGTACCAAATGGAATGGCGATCGCAAAAATAGCAACCAGGGGATCGAGTCCAAAGATATTAACAAAAAATAAGCCCCAAATGGCTTCGTGAATGGAACGAGGAATGGCTAAAAGCGATCGCATAAATAACCAAGGGGTTCCAAAAAGTTGAGGAGAAAGCGATCGCCACCAAATTTCTGAGGAAAATAAACCGCAAATTAAACCGATTAAAATACTGAAAACGGTTCCACAAACCGCAAAGCTTAAGGTTTTTAAACTGGCTTCTAGGGTAAGTTGAAGAAATTCAGGGCTTAGTTCGGGAGAAAAAGCGGCGTAGAGGAATTGTTGAACCAAGCTTAAACCGCCTAAATTGACGAATTCTTGTTTAAAAACTCCCGCAGTTTGTAATGACCAAATTAAAGATATAATTGTAATAATTAGCCAAAATGTTTTCCAGTTTAGGATAGAGGGGCGTTTTATTTGAGGCGTTGAATTCATTTCATATTTTGCGTAAATTAATCAATTTTATGATAAAATAGAGTGAGTTTAAAATTAAGTTTTATATAATTGATTGATTAAAGAGTCTGTTAAGGTGTCCGCCGGAAGATCAAAGAAAATTTTCCCCGATTTTAAACCAATAATTCGCTGATAATGACTGCGAGCAAATTCGATAGCGTGTAGACTGGTAACGAGGGTTTTCTGGTTTTCTTGACTGAGTTGATGCAGTAAATCTATAATTTCAAAGGAGCGTTGGGGATCTAGGCTAGAAATCGGTTCATCGGCTAAAATTGCGGTGGGATTTTGTACTAAAACTCTCGCGATCGCGACCCGTTGCTGTTGACCTCCAGAAAGGCGATCGGTGCGTTCAAAGAGTTTTTCGGGAATTCCGACCTGTTGAAGTGCTTGGGTTGCGGTTTTAATTTCTAAGGGATAAATCAGGGAAAGAGCGGCTTTAAAAAATGACCAACGCCCCAAATGACCCGCGTTAATATTATGAATCACTCGCAGATTATCAACGAGATTAAATTGTTGGTAAATAGTGCCGATTTGTTGTTGAATTTTACGGCGTAATTTGGGGCGCAGGGTTCTAAAATTACGACCGAGTATCCAAACTTCACCTTGACTCGGAATAATTGTACCATTCAATAAACTCAGCAGGGTACTTTTTCCCGCACCGGAAGATCCGACTAATGCGACTTGTTCCCCTGCTTTAATTTTGAGGTTAATATCTGTCAAACATTGAACTTTTCCAAAGCAATGAGAGACATTTTTTAATTCAAAAATTGGGACATTTTGCATCATAAAAACAGAAAAATTAATTTAAAAATTAAAAGCAATTTTAACCGTTTTTCCAGTTTCTTGATTATAAAGTGTGAGTTCCATGACACCATTAAACCGTTCGGCTTTTTCCACGACCCAAGCCGTCTGAACCAAAGCATTAACTTGGTCTGGGTTGGGCATAATTACTTCGGCACCAGACTGAGCTTTTAAGATTATTAATGTCCCCAAATTGGTAGACAATTGAAAGCCGATTCTTTCGGTGTCAATTGCCGATCGCGAATAGTTACAATTAAACAGTTGAAAGCTATAATCATCCGTTCCAGATTCATCAATTTGGCAGGATACAGCCGATGATTGTGCGATCGCTGGAGTAACCAATTCACTCCCCAGAAAAAAGAACAACGACAGAAATAGAAATTTGATCATGGTATTTATCCAAAGATTTCAAGTATATTTTTCAGCCATTGATCCCGAGCAATTTCTAAATCATTTAAAAGCCAGAAGTTTATCCGAAATTATCTTGGCTCAAAACCCCGCGAAAATTCTTACTTAATTTTGCCAATTTCTCGGCCAATTTCTTCAATTTGAGTATAGTTTGAGTTTTGAGTTGTAATAAACTGACCTGCACTGAACAAATCTAGAATTTCCTTTTCTTCTGGCAGATTGGGATCGAGACGAATAAAAGCCTCTTGTACCTTTTGAATGAACTCTGCGCCGTATTGTTCCTTAACTTGGGGGTGAATAACCCAATGATAATCATAATAGGCAGGTGTACGCCAAATTACCTCTACCCGATCTAAGTTTACCGCATTTTCTTCAACTCGTTTTTCCCAAACCTTTTCATTGACTGCACCCACTTGATAGGTTCCGGCTTCTACCAGTTTAATGGTTTTATCGTGATCGCCAGAAAAACCCGGTTCACCTTGAAAATCTTCTAAATTTACCCCGGCTTGTTTGAGGAAATATTGGGGCATTAATCGCCCAGAAGTTGACGATTCACTCCCAAAAGTAAAAGTTTTTCCCTTGAGTTTTTGCAGTTCTGAAATATCATTTAAAGGAGTCAATTCACTGGATTTATTCGCAATGAATAAACTCTGAAATTGTTGATCCACATCCCGTTGGGCGATGGCTTCTGCTCCCGGAACTTGTAGACGGGCTTGAACTCCCGTTAAACCGCCAAACCAAACTAATTCTAAATCCCCAACTTTAAAAGCGGTTACTGCTGCGGCGTAGTCGGTCACGGGTTTATATTCAACGGGAACGCCCAGTTTTTCTTCTAAATAAGTCGCCAGTTTTTCATACTTTCGCTGTAATTCTTCGGGGTCTTGGTCAGGAATTGCACCAATAACTAACGGTTCTTCTGTTCCCCGTGTTGAAGTTTGAGAAGAAGGAAAAGAACAGGCTACTAAAGGCAGAATTAAAACGGCGATTCCCAGAATAAAAAGTTTTTTAAGCATTAGTGAATCAGGTATAGTTATGCAACCTAAGTCATTCTATTATACTCAAATTTTAAACAATTATCAACCGAGAGTATAAGTGTCTGGTTTTGTGAAAATCATCAGATGTTGTTGAGGTAAAATATCTTGGGTTTCTTGCCAAACTAAACCCACCGCTTGCATTTCTTTTTTGACTTGTTTTTCGCTCATTTTGTGCAAGCCTTTAATCATAATCCAGGGATTTTCTTGGCGATATTCCAACAAAACAACCCGTCCGCCAGGTTTGAGAGCTTGAACAATTCCCTGCATCATTTCTCGGGGATACTCAAATTCGTGATAAGCATCAACCAATAAAGCAATATCAACCGTAGATTCCGGTAAATTGGGGTTGTCAACTTGCCCTAAAATCGTTTCAATATTGGTAATATTTTCTTCGTCGATCACAAAATTCATTAACTCTAACATTTCCGGCTGAACATCAACAGACAAGACCTTACCTTCGGGAACTAACGGACTAATTCTAAAGGTAAAATAACCCGTACCCGCACCAATATCAGCTACAATATCAGTGGGTTTAAAATCAAGAGCGGTAATCGCTTTTTCAGGTGCTTCTGAGGTCATGCGACTCGGACGTTCTAACCAAGCCGCCCCCTCATGTCCCATCACTTGAGCAATTTCTCGACCCATATAAAACTTACCAATTCCATCGGGACTGTGAACAGATCGTTCCTGATAAACGTCATCAGAATGCGTAACAGAAACAGACTCCAACACAGTACAAGCGTTGAGTCCGATGGCGAACAGAACCGAGAGGAAAATGAGCGTGAATCGATGAAAAGGTTGATTAAAAATTTCCATGATAATAAGTAACTAAATTGAGGTAATCTTAACCTATTGTAGAAGAGGATAGCAATTAATGCGTCAAGAACATAATAAACTGGTGCGCGATCTGATTCCTGAAATTATTCGCCAAGCAGGTCATCAGTGCGATACTATTATCCTTTCTGATAGCGAATATCGTCAAGCATTGCGGGATAAACTGCTAGAAGAAGCCCGAGAAGCAGCCACCGCAAACGGTAAGGATTTAATTGAGGAGTTGGCGGATTTATTGGATGTAATTGATGCTTTAATGGAAAGTCATAATATTGAGCAAGAATCGATTTTATTAACTCGCGATCAAAAACGTGCGGAAAAGGGAGGATTCACTCAGAAAATAAAATTATTATGGACTGAGTAACGCTCGGGTTAATTTACATCAATTCTAAGGTTAGTTATGTTTTCTGACATTGAAAATCATTGGGCTAAACTGTGCATTCTAGAGTTAGCTAAACGAAATCTTGTTAGCGGTTATCCCGATGGAACGTTTCGCCCAGAAAAAGATATTACTCGCGCCGAATTTGCCGTCTTGATGTGTAATATCTTTCCAGATGCGCCGATCAGACGTCAACCGATTAAATTTAAAGATGTTGCTGAAAAATATTGGGCTTATAACGCTATTAAAACCGCTTCAGAAAAGGCATTTTTTGCCGGATACCCAGACGGAACTTTTAGACCCACACAGAACATTACCCGAGTTCAAGCGGTTGCGGTTTTAGGTGCTTATTTGCAATATGTTTCTTTCTCCGATGTTGAGAAAATGCTGGATAAAATTTTTATGGATTCCGCCTTAATTCCCAACTACGCTACAGCCTATGTCGCCGAAGCCATTCGAGCCGCAATTATTGTAAATTATCCCGATATTAAAGAATTTAGACCCAATGAAAACGCGACCCGAGGAGAAGTTGCTGCATTACTTTGTCGGGTTTTAAATTTGGGCGGAGTTCCCCTTGAATCTATTGTTGGTTTAGATATCAAACCGATGGAAATTCGCCCCTTACCGGGTCAACTCGATACTCTCCCCACATTTAACAGCAATAGCCCCGAACTGTTCCTTACCGAAGGCATTTTACTCTCCACATTTCCCCCGAATAACAAACAAGTTCCAGAGGCTCATCTTAACTTTCCCTTTACGGGGAGATTTGATATTTTTTCTCATCATATTACCCGAGCAGAAACCAAGTCAGAAACTCATCCTTTCTATCAAGGAATTATTCTGTATAATCCAACCGATAATCCGATTCAAGTGAAAATCTTAGCGGCTGCGAGTTATCTCAGTACACCGGATGCGCCCTATATTAACTTGCCTGAACAGCGAGAAAATCCCCAAGGAACGGTTTATTCTGGGCCGGGAAGTCGCAGCATGAATGAGGTTCTACGCGGCGGCAAACAAGATATTTTTCCTGAAGAATTAATTCTCGAACCCAAACAGTATAAAATGCTGATGAATTTACCGATTCCTGTTCCCGGTTTTCCCGCTTCAAACGGTCGTTCAACGATGATGCGTTTATCTACCACAGGTCAGGTTTATGTGGCAGATTTAGTCCAAAAAGCCGCTTTAAATCCCGATCAAATCTATCGTCCTCCAACGTTATCGGAATGGATTCAACTATTAAATAATAAAGGACTCGCTGAACCGCGTGATGCCACTCCCACTCCCCTCGAACCCGAAGTAACTTTACCCATTGTTTTTAGTCGAGTTGCGGGTGTCTCTCAAGGGACGCAATGGCAAGCTGAAATTAGCGATAATTCCGAATCAAATCTTCTCAGTATTCCTGAACCCGGAAAAGCCTTTTCTTATGTTATTGGAACCCTTCATAAAATTACACTCGGCACTCAACAAATTCAAAGTGCTAAAATGTTAGTCCGGTATCCAGATACCGCTTATTTTGCTCATGCAAATTATGGAATTGAGTACAAAATAGGTTTCACGTTATATAATGAGTTTAGTCAATATCAAACGGTTCAGATTATCTTTTCCTCTCCTTTGAAAAATGATGAAGACGACCGCTTTCAAAATCAGCTACTCTTTCTAAAATATCCCTCGGACTCTACTTTTTTTCGCGGCACCGTTAAAGTTAGCTATGATAATCAAGTAGGCGGTTCTCAAACTCGCTATATTCATCTAACACAACGACGCGGACAACTCGGTCAACCCCTGGTAACATTCTCCATGTCTGCGAACTCCCGTCAACGGGTTGAGATTAATTTTCTCTATCCACCCGACTCAACACCTCCCCAAGTTATTACCATTCAAAATGAGCCGATCTAAACCCCATTTAGCATTAACACTTGGCGATCCGGCCGGAATTGGGCCAGAAGTAATTTTAAAAGCTTTAGCTGATAAAACTTTAACTTCAGAATGTGAGATTACCTTAATTGGTAATCGCCAAATTTTACAACAAACCTATGAAAATTTACACTCAATTTACTCACATTTAGCCCATTTCGATGATTTTAATCTATTAGAAATAGAACCCAATGAACACCTCGATAAAATCACACCTGGAAGCGGAAATATTGCCAGTGGTGCGGCGAGTTTTGCTTATTTAGAAACAGCAATTACCCAAACCTTAGCCGGAAAATTTCACGCCATTGTTACCGCACCCATCGCTAAAACCCACTGGAAAGCCGCAGGACATCACTATCCGGGTCAAACGGAATTACTCGCAGAAAAAGCAGGAATTAAGCGGTTTGGGATGTTATTTGTCGCCAAATCTCCTCAAACCAATTGGACACTCCGCACCCTTTTAGCCACGACTCACATTCCTTTATCTGAAGTTCCGACAACTTTAACCCCCGAACTTCTGAGCTTAAAATTAGACTTGCTGATTGAATGTTTAGCACGAGATTTTGGGATAAAAAATCCTAAAATTGCCGTTGCCGGTTTAAACCCGCATAGCGGGGAAAATGGACAGTTAGGAACGGAAGAAAAAGACTGGATGATTGACTGGATAAAACGGCAAACTGTTCGCTATCCCCAACTGCAATTAGACGGCCCAATTCCTCCCGATACACTGTGGGTAAAACCGGGTCAAGCTTGGTATAATTCGGCTAAAAATGCCCACGATGCCTATCTCGCCCTTTACCACGATCAAGGTTTAATTCCGGTTAAATTAATGGCGTTTGATCGGGCGGTTAATACAACAATTGGTTTACCTTTTATTCGCACGTCTCCCGATCATGGTACGGCTTTTGATATCGTCGGAAAAGGAATAGCAGATGCTTCGAGTATGAAAGCGGCGTTGCAATTTGCGACCGAATTAGCGAATCAAAGATTAAAGAACATTAACAGTTAGTTTCACAATTTACCCTTGATAATTACCCCGGATTTATGATGAATACGACCCAACTTAATCACACCGAAAGTTTACCGCTTGTTGTACAATTACATCCTGTAATTGAGATGACAGATGAACAATTTTTTGAATTTTGTCAAATTAATCGAGAGTTACGCATTGAACGAACAGCTCACGGAGAATTAGTGATTATGTCGCCTACAGGCTCAGAAACGGGAGAACGCAACTTTAGCTTAATTGTACAGTTAGGAATGTGGGTTGAACGGGATGGAACGGGAGTCGGTTTTGATTCGAGTTCCGGTTTTACCCTTCCAAATGGAGCCGTGCGATCGCCCGATGCGGCTTGGATTAAAAAATCGCGTTGGGAAGCCATTTCTTCAGAACAACGTCAAAAATTTGCTCCCATTTGTCCGGATTTTGTGGTTGAATTGCGTTCTGCTTCTGACCGTTTAAAACTCTTACAAGAAAAGATGCAAGAGTACATCGAAAATGGTGCAGAATTAGGATGGTTAATCGATCCGATTCAAAAGCAAGTTTATATTTACCGTCCCGAAGTGGAAATGGAATGTTTGGAAAATCCCGCAACGGTTAGCGGCGATCCGGTGTTGTCGGGATTTGTTTTAGATTTAAGTAAAATTTGGTCGGGAATTAGTAAGACTGAAGCCTAAACCCAAAAGATAGTTTGACCGCGAGCAAAGTTATCACGGTTATCGCGATATTTAAGGCTACATTTTCCCAACTCCAAACTCCATTAAGACTACTGGCTAAGACACCTTCGATGAGGAAAGCAGGAACCACAACACCGCCTAAAGCCAACAGGAGATAAAATAAAAGATTACCCCTTAAAACCCCTGATATCAAGGTTAAAATCACTCCGAGAGGAATGAAAATTAGCCCGTGATAAAGCAGCGAATAAAGTAGATTATTTTGGGGATTTAGAGGCATTTTTTCCGATAACGATGAAAATACAGACCAAAATAAAGCGGCTTCTGGTGTAAATTTTATGGTGTACAAGTTCTCAATACTGTCTAGATAGATCTGCAATTCTGAGCCAGTGTAGCTGATAACCATCTGATATGTTTTCGGCTTGGAAAATACATCAAAAATCTGAACTTCGGGTTCCATTCCATTCTTTCCCGTTATCGGATTTCGCACACGCACCCGTAATTCTGAACCGGACTGTCCGATCATAAAATTTCGATTAATTAAATCCTTGGAAATTGTTAAAATCCGAGCGGGACCATCTTGGGTTGAGTTGGAAGTTGTAATTTGGGTACTCAGGGTAAATTCAGAGGTTTTTTGAATTTTTTCAGTTAACGTTTTGACGGGTTCGGTGCTGATTAAAGCGTGATTTCCACCCAGAAAAATACCTTGCTCATTCACCTGGCTTGATGGAGTTTCTATCCATTCTAAATCCGGTAAAGTTCCGGTTTTATCGGAATAGCTATTTTTTAATTCTGTAAAATCGTAATCAGCAACCAACGAGTCGGCGATCGCATTACAGGAATTTTTTTCCGATAAAAGTTGAGAAATTTGGGCGGGTGAGGCGGCTTGATTGGAAATACAAACCCCAGTCATTTGACCTTCCCAACTGCGATTTCTGATTAATTCATCACCAATAATTAAAGGAAAATTATCTTCCCAATTATTCAGTTGAGTTGCGGGTTGTAAGTTCCATAATAGAAAACTCACAGCGATCACATATCCAATAAATAAACCCGTCAAACTGGGGAGAGAAAGCAGAGGTTGAAAGAAGCGAGACAGAGAAGCCAGAAAAGTTGCGGGTGTTTGTTCAAATTTGTCTCTAACAGCGTAAAAACCCAAACCTCCTAAACATCCACTGAGACTATTAGAAAACAGATCGACTGATGTCGGCGCACGGGAAGGTAAAAAGACTTGTAAAAACTCAACAGATGATGATAAAATTAGACTCAGAATTGAAACAATAACAATTGTATCTAAGCGATTTAACTTGTTTCTGTTGCTCACAGCAGCTAAACTAAAGCCAAAGGGAATAAAAAGCAGTAAATTAGCAAATAAATCCGTCCAGCTACTGTGCTTCGTCAAGCGATCAATAATAAACGCTAAAGACAAGTTATCGGGAAAAACAAAGTTGAACGGTAAAAGCGTCGTGAATAAAATTAGCAGTGTACTCACCAGAAGAATTACACCGGCTGCGCTTTCAAGCAAAAGCAACAAATTCTTTTCTGAAAAATTGTCTTTCATCACTTTTTGACGACTATTTATTTAGATAAAATTTTTCAAGTTTCAAAAGATTATAATTTGGGCAGAGCGATCGCATTTTCCACCTGCCATCCTCCGCCAGCATAGCAATCTTTTAACAGTTGAATCTGATAACCAGAGTCTTGTAAAAAAGCCCGAATAGGAGTGCGTTTTTCCGCTAATTTTTCGGGAGTTGCATCATCAATTTCATACAAAATAATCGGATGATATTGCTGAATTGTTGCAGCCATTCCCTGTAAAACCTCTAATTCAGCCCCTTCTACATCAATTTTCACCACCGATGGCGGTTCTAAAATCTGTTGTGCTAGGAGATCGTCAATGCAAACCAATTCAACCATCATAGCCCCTTTCAGATCGGGAGGAGTACCCGCAGTTGCTAACGTATGACCCCCCGGATATTCTGCCAATAAAAGTTCGCCCTTTCCGCTAGAATTAGAGACAGCTTTTTGAAAAACTGTTACATTTTGAAAGTGATTCAATCCCATATTTCGGTGTAGAAAAGTGGCATTTTGAGGAACAGGTTCAAAGGCGTAAACTTTTCCCCCATTTCCAACCTGCCGTGCTGCGATCGCCGTAAAAAAGCCCACATGAGCGCCAATATCGTAGAAAATATCACCCCGTTTCAGACAATCTATTAAGGCTTGCTGGACGGGCAATTCATTCACGCCCAAGGCATAATCAGGATTCGATGTACCTGAATTAAACTTCAGTCCTGCACCCACGCCTTGCTTAATTATAACCTCACGATTTCCCATTCCCCAACGGGCTAAACGGCGAAGCAACCTAGAGGACTGAGGTTGACTCCATTCTTGTAGCCAATTTGTGGGAATCATCCGGAAACCGTACCCCAAAACATCACGGATAACACGGCGAAAATTAGCAGTATTCATGGTCTAGACTCTGGCAACAAAATTATTAAATATTGTACCCATATCATCGCCTCCCCATTCCCAATTTGCCACAATACCAATCCGACAAATCAAAAGGGGTTGTTTTAATTGAGGATAAACATCCGTTAAAGCCCGATAAAGTACGGGTTCATCATCAATAAAAGCCGTGTAATTCATGCCATCAAATACAACTCGCAGGTTGTGAGTTACGCCCCAATTAATCCGACGCCCGACATTTGTCCAAACCGCATCATAAACATCTTCAAACCCATTAATACAGAAAAATGACGAAATCGAAGATCCGGCATAACTGGCACTTAACCAATTGGCAACAATCATATAATTATTTTTATCTTGCCAAAAAATCAATCCGCCCCGTCCTTCGGTTTTCTTATTTTTATACAGCTTGGGAGGAGTAATATCCGCTTCGACATCTGCAAAAAGTGCATCATCCCAGTCAATAGTATAAGCGGTTCGACCCGGATTAGGATTTTGCCAACTAGCTTGTACTTTTGCCCGACCTTTTCCCGTCATTTGAATCGTTCCTTTGCCAAATTCTTTCTGCCAAACTTTGTGACCTACCGTTGTTTCTTTCCCGGTTAATTCTTGAGGTTCACCCGAAAAATATTCAGCAACAACCACCTTTTTTCCCGTTTCCAGCCAAGGCGAACCCATGTCAATTTCCGTCGGCAGAGAAAGGCTGCGGGGATGAACTTCAAACTGGCGAAAATAAAGCTGATCGTTCGAGTTTTCTGCTCCCAAACCCGCGCCTGTAGCTTCTTGGAATCGCGAATCGCTAAAGGAGGTATCAAACACCAACTGCCCATTTAGATAAAGATTAAACGTAGCACCATCATCCAAAATCTGCACGGAATTAATCGTATTAGTTTGCAATTTCAACGCATTACTAACTGCGATACTATTTCCCTTCCCGCGTTGCTTAATTTCCAGTTGACATTGGGTTCCACTCAGCCAGAAACACCAGAAATTTTCTTCATCCTGCACTCGCCACAAAATAGCAACGGGTGTTATAATATCTGAAGTTTCAATTAAAGTATGAATTAGTCCGCTCGTTTGACGGGAATTCAACACAGCAAAACTCTCGGATTCGATCGCGATCGCACCTTGGGGAGAACGTTGAAAATTCCCGGAAAAAACTCGCCACTTTCCCCCCATTTCCGCCTCGGAACCCTTCACAAAACCCTTACCGACTAAGCGATCGGCCCCGTGAGCCGTACCATACCACGTCCCCCAGGTCGGAATGTCCACAATTTGCGTCCCGTAGACTCGGGTATCGATACTGAAGCCAATTTGCCCCAAAACGCTTTGATAGATAGCCCCGTAGACGGTTTCATCGCAGTTAAACGGATCGATCGCCAAAGGACGCAGATCGGGGTAAGCCGTCAGCCCGAAAGCATTGGGAACCGAACAAGCGTAGTAGGCGGCGCCTTTTTCTCGCAAAATCACCACATAGTAAACTTGCAGGTTTTGCAAACCCTTAAAAGCAGACTGAAGACTGTCGCCCACCCGAGTCCAGAGTTCACCGTTTTCGGCGCCTGTCGCGTGAACGATCAAGCCATTTCCCTCCCGCAGGGGATCGGTCGGAACCGCGCTGGGAAACCAACCCACAGCCAAATTTTCATTCAGACGCGGTTGCTGAAACCGTTGAGGGGTGTGACTCGCCCAATATTGCCATCGCCGCCACATTCGCTGTTTGTAGGGACTGGCCGCCAAACCCAACACCTGTTGGATAGGGGCGCGTGAACCACTCCCGGCGACCCAACGCAGCGATCGCCGCAGGAGAGACTGTTGAATATTGCCAGTTTGCGAGGTGTTGTGACCGTTCAGCATGAACACCGCCAGGGTCAAACCATTGCGGCGACGGTAAGGGCCATAAGCAATTCCTTGGCGTCCCCAACCCGGTTGAACCAAAAAAGGTAGGCGCAAAGCCTCGTTATCAATGGCGATCGCTTTTTCGACATCGCTTCCCTGACGCTGTACGCCGATCGCAGAGAGAGTTCCAATGGTTTGACCGGCCAAACGTTCATCAGAATAGGAGTCCGTTATTGGCTTTTGAACGGCGATCGAGGGGTCTTCTTTTTTCATTGTTGAACTCAATTTTTGATCCTCCGAAATCGATTAATTTAGTTATTGTGAGGTGATTTTAGACGGGTAAAAAAATTCGTACTCTTGAAAAAAACAATCTAAAAATTCACCTTTTGATAAGTCACCCAAAGTCATCCAACTCGAATCATCAACCAGTCGCTGAATTTGGGAACGATGTTGTTCCAGGGCGGTTCGTTTCTGTTCTAACACATCTGCGATATAGACCGAACAGTTCAGATCGGTGAAGAATTTATATCCAAATCCTGACATCCAAGTATTTTTTAGACAAGATAAAACCTCGCGGGGACGACCGACTAAACTTGTCCAAGGCCATTGTCGCCAAAACCAAATTGGATATTCATAAACGGTTAAATTGAATGCAGATTGTTGCAGCGCTGATTGCACAATTTGATAGGTCGCCCAATGGTCGGGAGGTTCTTCTTTGGAGTAGGGAATAAAGACTTCTTCCGGACAAGTATTGCATAAAATTTCTAGAACTTTTGGAATGGCTTTTGGTTGATTAAATTTTAAACTTCCGTCTTTAAAGTTTAAAAAAAAGACATCGCCGCGATCTATTCCTAAAATTTCTGCCGCTTCTAAGGCTTCATTCATCCGTAAAATCTTTAAATTTTGGGGATTCATCAGATGAGCATGAGAACCGCTTCCATCTGTCATAAATACGAGTTTTATATCGGCTCCGGCTTGCTTTTTACGGATAATTGTTCCGCCACAACCGAGGGTTTCATCATCTTGATGGGGAGAAAAGATAATCGCTGATTTTCCCAAATTTTCAGGACTGTAGTCTTTACGGTTATTAATTGCTAATTGCCGATAAAATTGACGGATTGGATTCATAAATTTAAAAAAGGTTTTGATAATGTTGATCAAGTTGCTTGGCAATCTTGTCCCAAGAAAAGCAGGAGAGTACGCGATCGCGTCCGGCTTTTCCCATTGAGATTCTCAAGTTTTCATCCTGTAATAAACGGAAGATGGCGTTGGCGAGTTCTGAGGGGTTATTTGACTCGAAAAATAGACCTGTTTTTCCGTCTAAAATTACATCTTTCATTCCGCCAACTCGCGCACCAATTACGGGTTTTTCCGTCGCCATCGCTTCAATTAAACTCATCCCAAACGCTTCGCTTAAAGAAGGATTAATTAAAATATCGGCTTCTTGATAGAGTTGAGGTAATTTTGTATGAGGAACAATTCCGGTAAATGTTACTCGGTCTTGAAATTCTGAAGGAATCGCCTTTTTGAGTTGTTGTAAATAACTTCCCGTGTAAAACCGTTTCAATGCTGCTACTTGCGGCTCGTCACTCAATCCAACTAATAATTCTTGACCCGGAACGGCTTCGGGGCCGACAATTTTGAGTTGAACTTCGGGGTCTTGACCTGCTACAATATTAAAGGCTTCAATCAGAACATGAACCCCTTTTTCGGGAGAAACTCGACCGACATAAAGCAGTTGTTTTTGAGGTTTATTACCACTTTCTTCCGCCACAGCCGGAGAGAAAATTTCGGTATCGACTCCATTAAAAACTGTTTGACATTTGTCGGCGTATTCCGGAAAGCGATCGCGAATTTTTTGGGTCAGATATTCACTACAACCCAAGACTAAATCCGCCCGACTTAAACGGCGTGCAATTTGATCTCGATCAAGCTGTGTTAACCATTCACAGTGCATATGTAAAGCCACTTTAGATTTTGGGTTAAGTTGCTTGACAATCGGCACCAATTGAGGATAATTGTGAAGGTGAATCAGATGACAGTTTTGTTGTTTTAAGTCTTGGGAAACCTGACGAATATAACCTAAATTGTAAAGTCGAGAAGCAAAAATTGGACGTTTGGGATTAACAATTCCATAGCGATCGAGAATTCTCAAAGGCTTTAGCCAGTTATCCAGAGAACTAGAAGAAACCCCACGATACTGAATTCCTTCTTCAGAATAAGAAATCACTTTTGAGGGATCATTTTGAAATTTAGGGGGTTTTTTCCCATAAAAAATCACCTCGTGAGATGAACTCAAACGAAGGGCTACTCGGTAAGTCCAGATTCCTAGCGAGTCACAGCCTTTGACGGGAACTGCTGATGTTGACGGCTTATTAACAAAAGCAATTTTCACAGTCTTTACTCCTGGTTTGGCGGATAGATCTGAGTGAACTCAACTCAGATTAGTCTTTCAAATTTTTATCTATCTTTTGCAGGATAATTCTCTTCCTACATTCAATTTTAAATCCAGGTGATTTCACCCACTTCCAAGTAACTTTTAAACTAACAATTCCGAACTCTAAAATCGGTCTGGAAGATTTAATTGAATTATTATTAACCGTAATACAACCCTTCTTAAAAAACAATCCTTAAATCCTACTTTGATCAAATCTTTACAATTAAGGGGGTTTTCAGTCAATTCACCTTTACAAAGCAAGGTGTTATGTAAAGTTCCAACTTAAATTGATTTAGACATTTTTTGGCGATCGACATATCCCGACCCGTTGAGATGAGGGGTATCACACCTAATTCGTTCTACTCCTCATCTATTGGCGGGATTATCGGTTTAAACTGGGGGAAGTTCTGCTTGAGTTGCTTGTTCTTGGGAAGCAAAATAATAAGGCCAAAGGCGATCGCAAAAGAACAAAGTTCCCGAACCAACACAGACAGGAATTGCCAATAAATTCAAAAAGGGAATTGTAATTAACCCCAAACAAACTAAGGCAAAACTAGCACTCGCAGGTAAAGCTAACCGAATCATTTTTAACTTTTCTCGAAACTTTAACCGTCGCCGTTCTAAAGGCGCATCTAAGAAGTCTAAACAAGTGATCGTCGCCGCCAGTGAAATACCGCCTATCGTGAATAAAATTGAACCGTAAACGGGCAAAAAATTCAGCAGTAATAAAGGAATTCCAATCAGCAATTGTAGGGCTAATTTTTTAAACTCAAACAAAATCGCCCGTCCGATATCTTGGAAAATACTGGTCAAACTATTGGGGGGAAGAACAGGCGGTTTACCCGTTCTTAATTCTTCCAATCTTTCCGACAGTTGACCGTACCAAGGCGAACCCAAAATTACCCCAAATTGCAGCAAAATAAACCCGATGACTAACAATAAAGCCGTCACCAAAACAATTCGGAGTAACCAACCCAAAATCACCGCAGATACATCTAAATATTGCAGCCATGTCGGTAAATTCGCCACCCAAATATCAATCCGATTATCTAAATTAGAAACCAGAACCTCAATCCCATTCAAACCCGGAAACAGTAACCCCACATACAGGAGAATACCGACAACAATATTAACGATAATCGGAACAATCACATACCCCCAGAGTTTGGGCGTGCGGATAAACAAACCCAAAGCTCGAAAGGGGTAAGTGAAGCCTAAAATTAATCCAAAAGGGGCATGAATGAGCGAGGGCGGTTGTTTTGATTGTTGCTGGTTCATGCTCTATTAAAAACTCAAATTAAACTCGCACAACCCAACCATAAGGGTCTTCACATTTAGCCGTTTTAATTGCTTTCAATTTCTCACCCACCGCCTGACTGTATTTATATTCAGAAACCGCAGGTAAAACCAAATCCCGTCCTTGATAATTAATCGTTGAAATCGGAGCAATCGTTGCCGCAGTCCCCATACCAAACGCTTCCATCAACACACCATTATCATAAGCTTTGGCAATTTCATCAATAGAAACCAACCGTTCCTCAACCGTAACCCCCATATCTCTAAACAACGTTAACACACTATCTCGGGTAATTCCATTTAAAATTGTTCCGGTTAATTTGGGAGTAACAACCACGTTATCAATCACAAACGCCAAATTCATCGTGCCGCATTCTTCAATATATTTGTGATGAATGGCATCTAACCAAATCACATTATCATAACCCTGCGCTTTCGCCTCTTTATCCGCTAATAAACTCGCCGCATAATTCCCCGCAACTTTAGCCGAACCCGTTCCCCCTTCACAGGCGCGAACATATTTATCGGTGACAATCAATTTAACCGGGTTAGAATAATAAGCATCCACCGGACAAGTAATAATAAAAAACTTGTAGCTTTCAGAGGGTTTTAAACCAATTAACTCATCACTCGCAAAATAAATCGGTCGGATGTATAAACTCCCTTCTCCGGTCGGAATCCAATTAGAATCAAGGCGAATTAATTCAGTTAAACCCTCTAGAAAAACCTCCTTGGAAATCGGAGGCATACATAATCGTTCTGCCGATAAATTAATCCGTTCAAAATTCGCGTCCGGTCGAAATAATAACGGTTCTCCCGCAGAACTTCTATAGGCTTTCATCCCCTCAAAAACCGCTTGACCATAATGTAAAGCCGAAAGAGAAGGCGCCATTTCAATGCGTCCATAGGGAACAATTTTGGCTTCCTGCCAACTGCCATTTTCGTAGGACGCCACAAACATATGATCGCTAAAGACCTTTCCAAAGCCAACCTTCCCATTCAATTCGTTGAGACGGGAATGGGTAACTTTTTCAACCGAGAGGTGAGGAGCAAGTGCTGACATAAAGGGTTCTATCCTAAAATAACCTTAATTTTATCTAGGATAACCTTGAACAGTGAACAGTGACCAGTGAACAGTGAACAGTGATAAGTGACCAGTGATAGTGATAACTGGTCACTGGTTACTGCATAACTGATCACTGAAAAAACGGGTCACTAAAAACGGGTCACTGGTTACTGGTCACTGGTTACTGTTCACTGACTTTTCCCTTCCCGAAGAACTTAGGCGGTTCAGCCAGGGTGTAGACTTGAGTTTCTTCGGCGATCGCTTTGCGGATATGCAGGGGAACTTGCATCATTCCCAGAAGCGCCACCCCGTCAAACATCCGTAACCCGCCTGTGGTTTTCTCGGCGATCAGTTGATCCACTTCGTTGGGGTCAGGCCGAGTGTTAATAGGTTTAGCCGACGCCACCGCAAACCCCCAAGGGGCGCCATAGGTGGAAATATAGCTACTGTAAGGAACAACGTGAGGGAAAACCGCGTTAACCGTGTGGACGAGGCGGACATGAAGTTTCATGCTTCCCGGCGAGACGGGGCCTGCTTGAATGACCAGAAAACCATCCTCGGCCAGACAGTTGCGAATTTTCTCAAAATATTCTTTGGTAAACAGCTTAAACGATGGCCCTTCTTCAATGGGGTCGGACAGATCGGAAATGACCACATCCCAAGGTTCATCGTTGGTATCGAGAAATTCTAACGCATCGCCGATCACCAGTTGCAGACGCGGATCGTCAAAGGCGTTGGCGTGCATTTCCGGGAGATATTCCCGACAGGCGTCAACCACTTCTCCGTCAATATCAACCATCGCCACTTGTTCAACGGTTTTCCACCGCAACACTTCCCGAATGGTTGCCCCTTCTCCGCCCCCCAGAACCAACACCCGACGGGGCGAGGCGTGAGCGATCATCGCCGGGTGAACCAGAGGTTCATGGTAGAGGAACTCATCCCCCGTACAAGACTGCCATTTCCCATCGAGAACCAAGCCTTTACCATAGGCACCGGTTTCGACGATGTACATCTCTTGATATTCTGTTTTTTTGTAGGCTAGTACGTTCGTAACCCCGTGAGCGTAAATATCCCAAGGTGTGATGTATTCTGTGATCCAAAAATCAGCCTGAACTTCGTTACCAGACATGACGCCCCTCCCGTTCGAGCAATTACATTGCTATCTAGCCAACAATCTGTATTTTTTATCACAGAATCAGCGGGAATTCAAGAGAGCTTTGGTGCAAAATTGCCCAATTGTATTCTAAATCTGTCAAAAGGCTTAATTGACCCGGATTTTCAGCGATGGGCTAAAAGCTAAACCTGTGTTATGGTATTTTTGTACTTTTTTATACTTCTGAATTCTAAAGAATTTCTTAAGTTAATGAGTATTATTACTGATTTAGTGTATGAAAACCGTGATCCCCAGAGTCCGAGTTGAAAAATTATCGTGAAAGGGTAGAAAACCCATTGTAGAGTTAATTAGAAATTCAGCCGTAGGAACCCCCTTGATGACGATGCCGTTTAAACTTTGTTAAACTTAAAAAAAATATATCAATAAATACTGCATACTGTTAAGGAAAGACCCAACTCCTAAGCGTCGAATGAGTATCCAGACAGCCAAGAACACACCGACCCCCTTCGTGAATGATTGGGATGTCCATCTTTACGACCGTCGCCACCGTTATGTCTCTCACCTCGCCAC
>JAYKHV010000101.1:0-10607 GCA_035285085.1 Lyngbya sp. | reverse complement strand
GGAAAGACCCAACTCCTAAGCGTCGAATGAGTATCCAGACAGCCAAGAACACACCGACCCCCTTCGTGAATGATTGGGATGTCCATCTTTACGACCGTCGCCACCGTTATGTCTCTCACCTCGCCACTGACTTACTGAAACTGCTTCATCCAACTCATGGAGAACACATCCTCGACTTGGGTTGTGGAACGGGTCATCTGACCTATCGGATCACCAGTTGTGGAGCGGAGGTCATTGGTGTTGATAGTGCCGTTTCTATGATCGAACGAGCCAATCATTCCTATCCTCACCTAAAGTTTGCCGTTGTCGATGCGGCTTCTCTGGGGATGAATGAACAATTTGATGGTGTCTTTTCCAATGCGGTTTTACATTGGATTAAAGAACCCGATCAGGTTATAGAAGGAGTTTGGCAGGCCTTAAAACCCGGAGGACGGTTTGTAGCCGAGTTTGGCGGAAAGGGAAATGTGGAAACGATTATTAGCGGGATCTGTGAAGCTTTAGATGAGGCTGGATATCCAGAAAATCAAAACTTCAACCCCTGGTATTTTCCCAGTATCGCTGAATACGGCACCCTTTTGGAACGTCAAGGCTTTCAATTACAAGTTGCGACTTTGTTTGAACGACCGACTCGTTTAGAAGACGGAAAAAATGGTCTGCGAAATTGGATTGAAATGTTTGCGAGTTGCTTCTTTCATAATATTCCTGCCGAACAACAGGAGAAAATTTTAAGGCGCATCGAGAAGAAGTTGAACTCGAAGTTGTATCAAGATGGAAGCTGGATCGCTGACTACAAACGAATTCGCATCAAAGCGGTTAAACCCCATTAACAGCAACCAACCGCTGGCCGTCATTTTTCCTGGGTTTGTAATCTGTTTTTCCCCTCACCACTCAACACTTGAGCGATCGCCGAGGCTAACTGTTCGGCACTATTGAGTACCGCCAAAGACGCTGTTGCTTGTGCCATTTGTTGCAGTTGTTGGGGGGAACTCAGCAGATGGGATACCTTAGTTTTGAGGATTTCTCCTGTAAGGTCGGTTTGAGCAAGTAACAATCCTGCATCCGCATCGGCGAACACTTTGGCGTTGTAGGTTTGATGATCTTCTGCGGCGTAGGGATAGGGAATCAATATCGAAGGTGTCTGAGTTACCGCTAACTCCGTGAGGGTTCCCGCCCCCGCCCGACTAATGGCTAAATTGGCTCGTTTGAGTAAAGCCGCCATATTGTCATAAAACGGCATTGCCAAATATTGGGGATGCTGTAAACTGTCTGTATGCGGATCGTTGGTTCCGGTCAGATGCACCACCCAAGCGCCCATCTCAAACCAAGCCGAAGCCGCTTCGCGAACCAACTGGTTCACCGCCACCGCTCCCTGACTGCCGCCCACAACCACAATTAGCGGCGCGTTTTCGGGGATAGAAAAGGGCAAAGGTTCCGTTTCCCCCAAAAAAGCAGAACGAACGGGTGTTCCCACAATCGCCGTTTTTTTGGCTCTGGGTAAATACTGGGTTGAACAGTCAAACCCCAACGCCACCAAGTCGCACCACCCACTCAACAAACGGGTGACTTTCCCCGGTAAAGCGTTGGACTCATGCAAAATTACGGGTAAACCCAAGGAACGGGCCGCTAAAATGGCGGGGGCGGCGATATAACCTCCGGTTGAGAATACCCCCTGAAATTTCCCTTGTTTGAGGAGACGGCGAACCTTTAAAATGGAACCCGTTAAACGGGTGAAGGTTCGCACTGTTCCCAAGCCAAACCGTTCCTGAAACCCTTGGACGCCGATGGTGTGTAGGGGATATTGCTGAGGAACAAGTTGCGTTTCCAAGCGGTCAGGTACGCCTAGCCATTCGATATCATAATCTGATAATTGGGTGGCGGTGGCGATCGCCGGGAATAAATGTCCGCCCGTACCACTAGCTGCAATCAATAATCGCATGAGTGTTTAGAGTTGGGTATATCCACAAACAGAGTTGTAAGATTTAAGTTACCATTAAAGTTACCATTCTTGGGTCTGGTGAACCGGAAAACTCACACTGTGCATTCGGGTTAACGGGTGTAGAAAGCCCCTAATTCAACATTTATTGAAATCATTACTGTTCACAAAACCGTTTCTTATGACGATTTTTCCTTCTCTGCAACTCTCTTCTTTTGTGTCTCGTCGTCGAGAATTTTCCCCCCTGCTTTCTGGGTTACTGGGTGTCGTTTTGTGGAGTGCGACAGGGTTTGCTTTGGGTGAAGTTCGCGCCCAAGAACCCCCGGAAACCGCCCCCGCAGAATTAACCACATTAATTGAAGGAATTGAAGCCGCAGCTAATCGTCAGGATGTGAACGGGGTGATGCAGTTTTATAGTCAAGATTTTAGCACAACCGACGGGTTAGATCGTCGCAGTTACGAACAAGTATTAACTCAGCTTTGGCAAAATTATTCTAATTTGAATTATCAAACCAAACTACAATCTTGGCAACAAGAAGGTTCGGCAATTGTGGCAACTACGGTGACAGAAATTACCGGAACTCAAGATTTTAACGGTCGAGATTTTCAACTGAGTTCAACGATTACTTCACAGCAACGAATCGAAAATCAAAAAGTTGTTCAGCAAGAAGTGTTAGCCGAACGCAATCAATTAACCAGCGGAGAAAACCCGCCCACTGTAACATTAAGTATACCAGAACAGGTTAAACCCGGTCAAGAATATAGCGTGGATGCGATCGTTGAAGAACCTCTGGGCGAGGAAATTATGATCGGAACAGCAATAGAAGAACGGGTGACACCCAGAGCTTATTTAACCGAGTTTCCTTTGGAGTTGGAGTTCTTACCTTCTGGCGGTGTTTTTAAAGTCGGAACCGCCCCAAAAACACCGGGAAATAATTGGATTTCCGCTATTTTAATGCGTCCGGGTGGGATTACGTTGGTGACGCAAAGATTGAAAATAGTTGAGCGTTAGTCAATTGAAAATTGGGCAAATAGCTTAAGCGAAAATATGTCCGCCCGAGATTTTTTTCACGACGTTGTTAAACAAGCCCTCAAAAAAGAAGGATGGAAAATCACCCACGATCCCTTATCAATTAGTTTTGGCGGGGTGGATATGTCAATTGATTTGGGGGCGGAAAAACTCATTGCTGCTGAAAAAGATAACCAGAAAATTGCTGTTGAAGTTAAGAGTTTTCTAGAAAATTCATCGGCAATTTCAGAATTTCACACTGCACTGGGTCAATTTATTAACTACCGAGGTGCGTTGAGGCGAGAGGAACCCGAACGAACACTGTATTTAGCAGTACCTCTGATTGCTTACAACACCTTTTTTAGATTGGAGTTTACCGAATTAATGGTTAATGAAAATCAAGTTAAATTGGTGATTTATGACACCGAATCCGAGGTGATTATAGAATGGATAAATTAGAACAGTATCGCCACTATGTTCGGCAAATTCTCACAGCATACAGCCGGCACAAACCCGCTTATGGAGAGATAGAAGTCGAAACAATTTTTGATAAAGAGCGCGATCATTATCAGATTGTTTACCTCGGTTGGAAACAGAAGCGGTGGATACATACCTGTGCAATTCACATTGATATCAAAAATGAACAAATTTGGATTCAATGGAATGGTACGGAGAAAGATATTGCGGCAGAATTAGTTGAAATGGGTGTATCAAAAGAAGATATTGTGATTGGTTTTCATCCTCCTCATCTTCGGAGGCTGAGTAACTTTTAGGTAGGGTGCGTCAAACAATTATGGTTGAAATTCCCAACAAAAAACCCAAACAATTGACGCACCATTAGCCGTCGGTTCTGTCAAACAACTCTTGTTAAAATTGCCAAAAGAAACCATGAAAATTTGACGCACCATTAGCCGTCGGTTCCCTAAAACAATTCTTATTAAAATTATCAATAAAAAGACACAGTGTTTACTGTGCCTTTCAAGAAATTGGATCAGTTAAATTGAACTAGGATTTTTTAGCCTTTTTCTGAGCAATCAGACCGCCAATAGCCAGCAGACCAACAACCATTCCGGGTTCAGGAACGCTCTTGTTATTGTTGGGGTCAAAGCCTTTATTGCTCAGTAAGAAGGAGTGGTTGTCACTCTCAAAGCCACCACCTGTGGAGGAAACCTGAGTTAAAACAATCCGGTCAAACAAAGAATTTGCATCTTCAGCCCAAAACTCTAAATAAGCATCCGCTTCATTCCAGAAGTTTGTTGCATTGTGAGAACCTTTAACATCTTTCCAAGCCGCATTCAATTCAGCTTGACCTTCAACGGGTTGGTTGACATTATTTCCAGCAGACTGGAAAGCACTGATGAGCGTATCTCCTTTGAAGAACTCAATTCGGTTGTTCTGACTCACAGAACCCCAGTTCAAACCAAAATAGTTAGCAGTACCTTTGAGGTCAATTGTGACGCTATTACCTGAGAAAACGGCAAGGTAGGGGTTGCTGTTATTAATAGTTCTATCAATGTTTTCAGGAACCCACTGGTTAGCACGAACAGAGCTAGAACCAGTAGTGTTCTGGAAAGAATAAATGGCGAACTCATTCTCAAATCCAGTTTTGTTACCCAACAAATTGTTGAAGTCAACAGTAGCGGTATTCTTAACTGGAGTGGCAATACCCATGTTGCCATTTTCACCGTAGGCAACACCTTGATTCATCCGAAACATCACACCTGCATGAGCAGTATTAGCAACCCCGAAAGTAGAGAGAGCAGTAAGAGCGGCGAATGCAACAGCTTTTTGTGTAGTTTTCATGGTTTTTCTTGAGGTTGATTAAATTCGTCTTGTTGTTCTTATCTACATAAATAACAATAAAAACAACTATATGGCAAGGGGTTTTTCGATTTTTTACACAGTCTTTAAAATGGGTATTTTCCGGCATTCCAAAATTGGAGTACACCCAAAATTAACCACAAATAAACTTCTCGGTGTTTTCACGGAATACGATAGCAAAATACAAGTTAAATCAGAAAAAACACTTATAAAAATGTCTGTATACAAAAAAAGTCTATTCCACTGGGAATGACCTCAAGTATCTTTAATCAAAGTATTTTGTGTTTTTTGCTCTGCTCGCAGCAACGGAGATCATATCCGTATTTTCTCGGAGAATAGATTTTTTTCCCAAAGAAAAGAGATTCTTTATAGGAGCTTCACATAAGACTTGGCTCTTTGTGTCGATCATTTACAGCACAGGACAGTTAAGCTTGAGGATAGGAAACCATTAGTTGTTCTCTACTTTGCTTCCCTGTTGAACAGCGAGAGCGGTAATAGATCCACCAATATCATTATTATTTCTGCCATTCAATTGTGACAAGGGGTTGATACTCCTCATTTTTAATTATGAGGGCGAGTTCTTTCGCGTTTTTATTCTCCTGTAACGCTTTGGCTTCAAAAACCGCTTTTCCCGCTTCCACACCTGCGGAAACAGTCCCCGTTAAAGAGAGTTCAATGTCAGTGTTGAGAACGTCCCAAAGTTTACGCCAGAGTTTTCCCGCCATTGTTAAATTTTCCTAAAAATAACCGTTTGGGTTGAAATGAGTATTTTCAATTTTAACACTGTTTTAAAATATGATATTATAAAGTATAAAGATTTTATGCTGTAGCTATCTGGGGAAAATGGCTGCTAAAGATGTTTTTCATAATGCGGTTAAGGCGGGTTTAGAAAAAGAAAATTGGATGATTACAGATGATCCTTATAAAGTTCAAGTGGGTGGAGTTGAGATGTATATTGACTTAGCCGCAGAACGAATTTTAGCAGCCGAGAAAGAGGATCAAAAAATAGCAGTTGAAATTAAAAGTTTTATTAATCCCTCGGCGATTTCTGAGTTTCATACCGCCATTGGGCAGTTCCTCAATTGTCAAGTTGCCCTAGAAGAACAAGAACCTGATAGAATTTTGTATTTAGCTGTTCCTCAAGGAAGTTACAAAACCTTCTTTTCTTTACAATTTGTACAAACGGTGATTCAACGATTTAAAATTAAAATAATTGTTTACGATCCGGTAGACGAGGTGATTGTACAATGGATAAACTAGAACAATATAGAATTTACATTAAACAGCTAATCACCGATTATGCAAATTTGGGTTCGCCCGATCCCGACGTAGAAACTCAGCTAATTTTCGATACCGAACACGACCATTATCAATTGGTGTATGCGGGTTGGAAAAATCGAAACCGACGCTATGGCTGTGTGTTGCATTTTGACCTCAAAAAAGATGGTAAAATCTGGATACAACACGACGGGACCGAAATTGGTTTTGCCAATGAATTTGTAAAATTAGGAGTTCCGAAAGAAGATATTGTTTTGGCATTCACCGAACCTTTAGTTAGACCCTACACCGGATTTGCAGTTAACTAAAATTAGAAGCTAAAATAAAAAAAGCATCAATAGCGATCAGAAACGCCGAAGTTCTATGATGTAGATAGACGATAGAACTTGACTTTGATTTCAATCTAACCTACATTTTACCGACGCTTAACCGATGAAAAATCTAAATCTACAACCCTTGGAGGGAACAACCGGAAACCGCAACCAAATGGGGATAAGCTGGCTAATTGGCGCCGCTGCTGTTACCCTAGTTTTGTGGCAATTTTCCTGGGGAGATTATATCCTTTATCCCTTTTCAATTCTCGCCACTTGGTTTCACGAAATGGGTCACGGACTAACGGCGTTACTCCTGGGGGGAGACTTCCGAAAATTGGTGATGCTTCCCAACGGTTCCGGCTTTGCGATACATTCGGGTTCCTTATTTTTAGGACCCATTGGACGGGCGTTGGTGGCTGCGGGTGGACCGTTGGGGCCGGCATTTGCGGGGGGATTATTTATTATTTCCAGTCGTCGCTACAAAAATGCTCATATTTGTTTAATGATTCTGGGCGGATTGTTACTGCTTTCTGTGTTAATCTGGGTGCGATCGCTATTTGGTATTGTGGCGATTTCTCTGTGGGGGGCCGGCCTGTTATTTGCAGCCCTAAAAACGCCCCATTGGTTTCAAGGATGGACAATTCAGTTTTTAGGAGTACAAGCGATTATCAGCACCTACCATCAACGGGGTTATTTGTTTATGAATAAAGCCGTGATCGGAGGTCAACTGATTGTTTCAGACACCGGACAAATTGCCCAACAACTTTTTCTACCCCATTGGTTTTGGGCTTGTTTAATTATTCTGATTTCCGTAGGAATTTTTGTTCAAAGTCTCAGAATTGCTTACCGGAAGTAAGCGGAAACCGTCGAGAAGTTAACCGAGAAAATTGCAGATAAACTCGGCAAAAAATTCGCTATATTTTCTAGCGTTTATCCAGGGGAGAATTCTATGGTTTCAAACTTATATATTGCAGCAGTAGACTCCGACAGTGGTAAATCTCTTGTGCTATTGGGCATAATGGAATTGCTGTCTAAACGCATTGGTCGGTTGGGTGTTTTTCGTCCAATTATTCATCGTAGAAATCGACCAGATCCGGATATTGAACTGATTCGCACTCGTTATCAACTGGATTTTCCCTATGAATCTCTCTATGCTTTAAATCACGAACAAGCCCAACATTTAGTCGCGGACGGACATTATGATGAACTCCTTAAAACCATTCTCGAAAAATACAAAGCCTTAGAACAAGACTGTGATTTTATTGTTTGTGAAGGTGCCGATACCGTTGATGTCACTTCCGCCTTTGATTTTGATTTGAATGTTCAGGTTGCAAATGATTTAGGTTCGGCGATTGTAATTGTCGCGAACGGACAGGGAAAAACCCCCGAAGAAGTGGTTGATGGAGTTCGCACCGAACGAGAAGCTTTTATCGAAGAAGGATGTACAATTGCAGCAACCATTGTTAACCGGGTTTTCCCGGAAGATATTCGCACAATTACCCAACAATTTCAACAGTGTTGGAATTATGAAGATCCGGTTTTTGTGTTACCCGAAGAAGAGATTCTTTGGAAGCCAAGCATTGGAGAAATTGCTCAAACAATACAGGCAAAATTCATTCACGGCGACGGAGAAAAACTCAACCGAGAAGTCCATGATTTCAAAGTAGCCGCGATGCAAGTTCCTCACTTTCTCGAACACATTGATGAAGGGAGTTTAATTGTCACTCCGGGCGATAGATCGGATATTTTATTAAGCTGTTTGGTGGCGACTTTATCGGATAATTATCCCAATATTGCGGGAATTATCTTAACCGGAAATATCGAACTTCCTGCCTCTATTTACAAATTAATTGATGGGTTTACTCAGTGGAGTGTACCCATTATGACCGTAGAAGCAGATACCTTTGAAACCGCAACTAAAGTTAGTCAAGTTCGGGCGAGAATTACCGCAGATAATCCCCGCAAAATTGCCACCGCTTTGGGAATATTTGAGTCCTATGTAGAGGGTTCAAAAATTGCCGAACGCATTTCAGTTTCCCGTTCTCGTCGCTTGACGCCGTTGATGTTTGAATATGAGTTAATTGAACGGGCGAGAAAGAATAAAAAACATATTGTCTTACCCGAAGGAAACGAAGAACGGATTTTACAGGCGACTGAAATTTTATTAAGACGGGGTGTGGTGGATATTACGCTGTTAGGTCAAGAGTCAGAAATTAACAAACAAATTTCTACTTTAGGTCTAAATTTAGATGGGGTTAATATTGTTGACCCCAATAATTCCGACTGGTATGAAGACTATGCCGAAACCTATTTTGAACTGCGAAAACATAAAGGAATCAGTCGGGATTGTGCGGCAGATGTAATGCACGATAATAGTTATTTTGCCACCATGATGGTGTACAAAGGAGTTGCCGATGGAATGGTTTCGGGTTCAGTTCATACAACGGCCCACACCATTCGTCCGGCGTTGGAATTTATTAAAACTCAACCCGGATGTTCGATTGTTTCTAGCGTGTTTTTAATGAGTTTAGAAGATCGGGTTTTAGTGTATGGAGATTGTGCGGTTAATCCCAATCCCAACCCCCAACAACTCGCCGATATTGCGATTAGTTCGGCGATGACCGCGAAAACATTTGGGATTGAACCTTTGGTGGCAATGTTGTCTTATTCTACCGGAGAATCTGGAAAAGGAGAAGATGTGGATAAAGTCCGTCAAGCCACTCAAATTGCTCAACAATTACGCCCGGATTTAAAAATAGAAGGGCCGATACAATATGATGCGGCAGTTGATGAAAATGTCGCCAAAACAAAGCTACCGGGAAGTGAAGTCGCCGGACACGCAACGGTGTTTATTTTCCCCGATTTGAATACCGGAAATAACACTTATAAAGCCGTTCAACGTTCGGCGAATGCGGTGGCTATTGGCCCCGTTTTACAGGGGTTGAAAAAACCCGTTAACGACCTCAGTCGGGGGTGTACAATTACCGATATTGTCAATACTGTTGCGATTACCGCCATTCAAGCCCAATCTCAGTGAATCTCAGCAATTTTGAGGGGAATTTTAATATAGATTTACTATATTTTCCCCCGGTTATGTAAAGCTTTTGTAAAACTAAGCCCGGTAAATTTTACAAAACCCTCTTGAATTCTACAGAGTCATCCTTGATAATCCAGGCAAAACAAACATTAAAAGGTGCATCGTCCTAGTTTGTATTTGCACTGAAATCAAGGAATACTTTCCATGAAATTGAAAAACTTGATCAACCTGGCGGCAACTACCATTACTCTAAGTTTAGGGGTCGTTATTAATCCGGCTGTTTCTCGGGCAGTAACGATGTTCTCTCCGGTAAAATTAGAAGAGGGATGGTCTTTTGGGTTTGAGGGATATGAAATCGAACATCAAGGTCAAGCGGTTCTTGATTTACAGGTTAGCTACGATTATGTAGAAGGGATTGGAGAAAATGATCCCTTTGAATATCCAGATTTTACTCAAATTTACAATTTCATTGATAATTTTCTCACGACTTATCCCAATGAAACCGACTTTTGGGAAATCCTCAATAAAAATCTGGTGACAGACTTACTAACTCAACCCATTCCCACTGCATTTGGATTTGATTATCAGTTAGCAGATGTCTTAGATTCTCTCACCGTTGAAATTGGAGTTCAACCCGGTTCTTCTGGTGTCTTTATTCCCCGAACCAGTAAAGTGACAGGAACACCAGGAACAGAAGTAACTTTAGATGAATCTTGGTCATTTGCGTTGAAAGATTACGCGGTTGAACATCAAGGTCAAAGCGTTATTGATTTACGGGTTAGCTACGATTATGTAGAAGGGATTGGTATTGATGATCCGTTTGAGTATCCCGAATTTACTCAAATTTCCAATTATGTTGAAGGGTTCTTAGCTAATTATCCCAATGAAACAGACTTCTGGGAAATCCTCAATAAAAATCTGGTGACAGACTTACTAACTCAACCCATTCCCACTGCATTTGGATTTGATTATCAGTTAGCCAATGTCGTAGATTCTCTCACCGTTGAAATTGGGATACAACCCGGTTCTTCTGGTGTCTTTCTTCCCCGAACCAGTACAGTCACAGGAACGCCGGGAACGGAAGTTGCTTTAGATGAATCTTGGTCATTTGCATTGAAAGATTACGCGGTTGAACATCAAGGTCAAAGCGTTATTGATTTGGTTGCCAGCTACGATTATGTAGAAGGAATCGGCAAAGATAATCCGTTTGAGTAT
>JAYKHV010000100.1:0-5998 GCA_035285085.1 Lyngbya sp. | reverse complement strand
ACCCGCTTCTATTTTAGAACTTGTCAGAATATCATTGATCAAATTGAGTAACTGTTCACCATTGCGGTAAATAATATTAAGTTGGTGATGATGTTCTTGAGAAAGGTTAGTTTCACGCCGTAAAAGTTGGGTAAAACCTAATATTGCATTTAGAGGAGTTCGCAATTCGTGACTCATATTAGCCAAAAAACGACTTTTCGCTGCGTTGGCTGCATCGGCTACTTCTTTGGCTTCTTGGAGTGCAATTTCCGCCTGTTTGCGTTCAGTAATATTCTGACCAATGCCAATATTTCTGCCATTGGAAAGCGATATATTCGCCCAAGACATATCTAATACTCGACCGTCTCTTATGCAAGTTTTAAAATCTCCCCAAGTTCCATTTGCCACTTGAATATAGTTTAAAACATATTGACAATATTCTGGGTCTGGATACATTTGCACTAATATTTCCTCAAGTGTACCCAGTTCCTCAAATCGCCAACCTAAGACTTTTTCCCATTCTCGGTTAACCCACAGCAAGCTATGAGTTTTTAAATCCATCAACGCTATCATAACAGGAATGTGATCGAGAATAGTTTGGAGTAATTCTTGCTGTTGTCTTTGGTTTTCTTCGGCTTGTTTTCGTTCGGTAATATCTTCTGCAAGTCCCGCAACCCGATAAACCGGACATAACTGATCGGTTTTGACTAAAAATCCGCGATCGTGAATCCAGCGAATTGTACCATCTGGACGAATAATTCTAAATATCTCATCATACTGACCTTTAATCAGATTGTCGTTGAATGCTTTGATTACTCGTTCGCGATCGTCGGGATGAATCGCTTCTATCCATTTTAGGTTATTTTGATACAGTTCCTCACAGGAATGTCCCCAGATTTGTTCATAGATCGGACTAATATAAATAATTTTCTGATAATCCGGTGGAGTACAAGGAATTTCGACAATCCAAAAAACTTTGCGGATATTTTCCGCCAGTTGACGAAACTTTTCTTCACTATATTCGAGTTCGTGTTGAATTTTTTTCAGATGGGTGACTTCTGTGACGGCGACTCCTACTCCCCGTTTTCCCGTAGAAAGATTGACCGGATAATAATTCACAATCCAGTCTCGTTCTTCATCGGATTTTGCCGTTGTTCCATGAATTTCTAGATTGAGTAAGGATTCTCCATTTTTCAGAACAGAACTGAGATTTGACTCGATTTCATCGGCTAAATTCGGAAGAATTTCCCTGACTTCTTTTCCAATATGTTCGGGAATGGGATAACCGTTCATCTCTGCTAAAACTTGATTGATACAGACCCATCTAAAATCTTCATCGTACAAAGCTAATCCTATCGGTATATTTTCGTAGATTTCTTCAAGTTGAGCAGCTTTGAGTTCTAGTCTATGTTGAACCGTGTTGAGTTCTTGAGATTGAAAGCTTAACTGGGAATTCATTGATTTTAATTCGTCGTTTTCCCTTTTAAGTTTGTCGTTATCAAGGGTTAATTCTGCTATTTTTGCTTGCAGGGTTTGGCGATTTTCTTGTAATTCTAATTCCAGTTGACGGATAGGTTGGTTGTTGTCATTACTCATCTTTAGATTTATTAAATTTTTTTTTGCTATTGATATGAAATCCTAAAAATTAGGCTACACTATAAAACCAAAGTTTTGTAGGGACGGATTAATTACAGTTTACAGTTTTCAGTTTACAGTTACCAGTAGCGTGCTACTCTTGAGAGTTGACTGATAACAGTAAAACTGTTCACTGTTCACTGTTTAAACCCGCTCTCCCCTAGATTCTTCAGTTTATGCTTTAAGAATCAGCCGTTTTTTTATCGAACTTCAGAAGCTTCATAAAATTTGGAGAATTGGGTTTGAGTTGGGGTAAAGGGGAACTATGGCTGGTTAACCAGTCATTCATCTCTCGTTTTAACCATTCCAATTCTTCGGTTTTTAACTGTTGTCCGAGGTGATAGGTTTTGCGTTGAGAGAGAAAAAACATCATGGGTTTATAAATCGCAATTTCCAAAGTCGGATAAAGTTGACCATTTCCCGCCTTGGTTTGAGTTAATTTAATATTTTGAATTTCCGACAATTTCACAAGTTTTTGTTTGGGTAAACCGAGAGATTTCCAACAGATTTTTAAATGATTTTCATCAACTTCTAAAGAAACTCTTTCAAAATAATCCAGTCCCGAATTTAGTAATAAAACCAAGAAAATCAATCCCGCAGGCACACCTAAAATTAGTAAAATTAGCGGTAAAAACAACAGCGAAGAAATTAAATTCAACCCAATTTTATTCAGGGGAAGGGGTAGCAACCACAACAGCCAACTCGCTAAACCAACAACCCCGACAATTTGCAATTTTACAAACAGAGGTAAAGAGAAAAGCCGTTCTCCCCAATTCCAAAAACTCTTTTGTAGGGTTTGTTTGCTGGGGCGAAGATATTCTATTGAAAACCGAGACGGAATTTCTACGTTTAAATTATTCTCGGTTTTCGATAAACGAATCGCCGTATTTTCCGGAGATTGTATTGGGGCAGAAATGGAATCCTTCAACTCAATTAACGCTTCGTTGGCATTAGAATAACGTCCCGAAACCGACGGATGAATTAACTTTTCTAACCAGTTGCAAAATTGCGGTTCAATCGGAGAAACCGCCCGATCTCTAAACAGAATTTTTAAATTATTATCTTGCGGTAATTCCGCCGGAGAAATCCCCGTTAAAAGATGAATTAAAGTCGCACCCAAAGCATACAAATCCGAAGCCGGAACCGCTTCTCCGCCAAACTGTTCAATGGGAGTATAACCATAAGTTCCCACAACCGTAAACGTAGCACCGGGAGTTCTGGGCTGAATTTGTACGCAGCCAAAATCAATTAAATGAATATGATTATCCGTTCCCCAAATCAGATTACTCGGTTTAATATCTCGATGCAAAACCGGGGGATTTAACTGATGTAAATAGTTGAGAATTTCTAACACCTCTGTCGCTATCCATTGAATTTGAGTTGGGGTGAATTTCTGGCGTTTTTCTAACCGTTGTTTGAGAGAAACACCCGGAACATATTCCGTCACCAAACAAAACCAAGGATTTAAACTATTAACAGCAAAATAATCCCGATAACGCACCAAACGGGGATGGTCAAGCTGTTGCAAAACTTGAGCTTCTCGTTCGAGGAGTTTCAAATCCTCCCAATCCATTGAACCACTCAATGCTAACAATTTCACCACGACTTGATCTTTAAACTTCAAGTCTTCCGCCAGCCAAGTTTGACGGACAGAGTTGCTATTGAGGGCTTCTGTGAGTCGGAAACGAGTATTGAGAACTTCAAGAGCGGATAGCATGAGTTGGGTTGAGGTCTAGAATCGTGTTAGCCTCATTGTACCGATATTACGCCTCAATAGGTTTCTGTTGAAAGTCAGAAAGTGGCAATTAAAAACCCGGTAACTTAATAGAAACCGGGTTTTTGGGATGTACCTCCGCAAACATCACCCGATGTTCAGTACAACCAACCACTCATAAAGAGCGAAAAGCGGAGAATCTGTTAAGCTTTAACTTGCTGTTTTTGCTTGCGTTTTTGTTGTTCTTTGCGGAATAACCCCCCAAACCCGACAGCCATTCCCGTTCCTAAAATGGTCAGAGGTTCGGGAGCATCGGTGGAACTCGCCATCACCACACCATCGCCTGTACCACTGGTGCCGAGAGAAGTTCCATTAATACTTTGATAACGCAGGTGGAAGTTGCTGAGGTTCAAGCTGCTTAATGAAGTATTTGCAAAAGCCAGTTTGAGGTTAAAAGTGCCTGTCTCTCCAGTCTCAACGCCACCAGGCCCACCTGTACAGGAACCTGTGCTGGGAATTAAACAAACTTCAATCCCACCCACTCCATTGGGAAAGTTTCCGCTACTGACTCTCGTAAACTCTCCGTTGACGCTGGATGCATTTTGGACAATATTCGGGTTGGTGTCAAACCCTAAACGAGAAATTCTCGAAGTAATAGGAGAAGTAGAGGTATTGGTTAACTGCACAAAGAAGGAAGCAACAGTATACTGTGTTCCGCTAATGGTTTCTAAACCCCAGTTATCTAATCTGAAGAAGGCTGTCCCTGAAAGTCCATCAACATCTGTTCTCTCAACACTACCATCAAAGTTGACTTGGAAATAGTCGCCAATATCACCACTATTAATACCAACTACACTTCCATCTGAGGCGATACTGTAAGCAAAAACAGGAGAACTAGCGGCAAAGACCGTCGTTGCCGCCGCTAAAACGCTCGAAACTAGAAAAGCTGTTCTCATTTTGAACCTGTATACTCCGAAATTGGCTCTATAAAAACAAACACTCAGGCTTAAAAACCCAAGTGATGGCGATGACTTTACTGAGATTTTCTGACTTGACTGTTCTGAAGCCAAATTTTTTTGATTCATCAATTTGTCATCGTGATCCCTAGTATACGAACAATTTTTTAAAACGCAAGATTAACCCCCCCCAGTTTAATCAATCTTTTACATGAAAAACCTTTTTTCTTTAAAATCAATAAGGTTCTGTAAAGGTGGTCTGTGAGCATACCCTTTTAATCCCGAACGGAACCCGCTTTTTTTTGTGAAAGCAAGGGTTTCCAACCTTTATACTTAGGGACTCTCGCCACTTAACGTTTCTATTTTTGAGGACGAGAAGGAGAACGATAAAAAGGACGCTTGACGACTTCGGCTGCATAGGTTTTCCCGCGAATTTCCACATCGAGAGACTGACCTATTCGGGCAAAATCTGTGGGAACATAAGCTAAGGCGATCGCTTTTCCGAGAGTAGGAGATAAAGTTCCGCTGGTAATTTCCCCAATAATTTCACCGTTAATCTTCACCGGATAACCATGACGGGCAATGTGACGCCCGATCATTTCCAAGCCCACCAGTCGCCGAGATACCCCTTGGGTTTTTTGACGTTCAAGAATAGACCGACCGATAAAATCACCCTTGCTATCCCAGTGAATTAACCAATTTAATCCCGCTTCCAAAGGCGTTGTCGTCGTATCGAGGTCTTGACCGTACAAAGCCATCGCCGCTTCTAAACGCAGGGTGTCTCTGGCGCCCAACCCACAAGGGGTAACTCCGGCTTCTAACAAACGCTGCCACAATTGTACGCCAGCTTCAGGGTCAAGCATGATTTCAAAGCCATCTTCTCCGGTATATCCGGTTCTAGCGATAAAAGCCGACTCTCCACAAACGGTACCGTTGAGATGTCCGAAAAAGGGAATTGACTGCAAATTTTCACTCACCAAAGGCTGTAACTTTTCTAAAGCCTGCGGCCCCTGAACCGCAATTAAAGCCTGATATTTTGATAAATCTTCTAAGGTGATATCCGTTGGTTCTAACTGAGCCGATATCCAAGCTTTATCCCGAGAACAGGTGGCTGCATTCACAATCATCACGCCCCGTTGACTACCCGTGTTTGCATCCTCGCCTTGATAATAAAAAATAATATCGTCGAGGATACCCCCCTGCTCGCTCAATAACACCGTATATTGAGCTTGATTTGGTTTTAAGCGACTCAGATCAGAAGGAACCAACGGTTGTAGCGTTTCAATTAAGTTCTCTCCGACCAAAATAAACTTTCCCATGTGGGAAATATCAAACATTCCCGCTTGTGAACGCACCGCCTCATGCTCTTTGGTAATCCCTGAGTATTGTACAGGCATCTCCCATCCCGCAAACGGAACCATGCGAGCCTTGAGTGCTACAGCAACATCATACAAAGGCGTGCGAAAAAGTGGTTGCGTGGGTTCGCTATGTTTGACTTCAGTTGACTTAGCCACAGGTCGTCCATCCCCATTATTCTGCTCGGTTTTCTCGATTCTATCGATAAATTGCCGCTATTGTAACTCTTGGTTGATACTCCCCAGCCCTAAAGGGACGGGGATTCTTGAACAGCCCAAAGGCGGACTTTCAAAGGCGCAATCAACGCGCCCCTACTGACTCCATCGAGATTGAAACCCAATTTCGCCGATACTTTTCT
>JAYKHV010000099.1:0-101680 GCA_035285085.1 Lyngbya sp. | reverse complement strand
TGAAATCGAGGAGTTGTTAATCAAACGTTGTAATATTTTGAGTAATATGAAGGAGGAAATTAGGAATTTAACTAATTATCATTGGCTCGATTCTGTTTAGGGGGGGTATGACAACCGGATTTGGTATCAGTTATGCAGTTACCAGTTTTTACAGTTATCACTGCACGGTACTTGGTCACTGTAGAACTGTTCACTGGTCACTGTTTAAACTGCCCCACCCCACCAACAGAATTAATCAGGCGGACATAGTATCAGTTAACAGGAGAACAAATGGGCGATTTGGAGATTAAAATTGTTCATTATTCCGAGGCGGTGAGTGAAATTCGAGTCATCCGACATCAAGTTTTTACCGTCGAACAAAATGTTGAACCCGCACTTGAATTTGATGGGAAAGATGACACCGCCCAACATTTACTCGCTTACTTCAACTCTCAACCCGTAGGAACGGCTAGAATTCGATATTTATCCCCTCAAACCGCCAAAATTGAACGGTTGGCCGTGCTTTCTACAGCCAGAGGGCGGGGAATTGGTCGGAAATTAATGGAAGCCGCATTAGACGTAATTGCATCAAAAAAAGTTGAAGAAACGCTGGTTCATGCTCAAGAATATATCAAGCAATTCTATCATAATTTGGGATTTCAGCAAGTCGGAGAACCCTTTGACGAGGCGGGGATTTCCCATGTTAAAATGATCAAAAAAATGTCTGTTTGAAAAGAAAACTTGCAGATGAATCACCGTTTCCCTTTTGCAACTCGACGCCGATTTATTCAAGCTGTGGGAACTTTGGCGGGATTGAGTGTTGCCAAAATTGCCCAGTCCTCAACGGCGACAGAAAAACCAGTTTATTATGTTTCTCCCTCGGGAAACGATGCCAATCCCGGAACTTTTGAACGGCCCTGGGCGACCATTCAAAAAGCCGCTGAAACCTTAACCGCAGGGGACAAAGTTTTTATTCGGGGCGGAACTTATCGGATTTCTGAACGCATTTATCCGCGAAATTCGGGAACAGAAAATCAGTGGATTATTTACGCCGGATATCCCGGTGAAACGGTGATTATTGATGCGGATGATGTCTATGTTGGGCCGCCTGTAGGCCAAGCACCTTTCCCTCGCGATCAAGGTGCATTTCAAATTGAAGGAAAACATCACATTCTGATCAAAAACTTGACCCTAAAAAATTCCCATAACGGCGGATTTGTGGTTCGAGACAGTCACCATATTGACTTTTATAATAACACAACGATTAACACCTTTTCATCGGGGATTTTAATCGGTAGAGGATGCTATCAGCATAAAGTTTTGGGAAATACGGTAATTAACGCCAATACGAATGAAATGTTAATTGAACATCCCGGCTATCCCTACGAGAGTAGTGTCGGCCCCCACGAAGGAATTACCATAGGAAGTGCTGAAGATTTTGAAGTGGCTTATAATCAAGTGTGTTACTGTGCCAAAGAAGGAATAGACTGTAAAGGAACAGCAAAGAGAGGAAAAGTTCATCATAATTATACCCATCATTGTCGCCGTCAGGGGCTTTATGCGGACTCTTGGCGGGATGTATTGGAAGATATTGAATTCTATGAAAATGTTGTCCATGACTGTGAAGCCGGAATTGCGATCGCTGCGGAAGACGGGCCGAAAATTAATAATATTCGGATTCATCATAACTTGGTTTTTAATAATCGGGCTACCGGAATTTTTCTTTCCCGTTGGGGGAAAGATCGGCTAAAAAATAATATTCAAATTTATAATAATACCATTCATCATAATGGCTACGGTTTGAAAAATACCCCCGACCCCCATTGGTTAACGGGCGGACTCTATTTTTACACGACAAATCTCGAAAATGTGATTGTAAGAGATAATATTTTTAGCGATAACGCCTGGTTTCAAATTGGTTACAGCAGCGAATTTGAACCGGATGCTTTTCCGACGAAAAATATTCAAATTGAATCGAATTTATTTTTCGATAACAATACCGTTACCTATCCTGTTAATCTCGATGAATGGGCAAATGATCGGGTTTATGCGACCAAAGGAGAGGATTTTCTCGAAGCCGATCCTTTATTTGAACATCCACTCAATGCTAACTTTTATTTACAACGTTCCTCGCCCGCAGCCCAGAAGTATTTCGGGGCTTTTCCGGCGGATGCGACTAAAAACTTTTGGTGGAGTATGAATTTTCCCCCTCAGTTTATTCACCCCTCGGAAGAAAGTTAACAATAGATAGTAATCCGGCAAAAAATCGCCTAGAATTAGGGTGTATCTATTTTTTCAGTTGAAGGCATTCTTTTGATCTTTAAATTGAATCCACCCTAGTTCTGCCTCAGTCAATAAGTCATTTTGCAATGTCGATCATTCTGGCTGCTATTGCTGGTAAACTCGATTGAACTGGCTATCGCTTTCTTTCTACATCCACACTGTACAAGGATTTTGCGTCCCCGAATTCTCCCTGTTAAAATCTCCCAACAGGTTAAAATTACTGGGCATTAGTTGTATGATATGCAGACAATTCCAGATTACTAAAATTGAAAGGAATAGAATCTGTTGTTGATTTTAACTGTTGAGAACCAAACGTTTTAATAACGTTATTTTCAATACTAGAACTGTACTTTTCACATTCCCACTGATGACTGTTGAGGCTACAGTTATAACCGATGACAAATTTTGCAAAAGAATATAAGTTGGGTTGGTTTCCCGAATGTTGAGTTTCCGGATTAAACTCTTGAAGAAAGGCATTCTCACGATTATTGTTGTAAACATAACTAATCCCACCTAAAACCACCCAATCAGCCTGGTTTTCGCGATTTGGATTTAAACAAGCAATGGTTAAATTATAAAAGGTAGCGTGCATATTGGAGCCAGTAACCAAAAATTCTACTCCTTTGCCATTACAGTTCATGGGTTCCCCGCTTTCCCATTCAATTTTAGTAATTGCTCGCTTTTGCGTTCCCACGCCTGCTAATGCTATTTCGGTGGTTGGGGTTAAACTAAGAGTTAACCCAGTAATTAGGCTTAAAGAAAAACTCAATTTTAGAAGAATTGATAATTGGAAGTGTTTAGTTAGCAGCATTTTCGCCTCCCGTGCCGAATCCAACTGAACTTTAAGTAAATCTATTATACTCAATTGAGAGCAAAAATAAAAATTGTAGCTTTTTCAAGAGAATTTCTAAGGCGATCGCCAACTTTTCATCTTCTAATTCTTGATTAATTAAGGTTTGCAGTCGTTGAACGGTCAAGAGTTTATTATCCGTTTTTATCCCCTGATAAACTTCATCCCAAACCGATTTGATCTCCGGTTCACTGGGTTGAATATTCCTCTGAATATAAGCCGCCAACTCCAATAAACTCATGGCTTCAAAGCGGGATTCATCCCAGTTTAGCAGCCAGTTATCTGTACGAAACGGAAACGCCGGAAGATCCGCTTCGTTGTAGAGGTTTCCGACGGGATTATTCGCCCAACCATAACGAACCGCTACCGGGTCTTTAACGGCTTCGCTGGTTAAAATTACCCGATTTCCTTCTATCTTTCCATCCGCCCAAAAAAAGCGACGATTACTTCCGGCCAAAGCAAACCCTTTTAACTTCTCCCCCTGAATTTTTAATCCTTTTCCCGCAGAATCAAACGTTACAATGGCTTGATTTTCTTGAAATTCAACCGACCGATAAACCGGCCCCCTCCAAACTAAATCTTTCTCGCCGTAAACCTTCGCCATCGCTGCCAAAAATAACCGCTTTCCCGCCAACTGTTTATTGGGGGGATGAATATTGCTCAAATTATCATTTTCATCTAAAATATCAATCGTGGAAACCATCGCCGTATTCGGCAACTTTAACGCCTCTTTTTGGGCTTCTCGCAATCTCGGCCAGGGATCATCTTCGGAGGGATAGGTTTGTTTTTCCAGAAAATTAGCAAGTTCAACAAATAAAAAAGGAGCGTTATCATTTCCCGACAAACTTCGCCATTCTTGAATCAAACTCGGAAATAAAGTTCTATACTGCATTGCCTCTTTTGCATTGGCTTCTCCCTGCCACCAAATAAACCCTCTCGGTGTATAAGGAATAGCCGGATAAACCATACCGTTAAATAACTGGGCGGGTCTGGTTTTAGCATCTTTTTGTAGCTGCCAAAAGGCTAGAGTTTCGGGAAAATTTGCCGCGAGTAACGGTTTAGATAAAAACGTTTCAATTTCTCGGTTGGGAACCGCCAGATGTACAATTCCTATCGGAACGTTTAACTGTTGATGCAGTTCTTTGGCAAAAAAATAGGCGGTTGCGGGAAAATTTTTAACGGTTTTTGGGGTTGTTAATTTCCACTGTGCCGGAACGGTTTTTTGAGGCCTATCCGCAGGCCAGCCATTTTCTCGGGGTGAAGAATTCCCATCCCAAACCCGAATATTCGGAAAATTAGCCCCGGAAATTTCTTGTTTAGAATTATCGCTGCGACTGACAAACCACCACATATTACTTTGTCCGCCTGCAACCCAAACTTCCCCAACTAACACATCTTTTAAGGTGACTTCTTTGGAACCTTCAACGGTTAAATTAAACGGTCCCCCCGCCTCGCCACTGGGAATTTTAACTTGCCATTTCCCGTCCACTTCAACCGGGGTTTGTACCTCCTGACCTCGAAATTTTACCGTGACAGTATTACCCGGTTTATCCCATCCCCAAAGGTTGACATCGGTTTGTTGCTGAAGTACCATGCGATCGCCTAGAATAGACGGTAACTTTAGCGTTGCTTGAGAATTTGACTCAATCCCCAAATTTAGACTAAATAAAAAAATTAGTCCCAAAAAAGCAACAATAATACTAATTTTTTTCATTGTTAGTCGGGTGGCTTCTAACAAAACCAACATCTGCGATCCACCATTTTAATCAACCCGCCCTAAAATCTCTCGGGTACGCGATCGCCGATTAGTTTACGGTAGAGATAATAATAGATAATCATCTTCTCCACTCTACCTGTTATTTTGTGCCTTTTGTCAAGAGGCTGATTGGGGACGCTTTCTGATCTCTCAAAAACTCGTGCATCGCCCAAGCTAAACTTAGTCAGGAAATGCTGAAAATTAACCAAATTATAGGGGTTTCAGCCGCTATTTTTGCTTCAAGACACTAGAACCCCTTGGGTGTGCTTTTCTTCAGCCTACCAGAACCCCTATACTTTCGTCAACTTTTTAGGAAAATTTTTCAATAAAAATCTGAGAATTTTCTCTTTTGTTTTGATAATTAAAACAATTTATGCAAAATTTATTTGAAAAACTTATAAAATTCGGCCTTTTTTTTGGGGGGGCTTGACAACTTCCCCGAAAACCGGGTATCATTCTACCATAATGGAAATCTGTGAAAAAATTTTATTTTTGCAAATATCCCATTATTTAACATACCCACAATCCTACCAAAAATCGCCCCGGAAATCAACCCCCTTTTCGGCCGCGCCGGTCAGAAATTTAGAAAAAAAATAATTTTTGAAGAAATTTTAAAATTTTCTCGCCCCGACGCGATTTTTTTTTGGGGGGGCTTGACAACTTCCCCGAAAACCGGGTATGCTTTTACCATAATGGAAATCTGTGAAAAAATTTTATTTTTGCAAATATCCCATTATTTAACTTACCTACAAGCATACCAAAAATTAGCCCGGAAATCAACCCCTTTTTCGGCCGCCGGTTCGGGCAAAATTGAGAATTCAAAATTGAGAATTCAAAATTCATCGCCGTTTCCAATAGTGAAATAAGACCTCACCCGCTTCTGGTAAACTTTCACCAAAGGTCAACACCCCATCTTCGTGTCCGGCCATGACCAGAATTTTTTGAGCGCTTAAATTTTCCCGTTCAAATAAACGAAACATTTCCGTTGCCATTTGGGGCGTACCGTAGGGAACTTCCGGGCGAGTTGTCGGAACCTTAAATAATAACCTTTGCCAAAATTCGCGGTGATGAATGTGAATAATCGCTTTAATATTAGATTGAAAACTATAAATAGCCGCATGAGTCAGAGACTCAGAAGACGCTTTTATGGGTCCCCGACAAGTGAGAGAATTTTCGGTTAAATTAAACCCCGTAACACGGGTATAATGTTCGGGTTTGAGATGAGGTAAATCTCCGGTTTGAGTCCCAGAAACGACAAATTCTAAAGACTCATCTAAGCGAATGCTAATATTACCAAACCCAATGCCATTGTCATAAACGCCAATTAAACCCAAAGAGTAAAGATGATCCCGCCATTGGATTAAATCTTGAATTAGACTTTCATCAACCGATTCATCTTTTAACCAGTGACAGTGATATTTAATAACGCCTTCATCCATAAATTTTAGGGAATAGTTTACAACAACCAGTGATGTAGGGGCGGGTTCGACATTAATCTATGTTTTCCCACTCTCAACCGATATAAACCCGCCCGGAGTCGTCAGAAGTCAGAAGTCAGAAGTCAGGAGTCACCGAGTCACCGAGTCAGGAGTCACCGAGTCAGGAGTCACCGAGTCACCGAGTCAGGAGTCACCGAGTCACCGAGTCAGGAGTCACCGAGTCACCGAGTCAGGAGTCACCGAGTCACCGAGTCAGGAGTCACCGAGTCACCGAGTCAGGAGGAAAGAATTACCTATTACCTCTTGTATGGTTGCCTTTCCCCTTTCCCCTTTCCCCTTCCCCCTTGCCTTTTGCCTTTTGCAAGAGCGCCTTTTGCCTGTCCCCTGATCCGGTGTTCCCTAATAACTGGTGACTGGTGACTGATAATTGCCTCTTGCTTCAGGGTCGCACTATAATTTAGTGCCGCATTCTGGACAAAAATGATTGCTGGCGACATTCTTAGTCCCACAATTGCTGCAATAGACCAATTCTGCCGCCTGTTCTAACTTTTTGCGTTCCGGTAGTCCCAACATCTGAGCGTTGCTCTTACCCGGAGCCACCATCGGATAACAGTTTTCATCCCGACGCACCCGCACATCCATCAACACCGGGCCATCATAAGCCAACATTTCCGCCAGCGCCTCGTGGAGTTCATCGGGACGACTCACCAACATTCCCTTAACGCCGTAAGCCTCCGCCAGCTTAACAAAATCGGGCATTCCCAATTCCATATTCGACGAAGAATAGCGCTCGCCATAGAACGTTTGCTGCCACTGACGGACCATTCCCTGCCAACCGTTGTTAATAATCACGGTTTTGGCATGAATGCCGTACTGCATCAAAGTTCCCAACTCCTGAATGTTCATCTGTATGCTGGCATCTCCGGCAATACAAATCACTTCGTGGTTGGGAAGGGCAACTTTTGCACCCATCGCCGCCGGCAGTCCAAAACCCATCGTTCCCAAGCCGGCGCTAGAAATCCACTGACGCGGCCCATTTTTCAGGAATTGAGCCGCCCACATTTGATGCTGACCCACATCGGTGGTATAGTAAGCATCCGGCGCCATTTTACCCAATTCGGCGATCACATATTGGGGAGATAAACTATCGGGATACTGAGGAGTTTCCAGGGGATAATCTTCCCGCCAACGGTCAATCCGATCTAACCACGCTTGGGTTTGAGCTTGATTTGCCTGTTCTCCGGTTTCCCGACATCGGCGCAACAGATCAATTAACACTTGGCGCACATCTCCGACGATGGGAACTTCGGGGGCGCGATTTTTCCCAACTTCCGCCGGATCGATATCAATATGAATCACTTCGGCGCGAGAGGCGAATTCTTCGAGTTTACCCGTTACGCGATCGTCAAATCTCGCCCCCACTGCGATCAACAAATCGCATTCGCTGACGGCAAAATTCGCGTAGGCGGTGCCGTGCATCCCCAACATTCCCACCGCTAAAGGATGATTTTCGTTAAACGACCCCTTACCCATTAGCGTGGTCGTTACCGGAATTTGGAACAGTTCGGCGAGTTCGTGAATTTCCCCGTGAGCGTTGGCCGAAATTGCCCCTCCCCCAACATATAATAAAGGACGTTCGGCTTTGCGAATTAGAGCGATCGCCTGGTTAATTTGGCGCATATTGCCTTTAACCGTCGGCCGATATCCGGGGAGAGAGACTTCTCCGGGGTTAACCGGAATATAATCTATTTCCTGCAAACCAACATCTTTGGGAACATCAATCAAAACCGGCCCCGGTCTTCCCGTGCTGGCAATATGAAAGGCTTCGGCCACAATTGCCGCCATGTCTTTGGGGTCGCGGACCAAGTAGGAATGTTTGACAATGGGCAGGGTAATGCCGAAAATATCCGTTTCTTGAAAGGCGTCCGTCCCGATCGCTTTGCGGGCTACCTGTCCGGTCACAACCACCAACGGAATAGAATCCATGTGAGCGGTGGCAATTCCGGTGACTAAATTTGTGGCTCCAGGACCTGATGTTCCAAAACAAACTCCAACCCGACCCGTCGCCCGAGCGTAAGCATCGGCCGCATGAGCCGCACCTTGCTCGTGTCTGACTAAAATATGCTTGAGATCGCCTTCGGCTTCAAAGCGATAGAGTTCATCATAAATGGGCAGAATCGCTCCACCCGGATAACCAAATATATGCTCTACCCCGTGACGTTTTAAGCTGTCAATCAGAGCAAAGGCACCCGTTGCACGTTTGGCTGCTACTTGAGTTCTAAGTTGCACAGGAGTTCCTCTTTGTTAGTTTCAATTGGCAGATAAAGCTATTATTTTAATATAATCAAGCTTCTCTATTTTTTAGAGTGCTATTTTTTACAAGATTTTACACAAACTCTCGATATTTTTTGTCAAAACAAACTCACCCCCAATCTCCTATTTATTTTAGAAGATGTTTGATTGTTTGCTCAATTTGTTTAATCTATTTTTAGATCCTTTGCCTCAATTGGCTGGTATCGAGTGATTCTGTCGCCAAAGGCAGACTTTCCTCTGTCCATTTCCTGAACTGTTGAGATCGGTATCCTCAAAATCTCTCAGGTGTCGTACTATGGATACTGGATTATAGCACATAGTGTATCCTATGTTACGAATATTTTTGATGGCGCGGTGATATCAAGCATATGTCACGCGAAATCAGCCAGAAAACACTAGGAGTGAAGAACATTGAAAAAGATAGAAGCCATCATCCGGCCATTCAAACTCGATGAAGTTAAAATTGCCCTCGTTAATGCGGGTATCGTTGGGATGACTGTCTCTGAAGTTAGAGGGTTTGGACGACAAAAAGGCCAAACCGAACGCTATCGGGGTTCGGAGTATACCGTTGAGTTCTTACAAAAACTCAAAGTTGAGATCGTTGTCGAAAACGATCAAGTCGATATGGTTGTTGATAAAATCATTGCCGCTTCCCGCACCGGTGAAATTGGCGATGGTAAAATCTTTATCTCTCCCGTTGAGGAAATTGTTCGCATTCGCACCGGAGAACGAAACCAAGAAGCGATTTAACAGTCACCAGTCACCAGTCACCAGTCACCAGTTTTTCAGTCACCAGCGCGAACTTGCGGCCCGGCGGAATAGTCGAGAGCGCAAAGTGCGGTCTTGGGGGTTTCCCCCATGAGCAACTTTGCAAGAGAGCAAAGTTCGCAATCTTAGTCACCAGTGGACAGGTGATAACAGTGAACAGGTGATAACTGTAAACTGTAAAAACTGGTAGCTGGGGTTACTGATAACTGTAAACTGTTCACAGGAGGTTTTGCAGTTGGGGAAGCAAGACTTTGAACGCTTGGCCTCGATGGGAGATTAAGTGCTTTTGTTCCGGTGACATCTCCGCAAAGGTCTTTTGTTCGGCGGGAACATAAAATATTGGATCGTATCCAAACCCGCCATCACCCTTTGGACTCTCTAGAATTTCTCCGGGACAGACTCCTTCGAGTTGGATGGCGATCTCTCCATCAGGACTAGCGATCGCCATCGCACACACAAAGGCGGCTTTGCGGTTGGAAGAGTTCCCCAGTTCCCGCAAAACTCTTTCGATCCGATCGCGATCGCTAGTTCCATAACGGGCCGAATAGACTCCGGGCGCCCCATTGAGGGCATCAACGGTTAAACCGGAGTCATCCGCGATCGCCCATTGTCCCGTTGCTTTGGCAACTTCTGATGCTTTTAAGCAAGCATTTTCAATAAAGGTTTCACCGGTTTCTTCAACTTCTATTTCGTCGGGTTTGAGTTGTAATTCTACATCCAATTCCGACAGATACGCTTTCATTTCTTCCAGTTTACCCGGATTTCCCGTTGCTACAACTAACGTTTTTATCATCGGTTGAATCTGATTCTCGTTTTATTTTTATTCTTGTTGGATGCCCAACTCAATTTTAAGAATTCTAGATTAAACTTATTTTAAACGAATTTCTCTCAATTGACGAGTTTCTGAGTTTAAATCAACTAGATTTTCACAACCCCTTGGCAATTGGCCCGAGTCAATGACTTGATAACCCCCCCGTTTAAAGTCAAAACCGACAATGGCTTTCAGTTGCGATATCCACACACCGCCATAAATTGAGGTTTGAACGCTTCCATTTTCTCCGAGAAAAATTTCCGGGTTTTGATTAAACTCTCCCCTTAAAGCCGCTTCTAGACTGGCTGCGGAAAACGCTAAAAGTTGACCCCGTTCCCGATAAATTTTACCCCGTTTTACACTTTCTTGATAATCTCGTTCATCCCAAGTAGAAACCAATAATATTACTTCGTCTGTCTTTTCATTTCGATAAAGTTGAGGAAGTTCTAATTCTTCATATCCGGTAATTAAACTCGGATGAACGAACTCCCAAGATTTTAAGTTATTTTCATCGGCTTTGAGTAACGCAATACAAGCATTTTGATGTTGAGGATGATTTTGATCAATAATATGTTTAGCCGCCACCAACATATAATAAGTCTTTTCAACTTTAAAAATAAAAGGATCGCGCCAAGCATGAGCGGTTCTATCTCCGGGATTTTGGGTTCTAATAAAATAACTAAAATTCGGATCGATTAATTCAGGTTCGAGGCTAAAAGTATTATCTAAAATCCAATTTTTTAAATCATTTGATTGAGCAAATTTAATCCTTTGAACGGCGAAATAATCCCCTTCAGTTTGACGTTCGGTATAGAACATCAAATAATTAAAAGTAGTTTCAGGAGATAAAAACCCGGTTTCTTGAAGAAACCGGGTTTTTGAATTGCAATTAATATTAATTGTGCAACCCGTCCAAATGGATTGATTTTCACGACGGGGAATAATATTTTTATCTTGTATTTTAAAGCTTTTAAAATCATCAGTTATCGCGTATATTAACTGAGAATAAAGATGATGAGTTTCTGTTTGTTTATATTGCAAATCCGCCGACAGTAAATAAACGTGATACAGTCGTTTTTCCGGTTCGTAGAGATACCAAAAATCCCAAGTAAATTGGTCTTCGATCATACAAAATTTACTGCTGTAGGGGCGCATGGCGATGCGCCCGAATTGAATAGAGAATTTACTCCTGTAGGGGCGCATGGCGATCGCCCGAATTAATAGGTGATGCGCCAGAATTTACTAACAGGATGCGCTCTCCGCGCAACAACAAACGCTAAACTTACGAACAGCTTGTCGCCCAATCTTTCGCCCAAGAAAGGGTTTGATTCACCTGTTTTTGATCCGCTGCTTCACAATACAACCGTAAAACCGGTTCAGTTCCACTAAACCGAATTAACAGCCAACGATCATCAGCCAAACGGAACTTATAACCATCAACCGTCAAACAATCTTTAACCGCTTGTCCGGCGATTTCTTTGGGGGGATTATTCTCCAATTGTTCCACCAAACGTGATCGCACCTCCATACTCGCCAAAGGTAAATCAATGCGATCGTACACCGAAGAAAACCCAACCTTTTCTTGAAGACGGCGATAACTTTGGCTGAGATCTTCTCCCGACTGAACAATTGCTTCTAAGACAAATAAAGCTGATAATAAAGCATCCCGTTCGGGAATATGAACCCCATAACCAACCCCACCGGATTCTTCGCCACCAACCAACACTTGAGAAGATAACATCCGATCGGCAATATATTTATAACCGATGGGAGTTTCGTACAAGGATAAATCGTACAATTTGGCAATTCGAGGAATTAAATCCGATCCGCTGACCGTTTTCACAATTTCGCCGCCAAAACCCCGACGAGTTGCCAAATGTTCAATTAAAATGGGAATCAAAATTTGAGAACTGAGGAAATTTCCGTCCCCATCAACCGCAGCCACGCGATCGCTATCCCCATCAAAAACCAACCCAACAGCTAAACTATCTTGAGAGCGTTTATGAGCTTTAATTTGACGGAACAATTCCGGGATATATTTCGGCAAAGGTTCCGGCGCCCCGCCATCAAATAACGGATCGCGATTGCTGTTAATTTCTATCACAGAATCGCCTAAAATCCGAGCTAAACCCCCCGTAGCGGCGCCGTGCATCACATCAACAAAAACGGTCAATTTTCCCTGATTAATCGCCGTTTTAATCGCCTCAATATCAACCTTTGATTGTAGGGTTTCGCAGTAAACAGGCCAAGGATCAAAAGACTCTAAAGTTCCGGGGGTTTCTGCTTTGAATTGCGGTTCGTTCAGTCTGGCTTCAATTTCTTGTGTGACGTCCGGACCAACAGACCCTCCAAATGCACCCTTAACTTTTAAACCTAAATATTTACCGGGATTATGGCTAGCGGTCATCACCACCGCCCCCAAAGCCTGTTGTTGGTGAGCGACCAAACTAAAAGCAGGAGTAGGCGCGTAGGTTTGACTGAGTTTAACATCATATCCGGCCTGTTGAATGGCGATCGCGGCCACTCGAGCAAATTCTTCGGCCAAAAAGCGTCGATCGTATCCGACAAATATCGTGCGGTTAGCAGCAGTATTACCGTAAACTTTTTCTAATACAAGTGCGGCCAGAGGAGCCACTAAAGCGACACGTTCAAAGGTAAAATCATCAGCAATGACACCTCGCCAGCCATCCGTGCCAAACTTAATCGGTTTAGACATATCAAGGATTAAAATTGTTCAGGGTACAATAGAATGAGTTTCAGCGATCGCAGACTGTTAATTGATAACAACCCCGAATCACCTTATTGAGTCCCCAATCGTTTCAAAGGGGAGATTGAATAAATCGGTTGTTGTTGCAAGCTGTGGTCAGAACAAATCAGCTTTTTTCAATTATCTCACATCTCCAGCCCAGAGCAAGGAAACCGAAGATGATGCTTATAATATAGATACATCTTCTCGCCGGCCAGAAAACGATTTACCTAATCCTGATTTCTAGAGTTTTCCCCGATGCTAATTCCTCTTAAAGGGATTTATCGCAATGGTACTTTTATACTGGAAACATCCTGCGATCTGCGGTAAGGGTCTGAGGTTGAACTCTTTATCCAATCTACGACCGTTGTATCGCCCCCGATAAGCGATCCGGCGACTCAACACCGTTTTTTACAAGCCTTGATTGAGCGAATGCAGCAAAATCCGATTCCCCTGAATGCTCCTGCTTTGACACGAGATCAGTTGCATGAACGCCGTTGACACCAATATTTTAATCTACGTTAACAATCCGCGCTATCGAGTCAAACTGAGATCCATCAGTCTTTTGCTATTAACCGATCAACAAGAGACGCGCGATCGCACGTCTCTAAAAAAGGTGGGATTGAAAAATTATTGCTTATTGCTGGTAATTTCCCAATTTTATAAGCTTAGAAACTGGGTTGGTGACGAATTAAGTTGAGGAATTCTTCACGGGTTTTCTGCTCTTCTTGGAAAACACCAAGCATAGCACTGGTCACGGTCCAAGATCCGGGTTTTTGTACGCCTCGCATCACCATACACATATGGCTAGCTTCGATCACCACCGCTACCCCTTGAGGATCGAGAACTTCTTGGACGGCTTCAGCAATTTGGCGGGTGAGGCGTTCTTGAACTTGCAAGCGACGGGCGTACATTTCGACAATGCGAGCCAGTTTGCTGAGTCCGATCACTTTTTGGTTGGGGATGTAAGCCACATGAGCTTTCCCCATAAACGGGAGCATATGGTGTTCGCACATACTAAACACGGTGATATCGCGAACTAACACCATTTCTTCGTGACCTTCGTCAAAAATTGCCCCATTAACGAGGTCTTCTAAAGATTGATTGTAGCCACTGGTGAGGAAGCGCATGGCATCGGCGACCCGTTTCGGGGTTTTCAGCAAGCCTTCCCGTTCGGGATCTTCTCCGACGCCAAGCAGCATCGTCCGCACGGCGTCCATCATTTGTTCATCTGAGACTTCAGTCAGGGGTTGCTTTTGAACCGGATGACCATTCGATGCGGAAGTCGTGCGATCGGGTCGGCTGATAATGCGACTCGAACCATTTGCGGATTTAGAACCGTTTCCATTGGAAGCAATAGTCATAACAAGTCCGTAAACGATAGAAAAAATTAAGAACAATTGGATTTAGACTAGGAAGCCAAATCAATGGCTTTCCAGCCTCAGAAATCACCCTCACAACAGGAAATGTGAGGATCGCACCATCAGAAACAGATGAAATTGGCGGGATTGGATAAAGCCGACAAGGGTTTCATGCCGGGGTGTAAAATCTACTGAATCCGTCTTGGCAGGCGGTATCTGTGTTTCAAGATTGATGCACGTCCAGACATTTGCACTCGCTCAAAATGCTCCCCCGTGCGGCATGAGGGTTAATTCTTCAATAACCGCTTGTGGAGGCAACATCGCGATGTGTAAAATCGACTCGGCGACAATTTCTGGTGTCAACATCGCGGAGCGATCAAAGTCAGCCTGAACCGTTTCTGCATCCCAAAGCGGAGTATTCACTGCACCGGGACAAATGGCCGTTACTCGGATGCCGTGAGCGCGTTCTTCAGCAGCCAAAGCTTTCGATAGAGCCATCAAGCCAAACTTACTGACACAATAAGCTCCCCAGTTGGGAAAAACTTGTTGTCCGGCAATGGAGACAACATTGACAATTGTTCCGCTGCCTCTTTCGCGCATTCCCGGCAAAACCCCGTGAACGCACTGAAACACACTGGTGAGATTGAGGTCTAACACCCGTTGCCACTCGGTTAGAGGTGTACTCGCTAAGGGGCTGGTGTAACCCATACCTGCATTGTTGACGAGAATATTGATCGGGCCGAAAGCAGCAGCAATGGTGTCGATCTGCTCATGCACTTGCTCAACTTTAGCCAGATCGAGAGGGTAGGCATTTGCTTCTACTCCCGTTTGCCGTGCAAGTTCAGCAATGGTTTCCAGTTGTTCCTCAGATCGACTCACTAAGGCGACATGAATTCCGGCTTTGGCAAAGGCAAGAGCTGTTGCTTTACCTATCCCACTACTTGCCCCCGTGATTAAGGCACGTCGTTCGATGGGAGAAGTCATTGACGGTTTGAGTAGTCTCCGATTGGACTGAACGGATTTGACATTTCTCCGGTTGGAAAACACGGAGATTTTGAGCTGACGTTAAAAGAGGTATCATCGATACATTTTTTGAACGCCTGACTCACGGGTTTGACCCATTCGGCACTGTCATCATGCCTTCAAGACCTTGGCTAAGTTTGACCTTAGCTGTATCTTGACTTTTGTTACACTCGCTCATACCTAAAACAGTTGTTCGGTTTGGGTTTTTCGCCCGATTTTTAGATACTTGCTCCTGCAACTCCAGTCGCTTAGAGGCAAGCTACAAGCTTGCCACCCCGTTTTACCCACCGCTGAAAAACAGTGGCTCTGACGTTGGGGATGTTGTAGCAAATCTATCAATGGCAAATCTGAGAAATTTGTAAAGATTTGTTACTTAGCTATTATACCATCTTCAGGTTTATCCAAAATACCGATTAAATTGATCTCTCAAAACAGAGACTCTCAAGGATGAAGCAGCAGGGATCGGCAAGATCGGTATAACTTTTGTGGATACAGAAGTAGAAAAAACCCATTGGCTGTCATTACTTCGACCTGCGCTCAACCGGAGTCAAGCGTCAAAATTCTCAACAATGGCATTGATTAAGCGGGTTCTTCGGCAAAAATCCCCATCTGTCGGAATTTTTGATAACGCATTTCTCGCCGTTGCTGGCCGCTGAGACTCATCAATTCTTCTAAACATTCCAACAACGCTTGTTTGAGTCGTTCGGCCGCTTCGATCGGGTTGGCGTGGGCGCCGCCGTCGGGTTCGGGGACGATGCGATCAATAATTCCTAATTCTTTTAAGTCAGGAGCGGTAATTTTTAGGGCTTGTGCGGCTTGGGCGGCTTTGGAGGCATCTTTCCACAAAATGGCAGCACAGGCTTCGGGAGAAGCCACTGTATACACAGAATGCTCCAACATTAATAACCGTTCACCGACACCAATTCCTAAGGCGCCTCCTGAACCGCCTTCTCCGATGACAGTACAAATAATCGGTACATCCAGGCGAAACATTTCTCGCAAGTTGTAGGCGATCGCTTCCCCTTGACCCAGTTTTTCCGCCTCCACCCCAGCCCAGGCACCGGGTGTATCAATAAAGGTGATGATCGGCATTCCAAAATGGTTGGCGTGTTCCATTAACCGCATCGCTTTGCGGTAGCCACCGGGAGCGGCCATGCCGAAGTTTCGGGCGACATTATCTTTGGTATCGCGGCCTTTTTGATGACCCAACATCACCACCGGTTGTCCGGATAAGCGCCCTATTCCCCCGACTAACGCCGGATCGTCGGAACCGGAGCGATCGCCGTGCAGTTCGAGCCATTCCTCGCTCATGGCTTGTATATAATCTAAGGTACTCGGACGCCTCGGATGACGGGCGAGTTGCAGTCGTTGGGATGGAGTTAGGGTGCTAAAAATCTCCTGTCGCAGTTGAGTCGCACGGGCTTCTAACTGATGAATTTGATCGGAGACATCAACGCCGTTCTCCTCTGCTAACTGGCGAATCTGGTCAATGCGAGATTCTAGCTCGGCTAGAGGCTTTTCAAAGTCAAGTAGGATGGTTTTGCGGTTTGGACTTGCCACACTCAGAGTTTTGATCGCATGGGGTACACATTTTGTATTGTATCGAAAAACGAGACCTTTTTAGTTACCAAAGTTTTTCGGATTTCCTCCCGGCTGTGAATGTTGATTTTTCCATCGGTCTATTCGATCCTTCTTATTTTATCCCTCTCAACTGAAATCGAATCTTGAATTTTTCTATAGAAACTCCCCTAAAAATTCAAAAAGATTGACTTGATTAAAACCTAAAATTTTTATTTTTATTGTTCGCGAAAATTATGCTTGAGTTAAATCAAGTTAAGGTTTAGATTAATTGTTGGGATCAGGAGTCACCGAGTCAGGAGACACCGAGGACCGAGAAAATCAAGAAGAAGAAAGAGGTGCGGAAGGAGAAAGTTTTTTGAACACTAATTATCCGGACATGATATAACTCATAAGAAACCGAATTTTTGCGGATGCTTATTTCAACTTTGGGAATCAAAAATTTATCGGGTGTTGGAGAGCAATTTTTGGTAAAATATGAGTAACTGTTGAGCTAGGGCTTTGTTGGTATATCTTTGCAAAGCCCGTTCATAACCTCGTTTGGCGACATCTTCGGCGAGTTGAGGATTTTCGATTAACTGACGCAAACAGTCGCCCAACGCTTCGGCTTTCCCCTCCGGAAACACTAACCCCGCTTCACCAATAACGTGAGGAATTTCCCCGGAGTCGGAACCAATAACGGGTACTTTACAGGCCATTGCTTCGATTAAAACATGACCAAATTGTTCTTTCCAACCGACTGCGGTTAGGGTTTTAAATTTGTAAGTGGTTTCGGAGGGTAAAACTAACACGTTCATGGTGTTAATATAGCGTTGTACTTCGTCGTGAGGAACGCTTTCTACAAAAATCAATCTATCTTGAATTCCAAATTCTTCAGCTTTTTCTATAATTTGTTGTTTTAATTCTCCCCGCCCCAATAATAACGCTTTCCAGGATAATGCTTTTAATTTTGCCAATGCTTCAACTAAGGTTAACAGTCCTTTTTCTTCTACAAACCGCCCGACAAACCCAACTACAAATTCATCGGGTTTAATGCCCAATTCTGCTTTTAATTCCGGTTGAGGAACAGGTTGAAATAAACTTTCATCGACTCCCAACTGAGGCATAACTTCCATCGCCCCGTTGTAACCTCGCTGTCGTAAAATATCCGCCCCGTCTTGATTTCCGACTACAATTCCATCGGTATTTTTGAGGTTATAGGCTTCTATTAGGGAAATGGGAAATTTTAGCGTGTAGGGAAGATTCCACCACGTAAAGAAGACGTTTGTCGCGTTTAATCCCAAGAGTTTATTGAAGGTAATAAACTGAGAATAGGTAATGGCTTTTGAACCCTGTTCGACTTGGATAATATTGGGTTTAAATTGTTTTAAAAGCGGAATTAAATCCAACCCAAAGGTAAGTAAACCCTGATTATTTTGACTGAAGTTAGAAACGGGAACAACTTTAAACGATCCTTCATCTAAATATTCGGAATCAATAATTTTGTTTTGAACGCCTCCCGGTTTCCAACGGCGGGGAACAACGAGGGTGACTTCTATTTCCGGGGAAAGATATGCCAAAGCCCGCCATTTTTCCCGGTTCAAATCGACGATATAAGTATGGCTAGCTACTAAAATTTTCATCATTTAGCCCAGATCAGAATAAGGAATACAGACATCAACACAAGGCTTTAACTTTTGGCTAATTCATCTTGTTGGGTGTAAATTTGACCTTGATTCCAAATTGATTGAATGCGAGTTCCAATGGCTTTAAAAAAGCCTGCGGTATAAAATCCAAATCGGGTTACAACTTTAATCGGAGAACCGCTTTTATTGCAGGGCGGATGTCCGAGAACGTGACAGTCAAATAGTTTGGCAAAAAAGCGCAAACATTGAGAGAGAGTGAGGTTTTTTAACCCCATAAAAAAGTGATTGTGATAGAAGGTAATTTGATATTGCATGGAACGGGTACTAATATCGTGACAACCGCCCACTTCTTCCCCCAAATGAACTAAATTTGCTTCGGGATCGTACCAAATAATATAGCCTGTTTTTCGCAGTCGCAAACAAAAATCGGATTCTTCGCGGACTGCACTCCCTTTAAAGCGTTCGTCAAAATGTAAACCATGTTGATCAAAAATTTCTCGCCGAAAAGACATATTACAACCTCGGGCGGAAATCACTTGTTGGGGTTTTATTGTATGAACTAAATCAATATGATACCAAGCAATTCCCGGATCGGATGCTTGGGGGGGTAATTCTTCGATAATTAAATCTCCGCCAGAATCTCCTAATTTCATCCGATCAAAAACTCGTCCGGCGACGGCGCCAATATTTTTTGGGGTGGAAGTTCCGGCATTTATATAATTGTTTGCATGGGCTTTAAGAAAGTTTTCGGGGAGTTTGACATCATCATCAATAAATAAGATAATATCCCCGGTTGAACGTCTAACTGCGTAGTTGCGGGCGCCGGGTAAACTCGCCCATTGCAGACGATACCATTGAATTTTATCGGTATTGGCGAGTTCTTCTAAAAACGTTTGAGTTTCGCTTTGATGAGAACGAGTTTGATCGACGACTAAGACTTCAAACTGGGGATAGTCCTGTTTGAGAACATCAACTAAGGTTTCCCGCAGGGCTTCCTCACGGTTGTAGGTGGGAATAATCACAGAAATTTTAGGCCAGTCCATAGGTGATTTTAGCGCTAGTCTAAACAGATAATGTGGGGAAAGCGGACTTATTGGAATTGGGAGTTCGTTTACTCATATTTTACCCCCTCGTTCTTGAATACCCAAGTGAATTTCAGTTAAGTTCCGTTACAGAATATGGGAAGGCAGTTATCAGTTATCACCTGACCAGTGACCAGTGATCGGTTTCTCCCTATCTCCCCACCTCCCCACCTCCCCATCTCCCCATCTTCACTGATAACTGTTCACTGAATTAACCTGCTTGTTCTTCTTCTTCCTTGAGTCGTTTTATTTCTTCTTTGTCGATGTCGGGAAGTCGATAAATGACGCCGACAAAATACCAATAATAAACGGCAACGGGATCGACATCGAGGGGATAATAGTAGGTGTTGTAACTAATGATTAATACGAACACCCAAAAGGAGGCACCAAAACTGCGGATATTTTTTTCTTTGAGGGAACGATAGGTTTTAAAGCAGGTATAAGTAATGGTTGTGACTAATCCTAAAAAGCCAATGGTTCCGACCGGGCCAACTTCATAGATGAGTTTGGGATAATAGGTTTCGATCAGCTTTGTTTCCCCAAAGATTCGGGCGGAGTTGGTGGCACGTCCCAGTCCTTTTCCAAAAATTCCTTCTTGTTTTCCCGTACTATGTTCAAACTGTTCGCTGATAAAAGCGGTTGGGGGTGAAGCTTCCCAACGGGAGACAAAGCTATCGATCCGTTCTTGAATAATTTGAGGGTTGGCAACGACGGCAATTCCTAAGACTAAACCGAGTCCGGCTGCAATGGGAAGAAAGCGTTTTAAGTTGGCAACTTGACCCGTTAAAACCAGAAGAATTATGGTGACTAAAGGAACCAAAGCGAGGGCAATTCGTTGACCGGAAATAGCGGAATTAACAAATACTAACGCCATCCCCCCCAAGCCGACCATTCGCCACAGGGGAGAAGGATCGCTAAAGGCAGTTGCGAAGGTAAAAAATGCATTGGCAATGAGAAACCAAGCCCACTGCCAAGGTGCTACAAAAGTTCCGGGTAAACGGATCATATTTTGGGAAGGACTAAAGACTAATGAACCCCCAACTAAACATTTGGCGTCGAGGGTGGCTTTAAAGAGATCATCTCCGGTTAAATGGTCTGTTCCTTTACAACGACCGGAGGCGAGAAACTGATATTGAACAACACCCAAAAGACAACAGATAATGGCTAAAATCAGGGTCATGCGGGTGAGAAGCAGTAAGTCTTTTTTGTCTTTGATCTGATAGTAGGCACAGGTCATTAATGGAACATATCCGAGAAAGACTTTCAGTCCGAGAATTCCCATTAAAATGGGTTTATCGTTGGGATAGGGCGGATCGAGTTGTTGTAAACCGTTGACTAATAAGAGGGTGATCAGACAAAAACCTAATAAAATGTAGAGGGGGGTTTTAATTGCTTTGTGAACAAGAAACGGTTTATTTTTAGCTTTTAATTGTTGAACTAGGGCAAGGAGGGCGGGAAAGAAAAAGCCGTCTTTGGCGAGTTGAAACAGTGCGTTTCCACCCCCGATCCAATAGGTGACAGTTCCCGAAAAGGGCATATAGATCAGGAACGCCCACAGTCCCATCATGGGGTATTTATAGGATAATGTTGCCACAAGAATACCCCCGCCCCCTGCGATCGCCAGTTTTTCATCTTTGACAAAAAACAAAGCCACCCCAACCAAGACCGCTACAACCCCAACCCCGGAAGCTAGGGAGATAAATTTCTTAATTTCTTTGGCGGTTTTCTGCTGACGAATTTTTAATTCTTTTTTACTGAGTGTTGGTTTAGCACCGCCTTTTTTTTTCTTGGATTTCTTGCGTTTAGTTTTTGATTTTACAGCCATCTTGTGCTTACCCTAGCCTAAAAACTTGGAGCAATCCTAATAATTTTAATCTGCCCAATTTATGATTTAATTTTTCACCAGGACTGATATTTTAATGCGTCTTTAACCTGCAATTCCCGATGGAAAAATCAAGCGTTTATAAACAAAGTTGAGACAATTTATCACTAATTAACCATTATAACAACCGAATTCTAGAGCGGTTTTCCCTAAAAAGCAGAAAAACCCGGTAACTCCTACGCGACCGGGTTTTTGAGATAAAGATGTGAATTTTAAACGAATTTTAAACCGACGGTGTTAAACCGCCAAATGTTGCTGAACAACGGAAACCAAGCGGTCGGCCCAGAGGTTAGCCAGTTCGTTGCGGATGGCTTCAACCATGACTCGGATAACGGGTTCGGTACCGGAAGCCCGAACTAAAATCCGCCCCTGGTCGCCCATCGCGGTTTCGGCTTCTTGAATGGCATTAACCAGGGGTTCGCACTGTTTCCAGTTGCGGCGGCGGTTAACGTCTTCGACCCGAATATTCCGCAGAAGTTGGGGATAGGTTTGGAAACTTTCGTCTACCAAAGTGGAGAGGGTGACGCCCGAGCGCTTGACCAATGCGGCAATGTGCAGCGCCGTTAACAAACCATCTCCTGTTACCCCATAATGATGGCAGAGAATGTGACCGGACTGTTCGCCGCCCAACATGGCGCCGCTGCGTTTCATTTCGGCGTGAACGTGTTGGTCGCCCACAGCGGTCCGAATAAGCTGACCGCCTTTTTGTTGCCAAGCCCGTTCAAAACCCAAGTTTGCCATCACGGTGGAAATAATCAAATTTTGGGGAAGTTGTCCGGCTTGGCGGAGAGTTTGACCCCAGAAATAAAGAATATAGTCGCCATCAACCGCCCGACCCCGACTGTCAACGGCTAACACCCGGTCGGCATCGCCATCAAAGGCAAAACCCATGTCGGCTTTTGTTTCTAAAACCGCTTGTTGCAGGCGTCCGAGGTGGGTCGAACCGCAATTAACGTTAATCTGATGTCCGTCGGGTTGGTCGTGGAGACAAATCACTTCGGCCCCCATTTGCCGGAACACTTTCGGCGCCAGATGAACCGCAGCCCCCCAAGCCAAATCTAAAACAATTCGCATCCCTTCGAGGTTCAGAGTCGGAAGCAGGGGACGGTGGAGAGATTGGGCGTAGTCTTCAACCAATTCGCAGCGATGGTAGTGTTGTCCGCAGTGTCCTAAACTCGCGGGAAAGTCGGCGCGTCCTCGCAGAGCGGCCTCTATTTGCTGCTGTACGTCTGAAGGGAGTTTTGTGCCGTCCGAACCAAAAAATTTAATTCCGTTGTCTTCTGGAGGGTTGTGGCTGGCGGAAATCATCACCCCGCCGAGGGCTTGGGTGGTACTGGTGAGATAGGCAACGCCCGGAGTCGGACAGAGGCCCAAATACCAGACTTCCAGTCCGGCGGCCGTCAGACCGGCTGAGAGGGCCATTGCTAACATATTGCCGGAGTTTCTGCTATCCTGACCGAGAAGTACCGGACCGGGATTATCGATTTGTTGGCGAAGAACTTGTCCCGCCCAGAAGCCGACTTGCAGGGCCAAAGGAGCGCTCAAGAGTTCCCCGACTCGTCCTCGAATGCCATCGGTGCCAAATAGAGGGGTAGCCGGAAGTTCGGTGATACTTCCAAAAAAACTAACTGAAGATTGTCTCATAGATTGTGTTGGGTTAGCGGGCTGATGCTGTCCTCCATGAGTTGGGGCGGGTGCTACGACCATAACAGTTCACTCCTCAAGGTACTCACACATTCATTGTGGAGGATACCATGTCCGGAACTGAGATCAATACTGAATGGATTTTTATCGGGGCAGACTGAGGGCGTTTTCAGTCAAGTTTAGTTGAATTTTACTTGGGATTCGGGTGAATTGGTAAAGCTTTCTATTATTCTATCTGTAAATGAGGAATTTTCTTCAATTTGTTATTCATCGGGATAAAATGCAAATTTGTAGTTAATGATGGGGGATGAGCAAGGATACGCTTTCCCCAGAGTGCCATCTTGAGTCCGGCTCGATTATACCTTGTTTCAGGATTCTAGATCGCCCACACCTCAACCGAGTCTCAACCCCAATTGCGAAGAATTTGATTTTAGTTTTGAAGACAGGTAAACATGATGAGTTCTCAACACAATTTGAAGTCTAGGTCAGCATCGGAAAAAGGGTTAATGTGGTTGTCTAACCGGATTTATTCTCTATTGATTCTTGCGGCAATTGTTGGCTGTGGGGTTTGGGCTTATGCTTCGGTTTTTGATGATTTTTTTCTCTCGGATGATTTTGTTTTAGTTGCTTTATTTTCTCAGTTGGGACCTTGGGGGTTGTGGGTTAATCAGCAGCACGGCCAATCTTTGTTTTTTCGGCCCGTTTTGAGTTTAATTAGTTTTCTCGATTATCAAGTTTGGGGGGTCAATCCGTTTGGCTATCATTTGACCAATTTTTTCTTTCATTTATTGAATAGTTTGGGGGTGGGGTTGATTGGTTTTTTATTGGCAAAAAGGCTCAAATTTAAGCCGAGTTATCAGCGAATTTTACCCTATCTCGCCGGATTTATTTTTCTGTTGCTTCCCTCTCATACTGAAGTGGTTTCTTGGATTTCTGCTCGCACTGATGGAGTGGCGACGTTTTTTGGTTTATTTTCTTTCGTGTTTTATTTGGCTTATAAGCATTACTATCAACCCCGATTTGTACTTCTGTCGGGTTTGGTGTTTTTGGCGGCTTTACTCTCGAAAGAATCGGTGGTGACTTATCCGGGTTTAATTATTCTTTTTGAACTGTACGAATATTTTATTAAACAAAATAATCGCAATCGTTTAGCGGCTCGTTTTGTCATTGTTTCGCTCTATATCTGGATGTTAATTATTTACTTTTTTAGCCGGTTTTTAAAATTGGGTGAATTGTTGGGCGGATATGGAGAAGAAGTTCACTTGAGTTTTGATACGACTCAAATTTTACAAAATCTGGTGATTTATCCGACTCGAACTTTTATTCCTCCCCAATTTGAATCGGATTTTACCTTTTGGTTGATTGCATTTTTGGGTCTGGTTTTATTATTAGTGTTGAGTTTGGCGGTCTGTTGGAAACGTCGCCCCAAGTTTTCGGAAGTTCCGGCTATTTTAGGGTTTTTGATTGCGGCTTTTTATATTCTGGTTTTACCTGCGATTACGGTTTCTGTTTCTGCGATTGATACTCAAGGAGAACGTTATTTATATTTTGCTTCGGGGTTTGCATCGATTTTCTTGGCAATCATCCTAATTGTGATTTTACAAAATTTGGGTTTAATATTAATTGTTTCCACTGCAATACTGCTCTATTTTGGGACGTCGGTTTACGATATCAATCAAAATTGGAATACTGCGGGTAAAATCTCGGAAGATATTTTAGTGAGTTTGCAGGAAATACCCAAAACTCAAGTGATTATTAACAGTTTACCCGATAACTATCACGGCGCCTATATTTATAGAACCGGACTGATTCAAGGTCTGTTTCTGTTTGATGAAAGCAATCAATTTGATATCGAGTTTCACCGTAAAAAATTTAATCCTGCTTTTGAAAATGTTAAGTTCACAACGGATAATATTCGGGTTTTGATGAATCACAGTTTGGTTGAACCGAGCGATAGTATAATCGTAAATAATCCCGAAGCTGGCGTTTATCAATTTAAGCTTTCTCATCCTCAAGCTTCCTTCTACGCTTGGAAGAAAAATGATTTAGAAACCGAAGATTACCAAGTCACCAATTTAGAATATCATCAATATCAACTGCGGTTTACTGATGTTAGCCGAGCCGAAAATTTGGTGTTTTATTCCTCCGGGAAATTAGCAGAAAAACTGTAAACCCAATTCTGATAACATTCATCGACGACAATGAAAACAGAAGACGAACTATCCTGCTGACGGGTTCCTTTCAGGGGTGAATTTATCGGGTTTCGCCACAATTAGAACGAATGAGGTATCATTGTGACAATTTGGCAAAATATTAAGTGTGGTGTGATGGAGCCGATTTACATTTTAGGTGGTGGACCTGCGGGACTTGCAGCCGCGTATATTTTGACGCAGCAAGGTCAACGAGTTGTCGTGGTTGAACGAGAAACTCAAGTCGGGGGACTAGCGAAAAGCTTTGAATATAAAGGATTTATTCTTGACTACGGACCGCATCGGTTTTATACCAAATTGAGTCCGGTTTTGAAGCTTTGGAATCAGGTTTTAAAAGAGGAACAAGTCACCGTTAACCGCCTGACTCGCATTTATTACGGAGGGAAATATTTCAGTTATCCCCTGCAAGCAAAAGAGGTTTTATTCGCCCTCGGTTTGCTAGAAAATTTCCGAATTCTTAGCTCTTATTTTGCCGCCCGTTTGTTTCCGAAAAAACATCCGAATAACTTTGCAGAATGGGTAACAGATAAGTTTGGGCGGCGACTGTTTGAGATTTTCTTTCAAGGATACACCGAGAAACTTTGGGGAATTCCTTGTGAGGAGATTAGTACAGATTGGGCGTCGCAAAGAATTAAAGGTTTATCTCTCATTAAAGCCGCTAGAAATGCAATTTTAGGCAATGATGGCCGAGTTAAAACTTTAATCGATGAATTTCAATTTCCCCGTTTGGGTTCGGGTCAGCTTTATGAAAAAATCGTCGATTATTTGCAAGAAAACCATCAAACGGTTTTACTCAATACCGAAGTGGTTCGGGTTCATCACGATAATTTGAAAGTGACTCACGTTACCCTGAAAAATCGTCAAACTAAAGAAGAAAAAACCGTTCCCTGTGGTCATGTTATTTCTTCAATTCCGCTTACTCATTTAATGCAGCAAATCGAATCCCCTCCGCCTAATTCGGTTATCAATGCTGCCAAATCTCTCAAATTTCGCAATACAATCTTAGTGTATTTGATTGTAGAATCCGGTAATTTATTCCCCGATAATTGGCTGTATATTAATGACCCCAGAGTGCAGGTCGGGCGAGTCACAAACTTTGCCAATTGGTCGCCGGAGATGCTTCCTAACTCTCAGCAAACCCCCCTTTGTTGTGAATATTGGTGCAATTTTGAGGATGATTTATGGCAATGTCCGGAAGATGAACTGCGAATAAAAGCTGAAGAAGAACTGCGAAAAATCGGGTTATTAAAACGGGAGAAGGTTATCGATGGTTTTGTTGTCCGTTTACCCCGAACTTATCCCATTTATGCGGGAAATTACAAAGAGGCGTTAGGAGAAATTCAAGCTTATCTAAAAACCTTTCAAAATCTGCAAGCCATTGGTCGCTATGGTGCGTTTAAATATAACAACCAAGACCACAGTTTGTTAATGGGAATTCTCGCCGCTGAGAATGTTTTAACACCGAATAAACACGACCTTTGGGCGGTGAATAGTGATAGCGAGTACGTCGAAGAAGCCAACGCAGAAGCCGCCACAACAGTTGCTCGAAAAACGGGTGTTTCTCGCCGTCGAAAATTGGTTCAAATTCTCCAACAATTTGGCGGTTATCTGTTTACCGGGGGAACTGCAACGGTAGTTGATGTTGTGGTGTTTTCGATGTTAACTCAAGCGGGTTTATGGTATGTTTATGCTTTGGGGGTTAGTTTCTTTTTTGGGTTGAGTACGAACTTTTGGCTGAGTCGTCGTTTTGTTTTTGGAATCTATTGGAAGAATTGGTGGGTTCAATACGCTGTTTTTGCTTCCGTTGCGTTGAATAGTTTGTTGGCGAATTTAGGACTGTTACAACTGTTAATTAATGAAGCCGATTTTCATCCAACTCTCGCCCGTTTAGTCAGTTCCGCTTGTGTGGCGTTGATTAGTTTTACAGGTCATAAACTGTATTCTTTCTCTCAACCACAATCGGATTCTAAACTCTCAAAAATCGAGTCTTAAACTCTAACTTTAACTGCAATGTTTGACCGAGAAAATACCTCTAAACCTCGTTTAGATTGGGTCGTTTGTATAACCCTAGTCAGTTGGATCATTTTGGTTCCTATTGTGAATCAAATTCGGATTCCGTTGGGAAATAAAACCGAAGTGATTTCGCTGGCTTATCTCGAAAATATTAGCCCCTACACGGACTATTTGAAATATTTGATTCTCTTGTTTGTTCCACCTCTTTTAGCGGTTCTGAGTTTAAGGATAAACGGGAAAACAATTGAGTCAATTTTTCATGTTATTTTATCTATCGCCAAAGATAGACGGGTTTGGGTTGTCGCCACCGCAATATTATTAACGGCTTGGGTTGTTAATGTTCCCTTCGACCAATTTAAAATCCAAGAAACGTTAATTGATTCCTTTCACGAAGGAGAATATTTGGGGTTTTTACCAAATTTTATTCAGTTAGAAAAACCCTTTGTTAATACCGTTTTAATTCACGGTTGGGGAATGGACGTTCTTCCCACTTGGTTGGCGACTCAGTTTATTTTTAATGATAATGGAATTCCTCTGACTCGTCTATTTGCTAATCTTGAAAATCTGATTACCAGTATAGGATATTTCTGGATTTTTTGGGAACTAACGGGAGCCGCAAAACTCAAAAAATATCGCCTTCCTCTCTTTTTAGCTTCTTGTCTGTTCTTCTGTATTTTCGATGGGATTTTCTTTAAATTTGATGGGCGACGAGGAACTTTTTTCATGCTTCAGTTGGCTCTTACCCTGCGATTTTTTAGAGTCATATATCTTCAACCCAGACAGGCGAAAATTTTAGGAATTGTTTTAGGGGCGTCAGTTCCGGCGAGTTTTTTATATGTTTATGATAGGGCGATTTACTTTTTAGCGGTTTATGTTTTTAGTTTGGTTTTGAGCTTATTTTTAGACAAAAAAACCGCTAGAAGTTGGATTTTTAGTTCTTTAATAGGTGTCATTCTTTCTCTAATTTTAATCACGGCAATTTTAGGAACTGAACAGGTTTTAGCCATCGGTTCGCAGGTTCTCTACTGGGGAAAATACGGTCGATACATTTCTTTTATTCCCCTACCTCCTCTGGAGATGACGTTCATCTCACAGAACTTTTGGTTATCAATGCTAATTCAAACGTTTGTGTTGGTTTATTTGGTGTTAGATTTAATTACAGAAAACCTGAAATTGCGTCCTTTTGTTCAAAGAAATTATTTAGTTTTTTTACTGCTGTCTGCGTCGGTTGTTTATATGCGAATTACGCTTGATCGCAGCGATTTAGGTCACGCTTATCACGGTGCAATTCCAACGGTTTTTTTGCTGGCTTATTTAATTTATATCGGCTTTCGTCAATCTGTACAACCCCAGTTCAAACAGCTTAAACTCAATCCAATTCATCAAATTCTAATCGTTGTGTTAATTTTCGATTTAATTCGTTCTGAACCGGGATTTAGTCTCCAAACCGCCACCAATCAAATTGTCAAATTACCGAGTCGATTATCCTTTTCTGATGCTGAAATTCTGCAACCGGATTATCTAGAAGCTTTAACGGTAATGAAACCGGAAATCGATCAACAATCTTGCTTTTTTACCCTAACTTCAGAAGGATTATGGTATTATCTCTTTAACAAACCTTCTTGTCCAAAATATAGCTATGTTCTCTATTCTAAACCCCTAGAAGCTCAAAAAGAAGTTGTTCAACAGTTAGAAGAAAAACAGCCAGATATTATCTTACTCACTAATGAAATATGGTTTCAAAATCCTTGGGATGGAGTGCTAAAATCGGATTCATCTGCGTTAATTTATCACCACGTATTACAAGAGTATCGACCTTATAAACAGATTCAATCTCATTGGTTTTGGAAACGAAGTAATCGCCCTTTAACTTTAATTGAAACCAACCCTAAAACCAACTTATTCAATGGATTTGTTGAAGTTATCCCCCCAGAAGTCATTTACAAAAATGACCAAGTTGAATTAAGAGGATGGGCGGTTTTACCGGAAAAGCAAAAACCCGCAGATGCAGTTTATCTCAGCTACGGCGACGAAAATCAGTTAATTGCAGTCGGAAAAGTTAATCAAAATCGTTCGGATGTGGCTGAAGTTTTATCCGTATTTGAGTATAGTAATTCGGGTTGGTTTATTCGAGTTCCCACAACAGTTTTACCCTTGGGAAATACCGTGTTAAAAGTTTGGGCGTATGATGCAGAAACCGAAACCTTAACCCAAATTGGCTCAGAAATTCCCGTAGAAGTAGCCCGATAATTTTGATAAAACAACCTTTAAAAACCCGGTTTTTTTGAAAAACCGGGTTTTTGTAAACCCGCCCCCTTGCAGATTTTAGAGATAATATTCAAGAATTTGGGCGGTTTTTTTCCCAGTTTTCTCCCATTTAAACGCTTTAGATCTTGTTAATCCTAAATGGCGAAGATGCGATCGCATTTGACTATCATTCGCTAAAGTTTCCATCGCTGCTGTCATTTCATTCACATCCAAAGGATTAATATATAACGCCGCATCTCCCGCAACTTCCGGTAAAGAAGCAACGTTAGAAGTAATCACCGGAGTCCCACAAGCCATCGCCTCCAAAACCGGAAAACCAAACCCCTCCCAAAGACTCGGAAAAACCAACGCAATAGCTTGATTAATGATTTTTGTAAACGCTTCTGGTGAGACATAATCTAAAAATTTCACCTGTTGATTTAATCCCAATTCTGCAACTTGTGCTTTTAAATTTGGGGTGTAGGTTTTATCCGTTGGTCCCGCGAACCACAACTCATAATTATCCCGATGGGGTAATTGAGAAAATGCAGTAATTAATCGAGGTAAATTTTTATAAGCATCGTGGCGACCAATATAGAGAAAATAATTACTTGTCGGTAAATCTAGAAAGTGAAATTTTTCGGGATTAAAACCCAAAGGAATGGATGTTATTTTCGTTTCAGGAATATTAAAAAACTGCACTAAATCTTTAGCCGTTGCTTGGGAATTGCAAACAATATGTTCGGCTTGAGATAGCACCGTTGGTACATAATATTTAAAGTAAGCAGTCAGGCGAGAACCCCGTCTCGGAAACCGCAGAGGAATTAAATCATGCGCCATCACAATTGAACGACAAGAAGCATATAACGGGGCTTCTGGAAGTGGCGAAAAGATGAGATTTCCTTTGAGTTTTCGGTAAATAGAAGGAAGTTGAAATTGAGTCCAAACTAAGCGGCGAAAATGTCCTTTTGTTCCCTGAGCGGGTGTCATATTATTGGGGACAGGATAACAGGAATAGTCGGGTTTAGATTCTGCTATTAATAGCGTTGGATTGAGGGGTTTTAGTTGGGGTAAAATCTGACTTGCATATACAGAAATACCCGTAGGTTCAGGAATGAGAACAGATAAATTAATCAGCAGTAAATTAGACATTAACAGCAAATATTTTGAGGTTAATATTATCAATAAATATCCGTCAATTCTTAAATTATAAGCCGAGAATAATCGGAGAAATAGGGGCAGAAAATTTGCCCCTAAAAATTATTAATTTGACTCATCGACACAGAAAACTTGAATGCTGATAAACATGACTTTTGAACAAGATTTAAAGCCCATTTTTAGAGCCGATTTTCCCAAGGAATTACTTATCTGTTTTTCCGGCATAACCTCCTTCTTCTGGAAAACGGGTAATATCATCTTCTCCTAAATATTCCCCATTTTGTACTTCAATCATTACCAATGGAATCACACCCGGATTTTCAACTCGGTGGGGAGTATTCATCGGAACATAAGTAGATTGTTTAGGGATAAGAATTGTTTCTTGTCCGCCACAAATCACTTTAGCAGTACCCGCAACAACAATCCAATGTTCACTGCGATGATAGTGCATTTGGGTACTAATATGATATCCCGGATTCACAACAATCCGATTAATACGATAGCGATCGCCCTCTTCTAAAACTGTCACCTGACCCCAAGGGGGTGTACGAGTTTGATGAGTCTCAGTTTTCGTCGGTGTCTCGGTTTTAACGGATGTGTCAGTATTATCTTTTGTCATAATGCTAATCGCGAATTAGAAGTGTTACAGCTATTATAAGTTCTAACACTAACAAACATCATGTGTAAATATTCTGATGAAAAAATGGATTGTTTGTCTGTTAGCAACTAGCTCCTTTTTTAGTTTATCCCTTCCGGTGTTCGCTTGGCCAACAATGGAGGAAGTCATTCACAGCCAAATTCTCAAAGCCTGTCAAACTCTCTCTCACGAAGAAGCGTTAAATCAGGTGTTGGCTGAATACGGTTCTGAAGCTCAAAACAATTATCAAATGTGGCGAGAAATTACCGCAGAAGATTGTGCAAATGCAACGATTCCTCCCGCTCCTTCTGGGATTAAAGGTCAATGTTCGAGTGGATTTGCTTCAATTGGAGAAGAAATCGACACTTCAAATTTAACTTGGAGAGAATGTTGGCTAGAAGTAACTTCCAATAAAATTCTGTTTAAAACTACTGATGATACAACAGCAATGGTCGTAAATAAAACTGCTGAAAATCAGTTTTCTGTCACCGAACAGCAATACAATTTTCCGGAAGCTATGCGGGATTATTGGGATGAATATGAAGCGACAGGCTACTGTCAACTCAATCCGGAAAAAACGATTTGTAGTTTACAATTAAATCACGGTCAATGGCTGCAAATTTTTAAACCAAATTTGAATTCATGTTCTGAGAATTCTCAGCTAAATGACAAGCCACAAAATGTCCCCGATCAACCTCTCTAAATTCCGGTTCTTCTAGACGACAGCGTTCAACAACTAGCGGACAGCGAGTGTGAAATCTACAGCCAGTCGGGGGATTTATCGGGCTAGGAACATCATCTTTGAGCAGAATTTGTTCCCGTTTTGCTTCCAATTCGGGATCGGGAATTGGTATCGCAGAAAGTAAAGCTTGAGTATAAGGATGTAAGGGATTTTCGTACAGGGAAACTCGATCTGCTAGTTCAACAATTTTCCCCAAATACATCACAGCAATGCGGTTAGAAATATGCCGAACTACACTCAAATCATGGGCGATAAATAGATAAGTTAATCCTAATTTTTGCTGCAAAGATTTCATTAAATTAATCACTTGGGCTTGAATAGAAACATCCAGCGAAGCAATCGGTTCATCAGCAACAATAAAATCGGGGTTAACCGCCAACGCCCGAGCGATACCAATTCGCTGTCGTTGACCCCCGGAAAATTCATGGGGATAACGGTTAATAAATTGGGGATTTAACCCCACTAATTCTAATAATTCTTGTACGCGATCGCGTATTTTTGGAGTCGATAAATTATGAACAATCAAAGGTTCGGCGATAATTTTCCCCACCGTCATCCGAGGATTTAAACAAGCATAGGGATCTTGAAAAATCATCTGCATTCGCCGACGCATTCCCCGTAATTCTTCAGGTTTTAATGTGGTTAAATCTGTATTTTCAAAGTAAACTTTTCCTCCCGTTGGACGAACAAGCTGTAAAATCGCCCGTCCGGTTGTACTTTTTCCACAGCCCGATTCTCCGACTAAACTTAAAGTTTCACCCCGTTTAATTTCAAAGGTTAACCCATCAACCGCTTTAATTGAACCAACCGTTTTTTGAACGATAATTCCTCGGTAAACCGGAAAATGTACCTGTAGATTTTGAATGGTAATTAATGTATCTTGTTTTGAATTGCTTTTCAGTTGATGAATATCAGTTTTAATCATTGGATTTTTGAGTTAATAAAATTACACTTCAGGTTTCACCCAACAAGCCACTTCATGTCCATTTTCTACGAATTCTAACGGGGGATCTTCTTGAAAACAATGTTCGACAGCAAAACGACATCTGGGTGCAAACGGACAGCCTTTTGGATAATTAATTAAATCGGGAGGAACCCCTTCAATTGCGGGTAAATTTTCGGGAATCTTTCCCTGTAAACGAGGTAAACTTTCTAGCAATCCTATTGTATAAGGATGGCGGGGGTTTTTATACAGTTGATTGATAGACGCTTGTTCAACAATTTGACCCGCATATAACACTAAAATTATATCCGCCAATCCCGCCAATAATGCCAAATCATGGGTAATCCAAATCACCGCCATTCCCAGTTCTTTTTTTAACTGTTTAACTAACTCCACAACCTGGGCTTGAACCGTGACATCTAAAGCGGTTGTCGGTTCATCTGCGATTAATAATTTCGGATTACAAGCCAACCCCATCGCAATCATTACCCGTTGACGCATTCCCCCAGAAAATTGATAGGGATAGTTTCTAATTCGGCGTTCGGCGTCGGGAATTCCCACCTGTTTTAACAGTTGAATTGCTCTGGATTTTGACTCCTGTTTGTTGAGTCCGAGATGAAGTTGAATTGACTCGGTAATTTGTTTTTCTATCGTTAAAACCGGATTGAGAGATGTCATCGGATCTTGAAAAATCATCGAGATTTTATTCCCCCGAATTTGCCGCAATTTTTCCGAAGAAAGCGTTAGTAAATCTTCCCCTTCAAACAACACTTTACCGCCCGTAATTTTGCCAGGAGGTGAGGTAATTAACCGTAAAATTGACAACACACTAATACTTTTACCCGAACCGGATTCGCCAACAATTCCAACCGTTTCACCGGAATTCACCTGATAGGAAATGCCGTTCACCGCACAGACAATTCCATCGGGGGTAAAAAAGCGAGTTTCTAAGTTCTGAACTTCTAACAAAGGTGACATTAAACTTGCAAATACACTAATAAAAATACTGAACGTTAAATCTATATTTCCTCCTGATTATATCTTTGAGCAGTCCCCTATCCGAAGAACTGGCTTTACACTCCGTAATATTTTTTAAAATTTTATTTAAACTATATAGAGTAGTTTATACCATATTGCCGCGATGTTGCTACAGGCTCAAGACCGCAAAAAACTCGATGAGACGGATGATTCCCAGTTTTACTCCTATCCTCGCTTTGTGACTCACGTAGATGAGGGGTTTATCGATCGCTTAACAAATCTTTACCGGGAACGTCTCAAACCGAATACTCGCATTCTTGACATGATGAGTAGTTGGGTGTCTCATCTTCCCGAGATGGAATTCGCTCACGTTGAGGGACATGGAATGAATGAAGAAGAATTGAAAAAAAATCCCCAACTCGACCATTATTTTGTACAGGATTTGAATGAAAATCCCAAATTACCATTAGATGATTGCGATTTTGATGCGGTTTTAAACTGCGTTTCGGTGCAGTATTTGCAGTATCCCGAAGCGATTTTTTATGAGATGTATCGCATTCTAAAACCCGGTGGGATTGCGATTGTTAGCTTTTCTAACCGGATGTTTTATCAAAAAGCAATTACCGCTTGGCGAGACGGAACAGAAGCCAGTCGCGTGGAACTGGTGAAGGGATATTTTAACTCCGTTAAAGGGCAAAGTTTACCCGGATTTAGTGTTCCTGAAGTGATCGCCGAACAGTCTTCTGTTCCCTCGATTTTACAGATGTTAGGTTTGGGAGGTGGCGATCCGTTTTATGCGGTGATCGCCTATCGTCAAAACTAGATAAGATTAGATTGGGGAAAAGGAAATTAACCTCCTATTTCCCCTTTTTTATAAGCTGTAATTTGGGTAAATTATCAAAACCTAAAAACATGATCAAACCTTACCAAAAAACACCAATTCAAGATTGTCATCAACCGTTGGTTAAAATTCCCCTGGAAAAATTTGCCGTTGAATCTCCCCATCCCTATCAAAAACTGGGCGCACCTTATCATCTTTCGGGTGTGGATTCTCCCTATTATTTGCGTCAGGAAGTTCTCGAACGTTTAATCACGGCTCAAACTCAATTACAATCTCGTTATCCGGGTTGGAACATCTTAATTTTTGATGCCTATCGTCCCGTTGAAGTTCAACAATTTATGGTAGATTATACCTTTGCAGAAACCCTAAAAACGAGACAATTCAAGCCCGATTTAATCACCTCAGAACAACGCCAAGCTATCTTAGAAGAAGTCTATCAATTTTGGGCGCTTCCCAGTCTAGACCCCGCAACACCACCCCCCCACAGTACGGGTGCGGCGATAGATGTCACTTTAGTTAATAATACAGGAAAAATTATTGATATGGGTTCGCCTATTGATGAAATATCCCCCCGTTCCTATCCGAATCATTTTGCTAAAAGTGATCATCCCGATGAACAGAAATATCATCAAAATCGCCAAATTTTAGCAGAAGTAATGATTTCAGCAGGATTTCAACAGCACCAAAATGAATGGTGGCATTTTTCCTATGGCGATCAAATGTGGGCTTGGTTGACAAATCAGCAGGAAACTGGTAGTAAATATGTAGCCAAATACGGACGCTATTCCTTTATTAATTCGGGGAGTTCAATCTAATGAAACGGTATCTATTTCTGGGTTTAAGTTGTTCTTTTGTTTCTCTCTTTTGCGGTAAGAGTTTGGTTGTAGCCGAACCTTTAACGGTTCAAAAAAATCCGGTTCAGCTTGTGCAAACTTCGGGAAATCTTGTGAGTTCGGGAACGTTTGTTAGCGGCGAACATGAAACCAAAGGAACGGCAAGAATTATTAATGAAAATGGGAAACGCTTTCTCGAACTCGGCAACGATTTTTCAACCTTTAATATGGGACCGGATTTAGTGGTAATTCTACACCGTTCAGAGGATGTTATTGGTTCAACTGAACCGCCAGCTTATCCTTTAAATGAAGGAGATTATGTAATTCTCGCCCCATTAAAAGAATTTAGCGGTACTCAACGCTACGAAATTCCAGATAATATTAACTTACAAGATTATCCTTCAGCCGGAATTTGGTGTCGTCGGTTTAACGCAACTTTTGGGGCGGCGCGTTTATCTGGGCGTTAGATTTATTTTTAGATAAATTTAGCGCAAATTTTGAATTTCCTCAATACTAAGTCCCGTCGTTTGACTAATGGTTTCATCATCTAAAACATTCAACAATTGACGGGCAATTTCGATAGCTTTGGCTTTACTTCCTTCTTCTCGACCTTCTTCTCGACCTTCTGCCAAACCTCTTTCTCGACCTTCTGCCAAACCTCTTTCTCGACCTCTTTCTAATCCTTCTCTTTCTGCTAACAAAATCATACCCTGTTGATCTTGAATAAACATTTCTTTTTTTTCTTGTTCTTCAAGTTCCTCGCGGCTTAAATTGGCTTGGTTCGCAATTTGAAAAGCCCGTTGAATGGCGGGTATATTTTCCATATTTTCCGGCACGGATTCTAACACCATAGCACTCTTTAAGAAATAAATCCACTTGTCTGTTAAGCTTTCTAACTCTTCAAGTTCTTTGTTAAACTTCGGGAGTTCAATAAAAATCAAATCAATTTCATTCCCTTTGTATTTGAAATTTTCACTTTCTTCTTTAAAAACAAAACGAGAAATTAACCGTTCCGATTCTTCAAACATGATAAAATCGGTAATGGTTAACGCAATCACAGGTTTGAGAAACCGATAACCTTGTCCGGATTCCAGTTGCAGCGAATAAGTTTTAGCCGCATTGTACAACACTCGTTTACCAAACGACTCCACATTTAAAACCTGCATTTCGATGATGACAATCGACCCATCATTCAGTTTAGCTTTCACATCCAGATAGGAATCTTTTAAACCTTGAATCCGAGGCGAAAGATAGGGATCGATAATCTCTAAATCTTCGATAACAGGTTCAGCATTGTAAATCAAGGCATTTAAAAAACTAATCAGGATATCTTTGCTTTCTGTTGAACCAAAAATTTTTTTAAAGGCAAAATCGGTTTTAGGATTGATAAATCTCATGGTTCGTTCACCTCAACAGAATTTAATTCAAATTATCAAGAAAATCATTATTCATCTATTCTTAAACATAAATTTTATCAAATAATCCGACTCCGCGATCTGAATCCGCCTCTGGGTAGGGCCGCAGGAGTTGGGCTGAGGGGAGAAAACTGGCATCTTTTCCGGGAGAAAAGACTTAAAATTTTCTTTACAAACTTTCCCCAATCCTATTATAGAAGCGAATCTGTTGAATTTTTGCGATCGCCCAGAGCGAATAAATCGATCAAATTTATCATTTTTCCCTGAATGCTTAAGATGGGTGTCGAAATAACCCACAGGGTTGCGTTATAGAGACTTATATAAATCGACAACCCAACGGGCTATTTACAACTTAACGAACACGGTAGAAATCATGGCAGATTTTAGCGATATCAAAGAACATTGGGCAAAAGACTGTATTGAAAAATTAGCGGAAGATGAGATTATTAGCGGTTATGAAGATGGCACATTCAAACCGGATAATTCTGTAACTCGGGCAGAATTTGCCGCCATGTTAAACAAAGCATTTCCCAATCAACCCGAAATTCGACAAGGGATTGAATTTGGAGATGTTGACAAAGATTACTGGGCTTATGAAGTCATTCAAAAAGCCTATCGTACAGGTTTTTTAAGTGGTTATCAGGATAAAACCTTTAAACCCACACAGAAAATTCCTCGGGTTCAAGCTTTAGTTGCACTCTCTAGCGGATTGAAACTCGATCTGATTCAACCCATTGATTTTACCTTAGAAAAAACCTATCTTGATTCGGATAAAATTCCCGATTATGCTAAACGGACGATCGCGGCTGCAACAGAAAATGGTTTAGTTGTTAATTATCCTGATGTCAACTACCTCAAGCCCGAAGAATTTGCCACTCGCGGAGAGATTACAACCTTTTTATCTCAAGCTTTGCTGAAAGCGGATGAAGAGTCTTCTGTTCCCGATGATTACTTGGTAAAAGCAGTAGAAATTGATGACCCTACGGGCGAAATTCGGGGCGTTTGGCTGACGAATATTGACAGCGATGTTTTGTTGTCTGCGACCTCAGTTGTAGAAGCCATTGACTCCTTATCCGAGTTGAAATTTAATACCCTTTATCCGGTTGTTTGGAATCAGGGTTATACCCAATTTCCCAGCCAAGTAATGAAGCGTGTTATTGGCGTCGAACTCGACCCCGCACCGGGACTTGCAGGGCGAGATGTTTTGCAAGAAATCATCACTCAAGCCAAAGCAAAAAGCATGAGTGTTATGCCTTGGTTTGAGTTTGGATTTATGGTTCCTCAAGATTCCAAACTCTTACAAAGTCGCCCCAATTGGATCACCACCAATCAAGAGGGAATTCCCTTTGTAAAAGAAGACGATAAATTTCGCGTTTGGCTGAATCCTTTTAACCCCCAAGTTCAACAGTTTATCCTGGATTTAGTGATTGAAGTCGTCACAAAATATGACATTAATGGCATTCAATTTGACGATCACTTTGGCTTGCCGGTTGAGTTGGGTTATGATGAATTTACCACCCAACTTTACCAACGAGAAAACGCCGGTCAATTACCTCCAACTGACCCCAACGACCCCGACTGGGTGAAGTGGCGGGCCGATAAAATTACCGACTTTATGATGCGCCTTTTCTGGGTGGTAAAAGATTACAAACCTAACTGTATTATTTCCCTTTCACCCAATCCCAAATCCTACGCCTACGACAAATATTTACAAGATTGGCCGAGTTGGGAACGCTACGGATTTGTAGAAGAATTAGTGCTGCAAGTTTATCGGGATGATCCTAAAGCCTTTAAAGCGGATTTAGAAGCAGCAGAAGTTCTGGATGCTAAGGTTAATATTCCTGTCGCTATCGGCATTTTAACCGGGCTAAAAAATCAACCCGTTCAGCTTTCAACGGTTAAAGAACAAGTCGCTGAAAGTCGTCGTCGGAAATTCGCCGGAGTCTCTTTCTTCTTCTATGAAACTTTGAAGTCTTTAACCGCAACGGAAGACGGTAAAACGGCATTTATCGCCCTATTTCCTAACACCATTGAACGACCCGAAATTATTGCCGCTTCTCTTCCCTCTGTGACCATTCCCGAGTTAAAATTAGACTAGGGTTTTTTTACTCCCTAGATGATTACAATTCGTCCCTATTCTAAAACAGATTGGGAAGCCGTTTGTCAAGTCCACGATCGCGCACAACCCGGCGAATTTGCCGGGGTTTCTGTTCCTCTGGGCTTGACTCCTTTGGCTCAAAATCCGTATCTCAATAAAATCTTTCATCCCTGTCAAAAATTTGTCGCCTGTGACGGTGAGAAAGTCGTTGGTTTTGTGGCTATTTCTAAAAATCACATTACCCTACTTTATGTCGATCCGGATTATCAAAATCAAGGCGTTGGAAAACGTTTGTTGAGGTTAGCTTTAAACATTATTGGAAGTCCGGCTTGGACTGTTGTAATTGCAGCTAATCATCGGGCGCGTCACTTTTATGCCAAAGCCGGATTTCGAGAAAATGGCAAGTTTGAAAGCTTGGTTTCCGGTTCAACTTGCCAGTTTATTCGATTAGTTCGCGTCCAAGTCTAATTGATGCTTAATTATTCCCGTTTTAAAATACAATTGGCATCAACAATAAACCACTCTTCGGCTTCATAAACCGAACATTTACTAATCGTTTTGGCTAAGGCGGGAAACTCTCCCGTTTTCAAAAACTGATAAGCCTTTTGTCCTTCGGGAAACTCATTCATCCAGTCATTAAAGGAGAAATATTCGGGAACAAAAGCATACAATTCAATTAAAAACAAATCAATCCCATACTGTTGAATAAAAGCTTTAAGTTCATCCAAACTGGGGCTATAATGAGCTTGAATTAAACCCGTTGTTCGTTGGTTCATTTGCTTGTAATAGCCCGTATGGTAAGAAATCATATATTCGCGACCCACTAAAATCGAACGTTGGGCAAAAGTGGGCAGTTGGTTAATCTCTCCCGATACCGACGCCACCAAAACATCTTTCGGTTGCTGCTGAAAGAATTCGTACAGTTCCGGTCGGTCAGCCTGTTCGTATTTTACCAGAGGAAAAAACGGAACAAAACTCGGATAAAACAACAGAGAAATCGTCAAAACTCCAATTAATCCCCCCGCCACAATCTTCTGAACATTTCGGGGAAATAACTCTTTTTTTTCTGATGTTTCCTGACGTTTAACTTCAATCCAATTTAACAAAGCATCCAAAATCACCGTAAACGCAATAACGGTAATAACCGCAATGACAATCCTAAAACTAATTCCGGTATATCGGCTAGGAAGATGCAGTTTAAACAGAAACGCATGAGCCAACAAAAACATCACAACCGAAGAAACGAGCAATTGAAACATTACCCAAATTCCCGGCTTAATTCTATCAACTAAAGGAAACGCGGGACGAAATAAGAATAAAACCGGAAATAACAACGCTAAACATTGAGTTGCGGGGGTAAACAACGACTTGGGAAACATCCCACTGCGTCTGCTATTGAACCAAAAATCTAAAAAACTTTCGTGAAAAAAGGGATTTCGTCCGTTCTCAAAAAACTCCAAAGATTGTAACGCTTCCGCCCGACTCATCGCCGGACCAAATTCAAGGGTTTGTAAGGCATAAATCAATATCACCACAAACGCCACTGCAAAACTCACCCCAAATATTTTTAACTCTTTTGAGTTGGCAGAAAATCTAATTTTTCCCTCTTTAAAACTGAACAAACGCAGAATTAAAATCCCCAATCCCACAAATACATACTGAGGATAAAACAACCCCGTTAAACCAATGGAAATCGCCACACCCCAAAGATTACTTCTGAGAACATAATAGATAAACGCTATAAAAATCGGATAAATAAACGCTCTCGGCGTTCCCGATGCCACATCATCTTTTAACCAAATAATCTGATTCATCAACAACGCCCCGACAAAACCCGCCAGAGGAACAGGCAGAATTTCTAAACTAATTCCAAAAGCAAAAGGCGTGCTAATAATCCCCAAAAGAGAAGGCACAATTCGACAAAAAACCAGCGGATGAATCCCTAAAAACGTCGCCACAAAATACAGAAGCTTGTATCCGTTTGGCGCGACAGCTTGGAAATAATCGGCAATTATATCATTGGGAAATAACTCGGGATCGAGATATCTTTGCATCCAAAAAATATGCTGACGCGCATCATCTTGAATCAACCCGGAACCCTCAAAAGCACGATGCAACGCCATCCCCGCATAAATAACCGCAAATACCATGCTGAGACTAAACCAAAAAATCACTCTCGAACGAGGGGTTTTATCGAGGGGAGACGTTAAAAAAGCGTGTAAACGAGTCATTGACATAGACTTAGATTTGATGAGAGTTTAACGGGTTAAAATTAAGAGTTGAGAATACAGTTAGCATCGAGTATAATATATTCTTGAACTTGCAGGACGGTACAGCGATCGCTTAACGTTGAAAGGATCGGTTTTTGTCCGGCTTTTAGATTTTTTTCGACTTGTTCGGTAACGGTTGGGCTGAGTTTTTTCAAGCTGTCTTCTTGTTGAACAAAATCCAACGTCAGCGCATTTTCTTCGAGCATCCAAAAGTCTATTTCATACTCTTGAATAAACCGTTTAACTTCCTCTAATTTTGGACTATACTGGGCTTGAATTAACGCTTCAGTTCGCTGTTTCATTTGTGTATAATAGTTTTCGTGATAGGGTAACACATACTCCGAACCGACTAAAATTGAACGCCGAGAAAAGGCGGGGATATTATTGGCAACATCTGCTAAAGATGCAATGCGGGTATCCGGGGGTTGAATGGCAAAAAATTCGTACAACAGCGGAATTTTCCCGACAACATTATTAGTAATGGGGAAACGACTGGTTAAGGCAGGATAGCACAAACAGAAAAATACTAGCACAGCCAAACCGATTTTGAGAAAAATTTTGTGCCGTTTTTCGTTAATTTTCCGCAGAATAACATCGAGAAGTAATGTAATGGCAATTCCCCCCGCTACAGCCATGATTATTCTCAAACTATGCTGGCTATAACGGCTAGGATGATGTAACCGAAACGCCAAAAGATGAGCCAGTAAAAATAATCCGGTTGACACCAAAAGTAATTCTGGTAAAATAAGAATGGAGCGAGAAATTTTATGAGTTAAGGGAAATTTTGAGGAATATCTCAAAAGAATTGGTAAGAAAATTACGGCGAAAACTTGGGGCGGAATGGGAGATTTTCTAAACCATTCTTGGGGTAACAAACCGGAACGATCGCCCGTCAACCAAAAATCTAACGGTTTATCCGTAAAAAAAGAAGCCCGTCCCCCCGGATAAAATTCCGGTAAATTTTTCGCTTGGCTAAGATTGATCACATCTCCCCATTGAGAAGAATTGATCAGATAAGGAAGTAAAACCAAACCGCCAATTACCAAACCCGTTATTAAAATCGAGTAGTTGGTATTTCGAGTAGAATCTGTGTGTTTGCTTCCCCAAAATAGATGTAAAATGACTACACCCACCGCAATTAACACCCCTTGCGGGTAAAATCCTCCCAACAACGCGATCGCAATACCCACACCGATCACAGATCGCCGCAATAGCAAATATAAAAAAGCCAGAAATAGGGGATAAAAAAACGCTCTCGGCGTCGCCGTAATTAAATCATCTTTTAACCACAGATTTTGATTGAGAAGTAATGCACTCAAAAAACCCGCCATCGCCACCGGAAAAATCTCCCAACACACCCCAAAACAAAAACCCGTTGTAATAACACCCAAAATAGTGGGTAAGATTTGATTTAATAAAAGCGGACTCACCCCGATCAAAGCAAAAACTTGATAAAATTTAGCATATCCGGGCGGCGCAACCGACTGAAAATAATCGATAATAATATCATTGGGAAACAATTCGGGATCTAAAAATCTCAACATCCAAACCACGTGCGATCGCGCATCATCTTGGATGATATATTCTTGACCCCAGGCTTTGGAAAACGCCCCAACACCACAAGCGATCGCCACAATTAAACTTAAACCAAAGTATAGCCTGACTTGGCGACTCGAAGACTTTTCTAAAGACAAATTTAGCAAGGTTGACCCAGATTTTAATTCAATCGATTTTATTCTATCGGACAGTTTACCGCAGTTTGGCACAAAATAAAACAGATCGAAAACCGATCTGATTACAGTTATCAGTTATCAGTTATCAGTTATCAGTTTTTTCAGTGAACAGTAACCAGTAACCAGTGACCAGTGAAAACAGTTATCAGTTATCAGCAACCAGTAACCAGCAACCAGTAACCAGTGATAATTGTAAAAACTGTAAACTGTAAACTGTAAAAACTGGTCACTGAAAACTAAAAACTGGTCACTGAAAACTGGTGAGGCAGTGCTGACTTGGCGGTTTCCGTCGAGAAGCGCAAACTTGCGACTTGGCGGTTTCCGTCGAGAAGCAACGGACGTTCCCGAAGGGTCACTGTTCACTGTTTAAACCGCTACTTAGCCTTGTAAGAAGCCTTGTGTTGTGCCATCATCGCCGCAATATCGGGATTATAAATTCGTAAATAATTCCAATAATTGCCAAACACCGACTTCACATAACCATAGGTTTCAGGATAGGGAATTTTCTCCGCAAAAGCATCGGGATCTTGAAAACCAAACCGATCTAACCAACCCGAAACCGCATTGGGACCCGCATTATAACTCGCCACCGCCAGCAACGAATTATTATTGTATTCTCGATGAGTAAAATCAAGATAAAAGGTTCCCAAATTCACATTATCCTCGACATCTTCCAAAGAATAATTCGTCAGTTGAATTTGTCGGGCAACTTCTTCGCCCGTTTCCGGCATCACCTGCATTAAACCCGTCGCCCCAACAACCGATTTAATTGCCGGCATAAACCGAGATTCTTGACGAATTAAAGCCGTAACCAAAACCGGATTTAATTGACGTTCTTCCGACCAATTAACAATCGTTTCTAAGTAAGGAAAAGGATACAACGCCTGCCAATATTCCGGCGTTTTCTTTAACTCCAAATACTTCTGGCGTTCTTCCGGTTCATCCCGCATACTCAAGCTAGAAAGCATCCAAAGGGCATCCAAATTATCGCCCACACCCAGACGCACCAAACCATCGGTATACTGTTCCTCAATAGACGGTTGCATCCGGTTAGCAAATTCAACTTGCCAAAGCTTCCAAGCCTCCTGATGTTTACCCAGTTGATAAAGTTCTTTTAACGTCTCAGAACCCGCAGCCGGAACCGGATGAGTTTCGGGATATTCAACATGAGGATTGAGCGGACGAACGGTGGTAAAATCTCCCACAGGCCAGCCCAATTGTACAGCCGCCCGCCAAGCATAATAAGAATCGGGATAACGGGCTAACAAATATTCAAATGCTTTTTTAGCTTCTGCGGAATTACCGATTTGTTGCGCCCATTTTCCGATCCAAAAATTCGCTTCTGGTGCCAACTCACTATCGGGATTTTTAGTAGAAAGTTCCTTCGCCCATTTAGACGCCTCTTTAATGTTTCCCGCTTTGGCAAAATCCTGAGCAATTTTCCAGCGCAACTTCGCCGCAGGTTCCGAGTCGCTATGCTGATTTAACAACATTTGTCGCGCTTGAGACGCCGACTGTTTTGATTGTAATTGATCGAGTAATTCTGCTTTATCATAAAGCGCTTCGGCACGATGAAACGGGAAACGGGCGATCGCTTGATCGAGGTATTTTACCCCATCGGTGCGATCGCTTAACCGAGACAAACGAATTAACCCAAAACCCGCATCTTCCCCACCCGGATCTTGTTGTTCCGGGAACGCTTGGATCAGTTGTTCATAGGCTACGCGAGACTCAGGGATCTTGCCATCGAGCCACAACCCCCGGGCATGACGGTAGAGGTTGCGAGGGGTGCGGGTTGCTTTTGCATAAGCTAATGCCCCTTTCCCATAATCCTGTTTTTCCCAATATCCAAAGGCGATCGCTTCCCAGTCTTCCGGCGTCAGTTGGCTGGCGTAGTTTAGTCGCAGCTTTTCTAGATAGGTGCCATAATCTTTTAAGTAAATGCCATGTCGGGCAATAATTAATAAAAGCGGGAGTTGATTGGGATTTTCTTGCAAACGAGCCATCGCAATTTCAACGCTACGGGGATGAGCCGGAAATTCTGCGATCGCCCGATCCCAATATTCCGGGTTTTCCTTACCCAAAGCATACAGCGCCTCGGCGACCACCGGATCTTCGGGATAAGTTTGCAGTAAATTTTCCCAAGTTTGCTTGGCGTTATCAGTATCGCCCATCAGTTCGTAAGCCTGCGCCCGCTTTAATAAAATATGACTCCCCAAAAGCGGATAATCTTTTTCGAGTCCTTCTAAAAGGGGAACAGCTTCGGTTGGCTGGTTTTGTTGAAGAAAATCGCTGGCCAGTAAATAACGCGCCCGACTGCGATCGCTTGAGGGCGCAGAAGTTTGAGCAATATCTTTAAGTTCATCTTGGCGATCTTCGGGGGACATCGACGCCAACAAAATCACCATCTCCGTGTCATCAGACTCGGGAACAGACACCTCACGAGATGGTAAAAATCTTTGTAACTGCGAGAGCGGGAAAAAGATTCCTATCGCTAGGGCGACAGACGCAGCACCAAGCAGAAGGGCAAATTGGGTGATCCGTTGCTTAACCATGATGGATTTTGATCTGAGGTCAATTTTCAGGACTTAATCGTGATTTGTTCGAGATTTTGCTCAAAATTTGAGGTTGAGTTTTCTGTACAGAGATTAACAAGAATTTAATACTTTGAGCGTTTACAATTGTTTGAGCGAGATTAATGGACTCGACACAATATCCATCGTAAAGACATGGGCGGGTTAGGAATGGGAAAAACATCCCGACCCAAAGCCCAATGTTCAAACCAGGGTGTAGGCGGCCATGCTTCGGCACTTAAATGAGTCCGTTCATATTCATACACCGACTCATCCGACAACACCTGTAGAGGCAAACCCTGCATTACTCTATTTAACTCCGGGCGAGTCAATAGATAAGACCATTGCACCTGAGACATTTCTCGCACCTTTTCATCGGGTTCGTAGCCCTCATCGGCAACAAACGTGCTAAACAGCAGCAACCCTCCCGGTTGAATGGTTTCGCACATCACATTTAGTAAAGTTTGCACTTCTGAGAGGGCGCGAAAATGGGAAATGACTTCAGCTACAACTGCTAATTTATAATATTTTTGCGGAAGTTTCAGAGCCGGATTCAAAATATTACTTTGAACCACCCGCACGGGTAGATTTTCAGCCTTGGCTTCTTTGGCGATAATTTGAGCAAACTCGGGAGTGAGTTCCACCGCATCAACGGGGTGTCCGAGTCTAGCCAAAGGTAAAGTATTGCGTCCTACCCCTGCACCCACATCTAAAATAGGAGCGGTCGCCGCATTTCCCAACTGAGAAGCGATCGCCATTAGTTTAGCATCGGGATGAGAACCAAACAACGGCCCCTCGCGACTGGTGAGCCAACGTTGATATTTGTTTTCGATGGTCAGAATTTCTGTTTTTACCGTTAATCTTAACCCATGAGTCAGTCCGTGCGTCGGGTCTGGCGGTTCGTATTGGAAGACTAAACGAGCATGAGGAGAACTGTTGTATCCTTCAGTCAGTTTCTTTTGAACAAGCTGACGCAAAGCCTGCATTTCCTTCTGGGTGAAATTTTGTCCCAGCGCCACCAGCAAGCGGTGAAACTGTTCGACATACTCATCTAAAAGTGCGGGTACACAGGGTAAAACGAGTTGTCCCCTCGCTGATGTGAGTCGCTTTACCTTCAGCATCAGTGCGTTATCTAAAACGGCCGGATCGCTCACCGTTGTCGGCTTGTTGGCTACCACGAGTTCTAAATCCTCTATCTGATCGGAGTTCCCATGATGTTAATGTACATCATTGACCCGTCATTGGGTGAACTCGTTCCCAAACTCAACCTGTAGGGTGCATCAGATCATTATGATACCCAAAAACCCGGTTTCTTTAAGAAACCGGGTTTTTTTCAACTCAACCGGTTGGGTGCATCAGATCATTTCCACACCCAAAAACCCGGTAACTCTTGCCAAACCCGATTTATTTTGGGCGCATTGCCATGCGCCCCTACATTTTTTTAAACTCGTTTCTACCAAGCCATATAAATATAAATATACGGTTATTTATACCAATAAATACTCAAAAATTTTTCCAAAAAAATCTCAAAAATTTTCCGAAATTATCCCGACGCATTCTGTAGCTTGCTTCTAGAAAAATTAAAACAAAACTTACCCCGACAGGTTACACAATGGCTTCCTTACAAAATCAGGTTGATGCTCTGCTAAACTTAATCTCTCAAGCTGGTATTGTTGTAGATACAGCAGCAGTTAAACGTTCTCTACACAAAGCCACTTCTCCCCGATTTGAAATCGTTTTTGCGGGAACCTTTAGTGCGGGTAAATCTACCTTGATTAATACGCTGTTAGAGCGGAAATTGCTCTACAGTTCTCCAGGAGTTGCAACCGGAACTGTATGTTACGTTGAATATGCTAAAAATCCAGATGACGAAAAAGCAGTTCTTTACTTCTTTAGCAAAACCGAAATTCAAAAACAAGTTTCCGAACTTTGCGAGATTTTAGAATTAGCAGACGGTGTAAACTTGGATCTACCTGATAGCATTCAAAACCTGCGAACAAAAGCCGGAAACAAACTGAAAGAAGCAAAGGACAATAAAGATTTAAAACAAGAACAACAAGCAAAATTACTTCTACAGTTGCTTGATGGCTTTGTAGCGAACAAAGATAAAATTCAAAGTAATCCTCCTATCGAGCATATAACCTTAGAAGAAGCAAAGCATCATGTTCGTTTTGAAAATGCAGCCGTTTTCAAGCAAATCAAATATTACTGTCACAATTCCTTACTAGAAAATGGAATTGTTATCGTAGACACTCCAGGGATAGATTCGCCTCTATTAATTCATGCTGAAATTGCCAAGAAGAAAATCACTGATTCTGATACTTCCGCAGTGGTTTGTGTATTACAAACAGCTTTAAAAGGATCGCTAATAGAAGCGGAAATTAAACTGATTGAACACATTCGTAAGGCTCCCGGAGTAGGCGATCGCATTTTCTATGTATTCAATCATATTGATGCGACATGGTTCGACAACGATCTTCATCGACTACTAGAAAATGTAATTAATTCAGAGTTTAACCAAAAACATCAAAAAGGACGAGTTTATAAAACCAGTGCAATGTTAGGGTTTTATGGTTCTTTGCTCCGAAATAATCCTACATTTCAAGTTCCAAATGAATTTATGGAGGCGTTAAATCACTACTTTGGCACTCCCGAGAAAGTAGATCCTGATGTATTTCCTGCTAATCCTGAAATTAATGCTGCAAAAAATACAAAAGAAAAATTTCAAGCAATTATCAATGCTCATGGTGATAATTTGCTGAAGCAGTTAATTGAAGAAAGTGGAGTTGAAGGGTTTAAAGATCAACTCAAAGATTATTTGATTAACAAACGTAAACCTCAACTGTTTCAAGCATTAGCAGATGATCTTAAGCCTATCTGTAATCATTTGAGACAGCATTACTTTGATTTGAGAAACGAGTTAGCAGGTAAACCCGTTGATGTTGATACAATTAAAAAGGACGCTTTAGACCAACTGAGCAAAGACTTGTTTGACATTAGTCAAGAATTTTCCGAACATATTCGGGAAGAACTGAATGAAGCTTTTGCAGATCATCACAGTTGTATGGAACAGGATTATGCTCAACTACAGCGAGATATGCGACATGAACTTGAGAATTTGATTGCAAACTTCTCCGTTCAAAAAACTTATCACCTTGCGTTAAGAAGCCATGAAGAAAATGTAGTTGTTCCGGTGATGGCGATTTTGTCAGAAGCGTTTTACTATCTCACCAATGGACTGAAAAAAGTTTTAACTGAATCTTCTCAACAATTGATGAATAATTTCTTCAATCAATTAACTCACAATGTCTCCAGTGCTGATTATTACAAACAGCTACAAGATTTGTTGGGGAATGATGCGGGAATTCATCAAAGTCTCGATAAAGATTTGCGTGAAAAAGTCATTCATGCAATTACAAACGAAGCTCGAACCGAATGCGAACCCTATATCCGAGAAACTGCTTTATTTTACACAGAAGGAACCGTTCCAAATTTTCAACTCCGACAAACGCTATATCAAGCTTGTCAAAGCACAGATTTTCAAGGGATGTTAACTGCTGAACCTGCTGTTCGACAACTTTTGGAAATTGATTTTAAACAAAAGGTTCATCACACCATTATGCACCGATTTCGGACTATTATCAATGAAACCATTAACTCTCATCTTTTACCCGGTGCAGATAAACAAGTTGAAGTCATTATTGCTCAATTTCACCCCGCTAGTGTTCAGCTAAAACAAAAAATAGAAAAGGATGCTGAACGCAAACTTAAAGAAATTCAACAGCAGAAAGACAAAGTAGAAGCCAATATTGGCACTTATAATCAAGCTGTTGATAGCATTAATCAAGATTTACAGGTTCCCGGTTTTAAAGGGTCTCTACTCCCTAAAATTTAACCGGAATTAGACTCAAAAACCCGGTTTCGTATGAGTTACCGGGTTTTTATTTTTAATCGCTTTCGACAACACAAACAATTTTACCAACGGCTCGCCCGGTTTCGCTGTAACTGTGGGCTTCAATAATATCAGAAAGCGGAAAAACCCGCTCAATAACCGATTGAATTTTACCCGCTTCTATCCAATCTCGTAACGCATCTAATTAAGTCTTTATTGATGTCTATTCCGTTAACAAAATCGACTAAAGCTTGATAGCCAGATCGGGGAATTCGTTGTTGGAGTTGTTGAAGGCGATCGCTTAATTATGTTGTGGGTTGTCGGTGAGTTGAGAACATTTTTACTCGGTAAATGGGATGAAGTTGGTTAGTCAGTTAGTTGGACAGGGAATTAATTCCCGGGCGGAGTGATTGACTATTTATTACTTCAGATGAATTGCTCGTGACCAAACTACTGTGTTACTGTTAGGAGGCTCGAAACACATTCTTCAACTCTCTTTGCCGGACAGTATCACAATAAATGAGACAATATTCCCCACTGACAATAGTTTTTTATCTCCTCGGTCCAACGTTGATTATCTTCAGCCACATCGGATCATTACTCCTTCTGATCACTGGCTTATCCTGGGGGGCTTTTTTATGGGTGATATTGCTCTATCTAATCCGTATGTTGGCCACGACAGGCATCTACCACCGACTACTCACCCACAAAAGCTATCAGGCTCCTATTCTAGTTCTTTGGGTGGGAAGTATTATCGCAGCAGCAGCAGGACAAATGGGGCCAAGTTGGTGGAAAGCACATCACATGACTCATCATCAATATGTCGAGCAAGATCTCGATCCCCATTCCCCCCATACACCCATTCAGGGGATTGGAGGATTTTTTTGGTCTCAAGGGGGTTGGCTATTCTCTTCCAAGTTTTTTCCGGCCAAGCTACCCATTGATATTGAGAATGATCGGTTTTTAAAATCAATTGATCGTTTGCACTTTATCCCGGTAATAGCATTGGGGGCGATTTCCTATTTTCTTGGGGGTTTGGAATACTTGGGTGCATTTTTTCTCAGTACAACTCTATTGTTTCATGGCGTACAAACGGTTAACTCCCTTTCCCATATTTTCGGTGAACAACCGTTTATTACAAACGATTTCAGTCGAAATAATGGGTTTGTTGCATTTCTAACACTGGGAGAAGGTTGGCATAATCTCCATCATGCCTTTCAGTCCTCAAGTCGGCATGGCATTACTATTCGTTCTGGACAGGTTGTTTATCTTCTTGATCCCACCTTTAGCTTTATTAAAATGCTTGAGTTCCTGAAGTTAGCATCAAAGCTGAGACTACCTGCTGAAACCCATTTGCTGGCGCGTTCCCAGGATCGAAGCTTTGAGTTTTCACAGTTGCCGACCCCAGTAAAAACATCGGTAGATTCTTAGATGTGGCAGTTTAGCTGAGGAGCATTGGAACTTTCACATCCTGTTGCAAATCTTGGACACTGGGTTTAAATTGGGTCCCATTCATAACGTTAAAATCCTCGAAGGTGAATAAAGACTTCTCCAGAGAGTTTTCTCTGGGCGTTGGCTCTGTTTGTAACGGGAAACTGTTCAACAGAACTTTGAAGGCTCTCTATTCAAGAATAAGCTGAAAAAACTTAGATATCAATGTGGGAATTACGGAACTTTCAAAATGTTATAAACGTTAAAATCTGCATTCTTATCAGTGAAATTACTGAGGGTAAGTCTCAAACTCCGATCGGCTCTAATTTGTTGTGGTAAACCGTTAAATAAATAATCCTCAAAAACGGTCTAAAATTAAGGCAATTAACATAAATAATCCGCGATCGCCACTAACTCTCACCCCTCACGTAGGGTGCATCAGATAATTAATTTCACGGTTTCATCATAAACCTTTTTGTCTGATGCACCTTATTTTATTCAGGGCGCATGGCAATGCGCCCCTACGAATTTATTAATCGCTTTCGACAACACAAACAATTTTACCAACGGCTCGCCCGGTTTCGCTGTAACTGTGGGCTTCAATAATATCAGAAAGCGAAAAAACCCGATCAATTACCGATTGAATTTTACCCGCTTCGATCCAATCTCGCAACGCATCTAAATCTCGACGATTCGGTTTTGCTAACACTAATTTAGCAGCCTGACCGGAAAACAACCACGTTTGAACAGAGGCGAGAATATTTTCGGGAGTTGGAAGGGTAGAAATATAAATTCCATCCGGTTTTAACACCTTCTCACAGTTGTAAAAGGTTTGTTTTCCCACCGCATCTAAAATAATGTCGTATTGGGTTCCTTGTTGGGTAAAATCAACTTGAGTGTAGTCAATTACAATATCGGCGCCTAACTGTTTTACCCGTTCTAAATTGGCGGCGCTACAGACTCCCGTGACTTCGGTTTCCATCAACTTTGCTATTTGTACGGCGTAGGTTCCTACCCCTCCAGAAGCGCCGTTTATTAATACTTTTTGTCCGGGTCGAATTTGACCCAAATCAAACAATGATTGTAGCGCCGTTAACCCCGCAACCGGAACCGCAGCAGCTTCTTCGTGCGTCATGGTCGAGGGTTTGAGGGCGGCTACAGCAGCGGGAACCGCAGCATATTGGGCGCAAGCACCCCCAGAAACGGGGTTGAGACTGGTGTAGACTTCATCCCCCGGTTGAAAGCCTGTAACTGCTTCTCCGACTTCTACGACAACCCCTGACAAGTCCGCACCAATTTTTTTCGGAAAATTATAACCGGAGATCAGTTGTAAGCTTCCCTGTCGCATTTTCCAGTCAACGGGGTTTACACTGGTGGCGGAGATTTTCACTAATAGTTCATCCGCTTTAATTTTGGGTCTGTCTATCTCTCGATATTCCAACACGTTGGCTGAACCATATTGATTAAAAATAACCGCTTTCATCTCTAAATCCTCAGTCTGTTTCCTGATGCTTGATTCCTTGTTCATTTAATGTATCGTGTATTTCTCTATTTGTCATCATGGTTTTATTTGTTTGATTGGACAGAACTTCAATTCCTCTAGGGTCAATTTGACCAACTGCGGTCCGGCTCGCACGTCTGGGCTAAACTTGGCGGGTGACTGGGGAATTGATTCTTTTTTCGGTTTACATCTCGATGCTTTTTGAGGTAAAATTTCCGGTCGGATGCGTTGGAGAATAGAAAAATTATAAAATGTTAATTGAAGTCGGAAAATGACTAAAATTGTTTTTGATACGTCCTACAGGGTGCAACCGGGAGATACTGTTAAAAGTATTGCTGAAAAGGGGTTTAAAGATGGCGATCGCTGGCGAGAAGTTCGTCAGGAAAATGGAACTCATTTGACTTCCCCAGATTCCTCTCAATTGCTAGAAGGTCAACGGGTTTATCTGCCGATAAAAATTGGTGAACGATTGCATCCCTCTGGATATGGAGAAGGCGATGATTTTTTATCAACGGATGATTTGACTCCGTTATCGCCGATTTATAGTAAATTTTATCAAGGTTTAATTCGCTTCTCTCCTGCGAATTTACTGTTAAACCGCCAAATTATTAATCCGATTATTGACTATTTTTTTCAAGGAAAAGGCGGAGTTTATCAGCATGGTATTGATGCGCCTTTATCTCGTTTGGTTGAAGATTCACCGCCTTTTAAGCTGGCATTTAATCAAGTTATTGCTCAAATCCAGCAGCAACTTCAATCTCTAGGGAATGTTGACAGTATTGAGGTGCAGAAGCTCAAGATTTCTATTCCTCATTTTGCGTTTAAACCGGGAAAAGCTGATTTAACATTGTTCGCGACAATTGGAGGAATTCAAGGGGCTGAATTGTTGCTGAAACGATTTACACTCAATACAGATTATTCTTACTCTCTTGAGGTGTTTTTTGTGATTTATGATGATTTTGGATTCGGGAAAGATGATCGCTATACTCCGAGTTTATACGCGGCTTGGAATTTGCAGCATCGGGGAGAAGCCAAACCGTTTGTTAATGAAATTATTCTCCACAAAACCCTAACAGGAAATTTAAGTTTTTCAAAAAAATTAGATTGGAGTTTTTAGGAATTTTATGAATGATGAATGATGAATGATGAACGATGAATTTTACATTTAGAATTGAGTTGATTTACAAAATATAAAAAACAGATATTGAATTTTTGGGTCAATTTATGCTATTCTAGAAAACCTTATCATCTGCTGAAGCTCAATCTTACTGTGTCGTTTAAGTAGATCACGATTTGTCCTAATGTTTAATTTTGAAATCGATCCGGGTCTAACTCTGTTTTTACTCTTTTTTCATTGTTTAATGGGTGGAATAGCCGCTTTAATTGCCAAACAAAAAGGTCGCCGTTTTAATCGTTGGTTAATTATCGGATTAATTGGCGGTACACCTGTATTTTTTACAGCGCTCTGGATTAAACCTTTACCAACTCGGGTTTAACTGACATCCTAGATCTAGGCAATTCAGCTAAAAGCAGTAGCAACCAACCCGGTTTATAAGGTCTTGTTACTCCCATTTCTAAAAGGAGAAAATGTTAATGAGTGAGACTGCAATTGTCAAAACCCCAGGTGATGTTTTAAATGTTCGTTCTCGTCCCAATGGTGAGATTATTGATACCCTTGCTAATGGTACAAAAGTGACCGTAACAGGTTCTCCGGTTAAAGCGGGAAATTGGAATTGGGTCTCGATTGGCCAAAATCGTTGGGTGGCGATGGAATTTCTCACCTTTTTACCGGTTTCCGAAGAACGTTCCTCAACTTCCTACGGACTAGCTGGTGCCAAAGTGGTGGCGAGTCAAACCTCTGAGATAATAGCCGGAGGGTTAAAAGTATATCAAACCGAATTAATCGATAGTGAAGGTCAGGTAATTGATAGAATACGCTGTGTATCAGGTCGAGTCGGATTACAAGATCCGAACGATATTCCCGGATCTCAAACGCCGATCCCGTTTGGGGTGTATAGCTTTGATATTCCGGGTCATGTGGAGTACGCACCGGGAGAGTTTGGGGGAGTGTGGTCGCCGGTTACTCCGACCTTTGAGACCAACCGAGGGGGGTTTGGGATACACTACGATCCTTCGACCTTTGCAAACAACTCCCAAACCGGAACAGCAGGCTGTTTAGCAACACCAACCGTCGCCGAACGAGAGATAATGACCAATTTTATTGTCAACTACAAACCCACCTACTTGATTGTACAGAAAGGGGATTAAGTCCACTCAGAAAACGAGTTGTCAAGCTATGACGTTTTGTATAGGGAAGAGGGGAGTTAATATGTTATTCTTAGCCAATGTGCTAGAACAGACAGAAAATGTCTCAAGCCCATCGTTGCAGCCTCTCCCACCCAACAAACAGCTAAATCATCAAGAACATTTGTCCGACTCAAGATGTCGGAGAGGCGTGTATTGCTGTTTCTCCTGAGTTAGACAAATATAGATGTTAAGTTCATTCCGTTCTGGGATTCAGTGTAAAGGTCTTATGAGTATTGAGAAAATTGTTGAGCAAGCTTTACAAGATGGTTACTTAACCCCTTCTATGGAGGCTGAAGTCGGACGCATTTGCAACACCGCATCCGAATTATCTATCGAGGAGTACATGGCACTCGATCGCCTCATGGGAGCCTTGTTAACGGGTGAAGTGGTCGTTCTACCCCGCAAACAGTTTATCAACGTCATGGAAGAGTTGGTTCTCAGCGAAGCGATCGCCCGTGTAGCCGATATTGAGGATAGTAACGAACAATCGCTCGATGTTGGGGATATTGCTGCTTATGCGCTCAACCGACTCCCGCCTCTGTATGCAACAACCGAAGAAGGCGCTCAATATCAGCGTTCTAAAGCCAGAGAAGAACTCTACGATCTCATTTCCAGTCAGGTCAAAGAGGCGATCAATCTGAATTTAGACCGAGTTGCCCAAAACAAAACCGTATTCGCACAGTTGTCTGGTGTAGGGGTCTTGGACAACATTAGCACCTTGCTCAAAACTTATGCTGAAAATTACGAGCCTCAAAATTTCGAGCCAGGTCATTAGAACCCCCTTTTAGGAGTCAGAAGAAACCTCTTCCGGTGCAGAATCAGGAGTGGGAGTGACTGCGGGTTTGGCAGCACGCTGTTCTCGCCGTTTGCGTTCGGCTTGAGTCAGTTCATCCATAACGGTACGAGCTTGCATCAATTTTTCTAAATTGCTGCGATAGAGTTCGAGATCCTTTTGCAGTTTGTCTTCAGGCAAGTTTAGCCCCAATGCCAGTTGAGCTAAAATTTTCTGGGTTGCTTCCTTATCCTCAAGGACTTGAGGATCGGCCTGTTCGACCAGGGTAAATAGACCAATTGCCAACAGGCGACTATATTTGTACTCGGAATGGGTGGCAATTTTCTGAAAATAACTCTGCAAGTCGTTATGGACTTCGGAGTCCGCCGCCGCAACATCAGCCCAAGACAAAATTTCCTTGACGGAGAGGGTTTGGGCGAATTCCTGCAAGCGATTGGCTTCGGCTCGATAGCGTTGGGGATCATCTTGTAATGCCCCAATCAAAGCATTGAACATAGACTCCTGATCGGATGCGGGTAGATATCCTTCCATGAAACGGTCGAAAGCGGTCACGACACCCAAAGCATAAATGGGATCATATTGGAAATTCGCATTCACCGACAGTAGGTGCATTTCAACCATCAACTCTTCGATCACCCGACGGTAAACTGAGTTGATCGGACGAGTGTGAATGCTATAAAAAGCGCGTTTAGTATCAGATACAGTACGGATGTTGTTCACAAGCCATTCTTAAGAGGGACTTAAGATTCTATTGTCTCTCGTCAAGACTCGTTTGCCAAGCGAGATCCCCCTAGCCAATCGGACAAGACTCAGGTTAGTCTGTATTATGGACTGCAAAATTTAAACTGCGGTAACAAAAAGTTGATTCCCCTACAAACAGCTTGGGGATGCAAGAAAAGCCGCTGTGACGATTCCTCCTGTCACGGCTCAACGTTGGAAAAATATATCTTTTCGAGGAAAATTTGCATGACTGCTGCAACAACCGCCCCTACTCAGTACGAAATTAAAGATCCCTCTTTGGCAACTCAAGGAAAACAGCGCATTGATTGGGCCGGACGGGAAATGCCCGTTCTGCGATTGATTCAAGAGCGCTTTGCTAAAGAAAAACCCTTTGCGGGTATCCGCTTGGTTGCTTGCTGCCATGTCACCACAGAAACGGCTCATCTGGCGATCGCCCTCAAAGCAGGCGGTGCTGATGCGATCTTAATTGCCAGTAACCCCCTGTCCACTCAGGATGATGTTGCCGCGAGCCTAGTCGTCGATCACGGGATTCCCGTTTTTGCGCTCAAAGGAGAAGATACAGAAACCTACTTGCGACACGTTGAAACCGCTCTGGATCATCGCCCCAACATTATCATCGATGATGGGAGTGATGTGGTGGCAACGTTGGTGAAAAATCGCCAACATCAGTTAGCTGATCTGATTGGGACTACCGAAGAAACCACCACAGGGATTGTTCGCTTGAAGGCCATGCTCAAAGATGGCGTGTTGACCTTCCCGGCGATGAACGTTAATGACGCCGATACCAAACATTTCTTTGATAACCGTTATGGTACGGGTCAGTCTACCCTCGATGGTATCGTGCGGGCGACTAATATTCTGCTGGCCGGAAAGAATATCGTTGTTGCAGGTTATGGCTGGTGTGGTAAAGGGTGCGCCCTCCGCGCTCGCGGCATGGGTGCGAACGTGATTGTCACCGAAGTTGACCCGGTACGTGCGATCGAAGCGGTGATGGATGGTTTCCGGGTGATGCCGATGGAACAAGCGGCTCCCATTGGCGATCTGTTTATCACGGTAACAGGAAACAAACACGTGATTCGCTCCGAACACTTTGATGTGATGAAGGACGGGGCGATGGTTTGTAATTCGGGTCACTTTGATATTGAAATTGATCTCAAGTCCTTGGCCCAAAAAGCGACCGAAGTTAAAGAGGTTCGCAACTTCACCCAACAGTACAAGCTGCAAAATGGTAAGTCTGTGATTGTACTCGGAGAAGGACGACTGATTAATTTGGCCGCTGCTGAGGGTCATCCCAGTGCGGTAATGGATATGAGTTTTGCCAACCAAGCCCTCGCTTGCGAGTATCTGGTGAAGAATAAAGGCAAACTCGAACCCGGTTTATACTCTATTCCTACCGATGTTGATCAGGAAATTGCCCGACTGAAACTGAAGGCAATGGGGATTAACATCGATACCCTCACCGACGAACAAATTGAGTACAGCAACTCTTGGACGTCCGGTACCTAAAACAGTGACCAGTTTTCAGTGACCAGTTTTCAGTGACCAGTGACCAGTCAACAGTTTTCAGTGACCAGTGAGCAGTGACCAGTGATCAGTGATCAGTGATCAGTGACCAGTGACCAGTAACCAGTGATCAGTGATCAGTGATCAGTAACCAGTTATCAGTCAACAGGAAAAGGGTGCGGTAAATATTAACCGATGAAAATGCAGGTCACTGATAACTGCATAACTGAAAACTGAAAAAACTGGTCACTGATAACTGCATAACTGAAAAAACTGGTCACGGGCTACTGTAAAACTGATAACTGAAAACGCTGGTCACGGGCTACTGTAAAACGGATAACTGAAAACACTGGTCACTGATCACTGCATAACTGTTCACTGAAAAAACCTTCCCTTTTCCAATACCTGTGTCTAAACTCTCTGTTGAACTGCAACGTTACTTCTTTGATCAAGAACGCAAACCTCAAGTGACCCTGGCTGATATTCTTGATATCGCTGGCGAACGGGTCTTTGGGTTTTTGTTTGTTATATTGTCTTTACCTTCGGCTTTACCCATTCCGGCACCGGGTTATTCGGTTCCCTTTGGGATTTTGTTGTTTCTTTTGGCGGTTCAGCTTCTCGTTGGGGCGAAACGACCTTGGTTTCCGCAAGGATGGCTCAACCGTCCCATCGACCTGAAAACCGTGCAGGGTTTTTTAAAAGGGGGAATTCCCTGGTTACAGAAAATTGAGTTAATTTCTCGTCCCCGTTTAAGCTTTATTTGCACCAGTTTTCCCGGTCGGATTATCATCGGATTGGCGATCGCGTTGATGGCAATTTCGATGATGATTCCGATTCCGGGAACCAATACCTTACCTGCTATTGGGATTTTTGTCACCGGGTTTGGTTTACTCGATGATGATGGTGCAATTAGTTTGGGGGGATTGGTGCTGTGTGTAATGGGAGCGACCCTGACCGGCCTAATTCTCGTGTTTGGTTACGAAGCGGTCAAAGGCGGAATTAACTTGCTTCGTCAGTCATTTTAAGCGATTCGAGCAAGGGCGGCGATGTACCGCCCTAATTCGCCCACAAACAAGATTAATCGAGCATTGATAACGCTCTCGCTGCAATGCCCAGTTCAATCTAGAAGTCCAAGGATTCGGGGTAACGCTGATTTGCGACGCTGAACCGATTAACGCCACTCCTGACTCAAGGCGGTCCAAGTTTCTTCATCGACGACCCCATCACCTTCTAAACCTTTAGCCTGTTGATAGGCAATGACGGCGGCTTGAGTGCGACTACCAAAGACGCCATCAACCGGACCCGGATCGTATCCTTTGACCTGTAAACGGGTTTGCAGGGTGATCACCTTCGAGCCTTTGGTTCCCTTGCTCAACACTTCGACAGGGGCGGCGACCGCTACGGGCTGAGGATTGGCTTCGAGATGTTGCCAGGTTTCGCGATTAACGATACCATTAACTTCTATTCCTCGGGCTTGCTGGAAGGCTCTAACGGCCTGTTCTGTACGGGGGCCGAATACACTATCAATCCGACCGGGATCAAAACCATGAACTTGTAGACGCTGTTGTAAGCCTGTCACCTGGGAGCCTCGGGTTCCAGGTTCTAAAGTATAGCGTCGGAGCGGTTGAGGCGAAGCTTCATAAAACGGATCTGAAAATAGACCATCTGGGCTAGGTTGAGCAGGAATCCCCTCGGTCGAGCGTCGTTGGGGAATTTGTACTTCTTCACTGAAACTGAAGTCTTTCGTGGGGAGATCGGTTTTGAGGTCGGAGGTTGCCTTCGCTGTGGAATTAAACCCGAAAACAGCTACAATCAGTGAGCTGGCTAGGATAGCATTTTTGATAAACATGACAGGTTATGGGTGAACTTTATTGGTAGCTGATGTACAGAGCGGAATACACATGATATGAATTTTATCATCTACCTCCGATAGTGAAATCGGGTAAAAGATAGAAGATATATTCAAGTCTATTTGCAAAATCATCGAGGGGTGTACCGGAAAGGATTTTTAATTACAAAACGTAAAATTCTACAATTTCAGATTGTAAATATATCCGTATTTGTTGCGAATGTAATTGAGAAAGGGATCGAGACTTAACCCCTGGCCTGTAACCCGTTCTAGCAGTTCTTGGGTGGTAAACTTGCGGCCATGCTGATAAATGTGATGTTTGAGCCAATCGTGCAAGCGTTGAAAGTTTCCGCGTTCGATCTCAACGGGAATTTCCGGATCGTTGTCAATTGCGGCTTCATAAAACTGAGCGCCGATCAAGTTCCCCAATGTATAGCCGTGAAACATTCCCCCAATTAAGCCAATATACCAGTGAACATCTTGTAAAACGCCGTTGGCATCATTTGAGGGAACAAGACCCAAATCGGTACGATATCGTTCGTTCCAGGCTTCTGGCAAATCCCCCACGCTCAGAGTTCCTTCTAACATTGCCAACTCCAGATCGAAGCGAATCATCACGTGTAGATTGTAGGTGACTTCATCGGCATCGGTGCGAATTAAAGACGGTTGTACTTTATTGATAGCCCGATAAAATTGCTCGGTGGAAATTTGTGCTAACTGACGAATAAATGTTCCTTGGAGTTGGGGATAAAACCACTCCCAAAACCCTCGACTGCGACCGACTAAATTTTCCCATAACCGCGACTGACTTTCATGGACGCTAAAAGAGGTTCCCCTCGCGAGCGGTGTTGCTTCTAATTCTGGTGCAAGTCCTTGTTCGTACAACGCATGACCCATTTCATGGATACTGCTAAATAAGGCTTGATCGAGGTGATGTTCATAAACTCGGGTGGTAATTCGCACATCCCCAATAGAAAACTTAGCCGCAAAGGGATGTAAGGTTTTGTCTTGACGTCCTCGGTTAAAGTCATAACCCAAACGAAAAATCACCCCTTTGATAAAGCTGAGTTGCTCGGGTTCGGAAAAAAACTGATGCAGACAGGAATCATCAACCGCAGGTGCGGCGGCGATCGCCGAAACGAGGGGAATAAGCTGTTGTCGCAACTGCTGAAAAATCGGTTTAATCAGGGCAACGCTCAGGCCATAGTCATTCCGCTCGATTAACGGATCGGCGATATGTTGGCGATCGCTATAAAAACTTGCCAGTTCCCGAGATAAATCTAAAGTTTTCTCTAAATAGGGCTGTACTTTGGCAAAATCATTCGCTGGACGAGCTTGTGACCAGGCTTCATAGGAGGCGGCTTGATGCTGAGATAGCCTTGCCATAAATTCCGATGGAACTCGAATCGCCCGTTGATAATCTCGGCGAGTAATGCGTATTAAACTCGCGGCTAGAGAATCCAGGGGAACAGAGGCTTCGTAGGGACGCAAATCTTCCAACAGTTGTCCGAGGGCCGGATCGGTAAACTTTTCGTGAGCAATCTGTTTGAGGGTGGCGATTTGACGTCCTCTAGCGGCGGCGCCCCCGCTGGGCATATAGGTGGCTTGATCCCAATGGAGTAGGGAAACCACCGATTCAATATCGTTAATCTCACTCAAACGCTGTTTAAGCTCGATTAATTGAGGTTCCTGGTTCGGCAGTGGCATGATGGCGGTGTTGGTCGGATACACAATATATCATTTCTAGTGTGCCATTCGTTAATATTAATCCTGACAGGGTTTAAGCAAATCAACTCAATCAGTTATGAAGTCTTAATCGTTGACGGATTGATCACTTTTTTTGGCATCTGGAAACATCGAGCGGTCTCGTCTCCAGAGCCACCCCCAATCCGCCAACTTGAGAGTTTATATTCTGGTGTACAATCTGATGGTATTTTCGTGTTCCGAAGTGATTGGTATGTCAACAATGACTTATAACGAGACAGCAAATTCGGTAACAGGTGAAGCAGATGCCAAGGCAAGAACTCGCTTGCTTTTAACATTGTGGGCGTTAGGAGGAATTGAAGCCAAGGTTAAGAAAAGCGAACTCACCAGCAAGGTAAAGCAAAAACGTCAAGGCAAAAAAGTCGGTATTTATCAGGGGCTTTATGATGAACTCAAAACCGCTGGCGCCATCCGAATAGAAAAGGAAAATCAAGTGCCTATGGTTTCTTTGACCGAAACCGGAAAACGAATGTTAGTACAAGCACTTAGAGAGCCAGAATTTGAGTTTGAAGGCACTGTTGTAGCCGCTCGATTAGCCAACGCTCTTGTGGAATTGATTCGTCAAATTGATGATATCATTCCTTTACCGAGTTCTGAGGAAACCGCAGAAGAAGTTGATTCTTCTCCCTAATTACTAACCCAGGAGGCTGTAAACTTCACACCCAAACATCACACAAAATCAACTGATCGGGTTTGATTAAGTCGCTCATCTCATTGGTAAAATTTGAGTTCTTACTCTCAAAAACCTTGGCTGCTATCAACAAGAAAAGCCGATTTAATTCCATAGGTTTACTTTGGTCGTGTTTAAATCCTAATCAGGAATTAAATTCCAGATTTAATCTTTTCCATCGGGAAGAGAGAATGATCCTAAACAATGGTTTAATCGGTTGATAGAGTTTCGCTTCTCACGCATTTCCCTCTAGTATGAATAACCCTCGATTTTGTAAGAAAATCTGGCTTCGCTCTCTCCTTTTTATTAACTGGGAAGTTCCAACTTCTATAGGTGCGTTAACCTAACGCACCTTTAAGTTCTCATTACTCACTCTTCACCGATTATTTGAACGCTTCTCCGCAGATTCGCCAGTTACGCTTCAATTTTTGCGGCGATGAGATGAAATTTGATTGAATAAAAATCCTAAACCCAACATAGTCAACGCCAGTGTTGATGTCGGTTCTGGAACTTTGGGAAATTGCGATTGTACTGTAGAATAAGCTACATCTGCAATAATTTCGTGAGTTGCTGTTGTTGGATGAATTAAATCCCAGAATATATACTCATCGGGATTGGGAAGTTCTTCACAGTTAACCTGCAAACAAGCGGTGACTGCATTAATCCAACTATCTGTAACATTCGTATACCCAAATTCACCAGGATTTTCCAGAATGTTGTTAAATATAGCGTTAACATCAACTAAGGTAATATTAGCCTCTGGTAAAGACTCATTTAAGCCGTCTACTGCTGAATTTAATAAAAAATTATGAGCCGCAGTTAACTCGTTCAAAGGTTGCTGTAAACCGAAATTTAAAGCGAATGGAGTATTCCCCAAACCGGGTATATTTAACAGTAAAAAATTCCGGGCGCCAACATCATAAAGCGATTGTACCGCATTGGATATATTATTAACGGGTATTGTCGGATCGCTATCTAGACCGAGAAGAAAATTGCGAACATAATCATTTGCACCCGCCCAAACTACATAAAGTGCTTCTGAATTGGCCGATTGATTTGTTGCTAATAACGGTTCGATGAAATAATTGAGTTGTTGAGTTAATCCTGGAAGGGGTTCGGAAATATCGGGTCGGAGAACATTAATCGTATTGTTATCGCCTGATGTCGCCCCTCCTATTGCAAAATTAGTACCATCCTCAGACTGTATCGGACTCGTAACGGGAGTTAAATTTAAGCCGAATTTTGGGGTAAAATACTCTACCCAAATCGGCCCATCTGAGAACCGCCCTTCATAAGAAAAAGGACTTTCAGGAACGGGAATTTCGGTGTAATTAGAGGTAATTTTAAAAAGATTACCCGGATCGGAAAGACTATCACTAAAAACAAAGATTTGATTAAAATGAGAATCAAAGCTAGCGGCTTGAACCGGAACAGTTCCCACGGTTACTAAAGTCAACACACTTAATAAAGAAGTGCTGAAGGCGAGATTATAAGAGTAGATGCGAGACATAGATTACACTCTGATTGAATTGAAAAATATTGATGTTAGGTAATTTAACATCCACCTCAAAAAAATTATAGAGGATTATGTAAAGCTTTCAGGGTATCTCTGTAAATTTTCGATAAAATCTAACTTCAGATGGAGATGTTTCGTTTCACTCAACATGACAAATAAGTTTGTCATTCTCAACTCCGTGAAGAATCTAAATCAGATGTTTCCTTTCACTCAACATGACAAATAAGTTTGTCATTGGTGAACGAGCGCTCTGAATCTAAGTAAGATGGGCAATACCCATCCTACTATTTTATTAGAAAAAAATCAAGACTCTTTCAAGGTTGAGCGCATGGTTGGGAACATAATTACATCCCGAATACTTTGAGTATTGGTTAACAACATTACCAGCCGATCTACACCAATTCCCATCCCCCCACAAGTTGGCATTCCTAATGATAACGCCTGAATAAAATCTTCATCCATCGGGTGCGCTTCTTCATCTCCCGCATTTTTTTGAGCGAGTTGTTCTTCAAACCGTTTGCGTTGATCAACCGGATCATTTAACTCAGAAAATCCGTTAGAATATTCGGTGCCATGAATAAATAATTCAAACCGTTCGACAAAACCCGGTTTAGAACGATGACGCTTGGCTAAAGGGCTGACTTCAACGGGAAAATCAATAATAAAAGTCGGTTCCATCAACGTAGATTCTACCTTTTGATCGAACACCGCATACAACAAATATCCTAAAGTTTGAGTGTGCAGTTTTGAGGGATTTAAACCCAATTCTTCGGCGCCTTTTATCGCTTCTCCCAAGTCCAACGTGTCGAAATCTAAGCCTGTTTTTTCGCGGACGGCTTCCACCATTGTTTGCACTTTCCAATGCTTTCCGGTGAAACTGGGATAAATATCCGTGTAGTCATATTTCCGCTCTAAGCTAATTTTATCATCGAGATAATCTACTTCGCTGACATCGCCCAAGACATCTTTTGCGATCGCACAGATTAAATCTTCTACCAACGTCATCAAGTCAAAATAATCGGCATAGGCTTGATAGGCTTCTATCGAGGTAAATTCGGGGTTGTGAGTGCTATCAATCCCTTCATTTCTAAACACTCGCCCAACTTCAAATACCCGTTCAAAACCGCCACAAACTGCCCGTTTTAAGAACAATTCTGTCGCAATTCGCAGATACAAATCGATATCCAAAGCGTTGTGATGGGTGATAAACGGACGAGCCGCAGCACCCCCATAAATTGCTTGTAAAACCGGGGTTTCGATTTCATCAAAGTTCGCATTCCAGAGATAAGTTCGCATACTTCTAAGAATGCGACTGCGAAGTTTAAAGGTAGCAAAAGATTCGGGGTTGCTGACCAATCCTAACTCGCGATGACGCCGACAAATTTCGGGATCGTTGACGCCATAATAGGAGTCGGGAAAGGGAATAGTTGCTTTTGAAAGCACATCTAACCGTTCAACTTGTACCGAAAGTTCGCCCCGGTTTGTGCGACAACCAATTCCTTCGGCGCCGACAAAATCTCCGGTATCTAATAATTTTTTGATCTGATTAAAAGATAATCCTCCCGCTTCTCCGGTGACGAGTTTTTTCTCGATTTTCAGTTGAATGGTTCCCGACTCATCGGTTAACCCAATGAAGCCAATACTTCCACTATCGCGTTTGAAGGTGATGCGACCGCAGACTTTAAGCGGACGGTTTTCGGGGTCTGTTTCCCCGTCTGCGAGTTCGTTTCCGGGTTGGGAGAATAGGTCTTTGATCGCTTCGGTGGTGTGGGTTCGCGCAAAGGACTGACTGGGGTAGGGGTCTATTCCCAGCGATCGCAAGTCGTCTACTTTTCGCGAACGGACTTCGGCTTCGTTGCGGGTTTCATTTTTCGCCATAGTTAGAATTTCCTGTAACAGTTCAAGTGTAAATTACTATCATAACTTGTAACCCAACTGTATTTTTTCGGACGGCGATCGCCTGGAATTCTTAATTTTATCTAAAAAAAGTAGGTTGGCTTAAGCGAAAGCGCAACTACAGGATTTCTTAAAAAAAGTAGGTTGGCTTAAGCGAAAGCGCAACCCAACATCCCCATAATTTTTGTAAGAATTTATTGTTGGGTTTCGTTCCTCAACCCAACCTACAACAATTTTTATTGATATATTTGCCGGGGATGCTGTTAAATATTCGGGTAAATTTTTAAGATTTTAAGCGTAACGTTTGGGCTTATAATTTGGGAAGGATTAGGAGAAAATAAGATGGAAGCCAAAGAACTGTTAGAGAAATATGCTCAAGGAGAACGAAACTTTCAAAAAGCTGTGCTGACAGGACTTGATTTAACTGAAGTAGACCTAAGTGGGGCTGACTTAAATGGTGCTGACTTGAGAGGAGCCGATTTAAGCAAAGCGACTTTAACAGGTGCAAATTTGAGTTATACAAAACTAAGTAAAGCCTTTCTAGGAGGTGCAAATTTAGCTAAAATCCAGGGAGGATCTATTGATTTAAGTGGGACAGATTTAACCGAAGCTGATTTAAGTGGAGCAGATTTAGCTTGCTCTAATTTAACTCGTTCAAACTTAGATAGAGCCAATCTAGATTATACAAGTTTAACCTCTGCAAATCTGAGTCAAGCATTTTTGATTGAAGCGAGTTTAATTGGAACTAATCTGTCTAATGCAATCTTAACTGAAGCCGACTTAGAGCAAGCCAATCTGAGTCGTGCAAACCTACAAGGCGTAAAAATTAAAGGTGCAAATTTGCAAAGAACAAACTTACAATTAGTTAATTTTTCTAATGTAGACTTGTCCGAAATTAATTTGTCTGAGGCTGACTTAGAACGAGCAAATCTGGAGAAGGTTAATCTCAAAAAATCTAATCTTAAAAACGCTAACCTAGAAAGATCAAACCTGCAATCAGCAAATTTAATTTCTGCTCAACTCGATGGTGCGAACCTACAAAAAGCAGACTTAACTGAAGCAAATATCTATGATGCAAGCTTAGAAGGAGCAGATTTAACAAATGCAATAATGCCGAATGGAGAACGTTACCGAGTTAAATCTACACAGACAAAAGAATCGCGCCAACAGACAGAAATAACAGGTAAAAATATTATTCATACAGACAAAGCACCCGAACCGCCAAACTCTCGAAATCAAGCCGTTATTGTGAATGGGATGATATTTGTAGCCGGACAAATTGGCATCGATCCGCGACTAAATAGCATATTACACGAAGAAGATGTCGGCAAACAAACCGAACAAATTATGGCAAATTTAGAGATAATATTAACCGAAGCAGGAGCAACTTGGGCGGATGTCGTAAAAACAACAATCTTCTTAAAAAACATGAATGATTTTGCAGCGATGAACGCTATTTATGCAAACTATTTCGATGCTGACACCGCTCCCATTTGTGCTTGCGTTGCGGTGTCTCAACTTCCCCAAAACGCCCTCGTTCAAATTGAGTGTGTGGCGTTGAGTCGTTAGATTAAATAATTTTCTTTATGAGTCCTCCCTAGCCCTCCTGACCTCACCGCAACGCCCTCTCCTACCTCTCCCCAGCCCTCTCCTACGAGGAGAGGGAGCAATTGTATCTCCCCTTGTAGGGAAGATTATAGAGGGGTCGAGAGGGAACGAGAATAAAGATTTGAGTTGAAAGGGAAAATAATTAATACTTTTAGATATTTCATCACCTGAAAAATTCCCCCTCGCCTTTTAGGAGAGGGGGTAAGGGGGAGAGGTCAGAAATCTTAATATAAAATAAAAATGTAAGAGTGTTTACAGTTTGGCGGTAAACTAAAACTTATTGGGTGATGGAGACACCGATAATGTATGCGACCGAACTTTTGGAACGATACACCAAAGGGGAACGAAATTTTCAAGGCGTTGAACTAACCGGAGTCAGTTTAGATCGCCTAGATTTAAGTGATATCAACTTACAAAATGCCGATCTCACCGATGCCAATTTCAACGAAACAAAATTAATGCGGGCAAATCTTTCTAATGCGAATTTAACTTCAGCTAATTTACGAGGAGATTTACGTCAAGCTATTCTTTCTCATGCAACTTTAAATGAGGCAGATTTAGGACGAGCAAAGCTACATGGAGCGAATTTAACTGGGGCGAATTTAACCGGAGCAAATTTAACCGGAGCGAGTTTAAATCACGCTAATTTACAACAAGCAAACTTTCACAATGCAGACTTAGATGCAGCGAATTTAATTAGTGCAAATTTGCAGCAAGCGGATTTAAGTTCGGCGAGTTTGAGTTGGTATGATAAAGTCGTTGCGAATTTAAGTCGAGCCGATTTAACCGAGGCTAATTTATCAGAAGCAAATTTATCTGGTGCAAATTTACTCGAAACGAATTTAACCCGAGCAAACCTACAAAAAGCCAACTTACAAGATGCGAGTTTAATTCGGACAATTCTATTAGAAGCGGATTTAAGTTTTGCAGAACTGAGTAATGCTCGACTCCAAGATGCCAATTTAGAAGGGGCGAAACTTCAACAAGCGAACCTAACAGGGATTAATTTATCAAAATTAAATCTGGCGAGAGTAAATCTAAATCGGGCAAACCTCGAAAATGCACTGCTCCGAGAAACGTGTTTTGAAGGTGCAAACCTAAGAATTGTTAAGCTGAATCGAGCGAATTTAATTCGTGCTAATCTAAATAGGGCGAGTTTAATTGGAGCGGATTTAACCGATGCAAACCTCTACGGTGCTACCTTAGAAAATGCTGAATTTCTGGGGGCTGTTATGCCCGATGGAGAAATCTATGAACTGGATACAAGTTTAATTCAACTGACACAAATTCAACCGATGACACGTCAAATTATTCGGACAGATAAAGCCCCGGCTCCTGTTGGCCCTTACAATCAAGCTGTAGTTACGAATGGGATGGTATTTGTAGCAGGTCAAATCTCGATTGATCCCGCAACCAACCAAATTGTTCATCTCGAAGATGTTGCCAAACAAACCGAACAAATTATGGCTAATTTAGAAGCGGTTTTAACGGCTGCGGAGGCGAGTTGGTCAGATGTGGTAAAAACCACTATTTTTCTGAAAGATATGAATGATTTTGCGGCAGTCAATAGCGTTTATGGGCAGTATTTTGAGACGGAGAATGCACCCGCTCGGGCTTGTGTAGAAGTTTCGCGTTTACCGAAGGATGTATTGGTTGAAATTGATTGTATTGCAACGTTGAACAATCCTTCATAATTTCCAACAGAATTTCAAAATGTCCGGAACGACTCCCAACCCACCTGTAGAAGCAAAAAAGCTTCTCTTTGGATAGCGCTTTGTCATTGATGAGTAGGGGCGCATTGCCATGCGCCTCTAAGAATGTTTTGACCTTTCAAATGTATGAACTTAATTCACAAATTCAGGAGTGAAACCCGATGAATACCCCCAAAATTTCTCCGACTTTTTCCCCCCTTTTACGCAATATCGACCCCGACTGTAAACAGGATGCAATTGTTATTTACAAAAGCGAACGTCCGCCGGAAGAAATGCCCTCTCGGGGCGATGAACGACGGATGCAAGTGATGCAACAACAAAGCCAAGAAAACACAGATGTTGTTGCTAAAGTGGCAGCCTCATATCAAAATGCTACGGGTCAGTCATTAAATGCTACGAAAGTCGGTTCGGGTGCATTACCTGTTGCTGCTGTTGAAGTCAGTCAAAATACCCTTCCTGCCCTTGCCGAACAACCGGAAATTGTTGCAGTTATTCCCAACCAAAAAATCCGACTGATTGAACCCCAACAAATCGATTATTCTGACTTGATGACCCAAGAAGAAAAGCAAAAAATGACTTGGGGATTGCAAGTTTTGGAAATTCCCAAAATGTGGGAAAAAACGAAAGGAAAAGGGGTTAAAGTTTCCGTATTAGATACGGGCGTTTATAGCGATCATCCAGCCCTCAAAGATCGAGTAAAAGACTTTATTATTATCGATCCTCATGGACGACGAATTCAAGCGACTCCTCACTTTGATGCGGGAGAACATGGAACTCATGTTTGTGGTACCGTTGCGGGTGGAAAAACCGATAAAGGTGTTTCGATTGGTGTGGCACCGGAAGCGGATTTATTGGCGGGTGGTGTTTTAATTGGAAATGCGACTTTACAAACCTTAATTGAAGGGATGGCTTGGTCGATTGAAAAAGGTGCTAATATTATTAATATGTCCCTGGGTTTCTCGTACTACGAACCCCTATTTGCAGAAGTTTTTGATCTGCTAATCAATCAATTTGATGTGTTACCTGTCGTTGCCATTGGGAACGAAAATCATGGCAATAGCAGTTCACCGGGAAGTGCCTATAATGCCTTTTCAATTGGGGCGTTAGAAAAGTATCCCAACGATGAATTTGGAATTGCATTTTTTAGTAGTGGGGCGAGTTTAGTTTTCCCGGAAGATGCGCCCAACAGTTGGGTAACAAAACCCGATGTTGCTGCACCCGGAACTCAGGTTTATTCGTGTATTCCTCCGGTTCAACAACCCAATGGAATTTATGAATATACTTACATGGATGGAACTTCAATGGCGACGCCTCATGTGGCGGGAGTCGTTGCATTATTAATGTCAGCTTGTCCGAAAGCACCATTGAGTGCAATTATTCAAGCCCTCAAAGAAACTGCTTATCATCCGGGTGGTGAAGAAATGCGCCCTGATAATCGTTGGGGTTGGGGTCGAATTCAACCTGTAAAAGCGTTAGAAGCCCTGAAATAATCTATACTCTGGCGACTTTACCCCCGATTTGAATTAAAAACTATTTCCCCCTTGATCCCCCTTAAAAAGGAGAGGGGGGGTTAGGGGGTGAGGTCAATCTTTTTAACTAAAATCTGCGATGTTTCCTTTCCTTTGGTTGATTCAATTTCCGGAATTACCGAATACAATAACAGGTGAAGTTTATGTCCTTAATTCTATGAAGATTAGTTCAGAATTTGCAGCCCGGTTATCTCGTCTGAACTCACGGGAAATGATTCAAGTTATTGTTTTTCTGAAAACTGACTCAAAGAACTCACAAAAATCACCCCAAGAAATTCAAGAAATAGCAGAAACTCAACTGGATAATATTCGCCCCATTTTGACGAAATATCAAGGGGAACTCCTCAGCGAACGTCCGAATGTTTTAGGTTCTATTGCGATTAAAATTACGGTCGCTGGTGTTTACGCCCTGGCGGAGTCACCATCTGTGAAGATGATTGTGGAAAATCAAGGGATTTTTCCCCGTTAGTTGTTAAGGTTTCAAGAGATCTCTCGCCAAATTTGAAGAAATATGCCACAATAAGCTTTACAATCTTTGGGCAAAATCTAGGGTTATTGTCAAGCATCCATGTCAACTCCCCGCATCCATCCCGACACTATAGAAGAAGTAAAGCAGAGGGCGGATATCTACGATGTCGTTTCTGAACGAGTTGTCCTCAAACGTCAGGGGAAAGATTTTGCGGGGTTGTGTCCGTTTCACGAAGAAAAAAGCCCCAGTTTTACCGTCAGTACCAGCAAACAGATGTATTATTGTTTTGGCTGCGGGGCGGGTGGAAATGCAATAAAATTCTTGATGGAGTTGGATAAATCAACATTCGCCGATGTTGTTTTAGATTTAGCCCGTCGCTATCAGGTTCCGGTAAAAACCGAGTCTCCCGAACAGCGTCAAGAGTTACAACAAAAGCTGTCTCTGCGCGAACAACTTTATGAGATTTTAGCAATAGCAACCAGTTTTTATCAACACGCTTTGTCTCAATCTCAAGGTGTAGAAGCGTTGGAATATTTAACCGAAAAAAGGCGGTTAAGTGCGGAAACGATTCAACAATTTCAACTCGGTTATGCCCCCAAAGGTTGGGAAATGCTTTATGATTATTTGGTCGAACAAAAGCATTTTCCAGTTCATTTAGTTGAACAAGCGGGATTAATTTTGCCTCGAAAAAAGGGGAATGGTTATTATGATCGGTTTCGCGATCGCTTAATGATTCCTATTCACGATATTCAAGGGCGAGTGATTGGGTTTGGCGGGAGAACGTTATCGGATGAACAGCCAAAGTATTTGAATTCTCCAGAGACGGAGTTATTTGATAAAGGCAAAACCTTATTTGGTTTGGATAAGGCAAAAACGGCAATTTCGCAACAGGATAAAGCGGTTGTTGTTGAGGGGTATTTTGATGTGATCGCCCTTCATGCTGCGGGAATTAATAATGTAGTTGCGGCGTTGGGAACGGCTTTGAGTTTGACTCAAGTTCGGCAACTTTTGCGTTATACTGAATCCAAACAAATTATCCTCAATTTTGATGCGGATAAAGCGGGTACAAAAGCCGCAGAACGGGCGATAGGAGAAATTGAAACTCTAGCCTATCAGGGAAGGGTACAACTGCGGATTTTGAATCTTCCCGAAGGCAAAGATGCCGATGAATTTTTATATAGTTCTTCGTCGGAAGATTACCAAAATTTGTTAGAAAATGCGCCGCTTTGGATTGACTGGCAAATTAATCAAATGTTGGTCAACCGAGATTTAACCAAAGTGGTAGAAGCGCAAGAAATCGCGCAAAATATGGTAAAATTGTTGCATAAAATTGAAAGTGAAGTTCAGCGCAGTCAATATATTCAATCCTGTGCGGCAATTTTAAGTCAAGGGGAAGCCCGGTTAGTTCCGTTTTTGGTGAAAACCCTACAAAAGCAGCTTCAAAAGTTGCGAAGACGGGATGAGTTTAAAGCCGAAGAATCTTCTCAGATTGAACTTCCGGTTTTAACGGAACGGAATTTATTGGAACAAGCCGAGGCGTTACTTTTGCGAATTTATTTGCATTGTTCCGAGTTTCGTCAGGCTGTTCTTGATGCGTTAGAAAGCGGAAATTTACAGTTTAGTTTTTCTCACCATCGCTTGTTGTGGCGAAAAATTTTAGAAATAGAAGAAAACTCACCGAATGACATCGCATCGATTGATTTAGTTTCGAGATTGCAAGATCGTTTGTTAGAGTTTCCAGAAGATTGGCAACAAATCGATCATTTACTTTATTTAGATGATAAAGCAATCGCAAATTTGAGACGGACACCGTTGCAAATTCGGGCGGCGATCGCATCGATGGAGTTGGCTTTGTGTCGAAAGCGTCGCAGTTTAGCCTTGCATATGTGGCAAAACACAGATCGGAGTGAAAACCCGGAATTATGGAAAATGTACCATGAGGAGTTTGTAGCGGCAAATCGGCGCATTCAAGAGTTAGAACCCCAGCGCCATACAAAGTTCCAAGACTTAGCGACAGTACCCGTCGGAGAAATCGAGAGATTCAGATTAGAAAAAGCTTATAATCAGCAACTTTGACAAGTGTCACATCGAGAGCGATCGCTCACCCTAGACTCTGTGGTATGATTAACTTAAAAGGAGCAGAAAAACTGCGTTGTTTAAGGGTTAATCTCATGTATTATTTTTGTAGTATAAATGTCATACTGTTAGGGATGTAAGACAGGAGTAAAGAACATGATACAGCCATGTATAACGGGAACCCTTAATCCGATATCCGGTCAATAAAAGAAAGAAACCCAGACCTTTGAGCAAGGAATTTTAACGATGCTCCCCAGCCTTTATTGATGAAACCCATTCTTAAAACTTCCTCATATTGACTTCGATTTCCGGAAGTGAACTGTCCAGTCTAGTAATATTTAGTGAGATGAGAAATCATTCAAATCTCACTGTAATGAGCAGAGAAATATTCTCGCAGTAGACACAATTTTAAATCCGCTTTCTACTCCCTTTTTATTTTTAAAAATAAAGTTGATTTTCTTGCAGTCTGAGAAGTCAGCTCGGGGAGTTTTAAGCAAATGTTTAACGAAAACCTAAATCCGATAAAAGGAGTTAATCATGTCGTACAAAATGTTATTCTGTGTAGGAGTTACTACTCTATTAGCAGCCAGTGCAGTTCCAGCTTTAGCGATTCAGTCAAATTCTATAGAGAACAGATCAAAGTTTTTCTACAGCGATCTCGTTTTGACTGATAAAGATCATCTTCTGCAAAAACATACCACGATTGACACAGTAAGTTTTGCTACAGCAGATACTAAAGGAGAAAGTCAATCCAGTAGACCAATGCGAGAGGGATCGAGCAGATAGCAGCCTATTATACATTAAGTTATCTTTTTACCCACCTAACTTAAGATAGAGTTTAGGTGGGTATATTTAGTTATTTTATGCAAATAATTTTCTATTAGATCAGATCTAATCCGATCTTAAAAGTTTTTTTTATAATCTTTACAAAGCATTTTATCTTCTTGATTAACTTTGGGATTAAAGTTTAAATAATCATCGAGCTGATAACAGGCTTTCCTGAGTAAATAGTTGACATTTGTAAAATCACCTATATTCCAAAAGATGACTCGATTTGCAGAGTCGTTAGCAACAAGAGTCTGACCATTCGGACTAAAACTTGCTGAGAAGATAGGTGCAGAGCCAATTTGAAGCGTTGTAATAAAGATTCCATTATTATTCCACAGCTTAACCGTCTGATCCTCACTAGCAGAAGCAATAATTTCACCGTCCGAACTAAAATTTACATCATAAATAATATTCTGATGATTCTCTTGTAAGAGATCAACCCAATCCAATTCTTTCCAATGGATATCCTCACCTGTCCACAGCTTAATTAAACCCGTGTTTGTTGCCGCAACAAGTAGGAGATTCTTACCCGAAGAAGGACTAAAACTCACCGAGGTAAATTTACTACCATTTCCTTCTATAATTTTCACAAGAGTACCATCTTGTTTCCAAAGAATAATAGTACCATCATCACTCGCCGAAGCAATAAGCTGACTATCGGGACTAAAATTCAAATCATTAATAGAGTCTTGATGTCCTTTCAAACTGTGCAGAAGTTTTCCGTCACGAGTCCAAAGCTGTACTATTTTATCCTCACTAGCAGTAGCAATTAACTTTCCATCTGGACTAAATTTAACTGTCCAAACCGGAGCATTATGGGGTAAGTTTTTGATTACTTCACCCTTTAAATTCCAAAGTTTTACGGTTTGATCCTTACTAGCAGAGGCGATTAGTTTACCATCTGGACTGAAACTGATGTTATACACAAAATCACTATGGGCTGTGAAACTTAATTGCTTACTCAAGCCGTAAGGTAGCTGTTGTTTAGCCCACCGATGCGCTTTCCAGAGAATCACTTGGTTTTGATCGCTTACAGAAGCTAGAAGTTGACCATCAGGACTGAAAATCATATTATAAACTTTTTCAGTTGGTTGAAAAACTTGTGGGATACCATCAAGATTCCACATTCTGACGGTACTATCTTTGCTAGCTGAAACAAGCATTTTACTATCCGGAGTAAAACTAACTTGATTAACAGCATCTCGATGACCTCGAATTGTTGTTTTTAAGATTCCTTCCCGACTCCAAAAAATAATTGTACCATTGGTGTCGGCTGTCGCGATCGATTGACCATTCGGACTATAACTAACACTAAATACCCGATTTTTATGTTCAGCTAAAGTTTTAAGAAGTTGACCGTCACGACTCCACAACTTAACCGTTTGATCGGTACTCGCTGAGGCGATAGTTTGACTGTCGGGACTAAATGCAATACTCCAAATATCCTGATTATGAGCCTTGAAGGTTTTAATCAAATTACCCTGACGGTTCCAAAGAATTAACGTTCCATCCTGGCTAGACGAAGCAATAAGCTGACCATCGGGGCTAAAACTAACACTTAAAACCGGACTATTGTGACCTCTCAAAGTCGTAATTAAACTTCCCTCAGCCGTCCAAATTTTCACGGTTTGATCGCGACTGGCTGAAGCAATTTGTTGACCATCTGGACTAAAACTCAACCATTGTACAGCATCTTCGTGTGCTGGAATTGTTCGGATCAAAGTTCCATCTACTTTCCAAAGTTTTATTGTTTTGTCTTCACTAGCCGAAGCAATAATTTTACTATCAGGACTGAATGTAACGTACCAAACTTTACCATCATGTCCTTCTAGAGATTGAATGAATTCACCCGTTGACTTCCAAAGTTTTATTTTTTGATCGTCTCCAGCCGAAGCGACCATTTTACCATTTGGACTGAGATTGACACTAATAACAGGACCTAAATGTCCTTCTTTTCCTTCTAGACGGTTGCGTTCTAAAATAATATTAACGGCAGCTTGTAATTGTCTTACTGTCTTTTTTTCAAAATCGGAAACTGGATTTTTGTTTGATAACAATTTTCCGGCTCTGATCATCTTTAATAGAGCTTCAATTTGATAGTTTTTTGAGATAAAATTGGTATACTCGGATGTTAATTGAGCCAGGGTCACTTGTCTTTTTTGACGATTTGTTTCTTGCCAAAGATAAAAGCTTGAAAATGTTAGAAGTGCCATAACCAGACTTGCACCCAGCGATACAATTAACTGGTTTTTCTTCCGTTTAATATTTTCTTGAGCTTCTTTGAGTCTTTGTTGAAGAACTTGATTCAGTTTTTCTTCGGCTTCTTGACGTTGGGCTTCTGCTTTTTTCCGTTTTTCTCGTTCGTGATTCAGTTGATCGATAATTTCAGAACTGCGTTGTTGGCGAATAAAAGAAACTAAATAATCGTGAACCAACTGATAACGTTCGACGGGAATCTCTGGAAGTAAACAGATAATCCCAGATGCGACAAATATTTGAAGGACTGTATCTAAATTCTCTACTTTTTGTTCGAGATAGTGAGCTAAATCTTTGAGTTCTCGAATTAAATCATAGCGGGTTTTTAAAGGACGAGTGTTGTTTTCATCGGTCAGCAAATAAAGCACCAATTCCGCCAATTGTTTATTTTCTGCACCACATTCACGAATCACTTCATCCAAATATTTTTCTACCAGTTTTCGAGTTGGCCCTTCTTGGCGATATTGTTCTAAGGTTGTAATTTCCATCGCTTGCAGTTGGGCGCCAACAACTTGTAACTCAATGGGACGCACTTCATTTGATTCTTGAGCTAAATCTTTTACCAACTCATCAATTAAAGCCGTTTCCGGTATAATTTGGGTTGTTTCTGTTAAGGTATTAATTACACATTTCGCTTCGTCTGGTGAAAAGTTTCCGATATGATAGAGAATGCTTTTATCGAGAATATTATCATTGACCGCTTCAAAATATTTGAGACGATTTCCCTCTAGCAAATAATGTAAGTAGTCTTGTCTCAAAGAAAGAACCACTTTAATAAAAGGAGTATCTAAGCAAAATTTTATAAATTGATAAAACTGTTTTCTTTGCTCGGGTTCCTTACAAACAAAAAACAATTCTTCAAATTGATCGAAGATGAAAACAATGAGTAAATTATGGCGGAGACTTATCTTTTTTAATTCGGCTTGAATATCGTCAATATTTTGACAATTATCGAGGTTAAATTGAATCGATTTTATGTTTTTAAAAGCCGCGAATAAAACTTGAATTAAGGTTTTAATCCAATTCGTATAATATCGTTGTAATACGGGTAAAACCCGACGTTCTTCGACGAAAATATTATTCAGTTCAGGAATTAAACCCGCTTGGATAATTGAGCTTTTTCCCACCCCAGAATGTCCGTGAATGACAATCAATTTGCGGTCGTTTAAGCGAATACGTCTAACTAATTTTTCAATATCTTTAACCCGTCCAGATGCAGCAATTTCTGGATTAACTTTTTGAAGTTTTTTGACATAAGGTAAACCCGGATTTTTAATGGATTGACTGTGAACCAGGCGACCCGCTCCAATAAAGGCTCTTAATCCAAATTGTTGTTGAATTTCTCGTCGTTTTTGCTTGGTTTCAAACGCTAATAAATATTGACTACTTTGAAAGTACAACTCCTGTAGACTATCTAAAATATCAACATAAAGCTGCGGATCATATTCGGGTTTAGCGATATCTATGGCTAATTTGAGTGTTGTAATTCCTTCTTCAATTTCACCTAACTCTTTTTGTGCTTTCCCGAGCGAAAATAAATACCCCGCTTGATGAAAAGACTTTTCCCAGCTTAAATAGGTTACTTCTTCATGCAAGATTTGAGTTAAATTTTGCTCGATTTCTGAATTAAAAATATCTAGGGATTTTTCAGCCATTTTTTTTGCTTTTTTCCAGTTTCCTTTTGCTAAAGCAACTTCAGAAAGAAAATGATAGCCTCTCGCTTGTCGAAAAGGATGAGAATAAATTTTATGTAAGCCAACTGCTTTTTTAGCAACTTCTTCGAGTTCATCCCAATGTTTGAGACGATATAAAGCCAAGGCTAACGCATTAATAAAGTTTGAGATTAAATCTGGACGATGGTCTTGTTCAAATTTTTCTAGAGATTGCTGATAATAGTTTTTTGCTTTTAGATAGGATGGTTCTCGTTCTGCGTGGTTGAAAACTGCATGACTGTGCCACCAAAAACCGAGGTAAAATAAAAGATAACCCCAACGTTCTAAATTCTCGGTTTTCTCCCATAATGCTAAACTTTTCTCATAATGTTTCCGAGCGGATTCTGTATAATTATCGGTGATGCGACCCAATACAAACTCCAAACTCGCTGCGAGTTCAATATCAAGCTGAATCTTACGTTTTTGTACATCTTCTTGAGTGAGTTCAAGTTCATTTCGTAGCGGAGAACCTTTTTCTAACTGGAAGCTAGAATCTTCTAAAAAAATACTCGCTCCACCATCAGAAACAATCTGGAATACATCATCTGTGGTTTTCTTAATAAACTTCAAAAGTTCTTTTTTACTAATCACAAATTCAACCGTTGTCCCCCAACTGTGAAAATCGGGAACGAGGCGAATCATCATTTGTAAAAGATGATCGTCAATCCAGATAATCAACGGAAATTTAAACTGGGTAAACTCTTCTCTAATTTGATTAGTTGCCTTTAAAACTTCTTCAATCTTATTAACAGACTCCAATCCAAAAATCATTAAAGCATGAGGTTTTTTGTCACCCAAGCTGTTTTTAATGCTTGTATAAAGAGTCTTTGTTTCTACATCCAAGGTAATTTCTTTAATTTCAACTAAACATTTTTTTCGCAAACTTCCCATGACTTTATCGCGTAAATTTCGATAGTTGCAACAGGCAAAAACTAAAGAAAATTCATCGCAGAAATGACTGACTATTCGCACTAACGTTTTAAAAGAACGATAATTTTTACCTATATTTTCGGGATTCATAAATATTTTCCTCGGATTTCATATATTCTGATGCTACCCTGAAATTAATCAATAATAATTGTTACGTTTTAATCTGCTGAATGTTTACAGAAACTCCAACTCTCTGGCTAGACTGATTGAATTGAGATGACAAAAAGAACAATCTTCAGATCGTTCTCAATCCATTCATTATCTGTCCAACCTACACCCTGAAACTCTCCTGTAATGTTGATGAGTTTTACAAACAATCAGCAGAAGAGGAGAACCGTTTTTTCGGTCTGCAACGATGCTATAAATCGGTTTAGCATCGCCTGTCTATTCTAACTTGTTGTCAATCACAATCGCAACTGAACTGATTCTTCAATAGAGAGAACGTTAAATCTCTAGCCTTTTCAAACAACTTCATCAAGTTCTTCAGTCATCACACGTCGTAGAATTTCAGTGACTTCTGCTGCTATTCGCGCATCCAATCGAATTGACTCATCATCAAAGTTTTCCATATCTTGAATGGGAATAACACCCCGTAGCGTCATCGCCACAGAGCGCAACTTTGGGGAATTTCCGGTTGCTTTGGGTAAAGGATCAACAAACTGCACCAAAGCCATATAGGTGGTTTCAATCGTTTGTCTGAATGAACTTGGTCCGTGACCCAACTTAGAAAGAATCACCGGAGAACGAATCACCTTTTCTAACCCCAACATCTCCAAACCCACATCAATAAATCTCGCCGTATCTTTACCCAAACCCCGAATAATGGGTTGAAGACTATCCCAAGTAATCCCCGGAAGTTGTAAACTCGGATCTAAATAATAATGCCAACCAATCATAGAAATAATCCGAGTTAAATCATAAGCCGTCAGCAAATTTTCGCCGGGGGAAGTCTCAAGAACCGCCTTGAGTAAAACCTCTTGTTTTTCAAAATCAACCAATTCCGGATTCAGAATCCAAGGATTTTCCCCATAATCCCCCTGAAACTCTAACTGATAATTTCCGGTAATATTCTGCAACCATTTCTGGAGTTGTTCTCGGGTTTCAAACCGTTTTAACATCGCCGATAAAGCATTAGAACTCGCTATGTGCTTTTCATAGCTAACAATATCCTCGACAATGGCATCAAAACCCGCTTTGACCTGTTCATCTTCAGGATTTTGAATCCTCCAATTTTTCACATCAGAATCGGGAAACTTAGAATTGACTTGACTCAATACATTTAAAGCTGGTATAATCTTAGTAGAACTCCAAAACTGAGCTTTTTTGAGAGCGTTTTTTCCCATCCATAACGTTTTTAATTCTCCCTGATGCCAACGACCAAGACAAAGACAAGCTTCTGTAATTTCTTCATGGAGAAAGTCTAATGCATCCGGATCGATATCAGGAATTTGCCCAAGTTGAGGATAGGAGCGAAACATCATAGATTTCTGCTTCAGGTAGGTTGGGTAATTATCAATTTCATTTTGATAGGGAGAGTTTTCAATTCCTCGATCCAAAAACGCTAAATGATTAGCATTCGCTCCCTGATTGAGTTCAGTTTGTAGAAGTTTATTAAAAACTTCGTCCCGGTTAATCGCCTGCTTCAGTAAGTTTTGATTCATTGTAATTTGTTCTTCCGCATCGGGAAAAATGCTGGATAACGGGAGTTCATTGTCTTGGGTAATGATTCAGTCTATCCTGTTGGTTTGTACAAATCAATCGCCTGCCGACAAATTAAATAAATCGGCGATCGCGATTTCCCCTATTTCTCTAATATCCCGTTATTTTTGGCTTCTCAGGAACGAACTCTGATCCGTTTATGGGGATCTTGTTTTCTCACCCAAGCGAGGAATTTTGCCATTTGCGGTTCACTTCGCAAAGCATCTAAAGAATTCAGTTCGTTAGCGAGGCGAGTATTGTCAAACAAGCGATGAATCTGACGATGACAAGCCGAACAAATCTCCACTGTCGGTCCGGGATCGAGTTTTTTCCGTTTGGTTTTCTGACGAGGAACCAAGTGATGCACCGTCAATTGGGGTAAATCTCGTTCACACAGTTCGCATCTCATTCGATTTTTGACTCCCAAAGTCGTTTGTAATCTTGATAATTACAATTTTATTACAACTTGATCTGATCTCGGGTTGATTAATTGTCTTACGGGGGTGGGGCGGGTTTAATTCAATCTCGGAGTGGTCATCAAAATCTAGGATGAACCCGCCCCTACAGGACTTTGGATTAATTAGTCGGAGATGATATGAGCAAAAAACCCGCTTTCTGTGAGAAAACGGGTTTTTGAAGTCTATTTGAGAATCTACAAAAAAAACCCCATCCGGGGCTAACAAAATTAAACCAAGACGATCTCAGGATTTAGAGGATGTACAGCAACAAAAACAGTACAATCCAGATCACATCAACAAAGTGCCAGTAAATCTCTGCCGCTTCCGGACCAAAGTGAGACTCCTTGGTGTAGTGACCCGCTTTGCGACCCCGAAAGAGAACACCCAAAATTAACAGCACCCCGAAAGTCACGTGCATTCCGTGAAACCCAGTTAACACGTAGAAAGAACTGGCGTACACATTGGTCGTCAAGCCAAATTCAAGATTGCTGTATTCAAAAATCTGACCCGCGAGGAACGCAATCCCCATCAGGGCGGTGATAATGTACCATGTTCTCAAACCCGCCTGATCATTTTTCTTGATCGCAGCGGTGCCTTTGTTCATCACAAAGCTACTGGTAATCAGAATCAGGGTATTAATTCCAGGAAGTAAGAGTTCCCGTTCGATGCCCTCCGGGGGCCATACCGGTGATTCGGCCCTAAAAATCAGGTAAGCGGAAAATAATCCCAAGAAGATCATACTCTCACCCACCAGGAAGACAATCACGCCCAGTAGACGCAGATCGGGATGTTCTTCGTGTTCGCTATGGGCGGGGATTTCTTGGGCTTGATAACCCATAGCAGTTTTTGTGTTGTCAACCGTTGAACCTTGCATGAATCTCTATGACAAATTAGGTTACAAATCAAAAATTATCAGGGGGAGAGGTTAGGCGAGAGTCGTTGGTTTGGTTCTGCCAATTTAACGAACTGACAACTAATTGACAACGAATCACCGTCCTAACCCTCATTGATTGTTCTACCCTGAGAGTCACTTATTACTCATCAAAGAAGGAAGAAGACTTGGCTTCAGAGAGGGGAACACCTTCTGGTTTCGTCCGAGCCGTACCATTACCCGCCATTTTTAAGCGTTCGCGAATGGCAAGGGTTTTCTTCATTCCATAGTCGTAGGGGCCGGTTCTGAGAACGGGTGTACCTTCAAAGTTCTCGATAGGAGGAGGAGAAGACGTCATCCATTCGAGAGTCAGTCCATCCCAAGGATTATCCGGTGCTTTCGGGCCTTTGAACCAACTCCAAATCGCATTAATCAAGAAAGGAATGGTAGAAACAGCCAAAACCGCAGTTCCGATGGTACAGATCATGTTCACATCCGCATATTTGGGATCGTACATGGCAACCCGACGGGGCATTCCCTGTAAGCCCAGATAGTGCATCGGTAAGAAGGTTAACGTCGTACCGATAAAGGTCAAGACAAAGTGAACAATACCCAGAGGTTCGTTGAGCATCCGTCCTACCATTTTCGGATACCAATGATAAATACCCGAATAGATGGCAAATACCGCCCCGCCAAACAGAACATAGTGGAAGTGAGCCACTACAAAGTAGCTGTCGTGAACGTGAATGTCAAAGGGAACAGAAGCCAACATGATTCCCGCTACACCCGCAATCACGAAGGTAGACAGGAAACCCATTGCAAACAGCATCGCACTGTTGAGGCGCAGTTTACCGCCCCAAATGGTCGCCAACCAACCAAATACTTTAATTCCGGTGGGAACCGCGATGATCATCGTGGCGATCATAAAGAACATCCGCAACCAGCCCGGAGTGCCGCTGGTAAACATATGGTGCGCCCAAACGATTAAGCCCAAGAAGCTAATCGCCAAGCTGGAAAATGCGATCGCATGATAACCAAAAATCGGCTTGCGGGCGTGAACCGGAATTACATCGGAGATCACCCCAAAGAAGGGCAGAACCATGATGTAAACCGCCGGGTGGGAGTAGAACCAGAATAAATGTTGGTAAACCACCGGGTCGCCTCCACCGGCCGGGTTAAAGAAGTTGGTTCCGGCGAGTAAGTCAAACGACAGCAGCACCAACGCACCTGCTAGTACAGGGGTTGAGAGTAAGATTAATGCGGAAACCGCGATCATCGCCCAGCACATCAGGGGCATATCGTATAAGCCCATGCTGGGAATCCGCATTTTGAAGATGGTGATCGAGAAATTCAGCCCACCCAAGATCGAAGCGGTTCCAGCCAGTAGAACGCTCATAATCCAGAGTTCTTGGCCGACTTTACCCGAAACCAAACTTAAAGGGGGATAAGATGTCCAACCCGCTTGGGGGCCGTGTTCAATAAACAAACTCAGCAACAGCAAGATTCCCGAAGGGGGAACCAGCCAGAAGGCGACGGCGTTTAGTTTCGGAAACGCCATATCTTTCGCCCCGATCATCAGGGGGATCAGATAGTTGGCAAAACCCGCACCCGCAGGCACGATCCACAGGAAGATCATGATCGTTCCGTGCAGGGTGAACAGGCTGTTGTACATTTCCGGGGTTACAAAGTCCGGATCGGGGGTGGCCAGTTCGGTGCGAACCACTCCCGCCATCACACCGCCAATCAGGAAAAAGGCGAAGGCGGTGACGAGGTATTGAATTCCAATAACTTTGTGATCGGTACTGAAACCGAAGAAGTCTCGCCAGTGTCTTTCCTGATGACCGTGAGATTCAGGGACATTGGCAGTTACATCTAACTGTGCTTGTGTCATAGCAAAAAAAAAGATGAAAACGGATAGAAAGTGGTTGTAACGGATTACCTGTATAATTCGCTCCGCAGTTATTTCTGCTTCGACGCAATCACTTAATCCGTTTTTTCTCCCAGGTATCTGTTTTGAGCAGAACTTGAGAATTCAACAATTCACAAACCCATCCTAGAGGGGGAATTGAGTGATAATTTCTGGTCGAAATTGGCGAGCAATGTTTGTGGGGTTTGAGGGGTTAGGTGAGGAGAATTAACGCCAAAATCTCACTTCACCTTTGACCTCAAAGTTGTTACTGGGGATGAACTTGCTCGTGAAGTTGGGATAGGAGTTCTTCCGAGACGCCCATTTCTTCACCGTAGGGCGCGAGAAACTCGCTATCTGACATTTCTTCAGGCTTCAACGCTAACGTTTCCGCTAAGTCGGGATTTTGAGCAATGGCATTTTCTTGAACCCAGGCTTGATATTCTTCCGGCGTCTGAACCACGATCTGGGTTCTCATTCCGCCGTGATAGCCTCCGCAGAGTTCGGCGCAGACCACCGCGTAGGTTCCCACTTTTGTGGTTGTGAACCGCAATTCTGTCGTCATACCGGGGATCGCATCTTGTTTCAGACGCAGTTCCGGTATCCAGAAAGCGTGAATCACATCTTGGGCGGTGATGTTGAGTTGTACATCTTGACCGACCGGAACGTGCAGTTCACCCGCCATCACGCCGCTATCGGCGTAGTTGAATAACCAGGCAAATTGTAGCCCGGACACGTCAACGACAACATCCGCATTTTGGCCGAGTTCATCGGGACGGGCGCCAATTCCCAAAGCAATTTGAGAGCGTTCGGCTTGGGGAATGGGGTCATCTTCTCCCGGTAGAGGCGCGGCGATCGCACTGCCGTGCATTTTAGCGTGGGCTGCCATCGTGTGTTGACCGGACACCATCGGATCGAGTCCGCCCATTTGGTTGTAGATCTCGAAACTGTAAATCCCAACGGCTAATACGGTAACAGCGGGAATCGCCGTCCAGAGAATTTCCAGCGATAAGTTGCCGTGAATCGGCGGCCCATCGCTGTTATCGCCGGGACGACGGCGAAATCTAAAAAATGCAATGATCAGAACTGCCTGCACCAGCAGGGTTAAGCCAAAAGAAATCGTTAGCATTACGGTAAATAAGCTATCGACATCTGAGGCTTCTGCTGATGCGGCGACAGGCATCAGACCGTTATTTTGACCGTACCAGAGGCTGATCAGGGTGATCGCGATCCCAAACAGCATGGTTAAGATTGAACCGGGAATGTTCACTTTGATACCTCCTTCGTTTCGCACTCCCTTGTGGGTTTACTAGAGATTTGCGATGCAATTTTGTCTACCGTGAATGATGATTTTAGGTTTGGGGTCGAGTAGAAATTGGGATGACAAGAATACAATCAATGGCAAAATCTGTTCAATTATTTAACCTGAAACCTCTCTCTTATAAGGTATAGCAAATCACCAAGACAAGCTGTCTTCTTTACTTAATTCTTAGACTTTTCTTCAGGATTCCGGCTAACCTCAATCACGGGGCAACCTGATAGTACAAACCTCATGGCTTTTCTGAATTCAAAGTAACATTTTCCTTAAAAATTTTTGGGTGGGAGTTCACATAACTTAACAAAAAAATCAAATCCGAAAACTTTGTAAAAGTCTGTCTATCTGCCGATTGTATCGCTAAGGTAGATCAGTAGAACCGTGAATCAAGACTAGAGATTTAATGATGAGTGATCGGTCGATGGGGTATCGGGAATAAAGACCAATGGCAAAATCAATCCGTTAACCTTGAGAGTCCTCCAAGGTGTTTTGTGGTCAACAACACCACCTTTGAGGTTCAACTCAAATATTCATCGTCAATTCAAGCATAGACAGAATTCATGGCTAATACTGTCCTTCAAAACCAAAGTATTTCTACTCAAATCCCCCCTGGCGATCGCATTCGTCGCCTGGTGTGGAAACTCTGTATCGCCACTTTGATTTTAATGGCGATCGGCAGCGCCACCCGAGTAATGAACGCAGGTCTGGCTTGTCCCGACTGGCCGCTGTGTTACGGCACGTTAGTCCCCACCGCTCAAATGAACTTACAAGTGTTTCTAGAGTGGTTTCATCGACTAGATGCAGCGATCATCGGTTTGGGTGCGATCGCCCTGAGCGGTTTATCCTGGTGGTACCGGCAAGAATTACCCAAATGGCTGCCTTGGGCGGCGACCTTTGCCCTGGGTTTAATTGTGTTTCAAGGCATTCTCGGCGGCTTAACCGTTACCGAACTTTTACGGTTTGACATCGTAACCGCCCATTTAGGAACCGCCCTATTATTCTTTACCACCCTGCTGATCATCGGCTGTTCCATGATGCCCTACAAAGGCACCGGAAACGTCGGAAAACTGCCTTGGGTCAGCTTAACCGCAGCAATTTTAGTTTATCTTCAAAGTTTAATCGGCGGATTGGTCGCGTCTCAATGGGCATTACACCAATGTTTCGGCGGTTCCCAACTCTGTACCGTGATGAATAGCCACATTGCGGGGGTTGTTCCTCCCACCGTTGCGACGTTAGCCGTCGTCGTTTGGGCTTGGCGAACTTCAGCTTTGCATCCAATGCTACGAAACTTATCGAACTGGGCTGGTATTTGTGTAATAGCTCAAATTGCTGTCGGAGTGGCAACCTTTCACTTGCACCTCCAAGTTGAACCCCTGACTGTGACTCATCAAGCCATTGCAGCCACATTGCTGGGAATATTAACTGCTTTAACGGTTCTTGCTTTTCGCGATCGCAACAGCCACAAAACCAGCAATACATACACCCCGGTTAGTCATTCCTAAACTTAGCGTGTACACAAGGCATTATCGCCGATCCCCACTGGGAATGAACTCACTCCCCATCGCAGAACACTTCACAAGAGTAAATCAATGCAAGAGATTATCACCACAAGCACCACTCGACGCCACGAAAACCTGATACAAGTGGTTCAGAGCTACTATCAACTCACCAAACCCAGAATTATTCTCCTCCTGTTGATCACCACCGCCGCCGGAATGTGGTTGGCGGCCAAAGGAGAAGTTGATCCCCTATTATTGGCTGTTACCCTGGCAAGCGGTACCTTTGCCGCAGGTTCAGCAAATACCATTAACTGTATCTACGACAGCGACATCGACTATATCATGGAACGGACCCGCTGGCGGCCGATTCCCTCCGGACGAGTTAAACCCCGTCACGCTTTATTCTTTGCCATTACCCTGGCGGTTCTTTCCTTCACCTTATTAACGGTGTTTGCCAACCTGTTGGCGGCGGTATTGGCAATGTTGGGTATTGTCTTCTACGTTGGCATCTATACCCACTGGTTAAAGCGGAACAGCGTTCAAAATATTGTTATTGGCGGTGCAGCCGGTGCCATTCCTCCCCTAGTTGGTTGGGCTGCGGTTACGGGCGATTTATCTTGGGCGGCTTGGCTTCTATTTTTGATCATCTTTTTGTGGACTCCCCCCCACTTCTGGGCATTAGCAATTATGATCCGCGATGAATACAAAGAAGTCGGCGTTCCCATGTTACCCGTTATCGCCGGAGATGAACCCACAGCCAAACAAATTTGGATTTACACTTTAATCCTAATTCCTTTCACCTTAATGTTGGTTTATCCTTTACACACCAGCGGTATGGTTTATGCGGCGACCGCGTTGGGTTTGGGGGCTATTTTTATTCAGAAAGCTTGGCAGTTATTACAATCTCCCGAAGATCAAAAAGTAGCTCGTTCTCTGTTTAAATATTCCATCCTGTACATGATGTTACTCTGCACCGGAATGGTAATTGATAGCTTACCTGTAACCCATAATATTGTTACCGCTTTCGGCGATAATCTCCACAGTTGGATGAGTAGCGCTGTTGCGATTATCTCCTCAGTTTGTCACGGATAACGCTTGAAAAAAGACAACTGAATCTTATGATTCTCAGGTAGGCGTATGTCTACCTGTTTGTTTTAAAGAAGGCATATTGCCTATTGCCTATTCCCTGTTCCCTGTTCCCTGTTCCCTGTTCCCTGTTCCCCGTTGCCTAGCGCTATATTATTAAATTTTTGCAAATAATTCTTAATCTTTCTAAAGAGTTCGGGTGAGTTTTCTAAAAGCCATGTTATCACAGAATCATTAACCTCCGAATCTGACAATAGAAAGAACAATCATTTCTATAGAATTCGGAGCGAATTGGAGAGTCTATATGGATACTTCAGAACAACCTTTTTCTCAGGGGAAACGCAGTCAAGACTTGGGAGTTAAACTGGCATTTGCCGCCGGGGGAAACCTCATCTGGGCTTCAGCCGTAACCATAACTTTGCTATTTGGTATGGTTTTGGCTTTATCCCTGGCTTTAATTTTTATTCTCGAAAGTCCTAACCCCACACAAGGATTAATTATCGCAGTTGGTATCACCATCGGTTTTAACGTTTTGGCGTTTTTATTTTCGCCCTATTTAATGGATTTAATCCAAAAATGGCTGTACGGAACCCGTTGGGTTTCTTTAGTCGATATTGATGCCAAAAGTCCCGAAACTGCTGCGGTTATTCAACGAGTTTGTCAAGAAAGAAACCTCAAACAACCCCGTTTGGGCATTATTGACGACCAAAACCCCACCGCTTTTACCTACGGTTCCCTTCCCAACCAAGCCCGTTTAATTGTCAGCGAAGGTTTATTTACCTATCTTGATGATGAGGAAATTGCCACCGTTTACGCCCACGAACTCGGTCATATTGTTCATTGGGATTTTGCGGTGATGACCTTAGCTTCTACCTTGGTACAAATCACCTATTTAATCTATGTTTTCACCATACGTTTGCAACGGGGAGGAGACAAGGTAAAAGAGATGGCTGGTACCGTTGCACTGGCGGCTTATGTGTTTTATATTGCCGGTAGTTATATTCTACTCTATTTATCACGAACTCGCGAATATTTTGCCGATCATTTTGCGGCTGAAACCACAGGAAACCCCAACGCTTTATCACGGGCGTTAGTTAAAATCGCTTACGGTATTGTAGAAGAATCTCAAAAAGCAAAAGAACCCAGTCGCTTACTCGAAGGAACTCGGGCTTTAGGAATTTATGATGCAAAAGCCGCCACTTCTAGCGGGACGGCTTATCGAATTTCATCGGATACGAGTAAACTAGGGCGAGTGTTTTTATGGGATATGTTTAACCCTTGGGGTTGGTGGATGGAGTTAAATTCAACCCATCCTTTAACCGGAAAACGGGTTCGCGCTTTGAGTACCTACGCCGAACAATTGGGACTCGCGATAGAGTTTGATATGGGTCGAATTATTGGCGAAGGTCGTCAACTCAGCAAACAACGACTCTACGGGAATTTTATCCTGGATTTATTCCTGTATATGGGCGAACTCCTGGGTATTACTGTGGGAATAGTTGCCGGATTTTTGATGTTGAATACGATGCCATCCATGATTATAGCCGGCCCACTTCTTGGCTTTGGTTTGGGTGTTTTAATCAAGACATTGGTGATGTATCCTAACTTTAAAAATGCCCCGGAAACCGATGTATTAAGCTTGATGGCTGACCCCTACGCCAGTCCGTTACGCGGAAAACCCGCCCAGTTAAAAGGTCAATTAATTGGTCGCGGTGATGCCGGATATGCGTTTGGTTCCGATTTGAAATTGCAAGACCCGTCGGGGATGATTTATTTGCGTTATAAATCTCGATTTGGCGGTCTGGGAAACTTTCTGTTTGGAATGAAACGGGTGAAAAGTTTAATCGGAATGAAAGTTACAAATGTTGGTTGGTTCAGACGGGGAGTTGCGCCTTGGATGGACTTGACTCAGTTAACGAGTGAAAGTGGAACTGTGGTTAATAGTTATCACCGTTTCTGGTCTTTTGTTGTTAGTATTATTGCCATTGGGTTGGGCATTTTTATCTTATCGGTTTAGTCTAGTCAACGATTAAAAACCCGGTTTTTATTGAGAAGCCGGGTTTTTGGGATTTACGCCTCAATATTTTTAATTAAGATTGGGTTGTTCTCACATTTTGAAACGAGTAGAAAAATACGCTATTGCGAATAGAATCTAATAGAAAACGGGGCGGGTCGAGAATCGGTTTACGTTCTATTGTTCGACGCCAACGCCACAGCGTTAAACTCACAATCCAAGCCGCATCTACACAAGCCGCATACAGCCATCCGTAGTTTTTCACATAATAGCGGTGTCGCGCATCAAACCAATATTGGGGGCGACGTTTTGGGGTAATTTTTGTATCTGTTATCCCCGAACTTTGTCCGACTAAATGAATCACCCGACTTTGGGGTTCATAGCCGCAATTCCAACCGGCGCGTTTGGCTTGCAAACAAAAGTCTTCATCTTCATAATACAAGAAATATCCCTCATCTAACAAGCCGATTTCTTCAAAAACTTCGCGCCGTACCATCATACTCGCCCCTGCAACCCAGTCAGTTGTACAAGCCGACTCAGAAACCGGAGGCGCCACCATCCAACGGGATAAGATTTTAGTAATTAATCCTAATCTTAATCCGGTTTCAAATTGACTCATCAACGTTTGAAAACGAAAGGCTGAACATTGAGGAATTCCGTCAGGATGTTCTAAGCGACTTCCCACAATTCCCATTTGAGGATGGGTTTGTAAAAAGTCAATTAAAGCTTGCATTGCACCCGGACGAACTTCCGTATCGGGATTGAGTAACCAAACAAAATCCGGGGGTTCAGAAGATTGTAAAGCCGGACGAATCGCCGCATTATTTCCAAAGGCATATCCTCCATTATAATCTAAGGGTAAAAGTGACGCCCAATTTCCCCAACCTTCTGCTTTAATTGCGTCTTGAATTTGACGAACCGAACCGTCTCCCGAACAGTTATCAACGGCGACAACCCGAGTTTTTGAGTGAGATTGAACCTCGGGAATTAGCGACCGCAAACAGTTAATGGTGAGTTGAGGCGTGCGATAATTTAAGATGACAACCAGTATATTCATAGAACAGCCAAAAAACATTGAAGAAGGAGTCACCGAGTCAGGAGTCAGGAGTCAGGAGCGAAAATTGCATGGGGATTCTAACCCCAAACAATTTTGAGCACCGTGTAGACGGTGGGGTATTAAACCCATAAGAGAAATGATAATTCAACAAAATTCTCAATGATTAATGACGAAGGGGAAGTGAATTCTGGGAGTACAAAGATTTTTGACATTCTTCAGTTATTCTTTTTTCCGAATTCATAATTCAGCATTCACCAATTTAATAGAAACTCTGTACTCCCAGTTGCTAATTCCCTTTAATAATTGGTGAATTCTACATTGAGAATGGAGTTCATTCTTCAACTTTGCAGGTTTTTCACCTCGGCATGGCGGCTAATAATTTTAGCGGGAATTCCGACAACTGTTGCACCCGTAGGAACATCACAAAGCACAACTGCATTGGCACCAATAGAAACATCATCGCCAATGGTTACATTACCCAAAATTTTCGCCCCGGCACCAATATTAACTCGATTTCCTAATTTGGGCGCCTCTAAAGGACGGTGTAAATAGCGATTACCAATTGTTACACCCTGACGAATCACACAGTCATCACCAATTTGGCTATAACCATGAATAACAATCGCACTTTGATGTTCAATAATTACCCGTCGTCCGAGTTGGGTTGTGTAGGGTAATTCAATCCCGTAAACATTGCGAACATGGCGATATAAAGAGCGATAAAAAATGCTCAAGGGCGCTCGTAACAGCTTTGATTTAATCTTCATTCTCCACATCCCAAACCGGGCAACAGCGACCGCTCGAAATCCGGGTCTTGTCCAATCTCCTTCGTGAACCTTCAAATCTTCACGAATTTGTTGCCAAAATCCTAAAGCTTCTGTAGAAATTGATTCTTCTGTCTGACGGGAACCCAAGCTTAAGCTGGAAGCTAACGACTGAGATTGAATCATAATCGTGAATACCTCAATTGATGGAATTCAATAATTTCGACAGTTTGTGAACTCTTGCGTCTACAATCTTTAACTCTTCGGTTAGACATTAACACACTTATTGATTTTTTGAGTGGCATTTTGGCAAGAAATTAAATTGTTTTAAACATCAATACTTGCAGTTGAATCTACAAGCTAAATCTCGACTGGATTTGGAGAGTAAATGCTTCCAATTTTTTTATAAGTCTATCTTTTGATAGTTGTTAATTACCGCAACTATCAAAAGATAGATAAATTTTAAGAAGCCAATTAATTTAGCTGGAAACGGGTCAAGCCAAATAAGCAGAAGCCTTCTCTAACAACACTTCGCAGGTATCACCTCGATAACTCCGTTTGGGTTGAATAAACACCTGCTGACCTTTTTTCAGGTGAAGTTTTGTAAATTGTTCGCGGGATAAATGAACAACAAGCTGATGATGGTCAGCTAAGATTAAATCTACTTGAACTTCCCAACCCAAATGGATAATGCGTTGAATAGAAGCAGCAGTTGTTCCTATCGCCGGAAAAGGTAATATTTCGATATCGTGAGGACGAATAAAGACCGGATGAGGTAACACTTCTGTTGTGTGTTCAGCCACCAGAGAAACATGAGGGGGAACCACATTTACCGCCCCGATAAAATTCATTACAAAGGGAGTCGCCGGACGGTCATAAATATCTGCGGGGGTTCCCACTTGTTCAATTTTACCCTGATTCATCACCACAATTTCATCAGCAACCGCCATCGCTTCTTCTTGGTCGTGAGTCACAAATACGCTGGTAATATGAACCTCATCATGCAAATGTCGCAGCCAAGTTCGCAACTCCTGACGCACTTTTGCATCCAACGCCCCAAAGGGTTCATCTAATAATAAAACCTCCGGTTGTACCGCTAACGCCCGGGCTAAAGCCACCCGTTGACGTTGACCTCCAGACAGTTGGGCGGGATAACGATTTCCCAACCCTTCCAATTGAATTAAAGCGAGTAATTCTTCAACCCGATGTTTAATAAAATGGTGGGATTTTTTGCGAATTTCTAAACCAAAAGCGATATTTTGGCGAACGGTCAGATGCTTAAATAAAGCGTAGTGTTGAAAAACAAACCCAATATTTCGCTGACGTACATCCAGATGAGTCGTATTTTGACCGTTAATAATAATGTTGCCGATATCGGGGTTTTCTAAACCGGCAATCGTGCGTAATAAGGTTGATTTTCCCGAACCAGACGGCCCCAATAAAGCCACTAATGTTCCGGTTTTGATTTCTAAGTTGATGTTGTGCAGGGCTTGGAAGTTACCGAACTGTTTGCCAACGTTTTGAATGATAATACTCATGGCTTTGACCTCAAATGAAAGAACTAATTTAGGACAAGTATGGAAATGAAACTATGCACTCAATTTCCGCTCGGTGCGGCGTTCTAAAATCTCTTTCAGCACTAATGTTACTGCTGCTAAAAGGGCTAAAACGGCTGCGGCTCCAAATGCGGCTTCATCTTGATAATTTTTGTGGGCTTGTTCGACAAAAGAAGGTAAGGTTAATGTGCGACCAGAAATCAAGCCGGAAACCACAGCAACCGCCCCAAATTCACCCATCGCTCGCGCATTTGTTAACAATACTCCGTAAAGTAATCCCCATTTAATATTCGGAAGGGTAACTCGCCAGAATGTTTGCCATTGATTAGCGCCTAAAGTCTCCGCTGCTTCTTCTTGTTCGGTGCCAATTTCTTCTAAAACCGGAATCAATTCTCGGGCAACAAAGGGCAAGGTTACAAATAATGTAGCAATCACCATTCCCGGAAGTGAAAACAAAACTTGAATGTTTAATGCCTTGAGTACCGCAGCAAACCAACCGTTACTTCCATACAGCAAAACAATCATTAAACCCGCAACAACAGGAGAAATTGCGAAGGGTAAATCAATGATACTAATTAATAGCGTTCGTCCCGGAAAGTTATTTCTAGCTAATACCAAAGCTGCACAAATTCCAAATACAGTACACAGGGGAACAACTATCGAGGCAATTATCAGCGTCATTTGTGCAGCATGGATAAATTCTCGACCACTTGCAGCCGTAATAAATTTATCGACTCCGCTATGAAACGCTTCATAAAAAACAGCAATAGCAGGAATAAACAAAATCAGTGCTAAATAGATTAATGCAATGGCAATTAAGACCGTTTTAATGTTGATTTTCCGAAGGGTTGGAATTCGTGAAAACTCCGAATTGACAAGGTTTAACATGGTTCTCTCTCAATTTGCATAGTATTGGGAATTGATTACTGGTGACTGAAATTTCCCCATCGTTGCAAACTATTGATGGTAAATAACATCACTAACGATACCATTAACAATACCGTTCCAATCACAGCCGCCCCTTCATAATCGAACTGTTCTAGGCGTTGAAAAATTAGCACGGGTGCAATTAAATCTTTAAACGGAATAGCCGAAGAAACAATCACCACAGAACCATATTCACCCACAGCCCGAGCAAATCCTAAAGCAACTCCGGTTAAAATTGAAGGGATTAAAGGCGGCAATAATACGCGAGTAAAAGTTTGCAAAGGTGTTGCCCCTAAACTCCAAGCCGCTTGTTCAATTTCTGGTTCCATTTCTTGCAAAACGGGTTGTAAAGTTCTCACCACAAACGGTAAAGAAATAAAGATCATCGCTACAAACACCCCTAAACGAGTGAAAGCAATTTTTATCCCAAAAGGGGCAAAAAATTGTCCGACCCAACCTTGGGGGCTGTAAAGGGTTGCTAACACTAAACCTGCGACTGATGTTGGCAGTGCAAAGGGTAAATCTACCGCCGCATCAACGATTTTTTTACCGGGAAAATCGTAACGAACTAATACCCAAGCCACTAACGTTCCCATCACACCATTAATTGAACCTGCGAATAAAGCAGTCAGGAAAGTAACGTTATAAGCAGATATGGCAACAGGTGTCGTTGCAATTTGCCAAAAGTCATTAAATCCTATCGAAAAAGATTTGCTCAGTAATGCTGTAATCGGTAACAATAACAGCAAGACTAAAGATAAAATTGTTACCGTCCAAGGCAAAGAAACTCGATCTAAGTTGGGGTAAACAATGCGGCTAAATAAATTGGATGGTGGGGCTTGAGTTGAATAATTCATAACCAAATTCTGTATTTGTTCAGTGAAGACAACCGGATTAATTTCTAATTTTTGGGAGATTGAGCAATTTGAGCTTGAATATTATCGAAAATTGCACCATCCGCAAAAAATTGAGTTTGAACCGCATCCCAACCGCCTAAATCTTTAGCGGTAAATAGGTTTTGAACTTTGGGAAATTGATTGGCAAATTCGGCTTCTATTTGAGGATTGATCGGACGAAAACCCACTTTGGCAAATTCCCGTTGAGCTTGGGGAGTATACAAATATTGAACAAAAGCTTCGGCGACTTCTCGGGTGTCATTTTTATCAACATTTGCATCAACAACGGCGACCGGATTATCAATAGAAATGTTATAATCTGTTGGCACAACGTAAGGTTGAGAATCACCTTTTTGGGCGGCTAAAATTACTTCATTTTCGTAGTTAATTAAAACATCGCCTTGACCTTGTTTATAGAAAACATCACTCGCCGCCCGAGCATCTTTGGGAAGAACAGGAACTCGTTGATAGACTTTTTGTACGAAGTTTTGGGCTTGTTGTTCGCTACCGCCTGCTTGAGTAATTACCCCCCAAAATGCCATAAAGTTCCATCTTGCACCCCCCGAAGTTTTTGGGTTTGCAGTAATTAATGAAACATCATCACGGGCTAAGTCCGACCAACTTTTGACGTTAATATTGCGATCGCGAAGTACAAAGGCGACAACCGACTTGTGAACGATAGACTCATTGGGGAGTTCTTGTTCCCAACCGGGTTCGATGAGTCCGGCTTCTTGGATTTTTTGGGTATCGAGGGCGAGGGCCAACGCCACCACATCCGCGTTTAAACCATCGATCACCGCCCGGGCTTGAGAACCTGAACCGCCATAGCTTTGATCAAAGACAACCTTTTCCCCGGTTTTGGCTTCCCACTCCGCAACGAACTGGGGAATGATTTTTTCGTAAGCACTTTGAGTCACAGCATAGGAGACGAGGGTCAGTCTTTTCTCGCCTTGGGGTTGAGGTTGTTGAGCGTTATCGCCTGATGAGCAAGCGACCACTAAACCACTGAGGGCGGCGGTTGTCAGCAGTAGTCCCATACCGGATACGCGGTTCAGATTCATTGAAACTCTCCTGGAGATGTATTGATTTTTGATTCAGTTTTACTTTGTTTTGAATCTTGAATTAATCTTAGCTGTACTTAAAAAAAATTTCAATACATTTCAAATACAATTTACTTCAGCTTTACATTCCGGCCCGAGTGCGGTTCCATAACAGATAGGACACACACTGAAACCTGCGGCTATGGCAAAAGCAAAGCAGTCAGAACCCAGTCTGGCTGAACGGTTGATCGCTCAGAACTATCTCTTTCGAGAACTGGATGCGGACTGGTTGGCGAACTATCTACCCCGCGACCTGGCAATGGATAAGCTGTACTCGAACCGCCCCGTGTACACAGCTTTTCGTCCCAATACTTCGGGGGATGTGTTGTACCTCATTTTGGAAGGGGGTTTTGTGATCACCCGCAGCACCCCATTAAACCGCGTCATTTCTATTACCTATCCCGGAGGTTGCTTTGGAATGCGAAACCTACCCTTTAGTTACGGACGGGTGGGACGGGCTTTTCCGAGTTTGGTGGAAGCCTACAAAACCACAGACGTGATTAAATTGCCGTTGGAAACCTTGCAAGCGCTATATAATGACAGCGAACAGGTGCGCGATCGCTACGAACAACTGTTTGAACTGCGAGAAAAATTTATCTATCATCTCCTCAATTGCAGTTCTTACCCGCCCCAAGCCGTCGCTACGCTTCTGCGGGCGTTAATTTATCAAGAACGCGCTCTGGGAAATCAACCCAACTCCCAAGGGGTTTACAACTTTGACTTACCCATCGATATCATTTCTCATGCCTGTCAACTCAATCACCGCACCGTTGAGCAAGTGTTGAAGGGAATGCAAAAGGTGAAACTGATTGAACTCCCCAAATCTAGCGATGAGTCTGGGGATATGATACACGTTCTCGATGCCGAAGGATTAAAAGAAGTCTACGGCGCCACCCGAGACAAAGTTTCTTGGTGGCCATTACGTTAATAGGGAATGGGGAATGGGGAATGGGGAATGCAGGACCGTAGGGGCGCATGGCAATGCCCCCTCTCTACGATTGCCTATTGCAAGATGCGCTTATTGCTTAAGAACTGGTTACTGGTTACTGGTCACTGTAAGGGCGCATGGCAATGCGCCCCTACATCTGGGGTCCTCCCCACCTCCCCATTCCCCGTTCCCCGTTCCCCGTTCACTGTTACTCACGTACCATCGGAAATCAGCCCCGGAGTTTAGACTAGAGAAGAAACCCCTTTAAAATCAGATTATTCCCCTTTCCATTTCTAGTCCTTGACGTTGCGTTCGGTTGACTCCTATGCCAGAAACTCCAATTTCCATCGCCCAACACTTTCACGAGCGAACTAAATACCATCCAGAAACTATTGCGTCGAAAAGCCAGCAACTCGACTGGGAAAAACAACCCACTCCCTTTAAAGAGTATAAAATAGGTAAAACCTTCGATCTCAGACCCTATCTGCCCGAAGATTCACAACCGTTATCTGATGATCCCAAAACCAAAGAAGCTCAACGTTTGTCTCACCTGTTGCTGCACAGTTACGGCTTAACCGCCAAAGTCTCAACCCTGGGTGGCTTCCACTACCTGAGAAGTTCGCCCTCTGCGGGGGGACTTTATCCTGCGGAACTGTACATCATTTCTCGGGGAACGCCTCTGTTAGCCCCCGGACTTTATAACTACCAACCCCAAACTCATTCCCTGTTACAGTTTTGGGAAAATGAAGTTTGGAAAGAGTTGCAAACCGCTTGTTTTTGGCATCCCGCTTTAGAAAATACCCAACTCGCGATCGCCATTACCGCAGTCTTTTATCGTTCGGCTTGGCGCTATCAAGATCGGGCTTATCGGCGCATTTTCCTCGATACCGGTCATTTACTCGGTAATCTTGAATTGGCGAGTAATCTCAATGATTATCGACCCCATTTGATTGGCGGATTTGCCGATGATGCCCTCAATGAGATGATGTATTTAGATTCTAGCCGAGAAGGGGCAATTGCGGTTATTGCCTTAGCAGACTTATTAGAAATTGACCAAAATTTACCGTCCACAAGAACAGCTTTACCTTCGACAACCCAAACCGATTATCCCGAACTTTCCGATGGAGAATTATTAGCTTATCTGCATAATGCAACCAAGTTAAACACCGATACATCGGGAACTCAAGGATGGACTCAAACCCCTATTGATCCCGATATCGAAGACAAATATAATTTTCCCTTTTGTACAAAAGTTTCAACGGTAACTCCTTCTATCGAATGGGGAAAAAATTGTCACGGATTAGATCAAACCATGCTCAAACGCCGTTCAACTCGCAGTTATAGCGGGGGCGATCTGAAATTAGAAGAACTCTTGGCGTTATTAGATTTTACCTACCAAAGCGATCACTATATCAATCAAGGATTAGATCGTTCTCCTGATTATTTTGATTTGGGTTTGATTGAAACTTTTCTCGCCGTTTCTGGCGTGAACGGTTTAGAAGAAGGATGCTATTATTATGCACCCCTCGCCCAAGAATTGCGGCAAATTCGCTTTAAAAATTTTCGCCGAGAACTTCATTATCTCTGTCTCGGACAAGAACTCGGACGGGATGCGGCGGTTGTCTTATTCCACACCGCAGACTTGAAAAAAGCGGTTGCAAAATATGGCGATCGCGCTTACCGTTATCTTCATATGGATGCGGGTCATTTGGGTCAACGGTTGAATTTAGCCGCGATTTATTTGCGGTTGGGAGTCAGTGGAATAGGGGGCTTTTTCGATGATAAAGTCAATGAAGTTTTGGGAATTCCCCCCGATGAAGCCGTCATTTATATTACTACTTTAGGACGACCCCGTTCCAATTAGGACTTCTCCATTTCTTCTGAATGAGAACAGCGTTCACACAATCCAAAAAACTCCAAGGTATGATAATAAATCTTGAAGTTATGAGATTTTTGTAATAAACTTTCAAGATGGTGAACCGGACATTCATTCAGAGGAATGGATTTTCCACATTCAACACAAGTGAGGTGATGTTCGTCTTGTTGAACACAACTGTAGACGGACTCACCTGTGGGTAGGGTTCTCACCTGAACTAAACCTTCCCGCTTTAAGCTATCCAACGCCCGATAAACGGTAGCCAACCCCATTTTATACTCAGTTTTCCGTAACTCTGCATAAAGTTCTTGGGCGGAAATCGATCGGTTTTGGGTTTTGAGTTGATCTAAAATAACTTCTTGGCTGCGGGTACGACGAGTGTTCATCTGGAGTTTCAATTTCAATGAATGCCTATCTCTAGGCTATCTTAATCTCTGACCACCTCACCTTTGGGGCTAGTTGGAGATATCCTTCAAGAATCCAAAACTATAGCGCGACTCTTAGTCTTGGAGTCCGTCAATGGTGTAAAAACAGATAGACAGATGTTAGCGATCGCAATTATGTTCAATTCTAGTCTAAGCATTCAAACTCCTTCTCAATCCGTCTCCTCCCCAGATAGTTTTGCGATAACCCTCGCGCCTCTATCTGTCGAAGAAATCTACACATTGGTCGATGAACCGGCCAATGGTGCCGTTGTCGTGATGAGTGGGATGGTACGCAACAACACCCAAGGTAAACCCGTCGAAGCCTTAGAATATCAGGCTTACCAACCGATGGCCCGGAGGGTGTTTGAACAAATCGCGGCGGAAATTCGCCAAAAATGGCCGGATGTGACTCGGGTTGCGATTCATCACCGCATCGGACGCTTACAGGTCGGTGAAATTAGCGTCTTGGTGGCGGTTGGTTCTCCCCATCGTCGCGAAGCCTTTGAAGCCTGCCAATATGCCATTGATACCCTCAAACACAACGCTCCCATCTGGAAAAAAGAGTGGTATAGCGAGCTAGATGGTACACTGTCTAGTAGTTGGGTGGGTATTGGCGATTGTGAGCGATACCGAGACAATTGCTGAAATTCCACAGACCAGAGCAAATGCTAGGACTTTTGCGATCAGCTTTGGGAGTCAGGAACCGATTTCGCTTGATAAAAACGACAACCTTCACAAGGCCCAGAAGGATTCACCGCACAACGAATATAGGAGGAACGGGCGTTAAATTGGCAGGAAAGATCGCCAATTAAATAGCCCACTCCTTCTATATATTGGGCATCAGGGGGTAAGTCCGAACGGCGCCAATGGGTAACAGCAAAACCTGTTCCCACCGTCGAAAGCTGACCGCTAACGCGAGTTTCAATTCGGCGTCGAAACCCCCAATAAATAATTGCTGGACTGATTCCAAGGATAAGAATAAATAGGGAAATAAACACGACACAATCTTCTCAAAATGATCAGTTTTTGCAGAGATTTTGTCAAGAAACCGTCGAATTCTCAAGGCTGAAAAAATAACCCAGCAGATAAAGAGAACCACACAAAACAACTAAGTTTGAGGACTTGACGGGGACAGCCGCTTCTAAACCGGCAATCAAATCGGGATAAGCCTGAGAAAGGGCTAAATTCGGACAAATACTGCGACTTAAAGCCGCTAATTGTTCCGGTTCGGCGCTACTATGTTCGGGAACGGGTACTAAATACAATCGATCTCCCGGACGTAGCAACGCCTGAAAAATATCCCCATGATCTTTGGTCGAGAGCATTCCCATCACCCAACTAACCGATTGTCGAGAGTTGGCATCTTCCCCAAATTGAGCATCTATACTATCAATATATTGACGCAAAGCTTGAGCCGCCGCCGGATTGTGAGCGCCATCAACTAACAAACGCCGATCGCGCCAAGTCGTCCATTGTAGCCTTCCCAACCAGCGAGTCTTGGTCATTCCTTGCCAAATGGCTTCGGGGGAAATTTGCCAACCTTGCTGTTGTAATAATTTTATCGTGGCGATCGCAATCGCTGAATTGATCAGTTGGACTTGTCCCAACAACGGCAAAGGATACTCAATATCTTGATAAATGGCTGTTGCTAACCCCTGTGATGTTTTCTTGGCAGTTGCACTGGCCGCTTCTACCCAAACTGCCGGACAATTTAATGCATTAATACGCTGTTCGACAACGGTTTTAGCTTCTGGGGGAAGTTTGCCAATTACTGCCGGACATCCGGCCTTGAGAACCCCTGCTTTTTCTGTGGCGATATGAGTCAGAGTAGGACCTAAGCGCTGCCAATGTTCGCGACTAATGGAAACAATAATACTAGCCAACGGGCGATCGCAAACATTTGTAGCATCCAGTCGCCCCCCTAAACCCACTTCGATCACGGCAATATCCACCTGTTGTTGGGCAAAATAAAGCCATGCGGCGGCGGTAATCACCTCAAACTGAGTCGGAGAGGGTTGATTCGGATTAATCGCCCCTTCCACTTCTAGCAGGACCCGTTCCAAATCCGCTGGGGAAATGGGTTGTTCGTTGATACAAATCCGTTCCGTCCAGTCTACCAGATGGGGAGAAATATAGCGTCCGACTCGATAGCCGGCCCGGGTCAAAATCGACGAAAGGTAAGCACAGACTGAACCCTTGCCATTTGTACCTGCCACATGAATGATCCGAACCTGATGATGAGGATTCCCCAAACCCGCCAGCAAGTTGTAAATTCGTTCTAAGCCGAGATGAACCCCAAAGCGTTGAAAGCGTTGTAAAATTAGGTCTACAGTCACGATGGATGATCGATTGAGTAAGTTGAATTGATACTCCCCAGCCCTAAAGGGACGGGGATTCTTGAACAGCCCAAAGGCGGACTTTCAAAGGCGCAATCAACGCGCCCCTACTGACTCCATCGAGATTGAAACCCAATTTCGCCGATACTTTTCT
>JAYKHV010000098.1:0-29113 GCA_035285085.1 Lyngbya sp. | reverse complement strand
GGGAGAGGACTTTTTTCCGATGAAAAATAGCTTTTTGTTAATAAAAATTCCCCCCATCTCCCTACCTCCCTACCTCCGGTCCTCCCCACCAATCAAGTTTTAGGGCTAGAATGAAACGGCCCTGCTTTTTAAGGGGGGTTGGGCGGGATCAATTCGGTGCAACTTTATAAAGAATTGGTATAAGTCAGGTTAATTGGCTTTGTGGAGGGGGAGTTTTCCCATCTGTATCCGGGCGAATAGAGCCAAAGCCTGGAATGGCTGCAAAACGCGATAAGGTAATACTGGCAGTTGCTAAGGCAAAATTTGGGTAGATGCTTTCTGACATTGGAGTTCGTTGTAAAAGATTGGGTCTTGATGATAATTAATTTCAAGTACGGAGTGATTATAGGCGGTTGCTTCTGGGGAAGTCTAGGGAGTTTTGTAAAGTTGGGGCGAAATTTTGGCCCGGTTTTGTAAAGCTTCTGTAAAGCTTATCGGCTTGGTTCCAATGAAGCCGAACTCCTAATGGGAGGTGAAACCCTTATATAACTGGGCTTTTGGGTAAATTGCTCAACTGCACATCTTTTGGAGAGGAAAGCAATTGTTCAGGGAAAAAAATTAAGATTTTATTTCAATTACTTATGAGGTAAGTGGGGGATCGCAAGCTGTTGTCAACGACTGAGGAGAAATTTATCGGAAGTTTTGAGGATGTTTGCGCGATCGAGAACACAAGCTTTCCGCGTCATCTCCGCCAGACTTTAGGGTTAATTGCATCGGCTTCTTCAGAATTGATGAATTTGCAGCAATCAAATCAATACACTTCCTGTTAGAGAATGGTTGGAGTATAATGGCGCGAATTTATGGAGTTCCGGTTGTAGCCGTTGAACCCGCATATACTTCTGTTCACTGCTCAAATTGCGGCAAAGTTGTCAAAACTCTTAGCACCCGGACTTCACGAATGTCGCAGATGCGGGTATATTGCTAGCCGGGATGAAAATGCCGCCAAAAATATTCTAAAATCTGCACTTAAACAGCTATCAAATCAAGAAACGGATAAGAAATAGATTAACGGATTAACTTGACCTCTATTGTTATTGTGTTGATGGCGATCGCATCGATCGGGTTTAAACCGAGTGTCGCATCGGCAGATCAGGCGCCGTGTACCCCCGGTTTTCCTTCGGTTTGGGCGACTTCAGCTAAGGTTGCGATCGCTGATAATCGCCCTTTTGCATTGCTATTTCCCTCAAAAAAATCATCCTCCAATACCGTTGAACAAGTAGTTAGATTATTTTCTGGAATGGGTAAGCACACCGTAAAGCAGGTTCGTCCAGGACGGGAGGTCAACGTTACATTACCTTGGTGTCGATTGTGAACGATGCGGCTAACGGCATCAAGTCCCAATCCCGATCCTTTCCCCATATCTTTGGTGGTAAAAAAGGGTTCAAAAATACGGGATTGAATCTCCTGAGGAACACCCGCACCCGAGTCAATAATTTCGATGCGAACATAGTTACCGTCGCGACAGGTAAAAATCTCCAATGTTCCTTTTTCGTTCATCGCATCGATAGCATTATCAATCAGATTTGTCCATACCTGATTAAGTTCGCTACCATAGGCGCAGATTTTGGGCAACGTGCGATCATACTGGCGGCACACCGTTATGCCCAGCTTGAGTTTATAGGAAAACAGCTTCAGGGTATCTTCTAACCCGTCATGGATATCTACAAACTGCTGTGCGCCCTGATCGAGGTGGGAGTAGGACTTCATGGAATGAACCAAATCCGAAATTCGTTCGGCGCCCCGCAGGCCGTTTTTGATCATCGACATCACATCAAACGAAAGCGCCAGCCAGCGAATTCCCTGATCTCGCAGTTCGCCCGAGTGATCGCGCCAACGCTCGGTAAGCCGCTCGAGAGTCGAAACCTCAATCCCCGCAGCAGCCAGGGGTTCGGTTAGTTTCCAGGCTTCTTTGACCCCGTAGTTTTCCAGCCAGTCCAGCAGTTGATCTTCGCGATCGCTTAAAGTCATCGCATCGACCGTCTGATTTAAGATGGTGTCATAGCCACGATTGCGGGTCTTCTGCCAGTCCTCAGTATGGGCCGGATCGACATTTTCCTGACCGTAGAGGAGGTTCATATACTCCAATTCCCGGATAGCCGGGACTACATCTCGCAAAGCCCGCACCAGCGCCGCCGCCGGATTGTTGAGTTCGTGGGCCAGTCCTGCCGAGAGCGTTCCCAAAGCCGCCATCTTTTCTCGGCTGCGAATGAAGGATTCCAAACCCCGCAAACGTTGGGCAACTTCCCGAAAAATACTGCGTTCAAAGCCCCGGCATTCGTGGAGTAGGGTCAGAAAGTCACAGCAGTTGATTTGATAGAGATGACAATCAGTTAGGGTACGCATAGACACCAACACAGGCCCGTCCATCAGCACCGGAATTTCCCCAAAGAAGGCGGGGGCTTCATGGTGTCCGATGGGCATCTCCACGCCTTCGCTCGTGCGGGTAATGCTAACCCGCCCTTTCAACAGGATGAAAAACCCATTGGGATTGCCCCCTTCTTCCATGAGCGGGGTTCCGGGCGGCAGGGTGAGTTCATTGGCGCGATCGCAGGCCCACTCCAGTTTTTCTTTCGGAAGCTGCTGAAAGGGTTCTAGAGTCAGTAACTCGTCAATGCACAGCATGGGTTTAAATCCTTACAAATTGCTGAGATAGCGGTGAACAAACTGAACGCAAATGCTGCCCTCCCCAACACCCGAGGCAACCCGTTTAATCGAGCCGTGACGGACATCTCCCACCGCAAAGACGCCGGGAATATTGGTTTCCAGCAAATAGGGGTCGCGCTCCTGCATCCATCCCGACGGACGTTTCCCATTTTCAATCAGATCGCTTCCGGTTAAAATAAAGCCCCGCTCATCCCGGGCGATCAATCCGTTCAGCCAGTCCGTCCGGGGAACCGCACCGATGAATATAAACAGTGACTTGGCGGGTAGAGTTTGTACCTCGCCCGTTTGAACATTTTGAATGGTCAATGCTTCTAATTGATTTTCCCCTTTCGCTTCAATGACGCTGGAATGAGTCCAAACTTCAATATTTGGGGTGGCTGCAATTTGATCGATGAGATAGCGCGACATACTTTGAGTCAGGGATTCGCCCCGCACCAGCATAACGACTCTTTGGGCAAAGCGCGAGAAGTACATTGCCGCCTGTCCTGCCGAGTTCGCCCCTCCCACGACAAAGACTTCTTCCCCCGAACAGGAGATCGCCTCGGTTTGTGCGGCCCCGTAGTAAACGCCGACCCCGGTAAAGCGTTCTATTCCCGGCACTTCCAGCCGTCGCCACGATACGCCCATCGCCAAAATCACCGCATGGCCGGTTAGCTGACTCCCATCTTCGAGCGTCACAACCCGATAGTCGTCGTTGAGGTGAAGGTTTGCCGCTTCTTGGGGGGTGAGGATTTCAACGCCGAATCGTTTGGCTTGGGTAACGGCCCGTCGCGCCAAATCGCCGCCACTGAGTCCAACGGGAAAGCCCAAATAGTTTTCGATGCGCGAACTTGTACCCGCCTGACCTCCTGGCGCTTCCCGTTCAACCATCACCGTGCGTAGCCCTTCCGACGCCCCATAAACGGCAGCCGCCAGTCCGCTCGGGCCTCCCCCAATGATGATCAGGTCGTAGAAGGGATTGGTGGGTTGGGTTTGCAGTCCGATTTTTTCTGCTATTTGTAAGTTATTGGGTTGGGACTGATATTCCCCATCGGCAAAGAACACCAACGGCAGTCGGGGAAGATCGATCTTCGCGTAGGAGAGCAATTTCAGGGCTTCGCTATTTCGCTCGATGTCCAGCCAACGGTAGGGGATCTGATTGCGGGCGAGAAAATCTTTGATGCGGTGAGAGTCGGCGGACCAGCGATCGCCAATTACCCGAATCCCCTGAAATTCCGGGTGGAAGTTTGCCAGCCAATCGTGAAGCAGATCGTCTAATATCGGATAGAGTTTTTCTTCGGGCGGGTCCCAGGGCTTCAGCAGATAATAGTCTAGCCGAGCAACGTTAATGGCATTGATAGCGGCGTCGGTGTCGGCGTAGGCAGTGAGTAACACCCGCTTGGCTTCTGGAAACACATCGGTGGCTTTCTCCAAAAACTCAACGCCGGTCATCTGGGGCATTCGCTGATCGACGAGAAACATGGCGACCGTTTCGTTTCGCAGTACCAACTGTTGCACGGCTTCTAGGGCGACCTGTCCCGAATCGGCTCGCATAATCCGGTATTGTTCGCCATATTGCCGTCGTAAGTCACGGGCGATGGCTTGTAATACTTGCGGATCATCATCAACAGTCAGAATCAAGGGCTTGTTCATAGCAAAAGTCCGCTACTTGATGTTGAGTGGGTTAAAGCAAATTCCTGTCTGTCGATGAAGGATTTTCCAGCACATATCGAAGAAAAGCATAAGTTTTTGCCGCCGGAAACCGCATCGACTCGCCTTGGTATTCAAGGATATAGTCGCCCATCACTTTGGGGCAGGCCGTACAAGTTAAGACTTTTTGGCTGAGGGCATCGACGCTTAAAGTCAAAATCTGCTGTTCGAGCCAGCTATCAAACTGCTGGAGGAAGGGAGAAGATTGAGAAGTGGAATCCATTTGAGTCTCCAAAGGGTGCTGAGACCAAGCCTGACGGCTATAGTCCTATGCAGACTTCAACTTTTATTCTTCGTTATCTTACACTGAAATCGTGGCTTGTTTCTGGCGTCACTGATTTGACCGATAAAAGCGGGATACAAGCCCCGTCGTTTACGACGGTTAACCTAAGTCAATACACACAAATCTAACTGTAGGTGATATACTATTGTTATACGCCAAACAAGTCAGCGTCAATGCTAGTTTGCGAATTCAAGGCAAAAGGTAAACCATATCAATATAAAGCAATCGACGAAGCTATCCGAACCGCTCAATTTGTTCGGAATTCATGTTTGCGGTATTGGATGGATAACCCTTCACAAGTTCAGGGCGGACTCGGAAGAAAAGAGTTGTATCGATACAACACTGAACTCCGAGCTATGTACCCTTTTGTTAAAGACTTGAATTCACACGCTTGTCAGTCATCTGTAGAACGGTGTTGGTCAGCTATTGCCAGATTTTTCGATAACTGTAAAAAGAATATTCCGGGCAAAAAAGGTTATCCAAGATTCAAGAAGAATTGTCGTTCTGTTGAATATAAACAGAGTGGTTGGAGACTTTTAGACCCCAAACATATCGAATTTATCGATAAAAAGGGAATTGGAAAACTCAAGCTTATTGGAACTTGGGATTTAGCATTCTATCCGGTTGAACAAATTAAACGGGTAAGACTGGTTAGAAGAGGGGATGGGTATTATGTTCAGTTTTGCATCCAAGTCGATGTGAAGGTAGAAACACAGCCAACTGGAAAAACAATTGGATTAGATGTAGGATTAAAAGAGTTTTACACCGATAGCAATAGCAACACTGAACTTAATCCCCGTTTCTACAGAAAAAACGAGAAGCGATTAAAATTTTATCAAAGGCGCGTTTCTCGCGCATAAAAAAGGCAGTGCCAACCGATTAAAAGCCATTAAGCGATTGGGCAAAGTACACCTCAAAATAAGCAGGCAACGTGAAGAACACGCTCTTAGACTAGCGCGTTGCGTAATCCAATCCAACGATTTGGTCGCCTACGAAGATTTGAGGATTAAAAATTTGGTGAAAAATCACTGTCTTGCCAAGTCAATTAATGATGCGGGTTGGTATCAATTCAGAAAGTGGTTGGAGTATTTTGGGAATAAATTTGGTCGGGTAACCGTTGCAGTCAATCCGGCTTATACCAGCCAGAATTGTTCAAATTGCGGAATTCTAGTCAAAAAATCTCTATCAACCCGGACTCATGTTTGTAAGTGTGGGTGTGAGTTAGATAGAGACCATAATGCAGCCATTAATATTCTCAATTCTGCCTTGGGTACGATGGGGCACATCGGAACCTGGATTAATCATCCAAACGCTTCTGGAGATTTGAGCGCTACTGAGACTGGAGAAATCCTGCCTCAGCAACTTAGGTCTATGAAGGAAGAATCCCCGCCCTTCTAGGGCGAGGGAGTGTCAAATTTCTAAATCATAAAACCCCTTCACCGTCTACGGTTCCGTGATCCGGTGTTACCCTGGAATTGACAAGCGTATGAGACGCGATCGCAAGCTGATAAACCGATTGTTGCATGGCTGACGGCGTTCGGTTGATTCTCGGGTTCGTTACACTCTTTTAAGATTTTCCGTTCCTCAAATTTTAGCTTTTCTTGTCGGATGTCTGCATAATCCCGTTCAAGTTCTACCCATTAGATCGGTAGAGGGGTGAGTTACCGAACATTTTGGTAAGAACACTACTCTAAACAAACACACACTGGAGTCTTGAAGGAAGCCATTATGGAAACCAACAATTCATTGTTTCAACAGACATCGGAGTTAACCGCTAAGGAAGCAGAAAACGCCACCACCCAAGAATTAAATGATTCTGAACTTGATGCGATCGCAGGTGGTATTAAGACTATCATCGCTGAAGGTCCCGCTCCCCGCTTTCGGCTCCCGATCCCGATGAGCTTTATTAACTACTTGAACTCCTTGTAAAAGTCAGTACACATAAGTTGCTTGTAAGTAACTTCAAGCGTTCTTTGGCGACTGGAATTGAGTATCTTGATTAATTGTTTATTAACAGGATACCGTTCTATACAGTCGCCATTTTACCTCAAAAAAACACAAATTAAACATTTTCTACTGCAACTGTCGCGCCACTAATCGAGCAAATAAACCGCCTCGCTGAAGCAATTGATCAAACGAACCCACTTCTACCAAACGCCCGGATTCAATCACATAAATTCGGTCTGCATTGCGAATGGTACTGAGGCGATGGGCGATCACAATTCTAGTCGCATTCAACCGCTCTAAACTTTCCGAAACAATCGCTTGGGTGCGGTTATCCAAAGCGCTAGTTGCTTCATCCATTAACACAATTTTTGGCTTTAAAACCATCGCCCGGGCAATTAATAACCTCTGTTTTTGTCCTCCCGAAAGATTCGTTCCCCCCTCGCTAACAACGGTATGTATTCCCATCGGCATTTGCTCAAGATCGACAGCTAAACCCGCCATTTGCGCCGCTTCCCAAGCTTCTTCTAATGTTACCAAGGCGCCGCAGGTAATATTATCAAAGACCGAACCCGCATTAATTCGACCATTTTGTAATACCGCGCCTAACTGTCGTCGAACCGCTTGAATATCCAATCCGGCCAAATCTTTATCATCATAATAAATACTACCACTTTCGGGCGTTTCAAATCCTAATAATAAACGAAATAGTGTTGATTTTCCACTCCCGGACGGGCCGACAATGGCAATAAATTCTCCGGGTTCTGCATGAATTGTGATATCATTTAAAATTAAAGCCCCATTTTCTTGATAGCGAAAAATAACCCGATCCACCGCTATTTTTCCCCTTAACCGACCCGGATCGGCTTTGGTGGGGTCTGATTCTATTGTTCCCTGTACAATGGGTTTCGCCCGCTCCCAAAGGGGTATAATTCCTAAGATATCAGTCAGGGTATTACTCAAGTCTGTTACGCCGGAAATAAAGGTTCCAAATGCAGAATTAAACGCGATAAATGTCCCCATATTTAGCCCGGTATTCCCTTGACTTTTAGCCGCTTGTATGAACGCGATCGCAAACCCAAAAATTAGAATAGAACTGAGTAAAGGTAACACTTCATTAAACACCGAAATGCCGTCATTAATTCGTTGAATATTCGCTTTTAATTTGAGGCGTCGGCTGTATTTTTTCGCCCAAGCTGCAAAAGCCCGTTCTTCTGCGGTTGCTACTCGTAATTTTGAGACTCCGTTAATGAGTTCTACGGTGAGTCCGTTAATCTCTCCGTCGGCTGTTTCTTGCTGTCTTTCTTGACGAATTAAAAGCAGACTTGACACCCCGGTAAAAATAACCGTTATTCCCGTTAAACCCACTCCGACTAAGGCAAGTTTCCAGCTATAAAATAACATTAGTCCCAAGTTTAGCAGGGAAAATACCGCATTTAAAAGGGTGCGTTGGGTGGCGCCACTAATTAATTGACGAATTTGGCTAACCGCCATTAATCGAGTTAATAAATCGCCCGATGAATAACAGCGAAAAAAGGCGGGTTTTAACTTCAACATTCTATCCCAAACCGCCGGCTGTAAGGCACTATCCGCAGCATTTTCTACTCGGAGTGACAGGATAGCTTGAGCCATACCAAAGGCAGATTTTCCAATGGTAACGGCAACTAATACTAATCCAATTTGCCACAATAAAAGGCGGTCGCTATCGGGAATTGCATCGTTGACTAAAATCGCCGTTGCTTGGGGTATCGCCATCCCTAACAGCGTGGCGATGATTCCCAATATAACGATTTCAATAATATTTTTTTCGTAACCTTTTATGCCAAACTGAAATAATTCCGCAGCGTGATGAATGACTGGCGGTAACGGTCGATAAAACATAAAACTCTCGGGTGAGAGTGTTGGCGCGACTGCTTTTGTTACTCGGGTTCGAGTTCGTTCAACGGGGTCGAATAAAATGTAATGATTCCCTTTTTCGGGTAACAATGCAACGGGTCTTTTATTGGTGTGAATATAAGCTAATAATGGCCCGTGTTCCTGTTTCCACCAATTGCCGGTTAGTAACACTCGACGGGTGCGAAATTGGGAAGCGCGAGCGATGGCTTCCAACGGATATTTTAACCGGCTAAAATCTTCGGATTCCGCAGGAGGATTTATGATAATTCCTGTGGCTCGACCGACCGCACCCGATGCAATGAGCAGGGGTGTTCCTTCTAGAAAAACTTCGGTTTTGGGAGGATGTAAAACCCCCGTTAATTGTTTAAAAGCGGTTTCGGTAACGTTTTTGTTAAGGTGTTCTCGCTCTTGAAATTTGCGGAATTTTTCTGCTTTTTTATTGATTTCTTCACGGTTGAGATGATAAAATAAAAAGTGATGAAATTCGGCGAGTTTTGATGGGGAAATTTCCGGACATTTTAGGATTTTACTGTTGAGGGGTAAATCGGGAATTGCCAGTTTTTCCCAATGGTTTACCCAACCCGACAAAAGAGCAAAACTGGAGCGATCTCCCGCTCTAATCTGGGTGATAAAATATTCAATATTTAAAGCGCTTAATTCGGTTTTTTCGAGTGCGATCGCCAGGATACCCCGTTCATCTTTGGGAGTTGCTCCTAATAACGCTTCTCCCGAATTGACAGTAAACAAATATCGACGATTCCCTTTTGGTTCTTGGCCTTCAAAAACAGTTGTAAACACGGCTAAAGAACCAGAATTAACTATCCATAGGGTTTCGGGTTCGTTCAATAATAGCGGTTGATTTCCTTGAATTTGATAAACTTGGGGAATCAAATTGACCATTATTTTTCCTCGGTTATTCATCAAAATAATAAGTATAAAAACTAAATTTATATTGAAATTAAACGATATTATCATTTCTCTTATGGGTTTAATACCCCACCGTCTACACGGTGATCAAAATTGTTTGGGGGCGCGAATCCCCATGCAATTTTCCCTCCTGACTCCTGACTCCTGACTCCTGACTCCTTCTTCAAATTAAAATTAAACGATATTATCGCCAATTAAACGGGCATAAATTCCGTCTTGGTGGCGCAATTCTTCGTGAGTTCCGCGCTGAACAATTTTACCTTTTTCTAGAACAATAATTTCATCACAATCGCGAATTGTACTGAGGCGGTGAGCAACGACAATGCAAGAACAACCCCGTTTTCGCAAGTTGCGATCAATAATTAATTCCGTTTCTGCATCCAAGGCGCTGGTTGCTTCATCTAACACTAAAACTGCCGGATTTCGGACTAACGCTCTGGCGATTTCAAAACGCTGTCTCTCTCCGCCACTGATGTTCATTCCCCCTTCATTAAGCATAGCATTGTATCCCCCCGGCAGATTTAAAATAGTATCGTGAATTGTGGCATCCAAACAAGCTTTGACTAAATCTTCTTCGGGTATTGTTGCATCCCAAAGTGTAAGGTTTTCCCGGACTGTTCCCGCAAATAAAAAGATATCTTGCTCAACCATTGCGAGTGAATTAGCGAGAATAGAACGGGGATAATGCGATCGCGAAATACCATCTAATAAAATTTGCCCGTCCCAAGGTTTATAAAGTCCTGTGATCAACTTTGCAACCGTCGATTTTCCCGAACCACTCCCGCCAACTAAAGCGATTCTTTGACCGGGTTTTAAACTCAAACTTAAATTTTCAATTAAGGGAGAATCCAAGCGGTTATAGCCAAAAGTAACTTGACGTAACTCAAGATAACCTTGCAGTTGAAAAGAGTCTTGATCAATCAAAAAATCCGGAACATTATCAGTTTTATTCTGATTAGATTTTAGTTCTCGCTCGACTTCTACATCAATCGGATTTTGCAGTACATCATCAAGTCGGTTTAAATCGGCTTCTAATTCTTGCAGGGTACTACCAAAATTAACAAGATTGTTAATCGGTGTCAAAAATTGCTGAGTGAGACTTTGATAGGCGATCAACATTCCAATTGTCAGGCTACCATTCATCACCCGCAAACCCCCAAGAATTAAGATAAAAGCTGTTGCCAAGGCCGTTAAAAATACGGGTAATATTGATAGAATTTGAGTCGGTAATGCTAATTGTTGTTGAGCGTTAAGCATTTGGGCGTAGTAGCCGGCAAACTTAGAAAATAAATCGAATTCTAAACCGCTTGCTTTCACCGTTTCAATGGCTTGAATTCCACCGACTGCAACGCCGCTAACTTTTCCAGTTTCTTGTACAAGTCTGGTGTTTGTCTCAACACGACTGCGGGATAAAGCTTGCAAAGCGAAGAAGTTTAACGCTGCAAAAAGAATCGCCACAGTCGTTAATACCCAGTCGTAGAGAAGCATAATTATGGCGTAGAAAACTATCATTATAGAATCGATTATCGTAGTCGCCAATCTTCCCGATAAAACATCTGCAACTTTGTCATTTAATTGGCTGCGACTGCTAATTTCTCCGGCAAATCTTTGGGCATAAAATTCTGCGGGTAAGCGCAGGGTATGCCAAAGAAACTGTCCGGACATCGAAACAGAAAGTTTAAGCATGAGTCGCCGCAGATAAAAAAGTCGTAACCGTGCGAGTAACCCTTGAATAATGGCAATAAATAACATTCCGAGTATCAACGGACGCAACCAATCTATTCGGTTTTCTACGAGTATTTCATCGATAAAAACTTGACTAAATGCGGGAATAGCCAAACGGGGAATTGTTAGGAACAATCCGGCAACTAAGCAATAAAATATCGCCCAAAATGAAGGCTTTAAACGGGAGGCTAAAGAGCGGGATACACTCGGTTTTTTTCCCGTTGTTTTAAAGTTCTCCCCCGGTTCAAAAATCAGAACAACACCCGTGTAAGCTTGTCGGAATTCATCTGGCGAAACCGTTCTTCTCCCCGCACCCGGATCGTTAAGATAAACCCGGTTTTTCCCAAAACCTTCTACAACCAAAAAATGATTGAAATTCCAGAAAACGATATAGGGAGGAATTACATTTTTTAGATTTTCTGTTGTTTTTTTGAATCCTTTTGCATTTAGTCCGTATAATCTTGCCGCTTTTAAAATATTAGAAGCTTTGCTCCCATCCCGCGAAACTCCACACTCGCGCCGCAGTTCAATTAGAGGTACAATACAACGATAATAACCGAGGATAATTCCTAATGCTGCCGCACCGCATTCAACCGCTTCCATTTGTAAAACAACGGGAGTACGAACGGGACGACATTTATATTTTTGCCATAATTTTAAAATCAAAATAATAAACCTCAATGATTCTCTATTTATGGTTTTATTTTCACTTTTAACGGTTAACTGGCATTTAGTAAATACCCGTTAAAGATCTAAAAATTGGCATCACATAAGAAATTGGTGCAACTTGTCCGACTTGTACGCGAACTTGAGCGGTAGTACCTGTAGAAATTTTTAAAGGCGGCCCGTTTGAGGAAGACCATTCGTATTCGCTAATATTACTTTTATCTTCTTCTAGTTGCACAAAAACCTGGATGAGCGCCGCATTGTTAGAAACACTTTGAGCGAGGTTATTCGCCAAGTTTTCATTGCCGATCACTACGGACATTTCTTGCTTTGTTACCGGAAAAGGTGTAACTTGGGTAACTTGACCAATAATACCTCCGTAGCGCTCGCGTTTAACAACACTTGGTGTTACTTGTACCGTCATCCCCGGCTTAATTTGTTTGCCATCTTTGTCAGAAAAATAAACAACACTGAGCATTTTTTTCTCGGGGTTTTCTGCTTCTATTGACCCCAAAGAATTGCCAACATTTACAAATTGACCCGAAACGGCAGTCAGTTCTAAGACTCGACCATCGTATTGACTGATCACTTTGCTATCTTTTGTTAATTGCAGTTCGAGTTGGGCAATTTTGCGTTTAATTTCCTGAATTTCATTTGTTTTGTCAATCTCCTTTTCTAAATTTTGTTGGACGAGTTTTGCTTTTTCGGCTTCGATTTCTTGCTGTTTGGTTTGGATGGCATCAATTTCATTCAGGGTTTTTAAATATTCTCGTTCTGCATTGGTTTTTTCAACTTTAATTTGTTGAATGTTATTTTGAATTTCATTAATTTTGTTGAGATTTTGTAAGTATTCTCTATCGGTATTGGTTTTTTGAACTTCGACTTCTTTTAACTGGGTTTCAATATTTGACACTTGCGTTTGAGTATCCAAAAGTTCTCGTTCGGCTTGTAGCAGGACATCTTGACTGATAGCGCTCTCGACTTCAAACAGATAAAGACGGTTTTCATATCGTTGTTTTAGGGTTTCTAACATCGAGCTAAAATCTTCTTTTTGCCTGACCAAGTTTTGGCGTTTTTGTTCCAGCGCCGCTAACGTTTGTTCGTGCAGTCGGGGTGCAATTTTTTCTCGTTCTAGACTTTCTTCAAGGCTTTGGCGTTTTTGCTCCAGCGCTGCGAGGGTTTGTTGATGAAGCAGGGGCGTAACGGACTCTCGACGCAGCCTTTCTTCAAGATCTGTCCGTTGCTGTTCAAGGGTTTTTAATTGAAGTTCGATTTGCTGTTTTTGTAGGCGGTCGGCATCTTTATTTTGCCCTTGAAGTTGAGCCAATTTAGTCTTTTCTTGCTCTAATTGTTGCTTGAGATTGGATTGATCGATGATGCCAATTTCCTCTCCTTTTTTAATCGCATCTCCCGGCTCTATTTTAAGGTTTAAAAGTTGACCCGTACTCGGCGCTTGAAACTGCACGACATGGCGGGGACGAATGAAGACACCTTGACCCGTGACATTCAGGGGTATTCGTCCAACGACGCTCCAAACTCCCGCAACCATCAGCAAAAAACCAATTGTACTGAGGGGCAACCACGCTCTGGGGCTAACCACTTGCATCATTTGGTCCAGGCGATCGCTTGATGATAGGCGATCGAGCGCTTCTTGAGTAAACAATTTATTTTCTTTGGTCTGCATTTGCTCATCCTTTTTTACTTAAACTAACGGAGTAAAAAGCCGATAAAACCTATAATAAATTGGGCTTAATTGCTATCTAAAATTGCGAAAATTATGAACCGAACAGTTTGCTTTACAAAATAAATTAACTAATATTTATAATAAATCAGCCATTGATCTACAAAATTCAAGATTTTATTAAAAACGGGTAAAGTTGCTTCTCGGGGTAAACTGAAATCAAGTTCTAATTTTGAGGTTAAAACGTTTGTTAATACCTGTTTTTTTCTGAAATGGTTTATAAATATTTTACCCCGTTCAAAGTTGCTAATTCCCGGTTTTAGATTGCCAAGTCAAAGGTTATCTTCCCTTTGTAGTTGGTGGGTTGTTTGTTCCAAAATTGAGTTTAATAATTCTTGGCAATGACATTGAAAACAATCATCCAAAGCCTCTTTAATTCTTTCCAAATCCTGTTCGCAATTAATCGGGTTATTTGGATTGTCTTGATTCCATTCTTTGATAAAGTTTTTCAAAATATTTTTTTTGTATTTTCCCAAATGTCTAGCCACTTGATACTGCTTTTGGAGTTCGGGATACTTACTTTTCATTACGGTGGCAATTTCACTTTGAGTTAAGTTTAATCCCTGCCAAAGTATCAGCATAATTTGTCCGACTTCGGGAATAGCCGTAAATAATTTAGAAACAAGTAACTGCACTTGCTGTCTTTCCTCTTCCTGAACCGCAATATCTAAAGGCGTGAGAGTCGGATCGGATATTTTATTGCATTCTTCGAGAGGACAAAACTGCTTGGTTCGGTAATTCCGCGTTGCTTTTATACAAATTGCCAGCATCTCTTTAATTTTATCTTCGTTAACGACTATTCTTGATAAATCTATCGAAGTTTGCTGATTAAGTCGTTGATTACAATCCTTTGTAATCTGTTTTAAATCTTCTCGATATTGATCGGGTAATTTTTGATTTTCCACCCTTGTATGAGATTGGTAAAATTTATTGAAACTCTGCCAAGCCAGCCCATATAATTCAATTTCTAATTCCTCAAATCCTTGATAACTTAAAGCCAACTTTAATTCTTTAAAACTCAGATTTTTTAATAGCCCATAGTTGCCAAATCTTTCTATTTTGATTTCGATGTTTTGGCGATAGATTTTATCCCTAACAAAGCGAAATATCGCCGTTTTTGCATAAGTAATAATCTGGGATTGTGACCGTTCTAAATCAAAATTATTTAACAGTTTACCGGGAAAATTTGCAAAGGAAGAAGCGATCTGTAAATATTCTTCTAGCGGGTATTTGTGTCGAAGGAATGTATATTTATGATAACTCTTTTGAGCCGCCCAAAGACAAGCTTCTTGTAAATAAGCTGATAAATGTCTGGTCGCGATTAAAGTAGAGATTTCTAAAGTTTTATCGCAGGTGATAACGGGTGAACAAGTATGACGATTCTCTTTGTAAATTCCGAGATATTCCGTTTCTGTATCAGTTTCAGGTGGGGATACCTCTCGAAGCCTTTTTAGAAAATATCTCGCCCAAAATTCTTCCTTAGCTTCTGGATCTGACTGCACTAGGCGTTTCATCTGTTGTTCTAATTGCGGGTCTGCTTGCCATGTGAATTGGCGATGATCGCCAAAGCTGAGAAAAGTCGAGAATTTCTGCACTATATGTTCTCGTTTATTCATAAAATTTTCCTGGCAATGACATAAAACCACAGTACAGGGATAAACCCAGAGAGCGTACTAACCCATCGTTTAGTTCTCAACCTATACCAAAGATTAGGTCACAAACTAACCCCGGGTACAGCAACCTGAACTTTAGGCACTTGTTGTACCTCTTCTGCGGTCAATGCTTTAAATAATCGATGAAGTTCTTACACAGAAATAATTTTAGGTGTTATTTTCAGTTAGTTTAGACGGGAGAGGCTAACTCTCCCACTCTAACTAGATTTTAGAATCGTTTACGTTCAACGTCACGCCAAACCAATATTGAGAAATTCACGAGTTAGTCTCTTGTTTATCCGGGGTGATTAAAAGTTAATGTCTGCTGACCCCCATTCGGTGTTTCCCTTCAGCCCGACCCGTGACACTTGAGAAGGTGGATAATTCGACCTGGGAATTCTCTGGAAATCGTTAAGATCAAAATATAGAGAGAGGATGCTGTAAAAATACCCTCTACTCCTAATGTGATCATTGTTGGAGGGTGGAACTAGATATGTTATCGAGTCCCAAAGAAGACACCTACGAACGCAACGGTAAAGGTGAGATCGAACCGACTAGCGTTGTCGAACAACCAACCCCGAAAAAACCCAAACATCGCTTTAAACGCCTGTTACTGGGGTTATTCGCGACAGGTTTACTGACGGTTCCTTTAGCCTTTTATTTGACTGGGAACCGGACTCAGCTTAAACCGGAAACGATCGAAAACCTCACCGTTCCCGTCGAAACTCAAGACTTAACCGTGCGGATAACCGCCAGCGGCGTGGTTCAACCGGTGCGACGGGTTAACCTCAGTCCGAAAACTCAAGGACGCCTGTCCCAGTTGTTTGTCGAACAAGGCGATCGCGTCGAAGCGGGTGATATTGTCGCCCGGATGGAAAGCGGGGAAATAGAAGCCCAACTGTTGCAAGCCGAAGCCGGGTTAGCCCGTGCAGAAGCCAACCTCAGCAAGCTGCAAACGGGTAGCCGTCCTGAAGAAATAGCGGCCGCCCAAGCCCGTTTAAATCGCGCTCAAGCCACTTTAGATGAATTACGAGCGGGGACTCGTCCCGAAGAAATTGCGGTCGCTCAAGCTAAACTAGATGAGGCTCAAGCAAGGTTAGCGGATGCCCGTTCTGGTAGTTTACAAGATGAAATTGCCCAAGCGGTCGCCCGACTCGCCGCCAACAAAGCGGATCTGCAACTGGCCAGCGAACGGGTGAGTCGCTATCGGGCACTCAGAGATCAGGGGGCGGTTTCCGAAGATAGTTTGGAGGAATATTTGCAAAATGAACGCCGCCTCAGTGCGTTGGTTGATGAAGCCCAAAGACGCATTGAACAGCTAAAACAAGGTCGGCGAAGTCAAGTTGAACGACTCGAAGCAACCGTTGAAATGGAACGTCAATCCCTGCGACAATTGCAAAATGGCGCCCGTTCCGAAGATATTGCCGCAGCCGAGGCAGAAGTTGCAGAAGTTCGCAGTAATTTGAATGAGTTAATTAATGGAACTCGCCCCGAAGAAATAGCCGCAGCCCAGGCGGAAGTTCGGGAAGCTCAAGCGCAAGTTCGTTACTACGAAACCCAGTTAGAAGATGCAAATGTTCGCGCACCCTTTGCGGGAGTTATAGCCCAACGTTATGCAGTTGAGGGAGCATTTGTGACACCTGCAACATCGGCATCCGATGCCACTTCGGCGACTTCGACTTCTATTGTTGCTTTGGCAAAAGATTTAGAAGTTTTGGCGAAAATTCCCGAAGCGGATATTGGGCAAATAAAACCCAATCAAAAAGTCGAAATAGTAGCCGACGCTTACCCCGATCAAGTGTTTGAAGGGCGGGTGCAATTAATCGCCCCGGAAGCGGTTAAAGAAAGAGACGTAACCCTGTTTCAAGCCCGGGTAGAAATCATCACCGGGAAAGAGGTATTACAATCGGGAATGAACGTCGATTTAAAATTTATCGGCGAGAAACTAAACAATGCGTTAGTCGTTCCAACGGTGGCAATTGTTACCAATAAAGGAGAAACCGGCGTTCTACTTCCAGACGACCAAAACCAACCCAAATTTCATCCCGTAACCATCGGTTCAACCATCGGCAATCAAATCCAAATTCTCGAAGGAATAGAAGCAGGCGATCGCGTATTTACCGAATTACCCGAAGGCAAAAAACTAGAAGACATCATCAAATAAATCAACTAAAAGTATACAAAAACCCCACTGGTAAAGGATTAAACTTGGGCGGAGAAAATTAAACCAATGCCAAGAGGAAAACGGATAGATCATCTTAATTCATACTCACCCCCGATCCATCCACCCATCCGTTTCAAAAGCATCAACCTTAAAAACCTACAAATAACCCATCCGTTAAAAAAGCATCAACCCCAACCACCCAAAGTTAACCCATCCGTTACCATGAACTTTCTCGAACACATAAAAATGGCCGGCACAACCCTACTCGCAAACAAAATGCGAAGTAGCTTAACCATGCTGGGAATCATCATCGGAAACGCTTCAGTTATCGGAATGATCGGCATCGGAGAAGGCGCCCAAAGCTTCGTAAACGACCAAGTAAACTCCTTGGGACCCAACGTTTTATTCATACTTCCCGGCAGTCCAGAAGCCCAAAGTCGCCCCGTTTATCCGCCCCAAACTCTCGTTTTATCCGATGCAGAAGCGATCGCCGAACAAGTTCCTTTAGTTGATGAAGTTGCACCATCATTAAACGCAAGTGAACTAATGACTTATCGCGGAAAAAACGCTTCTGCCTCTTTAATTGGAACCACTCCAGAATATCTTTCCGTGCGAAGTTTTGATGTTGCTCGGGGAAGATTTATTAGCGATTTAGACATCAAACGCAACCAACAAATTGTAGCATTAGGTTCGGAACTTGCCGAACAATTATTTGGGAATGAAGACCCTTTGGGGAAACAAGTTCGCCTGAAAGATACCAGCTTACAAGTGGTTGGAATTATGCAGCCAAAGGGGTCAACATTTGGCAGTAACGAGGATATGAACGCCTTCGTTCCGATTACCACAATGGCAAATCGAATCGTCGGAGAAACATCGCCCTATGGGACTCAAGTCACATTTATTTCCGTATCTGTTAAAAATCAAGATAGCATGAAAGCGGCTCAATTTCAAATCGAAAATTTGCTGCGACTGCGACACAAAATTACCGACGAAGACGACTTTACCGTTCGCAACCAAAAAGACCTAATGAATACCTTGGGACAAATTACCGGGGCGTTAACATTAGTGTTGGCGGCGACGGCAGCAATATCGCTATTTGTGGGCGGAATTGGTATTATGAATATTATGCTCGTTTCCGTCACCGAACGCACCCAAGAAATTGGTCTGCGAAAAGCAATTGGCGCCTCTCAGCAAGATATCCTGACTCAGTTTATCATAGAAGCGGTAATTCTCTCGGCAGCAGGCGGATTACTCGGGACTGCAATTGGCGTCGGCGGGGTGTTTTTAGTGGCTGCTGCTACCCCGTTATCTGCGGGAGTTTCTCCGGTTGCTATTGCGGTTGCGGTGAGTGTTTCTGGCGGAATTGGCTTATTTTTTGGGGTGATTCCTGCCAAACGTGCGGCTAAACTCGATCCGATTGTTGCCTTAAGAAGTGCATAAATTAAATCTCATCTAATTTACCATGAAAACCTCTATTTCTACCTTACAAAACCATCAACAACCCCCCTCAAACCGAACAATTGTTAAACTTGATCAGATCAAGAAAGTCTATGGAATGGGTGAGATAGAAGTACAGGCTTTAAAAGGCGTGAGTCTCACCGTTGAACAGGGGGAATACTGTTCAATTATGGGGGCTTCGGGTTCCGGGAAATCGACAGTAATGAATATTGTGGGTTGTTTGGACCGTCCCAGTACGGGCGCTTATTATTTGGATGGGGTGAACGTTGCTCAAATGTCCGAGCAAGAATTGGCTAAAATTCGCAACTTAAAAATCGGGTTTGTTTTCCAACAATTTCATCTGTTAGCCCAATTAACCGCCCTCGATAATGTTATGTTACCGATGCTTTATGCGGGGGTTCCGACCAATGAACGTCGGGAAAGGGCGAGAGAAGCTTTAATTCGAGTTGGGTTAGAAAATCGGATTAATAATAAACCCAATCAACTCTCGGGAGGACAACAGCAACGGGTAGCGATAGCCCGTGCAATTGTTAACCGTCCCGTGTTATTATTAGCAGATGAACCGACGGGGGCGTTAGACTCGAAAACCACCCAAGAAGTGATGGATATTTTTACAGAATTAAACGCCAGTGGAATGACAGTAATGATGGTAACACATGAACCGGAAGTCGCCCGTCAAACCCGTCGTATTGTTTGGTTTAAAGATGGCGAAGTTGTTCACTCCCATCTCACCCCCGAAGATTTACACGAAGCCACTTTTTAAATTAATAAAATAAATAAAAACCCGGTAACTTTCTCGGACACCGGGTTTTTGGGTGTACGTCAGGTTTTTAGGGTTGATGATGGGTTTAGATTATCTATCCGTTTAGATCTTAGCATTAGCTTAACTATCTCCACCCAAGTTTAATCCGTTACCAGTGGGGTTTTTTGTCTCTGTCATTAATAAATAAGTTGTCGGGTGGGTGACAACTGATAACTTAACGGTTGGTTTCATCAACTTTTTTCTGTCACCCACCCTACTACTTGAAAAATTGATAAATAAGGCATAATAGACCACAAGGGGGAAATAACCGGGGTCATCTACCCCCAATCCCCTGTATCTCCATTGTCAGGGTCTATTGAATGTTGATTCAATCTCTCAATCAATCCCTCTCTCAACTCTCGGCGAAAATCCCCTTAAAAACGCTGTTGGTTGTCCCGTTTGTTTTGCAAATTGTCAGTGCCGTTGGATTGGTCGGATGGCTGTCTTTTAAAAACGGTCAAGAAGCCGTTAATAAGTTGGCAACCGAATTGCAAGAACAGGCGAATTCTCGTTTACAATTGTTTCTCGACAATTATTTTACCATACCCCAACAAATTAATAAAATTAATCAAGATGCGATTCAGTTGGGGTTAATTGATTTAGAGAATTTATCAACACTGGGGTTGTATTTCGCCAAACAAATTGAGGTGTTTGATGTAAGTTATATTAACTTTGGTGGGCGGGAAATTAATCAATTTATTGGAGTGAAAAATCTGGAGAATATTCCCCCTCGAATTATCGAATTTTATCGCCAAGCCGCAGACGGGGATTTATATTGGTTATCTTACACTCGGGACGAACGAGGAAACAAACAGAATATTAACACTTTTATTGAAAATACCGACCACCGGATAGAAGGTTGGTATAGCAATGTCGTTGATGCCGATAAACCCGTTTGGAGTCAAATTTATCAGTGGGAAGACGAACCGATTTTATCGATTTCTGCGAGTTATCCGATTTATAATTCAAACAATCAATTTATTGGGGTGATTGGGGTTGATTTGAACCTCTCCGATATTAGTCAATATTTGAATCAAATTAACCTCAGCGATGATACGACTATTTTTCTTATAGAACGAAATGGAATGTTGGTGGCGAATTCGGGGGAAACCGAATCTTTTGTCGAAAATAATAACAAGGTTCAGCAAATTTCAGCCCTGGAGAGTCCCAATCCAAAAATTCGCGAGATTACCCAAGAGTTATTGGAAAAATTGGGTAACTTTAATCAAATTACCACCCCTCAACAACTTTACTTAAATCTCGACGATGAACGAGAATTTATTCAAGTTACCCCCTGGAAAACCGAATCGGGATTGGATTGGTTGATGGTTGTCGCCATACCGGAATCGGATTTTATGGCGCAAATAAACGCCAACACTCGCAGTACAATTATCCTTTGTATCATTACCTTAATTTTAGCCACAACTTTGGCAATTTTAACCGCCCGTTGGATCATTCAACCGATTTTAAAACTGAAAAATTCCGCCCTGGCTTTTTCTGAAGGAAAATTTGACCAAACTGTTGATGTAAATCGTTCCGATGAATTGGGAATCTTGGCGAAAACCTTTAACGATATGGCGCAACAACTACAAGCATCTTTCGCAACCTTAGAAAGTCAAAATATTGAACTCAAACGCCTCAACCAAATTAAAGACGAATTTCTCGCCAATACCTCCCACGAACTGCGAACACCCCTACACGGAATTATTGGACTCGCCGACTCTTTAATTGATGGCGCAACCGGAACATTACCCGCCAAAACCACCGAAAATTTAAGGATGATTGCCAATTCTGGACGACGACTTTTAACGCTGGTTAATGATCTTTTAGACTTTTCCCAATTGAAACATAATAAAATCGGACTTCAATTAAAATCTTTGGGTTTGCGAGAAATTGTTGATGTGGTTTTGGTTCTCTCTCAGTCTCTAGTTGGCGAAAAACACCTAACTTTAATTAATTCCGTACCCGACGACTTACCCGGAGTTGAAGCCGATGAGAACCGTTTACAACAAATTTTATATAATTTAATCGGAAATGCGGTTAAATTCACCGAATCGGGAACTGTTGAGGTGACAGCTTTTGAGAAAATTGTAGATGAATCTCATCCTTTGATTGCAGTTACCGTTTCCGATACCGGAATTGGCATTCCCGAAGATAAATTAGAACAAATCTTTGAATCTTTTGAACAGGGAGACGGTTCAACCGCGCGTCAATATGGGGGAACTGGGTTGGGTTTGGCGGTAACAAAACAGCTTGTAGAATTGCACGACGGCACCATTGACGTTCGTTCAAAAGTTGGGGAAGGTTCACAGTTTACCTTTACTTTACCCAAGGCGAAATCACCCGTTCAACCCCTAGAAAATAATAACATTCAACCCGCCCTCGTTTCCATCCCTGTGTTGCCATCGGAGTTGGAAACCGACTCGGAAACCATTCCTGACGTTTTAATTGAATATAAGACAGAATTCAAAATTTTGGTGGTTGATGATGAACCCGTGAATATTCAAGTCATCGCCAACAATTTATCCCTACAAAACTATGCCATTACTCAAGCGACCAATGGGTTGGAAGCCTTAAAATTAATCGAAGCAGGATTTAAGCCGGATTTGATTTTGCTCGATGTAATGATGCCTCGCATGACCGGTTATGAAGTCTGTCAGAAACTTCGAGAAAAATATCTCCACAGCGAACTGCCGATTTTAATGTTAACCGCTAAAAATCAAGTCGCGGATTTGGTCGATGGTTTAACCTCCGGGGCGAATGATTATTTAAGCAAACCTTTTTCCAAACAGGAGTTATTGGCGAGAATTAAAACCCACTTACATTTGCTCAAAATTAACAATGCTTATGGTCGTTTTGTTCCCCACGATTTCTTGAGATTTTTGGGACATGAAAGTATAATTGATGTCAAATTGGGGGATCATGTTCAAAAAGAAATGACCGTGATGTTTTCCGATATTCGTTCCTTTACAACCCTTTCCGAGGAAATGTCACCCCGAGAAACCTTTGATTTTATTAACCGCTATCTCAGCCAAGTCAGTCCGATTATTCGCAAACATAACGGTTTTATTGATAAATATATCGGCGATGGAATTATGGCGCTTTTCCCTCAGTCGCCCGAAGATGCGGTAAAATGTGCCATAGCCATGCAAAAACAAGTCAGTTTTTACAATCGACAATTGCAACAGGAGGGTAAGGTTCCGATTAATATTGGCATTGGTTTGCATACCGGAACGTTGATGTTGGGAACCATTGGGGAACGGGAACGGATGGAAAGTACCGTTATCGCCGATGCGGTTAATTTGGCTTCCCGTTTGGAAGGGTTGACCAAACAATATGGCGCCGGAATTATTATCAGCGAAAAGACTTTATCTCGTTTGAGTGATTTTCAAAATTATGGTTATCGCTTCCTAGATCGGGTTAAAGTCAAGGGTAAAAATATTGCAGCCGGTGTGTTTGAAATTTATGATGGTAATCCCAAATCTCGACAAGCTTTGAAAATTCAAACGAAGTCCGATTTTGAAGAAGCCGTTTTCTTGTATCATCGCCAAGAATTTCAACAAGCGGAAGTGATTTTACAGCAAGTTTTAGCTGTTAACCCCGAAGACAAAGCTGCATTATTGTATTTACATCGCTGTCAACAGTCTCAACTTTTACAGTAACCCGTCGATGCTTTTTTGTACCTCGCTTTTGTCTGTTTTTTCTTTTTGATTTTCGATAAGAAATGGGTTGACTTTTGGGGGAATTCGGGGTAGGATCAGAATTGAACTTTCCGGGATAACTCGCCTCTACGCTTGACTTTCTATTCAATCAACGGAAACAAGGGTAAAATAGACCCAGTTTTAGATCGGATCTGAGATTTGAGCAATCAATCATCCCCCGCGATCGCACGGATTAATCAGTGGGATATCATTGATGGGTTGATTAAATTTTCAATTCAAAATTTTGAATTAGCGGTTGCGGCGCGTCGGATTTGGGGTTGACTTTTGGGGGGATTGGGGGTAGGATAGAGTTGAACCGTTGGGGGTTGTTCGGCTACACGCTTGATTTTTTATTCAATTAAGGGAAACAAGGGTAAAATCGACGGAATTTGAGATCCGATCTGATATCCGACCCATCAATCATCCGCCGCGATCGCAACATTAATCAACCGGATATCATTGAGCGGTTGATTAAAATTTCAATTTAAAATTAGCGGTTGCGGCGCGTCGGATTTGGGGTTGACTTTTGGGGGGATTCGGGGTAGGATCAGAATTGAACCGTCGGGGCTAACTCGCCTGTACGCTTGACTTTTAGTTCAACACGCAATGCAAAGAGGGTTTGTTTGGAGGGTTATGTTTGGAGTGTTGGGCGCATTGCCATGCGCCCCTACGGAAAAATCTGTTGCCTGTTGCCTTACCAACGAGGTTGACTGGAAACCCGCTGTGATTGTTGGTTGTACATCGCCAGCAACACCTGACCGGGGTCAACCCAACGACCGCCATATTTTAACCCCCAGTGCAAGTGGGGGCCTGTGGTGCGTCCTGTCATACCAACACGAGCAATTCTCGCACCTGCGGGAACAACTTGACCTTCCCAGAGTTGAATACCGCCACCCGCATCGATAAAATAACGGCCCTGGGCGTTTTTCTCCACCCGTCCTTGAACGTGACAGTAAATATGCGTCCACTGTCCCGAATCAATGGCAATTCCCGTTCCACAACGGTTGTCTTCCCAGACTTCCACAACAGTTCCCGTCCACCAATTGCGAATATAACTACCCATCGGCGCCGCCAAGTCTAAGCCGTAGTGAAACCCACTGGCACGATAACCAAAACCCGATGTATATTCCAGAAAATTTTCCACCGGAAAAGACGCTCCCGACCAATCCAGTCCAGTCGCGACTTGATTTGTGCTGTATTCTCTGGCACTAACCAACTTTTGCCATCCAAACGGCGCCAGACTCAAACTGATTAACCCGGCTAACAGTAACATCCGTTTCGGACGAATCCAGTGTTGGGCGCGTTTTGGTCTTGACTCTGCCATTGGTGTGTTTCACTCCTCTTTACAGTTATCAGTTATCACGACTCGGTTACAGTCAACAGTCAATAGTGACCAGTAACCAACTGCATAACTGCCAACTGAAAACACTGGTGACTGGTGACTGGTGACTGGTGACTGATGAGATGCCTGCTTGCCACCCCAGAATGTGAATTCGATGACAGTTCGCAACCAACCGGATTGAATTGCCGCAGACATACGAGCCAGTATTCTACTCTATGTTGGCTCCTGAGAGAAGAGCTGAGTTGAATTTATGTAACGTTTTGTTTAAGATCGAGTCACATTTGCGGCGTTAACAGGTATAAGTCAAGGATTAATCACAAATTCCCAATTTTAGCAATTTACGATAACATCACCCATGCTATTTGATATTTTCCCCTTCCGGTTCAACCTTGATACGACAACCATTGCGGGAGCGACTTTGTGGTCACTCGCGTTGTATTGGGGAATTTTTCCCCTCAGCGAATGGGTTATCGAACAACTCAATCGTTGGTTTAACTTTGCCGAACAAGGACTCTACACCTCAAAAAAAGAGTTTGAACGGACTCGCGCCGCCCGAGAATCCCAAAATGCCTTTTATGCTTCCCTGTTTAGCATTGTGCCGTTTTTAATCGTGGGTAGCTTGTGTAATTGGGGCGTTGAAGCCGGATTAGGAAAAAGTTGGGCAATCTCTATGGGAATGATAGCTTGTATCAGTGGCGGTGTCTATGAACTCGGAAGACGAGACTCTCAAGGACGAGGCTAAACCGTGAACAGTTCACCGTGATGTTTGTTAATCGGTCTTGGGAGACGAATAAACAAGAACTGATAACGGTTTAATATAGAACTGTTGACTGTTAATATGTCCGTTGTTTCCGAGCAACATCTGTTTCTCACTGTTCGTCTCCTCTACTTTGATTTTTATGGATACTCAATCTCCATCTTCTCGTTGGATGTTCTGCCTCACTGTTGGGTTGACGGTCGTTAGTTTCAGATGTCTATTCTCAACTTTTCCGGTTCAAGCACAACCGATTACACCCGCCAATGATGGCACCGGAACCGAGATTAATCGGGATGGAAATCAGTTTAATATTGAGGGGGGTTCTCTCTCGGATGACGGACAAAATCTCTTTCACAGCTTCGAGAAATTTGGTTTATCGGAAGGACAAATTGCTAACTTTCTCTCCAACCCCGAGATTCGCAACATTCTCGGACGGGTGGTCGGGGGTGATGCCTCAATTATTAATGGTTTAATTCAAGTTACTGGCGGAAATTCTAACCTATTTTTGATGAATCCTGCCGGGATTATTTTTGGGTCGGGTGCTAGCTTAAATGTTCCGGCTGACTTCACCGCGACGACGGCGACAGGAATTCAATTTGGAGAAAATTGGTTTAATGCAATTGGCAATAACGAATATGCCAATTTAGTTGGGAATCCGAGTGGATATGTTTTTTCAATTGCTGAACCCGGTTCCATTGTCAACGAAGGAAATTTAACCTTAGAATCCGGCAATAATTTAACCCTATTAGGCGGAACAGTTATTAACATCGGAGAACTGTCTGCACCGGGAGGAAATATTGTTATTGCAGCGGTATCGGGAGAGAATTTGGTTCGCATTTCCCAGGAAGGACAACTGTTGAATTTAGAAGTGTCTCCCTTCGACTCGGAAACGGGAGAACCGCTACCTTTTAACCCTTTATCTTTACCCGAATTATTAACCAACGCCGAAACCGGAAGCGCTACAACTGTCACGGTGAACGATGACGGAAAAATTGTATTAACGGGTTCTAGTTTGCAAATAGATTCTGATAGCGGGACTGTGGTTGCTTCGGGAACCTTAGATGGTTCAGACACCGAAGAAACGGGAGGTTCGATTAATATTTTAGGTGAAGCCATTACGGTCAATACACCCGTCCGAACCAACGGCGGAAATATTACCTTTGATGGTGCAGTTTTTGTCGATAGTTCTTCACTTGAACAGCCTTTAATTAGTACCGGAGAAGCCGAAGGAAATATTACGTTTACAAATACTATCAATAGTGCTTCTTCTCTCGATTCAGCAAATTTAACCCTAGAAGCGGGAACAGGAGATGTAGAACTTCAAGGTATCATAGGGGGTATAAATCCGCTCAATCGCTTAATTGTTAGAGGAAATAATATTAGCCTAAAAGATTATACTATTGAAAATAATATTCAGTCTTTTGCTCGAGTTGAAGCCCAAGGAAATCTGAATCTGCAAATTGAAGAAAATTTAGACCTGACCTTAAATTCAAGAAGCGGTCAATTAAGTGCAGATGGAAATATAACGATTGAAACTCCCGGTGATTTAACCCTTAGTAATAGTAATATACAGGCAGGAGTTACTTTAAATTTGCGAACTCAATCTTTAACGGTAACAGGTACTAATCCGATACAAGCTTCAGGAGAAATTATTATCGAAAGTCAAAATCAGATTAATTTTGAAGAGAGTCGAATAGAACTCAGGGGAGATATGACTTTACAGGCGAATCAAATTAATATTGACGAGGGTGAATTTCAAAATAATTTTTCAACCGAAGATAGAGTCTTTAAAATTAATGCCTCAGAAACAATTAATATCAACAATAGTACAATTGAGTTTAGTTTTTCTGATAATCGTTTAAGTTTAGAAGCAACAGCTCAAGAGAATATTACCATCCAGAATAGCCAAATTAATCCACAAAGCTTGCAGATAGAAACTCAAAAAGACCTGATTATTAATAACAGTCAGTTTACGGTTTTAGAGAATGCTAATTTATTGGCTGCAAACAATATTCAAATCACCGATAGTACAGAAACTCCTTTAATCTTATCAACTGAAGGCAATCTGTTAATTCAAGGAAATAACGCTATTGAAATCCAAGCCTTAGACAATTCTCTTTCTCAAATTCAAACGGGTGGTAATCTCACGTTAGTCAGCGATGGTATTATTACTGGAAATGCTCGCTTGATTTCAGGAGGAAATTTTTCCGTACTCAATCTATCTGATGAACCAGCAGATTTAGAATTTACGGATGTTAGTTCAGATGGAATTATTAGTTCCGAAGGCGATGTTACTTTTGGAGATTATGAAGGTGTTTCTTTGAAAGTTGAAGCCAAGGGAAGTATTGAAGGCGGAAATATTACCATTACAGAAGCGAATACAGATTTACAAGGAACCGACCCCGATATTCCCATTTTAGCAGGTGGGCCGGCTGTAATTTTACGAGCGGGTTTAACTGAATTGCAAAATGCTCCGAATATCCCAACCGAACCGATAGGAGACTCGGAAACAACCTTTACTGCTTCTGAAAATCCCTCGTCACCGGGAACAATTACAGTGGGAAATATTGACACTTCAATCGAAAGAGATGGTCCGGTTATCTTATCAGCAACAGGAGATATTAAAACCGGTACTATTGTCACTGATGGAGATGGAGGCGGACAAGGGGGTTTTGTCGATTTATCCTCAACAGAAGGGAACATAACAGTTAGCTATATTAGCACCCGAAGTGGTAATAGAGGTGGAGATGTTACCATCACAACTCCTGGTATTTTTAGAGCAACTGACGTAATAGAAGATGTCGATTTAATCTTTTTTGATGAGGATGGTGAATTATCAACACAAGGTCCTATCGAAATTTTAGGTAATCAGGAAATTACTGGTGAAGAAATAATGATACCAAGCAGCATCTTGACAACCGGGGAAACTGCTGGAGGTGGAACTGTTATTATCAATCAGGGTGGAGAATCTTTTGTTATAGGTCCCGGAGCGGATTTAGAACCTATTGATGTGAATTCTTTGCCGGATAATGTTAGTGGTATGGCGGGAGGAATTACATCTAATGATAACAATAACAATGCCGTCACATCCGTCCGAGATGTCACTTTAAGTAGTGATGGTTCTGTTGGTAATAATCGGATTCAGATTGTCTTTCCCGTTATCGATGAGATGGAAGATAACTCGGATAATGGCATGAATAATCCAGATGATACCGCAACGAACCCAGATAACATGAATGAAATGCCTGATGATACGACAGAAAATCCAACCGATGATGGAGATGATGTTAATGATAATGATATGGCTCAAAACCCAGATGATGGGGTTGAAGATTCCAATAATTCTGGAGAAGATTCTGGAGAGGTTGTTCAAAATCCCGATGAGGATATTAATAATAATCCTGATAATTCTAACAACCCTGACGGCAACTCTGAAGCGTCACCTCCTGATACAACTCCCACTCCCACACCTGCTCCGACGCCATCTGTAGACGTAACTCCAACTCCCGCTCCGACGCCATCTGTAGACGTAACTCCAACTCCTATTCCAACGCCATCTGTAGACGTAACTCCAACTCCCGTTCCGACGCCATCTGTAGACGTAACTCCGGCTCCTATTCCGGCTCCCGAACCCATTCCAACGCCATCTGTAGACGTAACTCC
>JAYKHV010000097.1:0-45630 GCA_035285085.1 Lyngbya sp. | reverse complement strand
GTAGCTAGGAGATAATTAATTTCTAAACCCCTTGTTACCATAACTTTTCGTCTTTCCCCTCTACCCTCTACCCTCTACCCTCTCCCCTTTACCTTCTGCCCTCTGCCTCCTGCCTTCTGCCTTCCCTTAACTGGAAACAGGCCAGAGATAAACTAACCCCACAGGTTCAACTCGACTGGCTTTGACCTGATAGGTTTGTCGGATGCGTTCGGGTTCGGTTTGAATTTCCTCCTGTAATTGTTGCACTCTAACTTGCCAGTGCCGGTGATCTGCTTCTATTTGGCGGAGTTCATCGGTATTAAACAGCGAAAGCTGATGCTGTTCGTACTGCTTTTCTTGTTTTAAAATGCGATCGCGCTGTTCTTCCAAAAGCTGCCGCATTTCTTTGGCTTCTTTCTTGCCACGCTGTTCTAATTTGCGTTTTGCGGCTTCGGTTAAGGTGTCAGCACGGCGTTTGAGGTGAGACAGCAGATCTTCAACGTCTCTGGCGGCGTATTCCTGACAGCGTTGGAGTAAATTTGGGGGAACGTCCCGCAGGCGCGGCGTGACTAAGGAGTTTTCCAGTTCGTCGAGAACGTCCGCTTTTTCCGTTTCACTCAAAGGTCGCAGTTTTCCCCGTCCCCTCGCTTCCGGGTTGAGCCACTCCGCCGCCACCGCAATAATTTCATCGTGGAGTCGGGAAGCGCGATCGCCATACAAAGATAGCCGCCCCAAAATCACCACTTTCGGCACCGGATCATCCGTTAGGCAGACGCAGGATCGGGTGAGTTCGTGGTACAAAAAGCCCTGGGAGAGAAAACGAGCTAACAGTCGCTGTACCAGGCGGTGTTCCAAGTGCAGGTGAACGACTTCCCCATCCAAAGACCCCGGATCGCGGAAGACGACGGGGCGGATCTGGGTTTCTTTGCGCCACTCCCACAGGTTTTGTCCCTTCTTGCGGGGGGGTCTGAGGCTGTCGAGGGTGTTCGCCCAGGTGGGATCGGCGCCGGTTCGTTCGTGCAGGGCGGGGATGATCCAACGCGCCCGATCCGCGTCGTTAACGGCTTCGTTGGCGTCGATCGGCTGTAACGCTTCGACTCCGAGAAGTTCCAAAGAAGCCGATAAAGCATCGCGAAAGTGCCGGTCTTCGAGTCCGAGCCATTTTTGGGAGTCCCCAAGCAGATCTTCGAGGTGGGTTTGCTGTTGTAGGAGTTTCTGCTGGCGAACTCGGATGGCTTCTAATTCTTCGGCGATCGCCCGACTTCTAATTTTAGCGGGTTCGTCTTGTTGGTCGGCGATGTTAATGGCTGCGGCGAGTTTGTCTTCGTCTGCGGCTTTTATCCCGTTATCGAGAAGTTTGGTAATATTTTTTTCAATCACCGGGGAAAGGCTTCCCAACTCCTGCTGGATGGTTGCCGTTTTTTTCACTAAGACATCGATCACCCGATCTTCGGGGCGCTGCGCCAGATAAAAATAGTAACATCTGACTAATGATTCCCTCTGGAGTTTGCGATCGATCCGTCCGTTGCGCTGTTCCATGCGGCTCGGGTTCCAAGGAACGTCGAAGTGAAACAGGTTTGCACAGTAATTTTGCAGGTTTACCCCTTCCCGGGCGGCGTCGGTGGCGATTAAAATTCTCAAGGGGTGATGCTGCGGGTCGGCGTTAAAGGCGGTTTTGATTTGTTCGCGCCGTTCTTCTCCCATTCCCCCGGTAAAGCTGTCGATCCGTTCGTGTTCGCGATCGCTGTGGGCGATGGCTTCTTTTAGCTGTTCTTCAAGGTAGCGTTTGGTATCGGTGTATTCGGTGAAAATTAGAACCCGACAGGCGTTCCACTCGGCGCCGGGTTTTCCGAGATCCGGACACTGATTTTCCCGTATCCACTCGATTAATTTCTTGACCCGGCTATCGGGTTCGTGTCGGGCGGACTCGGCGATTTTTGTCATTTTTTCGAGCAACTCTAACTCGCGATCGCTAATTGTTTCCGCTACAGACTGGGTGGCTGCGGTCATTTGGGCGTCTTCTTCGAGTTGTATTTCTTCTTCGGATAGTTCCGCCCGTTCGTCGTCGGCACTGGGGGATTCTTTTAGCAGGGGAAATTGGGCATTTTTTAAAGATAATTTATCGGCCTGTTTTGCGATCGCCTTGCGGTGAACTCGCAGGGTGCGGGCGAAGGCTTCGATAGAGGAAAGCAGGCGCTTTTGCAGGGAAGTAATGACCAGCATGGCGGTGACTTGGGTGGCTTTCGTCGCGTCTTTTAGCCGTTCTTCCCGACAGGTGCGGTATTCTTGTAGGAGTCGAGAAAGTTCGAGTTCGGGGGCGTTTTCGGGGAGTCTGTCGATTACAATAGGGATGACTTGACGTTCGGGAAAATCGCGATCGCCAATTTCTCGTAAATCTTGTTTTAAGCGTCGCACCATCACCGCATCGAGGAGTTTTTTGCTGGTGACGGGAACGCCGCGACAAAAGCGCTGGGGATCGAGGATTTCTAGTAGGGCGGCGAAGCTGTTAGAGTGTCCGTTGTGGGGGGTTGCGGATAAAAACAGTTTGTGTTCAAATCGAGGGGCGATGTCTCGAATGGTGCGGGTGAGTTGGGAGTCGATAGCGTAGCGGGAGGCGCTGGCGGGGGCGGCGTTGTGGGCTTCGTCGAGTATCAGCATGGAACCGTCACTAAAATCGCCCAGCCAGTCGCGCAGGGGGGCGGCGTAGGTTTCATCCCGCAGCAGGGCGTGGGAGATAATAAAGCGGGTGTGAGTTGTCCAGGGGTTGATGGTGTAGCCCCGTTCCCGACGTTTTTGGGAGACGAAATCGCGATCGAAGATTTGAAAGAGCAAACCGAAACGATTTTCCATTTCTTCTTGCCATTGTCGCACGACGGAGGGCGGCGCGGAAATTACAACCCGTTTGATTTTTTGACGCATCAACATTTCCCGCAAAATGAGTCCGGCTTCGATGGTTTTTCCCAGTCCCACGTCGTCGGCGATAAACAGCGAAACCCGAGGCATTAATAGGGCTTTGCGGAGGGGTTCTAATTGATAGGTTTTGACTTGTATTCCGGCGCGATAGGGTGCTTGTAAGAGTCGGGGATTGGTGGAGGTGACGCAGTTCCACCGCAGGGCGTGCAAATAGGCGGAAAAATAGCGGGGTTGATCGAAGCCTTTATTAATCACAGAATCCCAAGAGGAAACGCCGAGGGGTTTTGCGTCTACTTCCCGTTCCCAAAATACTTCTAATTGTTGACCTTGGGCATCGTCTTCTATGCAGGATATTCTAACAATTGTGTCGCCTATTGGTTCGGTTGGGTGAATGATTTCTTCGACTAAATATTGGCGGGAGCGAACTTGTACAATTTGTCCGATTTCCAGGCGGGTTCTAGATTTCATATCCTCTTGCATTCATTTGGGGTTTATTCTTGAAAAATAAAAGAGATCGCAGAAAATGCTTCTGTCTACTAAGATGGTACTCAAACAGGAGTTGCTGTTAATGCGGTGGTTGCAATGGTGCCAATTAAATGTTTTAGGTTCATGTTTTTTATTTCCTTTACGAGAGTTGATAGTTGAGTTTTACTTGAATAAATCTGAGCGATAAGGCAAACAAATTTAAAGATATTTATTGGTGGCGACTGGCATCGTTTTTTTTAATCTATAAATCTAAGATTAACGGAAAAAAACTTGGATATCTACGGGAGAAATACGGATCTTTGAGAATGTTATAAGAAACATAAATAGGCTGTTTTCCGTATAATTACCGAGCCAACTATTCAAACGACGATCTGCTAAGACTTCCAGGAAATGGTTGAATAATAAATCATTGATTCCCCCAAAATCATTGTCAAATGTTGAAGAAATTGTCATATCTGAAAACAATATTACTCAAAATTTATCTATACAAATTGAGGCGGTCAGCGAAGCGGGAGATGCTACACTCCTGAACCAGAGGTAAACCGCTTTTAGATGAAATACTTTCAACACAATTATTATATTACAAGTGATACAACAGCCTGCTTTCGATGGTGGAGTATGGAATGGTAGAAAGGTGACTGATTTGATGAGTGATTGGTTAAAACGCCCAATAATTTTTCGGGGTATAGTCGCGCACACACAGCGATCGCGATCGCTGCTGGCGTTGAATGAGCAATAGATGAATAACATTATCCGGTTGAGCGGCGCGAATGGAGAGCGTTTGAGGTGATAAGTTGTCCATACCAAGGAAGTTCAAGCTCAATCAGGGTCGTGAGGTCAGAAATCGTGAAGTCCTACTCTTTCTTAGACGAGTTTGACACAATTGCGATTGCGCGGGGAGCCAATCGTCCGCGACTGCTAGATATTAATTCTAACGGTAACATCGTTGACTTCAATATGGGTTGGGAGGGATGCGATCGCCTGAGCCGCACCCTCATCCTATTCTTGATCGCAACGCGAGCGCGATCTATCCCTCTCAATACAAATTTCCCACCGAATTAAGACGGATCAAAGGTGTTTTTCAATCCCATCGCAAGCCAAGCTTACCCCATCTTCTTCTTGGATCATCCGTCCGATTTCTGTGGAAACTGCGTAGTTTTGATTTTCTAATAATTCATGTAACCGCTTTGCCACTGGTACTGATGAATTTCGTGAGCGCGATCGCGATCATCCCAATGCGATGGCAATCATCGAACGATGTGACTCAAATAAGTGTCATTCAAAAAAGGGACTAGCCAAACAGAAATCTACCTCCTAAAGTTTGACCATACAACTCAATAAAAAGCATCAGGAGCAATTAGGGAAATTGAGGAGAAGTCCGGTAAATCAAGAGCCGGATGAACAGAACAATTGATACCAGGTTAGCCTACCAGAAAACTTGTGATTGAGTTGGAGCTAAGTTACCCTTCGCATCTACATCCTGACTAAAAAAACGGCTCAATCAATGAATGGATTGCTCAAAGAACTGGCTAAAGATTGAGCAAGACTTGACTAATTCTCTTGTTAATTCGTGCTAAAAAGCTCTTAAACTTAGCTCCCAATCGTGAAAAAAAATTATCTTCTGAGGTGTAAAAATGGCTAGTTTTAACCTATTTTCTAATTTGGGAGACTATGAGACACAACTGGGAACAGTCTCCGTTCGTCGAGAAGACTTTGAACGATTTGCTAGGGGAACAGATCTCAATAATATTGAGTTTATTCCTGGAATTTCTGCGACCTCAAATTTACCGAGAGTACAAGCATTCAGAGGTTCAGGTGATACCCAACTCTTCATTCTTGACAGGCAATCAGTCAACGAAGACTCTTTCTATGAACTCAATTTCAGCGAGTCCTACAATGCAGTCGGATTTGATATTGAATCTTTTAATCCCGCAACAACTGGGCCTGCCGTTTTAAATATCACTTTTGCAGACGGAGATGCAACATCCGTTGATATTTTCCCAACAAATACCAGCGAATCAGAACCGATATTTTTGGGGATTGTTTCGGATACAGCAATTGAGCAAATTCGCCTAACAGAAGGGCCAGAAGTTAATGGAATTGGCAACGAAGAAATTGCCTTAGATAACTTTATCGTTGCTAATATTCAACCCAATTCTGAGGAACAACAAATTACCTCATCTTTTAATATTGATAGCCCCAACTCGGTACCTTTTGAACTCTTTAATGTTCTCACTCCAGGAACCATTGAAATCGAGATTGACTGGGAAGGTGAAGCTGAAGAATTAACGGCTGTTTTAGAAGGGCGTCGTCGTCCTGAACTCGCCGACCCAACTGAACCTTACGCGGAAGTTACAGGTTCTTCTCCCTTAAAATTAACCTATGAAGTTACAGAAGAAGATATTGCCAGAGGTGTAGGCTGGCGGCTCGTTCTTGAAGGTGGAGATCAAGGCAAAATTCAGGGCGATATTAAAATTACAACTCCCTTTGATCCCGAAGCAGAAGCCGTTTTTCAACAACAAAAAATAAGTTTAAGAAGTGGTGATTTTCTGCCCAATTCCAACTTACAAGAGGAATTTTTGGATGAACTACAAGAGACAACATCAGAAGGATTACACGGCATTATTACCGTTAATCGAACGCCCGAACATGATGAACTCTTAAAACTTGAAAAAGCCGGAATTAATCGCCAGAGTTTTCTTCCGAACCGACACGCCTACGGATTGGTCGAGCAAGATTTTGATTTATCGGACCCCAATATTGCTCGAATTGTTCGGAGTTTTACCCCTTTAGAACCCGAAGATAAAATAGCACCGGATATTTTAGTTGGCAATTATCAAGCCTACTTTATCCCCGAAATCGACGAGAATTATGTTCTCAATGATGACGGAACTTTGAGTCTTTCAGTGCTATTCGCACGGGATACTTCCCTAGAAGATATTCGCAAAATTTTAGAGCAAGAAACCCTTTCATTCTCTCCCATTACCGATCAGCTTTGGGCTGTTGACCTTAAAGAAGAAAATCTGATTAACTTGGCAACTTATGACTCAGTAGAATGGATAGATCCTGGTTCGGTTCCTGATTTACCAGAAAATGATAATACTCGTCTAGTTGTCAACGTTGATAATATTCAAGATGCTCAAGTTGATGGCTTGGGAAATCTAATTTTATCCGGTGGATTTCCCGTTTATGACGGGTTATCGGGTAATGAGATTACTGTCGGGGTAGATGACAGTGGAATTGATGGCTCTCACCCGGATTTAAACGTTGTTTCTGATCTACCTGCTAGTGGATTGCATGGGACTCACGTTGCGGGTATTATTGCCGGAAATGGTCTTCAAAGTGATGGAACGGATAGTTTTGGTAGTCCTAATGGGGGTACAGCTTTTCAATGGCGAGGCATGGCTCCCAATGCAGGCTTAATTGACTCCGGAAACCTGATTAATGCCGGAAATGTTTTGGGGGGTATTGAGGATAATTCTTTAGACCTTTCTAACCATTCTCACGCTTTGGGTACAGATGGAAATTATAACGCGGATAACCAAACTGCCGATCAATTAATTCGAGGCGGTTCAACTTCGGGAGGTGAACTTATTCCGAAAAGATCTAAAGTTTTCTCGGCTGGAAATGGAGGGAGTAGCGCTCAATACGGAAATCAATTTGGCTTTTTTGCTATCAGTAAGCAAGTTAAAAATGCGGTTGTTGTTGGCAATTGGAATGCTTCTGATGGAGATGGGAATATTAACAATGATTCTCTCAGCACGGGAAGCAGTTTAGGGCCTGCCTATGATGGACGGATTAAACCCGATGTGGTTGCGCCCGGAACTTCGATTTTGTCAACAAATACTTCCAATGGTTATCGAACAACAAGCGGAACTTCAATGGCTTCACCTGTTGTTGCAGGAATTGAAGCATTATTATTAGAAGGTTGGCAAAATACCTACAGTACACCTCTCGGTACAACCATTGATCAACGCCCGCCTCTCCCCTCAACTTTAAGAGCATTACTCATTCAAACTGCGGTGGATATTGTTGATACGGATATCCGAGGAACAACGCTCACAGAAATTGATTCTGATAGCGACTCATCCAATGGTAACGATGGTCTAGGACGAGTAACCGCAACCGTTGGGCCGGACTTTGCTACAGGTTGGGGCTTAGTGGATGCCGAAGCTGCGGTGGAACTGATGCAGGATTTTCGTCAAGAAGATGGCTTACCCGTTCCCAACCGCATTATTCAAGATGCCGTCATGCACGATGGCATTCTCGAATACGACTTTGTTGTGGATCAAGATTTCATCGATGCAGGCGACCCCCTGAAAGTAACATTAGCCTGGGATGACTTTGAAGCCGCCATTCAAAATCCAGCCACTAACCCCATGTTAGTCAATGATTTGGATTTAGAATTAATTGCCCCAGATGGTACAATTTATTATCCCTGGCAGCTTGGTCATACCATTGTTGATGGTTCAGGAAATCCGATCCCGAACGACGCTCAACCTCCGGGTACAGCCATTCAAATTAATCAAACTATTACGGCAACGACAACACCCGCAACCACCAATGACTACATCCCCGCCAATGCTTTAACGGGAACCGGAGATTGGGTCGCCAGACGCGGTAAAGACCACCTCAACAATGTTGAACAGGTATTCGTTGATAGCGGCGATTTAGAATTAGGTCATTGGAAAGCGCGAGTTGTTGGCTTTAACGTACAAGCAGGTACCGCCCAAGATTACTCTTTGGTAGGTTTTCCCTATCCCGACTTGCCGGACTTGGTGGCGTTTAGTGATGATAAAATCAGTTTACCTGCATCGGGTGGAACAGTTGACTTTGATTGGACGGTTCGTAATATTGGGTCACTGCCAACCGGAACTGATTTTGAATATGAGGTTTTACTTTCAACGGACTTCTTTGCCGATGCCAGTGATGTTGTCTTAACTGACACAAATCAGACTGCTCTTGGTCCCTTAAATGTCGGAGGTTCACTCACTCACAATAGCGAAGTTACGATTAATAATTCCCATGCACAACAATTACTCGGGAATCCAACTGCTACTGTTGATGATTTAATAGATAACGATGCTTTTCTGCTGGTTCGAGTCGATTCTGATGACGAAATTTTAGAACATAACGAAGAAAACACGGCTTTTATTCAACTTGCTCGGACTGTTGACGTCGTACTGGTGATGGATCGCAGTGGGAGTATGGCATCAGAGGTTCCGGTTTCTAGCGGTTTTCGACCTAAAATTGAATTGCTGCAAGACTCTGCAAATTTATTTCTGGATTTAATGCGGTTAAATGCAGGCGATCGCTTGGGTGAAGTTAGTTTTGCAAGTAGTGTCAGCACCGATTTTGGGCCGGGAGATGTCTTAACTGAGATTACTTCTAGTAACATTAATGATGCTAAAAACGAAGTCAATAACCTCAGTCCTGGCGGTTTAACCAATATTCGAGGTGCATTGCAAGAAGGACTTGATTTATTAACAGATGCTCCCGATGGAGAAGACCATCGCCGTGTGATTGTCTTTCTTTCTGATGGAATGCCAACAACAGGCGGCAACCCCACTGATGCGACTTTCCTTCAACAATTTGACGATGAAGATGTCAAAGTCTTTTCTGTTGGTTTTGGAACCGAAGGAGCAAGCGGTAATGCAGGAATTGATGTGGATCTTCTCCAAACTTTAACCAACGTTGGCGATCAAGGGTTTTACCAAGTGACTGAAAGCGCCTTAGAACTCGATAAGTTCTTCGTTAATGCTGTAGCTGGAGCGATTAGTTCTGATGTCATTGTAGACCCGATTGATGACATTGAACCCGGTGAAACTCATACGGTTGATATCACATTAGGCGAACAGGATGGGGTAGTTTCTTTTATTCTCACCAGTGATAATCCTGAGTTTCCTTTAGATTTAGCATTACGCAGTCCTTCGGGATTAGAAATTAATGCGGATAACTTTGGTTTATTTGGCGATCGCATTTCCTACATTGATGCGCCCACCCATGATATTTACCAAGTTCATCTCCCCATTGTTGCACAAACCAACACCGATCATGCAGAAACCTGGGAAATGGTAATTCGTAACCCCAATAATGCGACGGTTACTTATTCGGCTTCTGCCATTGGTCAGTCTACCGTTCATTTAGACTTTGTGCCTCCCCTAGCCTCTGACGGCTTCTTTAATTCTGGAGAAGCGATTCCTCTGCAAGTTATTTTAGAGGAAAATAATCAAGTTCCGATTCGTGAAGCTGCTGTTAGTGTATCGGTAACGGCTCCCACAGTTGATTTAGGAAATTTGCTCTCATCAGGAGTTGTCAGTGAGGATGATTTAAAAGAAGTTCCGGTTGAAATTAAAGGTGAACCTTTGGGTTTGCGAGAACGGATGACAATTGCATTGCAGAATAAATTTGGTGACGAGAATCCGCTTTCTGCTGTAAAACTTGACTCCATTGAGTTAGCTGAATCAGCCAATGGTGGATTTTATTCTAGTCGATTTGTAGACACCAAAATTCCGGGGACTTATACTTTTGTTGTTAATGTTGATGGGTTTACTTCCGATTGGCAACCTTTTCAACGAGAGACAACTTATACCATTCATATCTCCGATCCCGTCGATCCTAAAGGCACCCCGGTTAAAGTTACATCCTCAAGTCGGGGATTGGTTGAAGTGACCCTCACTCCTACAACCACTGCGGGGAATTTAATCGGGCCGGGATTTGAAAATGAGATTCAAATCAAAGGTGAAGGTTTAGAACCTGTAACTGCTTTGAAAGATAATCTCGATGGTAGCTACACCCAACAGTATAAAGTGAGTTCCAACCTCAAACAAACCGAACTAAATATCGAAGTGCTTGATGTGGAATTACCGCCTGTTGTCATTGATTCAGGTTCTTCTAGTCCGGGAATTATTGATAATAAGCCGGGAATTATTGATGACAATCCGGGTATTATTTTTGATCCCATTGACGATCCGGGTATTGTGTTCAATCCACAAATTGAGTTGGATTTAGATAATCTGCCGATTAGTCGTCCCGTTAATAATGATGAACTTTCTAATGAGAGCATTTTAGATTCAGATGAAGATGTTCTTTTGTGGGGTGGTAATGGTCGTTTAACAGCGAATAATCGTTCGGGGGAGCCGGGTGAGGATACTGTTGGATTGGCTATCGGTGAAGGAACCCCTACAGACTTGGAAATCCGTACAGATTTTACGGAATTATTTAACAACCCAACGGTCGAACAATATTCTGTTACCCAACAGTCTCCCGATGTCGCTATTGGTTATGAAAACGAAACTTTTAGCGTTCTTAATGGTGTGAATTTAGAGTTTTTGACTGAAACTTCTTTTGTTCCTGTAGAAGTCTAAAAGAAGGTTACTTAAGTTAACTTGAAAAACTGCAAGCGATCGCTATCCGCCCCCAACTTTTTATCAAACTGCGATCGCTTCAATGGGTCACTGAATGAAGATAGATACTCCTAAATCATTTCAATTCCATCGACACGGTTGGGATAAAAAGCGAGGTACTCTTTGATTTGTTCAACCGCCTGATAGGGGTTTTCATAAGACCAGATGGCATTTTCGGCAGTTTTACCATCGACCGTAATGCTAAAATAACTGGCATCTCCCTTGAAAGGGCAGTGGGTGGAATGTTGGGTTGGCTGTAACCGTTCCATTGCCACATCGCCGCGAGGAATATACTGCACGGGCGGTAACATTCCTTCCCTCAGTTCCAAAGCTTGGGTTGTGTCTGCTATCGTCTGTCCGTTAAAGGTGACTTTGACTCGCTTCGGTTGAGGAGCGATCTTGATTAGGTGATTTGCGCCTGGAATTTTCATGGGCTGATCAACTACAACATTTCCAAGATATCAGATTGGGGGACGCTGAGAATATTAAGCATTCAATTGACTTGATTTAGAGTTCGATACCCGTTACTTTTAAGGTAAAGTACCTGTCTCAATAGCTTTCTCCCGTCAAAAAGTGGATAATCCATTCCCAATTAAAATAAAAGGCGCCCAGTAATAAGGATGACTAAAACGATTGTCCTGAGTCAAATTTTGACTCAAATTCACTTGTGCTTGTCTCAAGGCTTCCGCTTTGGTATATTTCCCAGACAATAAAGCATTATAAAACGCTTCCATAAACACCTGCGTTCCTTGGTCATCCACTATCCATAATGACGCAATGGTTGCCAACACTCCCGCCTGCTGCATCTGATAGCCAAGTCCTAAAATTTCTTCTCCATTTCCTAACTGTCCGCCCACTGCGGTTTGACAAGCACTCAGAATCACTAATGTCACATTGGGTAAGTTTAACGTCTCAATTTCTCGTAACGTTAAGCGATCGCCATCTCCAAGTAAAATAAAAGAATCTTCGGGTTGACCCGGAACAAATGCGGCGTGAGTTGCTAGGTGTACGATAGTATGATCGTTGAGAAAAGGAATCACCGCATTCCGATTAAATTCTTGATTAATTAATGTCGTGGTTTGAGGAACTCGTTTGGCAATATTTTGAACTTCTAACCCCGCATAAGTTAGTCCATCAAAAGAAAATTGCCGACTTCCCACCTGAACTTGATAATTTCCACTGCTAAATGCCCCCGCCAAAACTCTTAATTCTTTGGAGTCTTGAGAACTTAGATCCGTCAGAGAAGCAGCCGTAATATTATTAATATTAAATCGTTCAATTAACCATTGATTTCCATCGTGAAGGGCAGAAATTGGAACATATCGCAATGCGCTATCCGGTGCATAAATAATCGTTTTAGCTTCAGCTTGAACCAGGTCATTCTCAATCGGTTTTATTAAGATTTCATAAAGACGTTGAGCAGAAGTTTTGACTTTATTTGGTGGTAACAATGGACGGACAAGATCCAGGCGAAAATCTACAATTGCTTGATTTAATGCTTTTCGTTCAATCGTAACAGAACGATGAATGGGTGGATTAAAAGGCGTAACTAAAATGAGTTCAACTCGGTTCTCTAAAATGAGAGGATAAAGAAGTACAGCAGTTGGTTCAATTTGACGCAATTGACGTTGTAATCGATTAAGATTGGGTAAGTCTAAGTTCTGACCTCCAGTTGTTTGCGAAAGTTCTTGTAACTTGGCTTGAACTTCTGGATTTTCGATAAAGTTATTGAAGTCTTGACGAACTTGCTGCTGAATATTTTCTAATTTAACAATGCGCTGATTTTGTTCGGGTGAACGTTCTTCTGGAGAAATTATCCGCAGTTCGTTGAGTTCTGTTCCCAATTTAACGATTTGATTTTGAATTTCGGTATATTCTTCATAGGCTTGTTGTTCTTGGGGAAGAAGTTCAATTCCTTCGGACGTTTGATTGTTTCCTCGAACATTATTTAAGTATTCATCTAATTCCTGAACTTTTAATAAATCTAAAACTTGCTGTGCTTCTAAAACTCGATTTTGCTGTAAGAGTAAATCCGCCAAACGGCGATAGGTATCCGCCACCGTTCCGGTATAAGATTGTTGCTGTTCAGTGGAAAGTCCAGAAATATTTTGACGAATTGCTTCGGTGACATTTACCGACTTTTTATAAAAGATAATCGCGAGTTCAACTTTGTTTTGTTGTTCAAAAATTGCTCCCATACTGCTGAGGGTTGAACGTTCCCCTTCAGGATTACCAATTTCCTGAAAAATTCCCAGTGCTTGTTGATACGCAACCAAGGCTTCGGTCTGATTTCCCAAGTTATTATAAACTAACCCTAAATTGTTTAATGTGGTTGCTTCTCCAAAGCGATCGCCTAAAGTTTGACGAATTCTTAGTGCTTGTTGGTAGACCTCAAGAGCTTGAGTATACTGTTGGTTAATATTGTAGATAAATCCAATATTATTCAGGCTATTTCCCTCTCCGGGTCGATCTCCAATCTCCCGCCGAATCTTTAAAGCTTGTTGATAAAATTCAAGGGCTTTGTTATACTGTTCTTGAACTTCATAAACCAATCCCATATTATTTAAAGCCTGTGCTGTACCTGCGATATCGCCTATTTCTTCACGCAGCGTTAAAGCCTGTTGATAGAATTTTAGGGCTTCATTGAACTGACCCAACGTATAATAAATAGCCCCAATACTATTAAGTGTATATCCTTCTCCCGCGCGATCGCCTATCTCCTGTCGAATCTTTAAAGACTGTTGATAAAAGTTCACGGCTTCTGTGTACTGACTTTGTGCTGAAGCAACTCCACCAAGATTCATTAAAGCAGAAGCTTCACCGGGACGATCTCCAATTTTTTGACTGATGGCTAAAGCTTGCTGATAATAATCTTGTGCTTGAAAATATTCACCCCGATTTTGATAAACTAATCCAATATTACTCAGAGTAATTCCTTCCCCAATGCGATCGCCAACGGAACGACGAACCCTTAAAGCTTTTTGGTAAATTTCTAAAGCTTGAGAATACTCACCTAAACTATTATACACTCCACCCAAATTATTTAAAGTTTGACCGGCACCTATTTGATCGCCAATTTCTTCTTTAATGTTTAAAGCTTCTTGAAACAACTTTTGCGCTTGAGAATATTGGCTAAGATTTTGATAGACCACACCCAAACTGAGAAGAATTCGAGATTCAATATAGCGATCGCCAAACTCTCTGCTGATAGCCAGCGCTTTTTGATTGTATTCTAAGGCTGTAGAATAATTTCCTTGCCTATTGTAAACGATACCAATATTATTCAAAACAAGTGCTTGAGGAGATTTTTGATTAAGTTCTTGCAAAATTGCTAACGCTTGTTGGTGTAAAGACAAAGCTCGATTATAATTTCCTTGTCTTCGATAAACAACTCCCATATGATCTAAAGTTCGTCCTTCTGTATAGCTATCGCCAATTTTTTGACTAAGTTCAATGGCTTGTTGATAATATTTTAACGCTTCGGGATATTGACTCAAACTATAAGCAATAACTCCCCGTTCGCTCAACGCAGAGGCGATCAAATTTTGGTGATTTAAAGACTCTGCAATTTCTAAAGCTTGTTCAATAAATTCTGTAGCTTGAGAATATTGACTGAGTACCCGGTAAATCACTCCAATATTGAATAAGGTTTCGGCTTCACCCCTTTTATTATTGGTTTTTTGAAATAATTCGAGTGCTTGTTGATAGGTTTTAAGAGCGGCTTGAAATTGACTGGTTTGAAATTGTTGCTGACCCGTTTGCAGTAATTGCTGAGTAGTTGGGTTGAGAGAAAGTTTTTCTCCCTGAATCCATGAACTTTCTTGTTCGGTTATCGAATAAGTTTCTATTGTTGGGTGTAAAGATTTAGAGAAGACGAGGATTGAATTGAGAAGTAAACTCGACTCAAAAAGCCCAGTAATAATAACAATATTCAAGAATTTCATAAGCTTGTTTTGATGGATTTATAGAAAATTTTATCGACTCCCACCATCGGGGCTATGAGGAATACGTTGCTCTGGTGGTCGAAAAGGGAATGTCAATTCGGTGTCACTTGTGACTTGATTTGGTGTTGTATTTAGCTCCGAACTTTCAAGAGAATCTTGTGTTTTATTTTGAGAAGTTGGAGCTTCAATTAATAACAGAGGTACATCGGCAATTTTTTCGAGTCCGACAGATTGAAGCAATTTTTTCCATTCCTGAATTAAAGTGGTATCGTTAGGATTGGCACGGCGTAACTCAAATAAAGTGAGTAGAGCTTCATACCAGATTCCGTTTTGATTATACAGATTGAAACGTTCTTGAAGGTTGGCTTTTTCTAGGGCTTGAGATAATTCCTCGTCAGGGGGAATTCGCGTTATTGGTACTTCTATATAATTAGAATCTACCCAAATATACCAGCGATAAGTTTTGTTGGGTTCTAGAGAAATAGATGTTTCATCTTGTTTGAGATTGATGGCTATGATACTTTCTTGTGGAGGAAGTTGAATAATAGTTTTATAAATTACATGATCTTCTTCATCTTTCAAACCCATCTCAACGGGAAAGTTGGTTAAGGATTCTTTAGGTTGAGGAATGTAAACCAATAAGGTCGGATATTCCGCGACCGTTACTCCCCCTGTGACTGGAGTTAAAGCGATTAAACTTAAACTCGAACCCCCCTCGAAAACACTTCCTCCCCGCGTACCTCCTCCTTCTCGATAAGCGGGTTCTGTGGTATCTGCGGGACGGAACTGACTGAGTTGCATGGAGGTATTTGCTCGAACTTCCGTCTTTAGTCCCGTTAGGCTGAGTAAGGCGATCGCGCTAATGACCTTAAATCTCATCGTTGATAATTGCTTTTGATATTGTATCAATCATAAATGATTTTATAGGATTCACAACCTTACTCTAAAAAGGGCAAGATTTTGTCGCTTCAGATCTGACTATCTCAGGTTTTTAGGGTTACAGATAAAAAAGAGTCTATCGAAAACAAACAAAGATATTCCATTGTGGGGTTTCGAGTTGTGTCTGCATTTTCCTAAGCATTCAACTTTTCGGCAGTCCTTTGTGCGCGTCTGAGTTCAAACAACGCCAAGCCCAACTGAAAACTTCGGGCGATATCTTCCGTATAAAAAACACTTTTTGTTCGTAGGTGTGACAGTTTTTCAGAGCCTCAATAATATCCTCAATTGTTCCCCAGTGAAATTTAGAAGGAATATCATCAACCTCAGAAATTTCCAGAAATTGGTCGAATCTTTTCAGTTGAATTTTACCCTTTTGACGACCTTTAACCACCCAAGGTAGTCCAAGATGATCAAAAATCACCTCTTTTTTACTATCAACGTGAACCTCTGCTTTCTCAATTTTATCGAATAACTCAAGCTGTCCCCGTGAGTGCAGTTTGGCAACTTCCAAAGCCCAATTTAATCGGTTCATCATTTCTTCTGCGGTGGCTTCATCCAAAGAAGTAGATTCGGGATGATAAAGGCGAGTAAGTTCAGTGTAGTTGGCTTTAATAGATTGCCAGTTAGCAGCCGGATTAATTTGCAAAATCTCCCACCATTCCCAGTCCCGTTCCCCCTTTTTAAACTTCTCCTGATGCCGATTTTCTCGTCCGGGTACACCAAATTCCAATTGCAAATGATGTCTCATCCAAGCAATATAAAGCTGACTATTTTGTTCTTGAGTTGGTGCAAACTTATCCAAATATTCAATAAAATCTCGTCGGTTTGTCGGGGTATCTTCTCCTCCAAATACCGCCCCATAAATCCACTCACCAAACAATAACTGTCCGGGAAATTTAGACTTGAAGGTTGCCCACAATTGCTCCGGGTTTTGCTTTTTAGTATATCGAGCTTTTCGTTGACTTCGAGCGTATTTAACAAATTGTAGAGTTTCCGGGTCAAACATCTCACCAAATGCGGCTTCAAACTCATCAGTTTCAGATTTTTTAACCGTAAATTCATAACCGCATTCGGGACAAACCTGCTCAAAAATCCACACTTCAGAACCACAGTCAGGACAGGTTTTGAGCATTTCCTTAACATTCGGGGGTGGAGTCGGTTCTAAAGTAATAGACGGGGATTTGGTGAGAAATCCAAACCGTTTAACATTCCCCCCAAAATCCAATAATAAACAGTTTTCTTTCCCCGGAAAAGTCCTCAACCCTCGACCCGCCACCTGATAATATAAAGCCTGTGATTGGGTGGCTCTAGCTAACACCACATAACCAATACTTTGACAGTCAAATCCCTCCGTCAAACAACCCACACTACTAATACAGCGAATCTCCCCTTTTTCTAACTCTTGAAACATCCGGCGACGTTCATTAATCGGTGTATGAGCATCAATATGTTTGGTGAAAATACCCGCTTCATTCAACAACTCAGTTTGCTGTTTAGACTGCTTAACCCCAGAGTTAAAAATCACCCCCGTCCGCTCTTCACATAACTCCAAAATTCGCTGTCGCACCGCCTCACAAATCCCCGCATCCAAAAACTTTTGTTCCATTTGCAAGGTCTTAAAATCCCCCGTCGAGTCGGTATCAAGTTGGGTTAAATCAACCAATCCCCCCTTACCAAAATACCTCACACGGGCGAGAAAACCCAGTGACATTAACTCTTGAATAGTCGGCCCCTTAACAATCGTATCAAACCATTCACCAAAGTATTGTTTATGGGGTTTGAGTCGCCAGGGGGAAGCGGTGAACCCAATTTGAATGGAATTATTCAAGCTGTTTAAGAGTTTTTTATACTCAGAATACCAGCAAATTGTATGGGCTTCATCTCCAATAACAATATCAATATTTTGTGGATGTTGGCGACGGCTAAGGGATTGAATCCCCGCCAACTGAATGGGTCTATCTCGATTCTCCGAATATCCAGCTTTGATAATACCAATGGCTTCCGTCGGTACACCAAACCGCCTTAAAGTTTTAACGGTTTGTTCGATTAAAAATTCCCGGTGCATCAGCAACAGAACCCGATGACGGGATGCCAAAAAGTCGGCAATCATCGAGCAGAAGGTAGCCGTTTTCCCTGAACCTGTTGGGCTATAAACGAGGATGCGGTGAATACCCTGGTTCAGTTGATTGTAAACCTCATCCTTAATGGTTTGCTGATAGGGTCTGAGAATAATTGGGCTTTCTATTTGGGGAGAAGATAGCAAACTCAGTTGAAAATCTGCGGGAATATCTCCGGGTTGAAAGGCTGCTGTCATGGTTAATATCCTGGTAGATTCTTTTTAATTTCTGTGCAGTTTTTATGAGGTTAGGGAGTGCTTGTTTGGGTAAACAATCCCATAGTGTATTTGAGGTGTATTGGGTCGCATCGCTCAATGTATGCGATCGCCATCATCTATGTTTTGATGTGCAAATCTCTAACTTCCAATTCCCCGCATAATCGCTTGTAAGTATTCAACTTGCTGAGGTGAAATATTGTCTTGGGGATGTTCATCAGGGTAAGTTTCCGGGGTTTCCAACGCCAACGCTTCCACTTCTTCTAGAGACAATTGCTTAATGTTATCGAAGGGACGTTCCAAGCCGTTGGTGAAATAGACATTCAAACCTTGACCCAAATCCGATACCCGCTCAATTAAACTGTTGCGCTTTTCTTTCCCCCAATTTTCACCAACCCACGTCCACCAATAATCCCGACTCATCGCACCAGAGATATTTTGTTCGACCTTAATTCCTTCTTTGAGCGCCCGAATTAAATACCCCGTAGGATTCTTCATCCAGCCCTGTTTTAAGCCCTGTTCGACGGCTTTAATTGCCCCGGTAATATTTTCCGGGTATCGCCTCATTACCCACTGCACAGAACCCAACTGAATCGGCTTTAAAGGCGGACGAATGGATTGATTGAGTTTTGTAATTAATTCGGCGTGGCTGGAATTTTGGGGAGGTTCGGGAGACTGGGGTTGGACTGGGGTGGTGGATTGAGAATCTTCTGAATTTTCTTGATTTGTGGAGAAGTTTTCAGATTCGTCAAATTCTGGATGGGTCGTAAATTTTTCACATTCTGAAACGGCTGAAGGTTCTAAAACTTCTGGGTTTTCTGATAATTCTTGGCTGTTTGAAAATTCCTGATGTTTGGAAAACTCAAGAGTTTCTAAAAATACTTCTTTTTCTTGGCTTTCCCCTCTTTCCGAAAAAATTTCTAATCCTCGAACACACACACATTTTTCTAATGGGGCTTTCTCTTGGTGTGTAAGGGAGGGTTTAGAAAGGTTTGAGTAAGAGTTAAGATCCGTCTGATTTTCAACCTCTACTGTCTGATATTTCAAGGGGTAGGCGTCTGATTTGTCGTAGCTAGGAGTCAAAATTTCATTGCCAACTTTTTCCCGAAGTGTTTGGAAATTAATTTGGTACATCTTGCGGGTGTCGGTGGGGTATCGCTTTTCATGGGGAAGCAAATTTCTACGGCGTATATAGCCATCTTTAATTAAATCTTTGAGGTGTCGCCCGATGGTATCTCGACAATAACCAAAAGCTTTCCCAATCTGTTGATAAGAAGCACAAATCCAACCCGTTTCACCTTTTGATATGTGCCAGGAATCTAACCAACTGAGGATGCAGGCTTTCACCTTGCTGCGCCTTTTCCAAACCTCTAAAAACTCGACGAGAAGATTGGATGGATGGCGAACGGGGCCGAGCGTTGCAGTGGTAAACTGTGCAGTTTTTGAAGTAGTCGTTAAGTTTTTCATGGGTGTTCTCATTGAAAATTCTTAAACGAAGGCAGATGGCAGATGGCAGATGGCAGAGGGTTGATTGAGGGCAGGTAGCAGAGGGTTAGATAAATACTGGAACTCAAACACAAGACATTGAATGAAGCATTGATTTAACTGCATTCCTTCTGCCCTCTGCCCTCTGCCCTCTGCCTTCGATTTAAAAAGGAGGTAAATATAACTGATAGGCGTGAAACAATGCCCGACAAGTTTGCTGGGTATTGGGGTCAACAAAACTCACCCACCAATTGCCCGGACTGCATTCAAATTCCTGTTCGACGGTTCCCAAATTTCCCGTATGAATTCCCTTATCATCGAACAAAACTTCCACGCTCGTTCCCGGTTGAAGTTGATGGTGAATTTTCTGTTGCAGGCGCTCACAACATCCGAGTACGGGTTCGGCTTTAGCTTTGAACTGCTGATATTCGCTCTCGACACACATCAGCCTTTTTTCCAATTGCCAAACTGGGGAGTCGGGATTGTCAGTTGTTATCTTCGACCATTGGGCAATTTGACTTTTGAGTTCCCGATTTTCCCCGAGGAGTTTGCTGAGTTGACTTTGTATCTTTTCAACTCCAATCATTCGTTCAAACGTCCATCCGGCTTCGACTTCTTTCTCGGAAATTGCCCCAAACCATTTGGTTACGGGATGCTCGGCTTCATCGATAGAAAGAATTAGGTCATCAACGACAGTCTTTTTGTCGGGAAAGATAATCCGGATGCGGTCGTTGACTTGCAAATCTTCAACTTTGACCGGAACAAATTGAGGTCGGAAAATTTTTAAGAATGGCAAATCTTCTTGGGATTGTTGATTTTGCAGTTCGGCTAGCTGATTCAATAATTCTGTATTTTTCTGCCGTTCGGCATCAAGTTGTGATTGCAGTTGGTGAAATTCGGAGTCGGATGAATGAGTCTCAGGAGTTTGAGATTGTTGTTGGGTTAACTCATGTTCGAGTTGAGAGATTCTATTTAATAACTCCCGATTTTTCTGCTGTTCGACATCAAGTTGTGATTGCAGATTTTGAAAGGCTTCCCGATTAAGCTCGTCGTCGGGTGAGTTGGTATCAATAGCTTCAGGTTGTTGTAGGGTCAACCCTTGTTCGAGTTGAGAGATTCTGTTTAACAACTCCCGATTTTTCTGCTGTTCGGCATCAAGTTGTGATTGCAGATTTTGGAATGGGGAGTCGGTAGCGGGTGAATGAGTATCAGAACTTTGAGCTTGTTGGGTTGAATTATCGTTCGAGGCTTGTTGAAGTTGGGTTAGCTGCTGTCTGAGTTGTTCTAATTGACTTGATAATTCTGTACTTTTTTGTTGTTCGGCATCAAGTTGTGATTGCAGCTTTTGGAATGGGGAGTCGGTTGAGTTGGCATCTGCACTTTGAGGTTGGGTTGAGTTATTCTCTGAGGTTGAGTGTTGAGATGGGGTAACGGTGGTCGTAACGGTAGCTTTCATCGGGTCAAACTCCCGGCACAACTGCTCAATTTCAAGGTCGGCCTGTTTGATGTAGTATCTGAGGCGTTCTTCGGTTTCGCCAGTGATGCTCGGAGTCAGTTGGTTTTGCAAGTAAACTCTGTGAGCCGCAAGTTTGGCAATCCGAATCGTTATTTGCGATGGTTGAGATGGGGTTGAAGTTGATGCAGTTTTAGATGAAGTTGGCGCAGTTTCAGAAGATTTTGATGAAGCTGTCGGAGAAGTTGATTGAGTTTCAGAAGCATTTGATGAGGTTGGCGATGAAGTTGAGTCAGCTTGAGAAGTCGTAGGGACACAATATATTGTGTCCGTACTTGAAGGTGAAGTTGATTCGGTTGGAGAATTGAGATTTTGTTCTAATCGTTCCTGAGTAACGAGCGCTTTAATGGCTTTGATGCTCAATTTCTCCTGGCCCAATAGAATATTTGTGACCAGTTCATCGCTTCCGCGAGAAAGTGCGGCCAAGGCACCCGTTGCCCACCCCATCATTTGCTCAACGTATTCGGGCAGTCGTTCGGCCAGTTCCACAACTTTCAGCCAGTGGCGAATTTGGGTTTCTGCATCGGGGAAATAATGGGTCAGCCACGCCTTAAATTGTCTGGCACTCATTTGTTCCCGTATTGGGTTAATCTGACGAGCCAGTTCCAAAGCCTCGGCGTTAAATTTCTTCAGACAGACGCGAATGCTCGAAACGAGAGAGGAAGCTTCGGCTTGCAAGACTGAGGGAATGTCACCGTAGTCAAATTGGGGTTTAAATCCAACGGGTGAAAGTGCTAGAGTATTCATAGTATAAATTAGTTTTTTTTTGGGCTGGCAACAGCCTTTTTTTTGTGCAATTTCCAAGGGAAGGTCGGTGGCACGAATGCGGGGAGGGCTATAAAGAGAGATGTTATTTTTGGCATCCCCAAAGACCGTTCATGTACCAATTTGTTGGGTCGCAATCTTTTTTGGAGTCCCGAGATTTTTTTGAAGATGTCCATTGGCTTGACCAATGTTTTTCGGGTACTTGAGGCGGGGGAGTTAAATAGGTTTTGGGTTCGAGGCAGGCGTTCCCTTTTCCGGCAGCAAAACACCGCTTAATTTGAGCTTCGTAGTGGGGTGTGAGAGCAAGGGATTGCCTTTGAAGATATTCTCTATCCAGGCAAGGATTTACTGAGGAATCTTCGGCATTGCCACCGTGATATTCGCATAATTTCGCTGCAAACTTTTCCATAAGAGTTTGGGGTTGTATGCTAGAGTGTTCAAGTGTTTGAATGCGCTGCTCAAGTCGGTCAATTTTGGTTTCAATCTCGGAGGGATTGACATTGTTTGTTCCCAGAAAGTCTTGAGGGTTTGAAGATTTTTCGATTATAGCACTATCTTTTTGATTTGTAGCCGGAAAATTGGCATTGCGATCCGGCTTATCCGGAAAGAAAACCGTCAAAATAAACAACCCGGCGAGGGCGGACATTCCCACGCCAGCCAGAGTCAACCGGGTCTTGGTAATCAGTTGATTTTGCTTGGGGTCTGCATAGTTAAAATCGCTCATGGTGTAATGCCTCAATTGATTAATTTTTTCAAAATAATAAAAGGGGGTTGTGACTTGTGACTGACAAAATGGAGAGAAGGGGGTAAAAGCTAAAATTTAAATTCTGTGACCTTGAATGCACAAAGGTCACAGCGTCTTTTGCGGGTCACGGCTCGTTTTGTGACTTCCGGTTGTGACCGAATGCTACAAAGCAAATTTTACCCAGACTATCCGCCTCTATCTTTTTTCCAAGACCCCGATTTTCTAGCTCGGTAAAGATGCCAGCAATCGCCTCGGATGAAAGATAATATTTTCTTCCTATCGGCTTTTTAGTTTGTACATCTCTAACAGTAACTTTGCCCTCTTGTTGGGCGTATTCTAAAACCAAAATCAGCAAATCTTCCAGTGATATTTTAGGAAAATTTTGACCATCTTCCATCGGTTTTTCAAGGTTGATATTACGGGCTATATCGCTTTTTGGAATACCCTTTTCGCCTTGTTTGGGTTGCTCTGATTTGTCCTCTTCGTCGGTATCAATTCCATCATCGGAGGTAAGATTTGAGGCTTTCCAACTGCCATCTGGGTTGAGCGTAGTCCAGCTTAATTGATTGATTTTGTGCTGATATTTGGGTTGATTTCCGTTCTTTTTAAACTGGGGATGATGGGCGTGGGTGGGATGGTCTACAATCTCATCAACCCCATCGGCGACAATGGCGGGATAGCCCGGATGATTGAGAATATACGCTTTCCTGGGGTCACTTTTCTCCCAGAAGTTTGAGACGTGTTTCTGTGCGGATTTACACAATTTAATCACGGCAAAACTGGTTCTCACCTCCGCAGAAATGTCAATATCGTCGGCGTTGGGGGAGTGGGAGATGCCGAGAAATAACATATCCCGCTTTCTCCCCTCCGTTGACAGCCTCGAAAGCGCATCCCCGACTTTTTTGGGATCGGAAAATCGCTTTTTGCAGGATAATAATTCATCGGTGATGACGAGGACTTTTCGACCGTTTGGCAATCCCAATCGCTTGCGTTCGTGTCGCTCGTCGAGTTCTTTGAGCAAGGAGGATATCGCCAACTCAATCTCCTCGATTCTGGAAATGGCTTGCAGTCCGGCTTCCGCCCACTGGTCGTTGAAATGGGGGTCGAGAACGATGATTTCAGCCGGGGTTGACTCGGTTAACATCCCCGCAATCTCTACGGCAGAACTGGTCTTTCCCGCCCCGGAATTCCCGGTGATGAGGATTCCGGTGGCTTCGTCAACTAAGTAGCGTTTGAGGTCAAATTTGGCCGGCTGAGGTGATGTTTCCTGGGGCAACGCCTGCCGAATGGTTTTCCCCTCCAGATAGGCGTTCATTTCCTCTATTCGCGAGGTTTCGCGGTAATATTGCACCGTCGCCAAGCGGTCTGCAAAGTCGTCTTCCTCCTGCAATTCCTCCAATTTCAGGTAGGGTTCGACCTTTCTCAGCCAATGCCCCAGTCCAATTGCGGTTGCCGAAGATGCGATCGCCACCACCGACCCAATCCCCTGAACCCAGTTGTGCCAGGTCGAGTATTTGTTGGGAAGGCAGGGGGGAATGATCCAGCAGGAAATACTGACAACCAAAGCGCCCCCGCAGAAGAAATTGATAATCCCCGTTCCCTGACTGGCAATTCGCCTTTTGAGGTTAAAATTGTAGCTGAGTTGTTCGTTCAAAAACGCCATAAAATTACCCCCAAGATGACGGCTACAAAGGCGGAAATTAAGAAATAATGCCACTGGCTAACCGTCCATCTCAAAGCGCTGGCAATGGGGTCATCTCCCAACCATCCCCCCAATTGAAGCAGGGTAAAACCGATAAAAAAGAATCGGCTCAAACCCAGTCCAAAACCCCCGAGGGTTGCCAGAAAACTGGCAAAGGTTCCCAGTGACGCAAACAGTAAAAATTGACCCGCTAAAATTCCGATATTTGCCATAGGTAAATGAGTTGATAATCTTTACAAATCGTCACCCAATTTCATCCGTTTCTTTCCCTTCGACGGGGGATATTATTAAGGTCAGAGATTTAATCCGTTACCCCTCGCCCCTCAACATCGCCAATCGTTCTTTGACCTTGGATTTAATTTGATTAACCTGATGAGTTTTGGCTTCATCCAATCCCTGCAAACTTGCCTCCCTTCTTGCGTAATTAGGTCTCAAAGCGTGCAAAGTTGCGGCAAATTTTGAAGTCGCGCCCTGCTTGGTATCTTCATTTTTTGCCAAGGTTTCTTGATAGCCGTAATGGGCAACGTGAACTCGGGTATCGCTGGTATCAATTGATTCGAGGTGTTTGTATGCTTTTTCGCTATGGTATGCCCCTTTCTTTTTCTCTTTCGCCAATTGACCCAAAGCCACCTCTTCTTCTGCGGTAAAATACCGGGGTTTTTCCACCACCGGAACCGTGCGAACCGATTCAAAATTGCCGGGGTTTGAAGGGCGGGGAACCCGAGAATCTGTGGGGCGCAAAGCGGTGGAAATGCTGATATTGTGTCCCCCATTTTCTATGGCACCCCCGCTTGAGTTGGTGATGGATGAACTGTTATCGTTGCCGAATAATGTGCCGAAAATTCCCATGATTAATCTCTACCAAAGTCTAATGTTTTCTAGGGTTAAAGATGCCGTCCATGCCCAGCCGAGAAACCCGCTACAAAATCGGATGATTGGGGAGAGTACGAACCGCGCAAATAACAGAATTAATCGCTTGGTTAATCTCACCAGATGACGGGCTGCAAGGAGTAAAACCATCCCGCAAGCCAAACTCAAAAGAACCGCTTCCCTTTGGGCTATCTTCTTCCAGTTAAATCGGGCTAAATACCAGTTTATTGCTCGGTTCTTTCCGGTGAGTTTTCCATCAAGTAATTTGTGCATAAGAAACAACAATTGAATGAGGTTAAGTTGGGGATATTTCACCCCGTTTTCTAGCTTTGTTAACCTTTGAGATACCAGCGACAAACAGAAAGATACCAATCGATCAGGAACAGTAAGAAGGCTTTTTTCAAACCTACATATTCCCTTGCTACCCCTTTTCTTAAGGCTTGCACCCGGAGGATTTCCGATGCGACGATTTTTTTGATTTCTGCGATGTTCATGTTTCCTCTTTTTGTGGGGTTAGTTGTCGATATAGTTTTCCTCGTTTTGGTATTTAATCTTCTACAAAATCCCAGCCATAATACGGACTTCCTGATTCGTAATAATCACTTCTGGGCATCCATCCGGTATCCTCGTTGTATCCCCAGATTTGTTCATCTTCATAATCATCTTCATCCTCATAATCTTCATCCGATTCCTCGTTACCGGGGTAGGAGAAATTCTTGTGAAGAAAACCCAATCTTTCCAAGGCGAGACTTGCGTATTCGGGTTCGGTATCATCGCATTCGACTAAAAGTTTTTCGCCAATCTTGTTTCTGGCACTCAGTTCTTGAACGGCCATAATATCGTCGTACCATTCATCGTAATATTCTTGTCTTTCCCGTTCAAATTCCCCGTCCGAATCGTCTTCATAATTTTCTTCATCTTCCCAAGAACTGCTCGACGGCGTATATTCATCTTGGGGAACAATATTCAGGGTATAGACGGGCTTCAATCCCAGAAATTTCCTGATTCCATTGAACATGATTTATTCCTCCAATACTCAAGTTTCGATGGGTTAAAAAGAACTGGAAATGGCGGAGAGCAAGTTGAGAAGATTTCCCACCGATAAATCTTTGATAGACTGTCTGATTTGTGGGTGAAGATTTGAGGAGGTATACGGAAGTTGCTTGGAGATTTCTACGATTAATGAGTATCTGCCTTCTTCCGATAAATTTTGCAAGAATGAACCGCAAATTCCTTCAAGGTTGGCAATAGCCTGCTGTTCTTTTGGACTGGTTGAGGAGAGCCAGTAGCCTAATGGTTTGGTCATGTTTTTTACTCCGGTAAATGAACGTTTTTGCACGAACGGGGAATAAAATAAACTCCCTTCCGTGTAATCAATATTGTGGATTTACGCTTATACATCTTGTCGGGTTCCGGTTCTTTGTTCTTGTTCGATTTTTTCAGAAATTTGCGTAAATTCCCTGTAAGTAATGAGGTAATGTCCCCCGATCCGCAAATTCAATTAGATAAGTTTCATCATCATCAGCTTGGGGAACAATGCAGGAAATTGCATCGGTATTGATGATAAATTCCCGTTCGTCAATATCTACCTTGATAATCATTTGGTCTTTTTATCCTTGTTTTTATCGGGATAATATTCCGGGGGATATAAGCCTAAGTCGTAGAGTTCTTTGGGGTCGGTTGTTCCGTAAGTGTCGGTTCCGTTAACGGTTTTCTTTTTCATTAGATGATTTCCTTTTTGACTTGATTGCGGATAATGAAGAAACGGATACTAAGAGGAAGAACGGATTAAGTTATCTGTAAGACAGCATAAATCTGGACTATTCGCAGTCAAGTTAATCCGTTAAATCCGCTCTCTATCTGTTTTCAATTATTTCTTCGAGCTTGCCCATATCTTCAACCGTTATAACGCCAATCTGTTGGAAAAAGGTATGGTTGGCAATTCCCGCAAGTATATGGGAAAGTTCGGCTAAATCCTGCTGTAATTGCTGAATTTTTTCTTCGGGGTTCATGCTGTTATCGTCTCCGGTTGTTTCAGTTGGTTTGCCGTCTCAATAATTAGGTCTAAAATCTCTAACCTGTTGAGTTTTTGAAGGGATTCTGCCAGCTTAAAAATCTTTTCTTCGTACTCAATAAAGCAAAAATCTTCGAGATCGATTAACGAGTCCGGACTTCCCGTGCGATTCAAAATGTGATGACTTGGTTTTTGCCGTTGCTGCCAGCCCCAAAAGTAGGGTATAGCGTTGGTGTTCGGTCAGGTTATCCATCAGATAATTCCGTTGAATATTGTGTGCGGTGCGTCGTAATCTGGGGTAATATTTTTGCACTTTTCTCGCAGAAATTGAAAGGTTTTCAATCCAATCTCTACCGCTTCTACAAGTCCATCGCCGAATCCTTTAAATAACCAAATTGACAGGAAGATTGCGATGATTAGACCCCAATATCCCAGACGGAATAGAAATTTAAGAAGGGGTTGGTAATTGATGGGTCGGTTATGGCGGAAAAACTTGGGCATAGTGCGCTCCTTCCATTCATCAAAAGATTCCAGAAAAAACGGGGGAAAATAGAGGGTTGAATCTGAAAGCCTTTTTGGGTGAGGTTGTTGTTATAATGGCTTTCAGAAAGTTAAAATCAATGCTTTTTGTGTAGAGTGCGATCGCCAATGTAAAAACTAGGCGATCCTTTTTGCTTTTTAGCCCTCGGAACCGGACAGCATTTTGACATGGGTTAGCGGCTGCCCGGAGAGTAAAAAAGCGGCATCCTCAAGGGTGAATTCGTAGGATTGTAACGCCTCCAACTGGGTATTCAAGTTTTCGATAAGTCCCCCGCTTTCCTGTAAGCCTTCGCCGAATTTGCGGAGGGTTTCGCTTTCGACCAATCGCAGCATTTGCTTGGATTTTAAGTCGCTCGTTAACCCCACCAATTCCCGTTCGGTTTCGTTCAATCCCATCGCATCTGCAATGGAAGTCCGGCGATGTTCTGAGGAGGTTTTTGACGAGTTTTGTTGGGGACGTTCCGTTGCTTTTTTCCCGTTCCCGTTCCCATTAGGCGACTGATTCATCGCATCTTTGATTGCTTGTTTGTCCGTGCTGTTCACGATTAATTTCCTCCAATAATTTACGAATGTTTGTGATGGCGAAATAACGAGACGTTTTGTGCTGAAGTTGGCGGAATTCCCACCAAATCTCTAAGATGTCGCGAGGATATCCCCCTTGACCTGTTACCTGTTTGGGGATTAAACCCAGTGCTTGCAGAACTGACTGATCGCGCTTTCGAGTTGCGTTTGAGAATCCTAGCCAGCTCTCTAGCTCTCGGGTCGTCATCCAGTAAATTGTCTCCGGGAGAACCTCTGACAGTCTCTTTGTGACCTGTCTGTAAGCTGAGTGCATCACTGGGTTCTCAACGGCTCACTGATGGTGAAATAAAAAAGCCATTTCTGGCGATCGCTTATCTGCCACACTTAAATACCCGTTCAGGGTGGTGGTATCAGTGCTGGGCGTTGGCTAAGTCCGATAATTGCCACTTCGTTAACCAATGAGTATGATAGTAGCAAAAGGTTGTGCAAAGTGCAACACCTTTTTACAAAGTTATGCAAAGTATGGCATGAAGCACTATGATTCAGAGGTTGCAAAAGTGTAAACTTGAGAGTGTAGATATATTTGAGGTTGCCTTGCCAAGCAAAAAAAGAAGGATCTCTGTAGAAGTAGAAGGAATCGAAGAAATTCTCGAAGACATAGCTCAGAGAACAGCTATCGGCTCTCTTAGTAAGGTTTGTCGATGGTTGCTTGATGAGATTCTAGAAACTAAGGGCTATGTGACTTTACCAAAGGAAAGGATGAAAATCCCCGAGCAGGGGAACAGACCTGTTACAAATGAAATTAAGTCTAAAGAAGCCTCTGTTAGTGAGAATTTTATTAGAAAACTTCTGGCGGATGAACTGACTTTAGCCGATCTCAATCGGACAGCAAAAGCCTTAAAGGTTCATCCATCTGAACTTCAAAAAATAAAGAAATGCGATAACGGCTCCAATCATGTCCAGTCTTCTCAAACTTGCTAATGCGATCGGATGGGATTACGGATCTAACTTTTTACGGGTTCGAGATGAAGCTGAATGTGATGCCATTCTGGGATTTTTCAGCAATCAACTCGCAGAGACAGCTTACAAGTCTGCCAGAGATTTTTGGATTATTTGGGGATTATCGCCCGATGAAAGGTTCCCTATTCCCCCAGATCAATTTGCGTTTATCAAGGAAAGTACAGGAGGAAGTCTAATGACACAAACTACCACCGATTTATACGGGATTACTATAGCTTCTCTTGACCTAGATGAAACTTTACTCAGACTTTTTTTTGATGAGTTTCTGCCCAATCCTGATAAGAAATTAGCACTGATCCGAAACAGTGACAAGCGACAAGTTGCGATTTCAGCCGGGACAATGGCGAATGTGTTAAGGCCCGGAATAAGTCGGGCGGATGTCGTCAAGCGAGTCGTTTGGGATTACGGTTACTGGCTGGATATTGAAGAAATCGATACAGAAATGAGGTTGCTAACACCCAATAATCCAGATAGCTCTGTAATTGCTCAACTGAGAATGCACGATACCTGTGGTGGAAACTGGAGACTTTCAAAATCCAAAGTCAGGTTAATTCAGGACTCATCTGGTGTCCTTTACCGCTTTAGTGAGAGTCTGGAAGTGGAGAAATGCCCCTCACCTATTAGTTAGGCAATGGCTAATCTTATCAAAACTTTTGCTTCTAACATCATTTTTTTTCTAATGTCCACGAGGATAAGAGTTTAAATGCACCAGAATAAAACTCCGAAACTATAGTTATTAATGCTGACTTCTAGCTCAAGCTATAAGTCTTTCAGGTTACTTATCCATGATCAGATATTCCCTGGTATTAATACCGGGGACCGCAAAACGATTCAAATCTTCTCAAAGCCTCGTGCAACTTTGACAACAAGACACTGATAGCTCCCGATCTCTACTATCAGTAGATTAACTTTAAAAATGGAGTCAAGTCACCCTTCATTTTTTACAGGCTTGAGAATAAACAATTCGCCTATTTCACACTGAAAATACTTACATAACTTTTCTACAGTTTCCACATCAATCCGTTTGAACTTATTCCCGAAAAGCTGGTTAATGGTTGTGGGACTGAGTTCAAGTTCTCTAGCCAATTGGCGTTGCGAAAGATGTGGATCACGCTCTGCCATCAAAACCGCCAATTTACAAAACACCTTTCTATCCTCCATAGTCTCTAAACAACATATCACTAATTTAGTGCATTTTTACAGGTAGCTGTAATAAAAATAAGTTTAATAGCAATAAGGCAACAGGTAGTTGGTATGGCAGTGCAGGGACAGCACTTGCTTATGCCTAGTCTTGCCATAAGTTTGATCTATTGGACAGATCTGCATATTGGTTCTGTGTTTACTCTATATCCTCTCATCCTACCAGTATCTTATATCACCCCTCATCGCCCTTTTGTTACAGCTAAATGTAACATTATGTGCTTATAATTTATTTTTTACCACTTAAACTTGACATTGTTACAGTATACTGATACATTGTATCTGTGAAAGCACAGAACGAATCTGTTATATGGCAACCCAAGAGATACCAAAAGGGAAAACCCTAATAGGATGCCAAGCCTATCCCTGGGAGCGTTGAAGCCAGCGAGCGTAGACGTGAGAGGAATCAAATTTCTTGGCAAGCCAAATGACCGGGCCACTCGCCAAAGTACACCCGGTCAATAGTCCACTTACAACAAAGCAAACCAAAACTATGTTAACTGAACTCAAAACACGACGACTGGAACTGCCAGTATTCGCAGTCCAAACTTCTACATCCCCATCTCTACCCTCGGAAAACTTCAAAGGATGGGATGCGTTTGCCCAAGATGTGTATATCTTTGAAGTCAGCATTAAATATGGGGCGAGACAAACCCTGGCATTGGACGATGCCGACCTGGGAATCCCCGAAGCGGTTCGAGAAAAACTCAAAGTTAAATCAGACCGAATCAAGGGCAACAAACGGGTAACATTTTCCCGCGAAAAGCAACTCGCCAAAGGACGCTTAGAAGCAATCCGCGATCGCATTGAAAAGCTAACCGTCGTATTTGAACTGGGGCGAGTCATCCACCAGGACAATATCGCCGAAGCAATGGAGTGCTTTGAAGAACTGCAAACTGAAGCCCAGTCGGAATCCGAAAATTTGGCTGTCCTCTACCCCCAGGAAAAACAAAGCTTTCTCGACGATATCGAAGACATTCTCAATTCCAGAGGGATTTCCCAAGCCGACATTGATGCAGCCCTTGAGGTTTACGAGGCGCAATATCCCAGTCCGGGGGAACTGTCAGACATCCGGGTGGAGGTGCGGCGCTTCACCAAAATTCCCTCCCACCGGGAATACCTGGAAAAACGAGCCAACTACGCCCAACAACTCAAGCAGGCTGAACTTGACAAAGCCGAAGCGCAGCGCATCAAAGCCGAAGCCGAATTATTTGATCGGGGATATCTTGCCCAACAGCAGGCGATCGCGCAAGGACTGACAATGGCGGCAAACACCAGTTGGGAGAAACTGGCCTCGGTACTGCAACGGTTCGGGGAAATTCAAGGCGCACCCAACGGCAAGCAAGCCCCCGGACTGGAGACGGCCATCAAAGAACTCAAAGTGGTAGCCAAATTCAATCCCCAGTTGGATGGACTGCTCGAAGAAATTGACGCTTTGGATCGGGCTTTTCGGGAAGGGTCGGAGGATGCCCCAGGCAAATTGCAGGAATTTCACAACCACCTCCGTTCCCTCCGGGTCAGTCACGGCAGCGATGGCTTCGAGCAGGTTTGGAAGGTACTCGACGGCGATCGCAAATTGAAAGAATTCCTCAAAAAGTTAGAGGAAATTGACCCGGAAGCCCTCGCCCCATCGGAAATTCAAGATATCGAAGCGCAACAGGCACAACTGATCTCCATGTTTCGGGGCAAGTGCAAGGCTCTGAAAAAAGCCATGACCCAATTTAGCCGGGACTATCAGAAAGCCACCGGACGAAGCATTAAAGTTGCCCAGAGCGAAACGGATACCGAAGCCGAACTCGTAGAAGCCGAAACCCCTTCTTCTGCTGAAGTCGAACTCGAAAACATCATCACCACCGCAGCAGTAGGTGACGAGTCGGTTGGATTCTAGAACGAAGGCAGAAGGCAGAGGGCAGGAGGCAGAAGGAATGCAGTTAGATTAATGCTTCATTTCAAGTGTATGTTCGGGTTCTAGTATTTATCCAGCCCTCTGCATTTTATCTAGCTCTCTGCATTTATCTAACCCTCTGCCTTCGCTCAACCCTCTGCTACCTGCCCTCAATCAACCCTCTGCCATCTGCCATCTGCCATCTGCCTTCGCTCAAACCTCTGCTACCTGCCCTCAATCAACCTTCTGCCATCTGCCCTCTGCCATCTGCCTTCGATTTCCATTTGCATCAAGGAGAAATCACCATGACCGCCACACAGCCCAAAACGGATCAAACCTCACAAACGCTACAAAAACGCTTTGACAAGCTGCGAGACGAACTTAACGCCAAATTCTTGGAACGGGAAAACATGATTGACGGAGTGTTAGCCTGTCTGCTCTCAAAACATCACGGGTGCTTATTCGGCCCTCCTGGGGTTGCCAAATCCGCCATCATTCGGGATGTGGTCGGAGCCTTTGGCGATAGCCGATACTTTGAAACCCAGTTACATGAGGGTTCCGTACCCGACCTGCTCATTGGAAATATCTCAGTAAAGGAGTTAACCGAAAGCGATCGCCTTATTCGCAACTACCGGGGGAAATTACCCGATGTGGAAGTCGCATACATAGATGAAGTCTTCAACGCCAATTCGGTGACACTGCACAGTTTGCATTCCATTATGAATGAGCGTATTTTTGACTCGGGCGATGGAATTGTTAAAGTCCCCCTAATTTCGCTATTTGGTGCGGCCAATATCGCGCCCAAAGACAACAACCTACAAGCGTTTGCCGACCGATTTCTCTACAAGCCCTGGCTGCAAGATCTTCAAAAAGAATCCAACACCCTCAAACAAATCCACCGGGAAATTAATGGTAGCGACCCCAAAATTACCACGACCTTCACCCTGGCTGAGTTGGAACAAGCCCAGCGACAAATAAAAGCGATCGCATTTCCCCAACCAACCGCCGAAGCTTTGGCTAAGATTGTCGGCTTTCTCAAAGCCCAGAAAGGTATCGTCATCAGTACCCGCAAAGTGCGATGGTTGGTGGGATTTTTGAAAGCGATCGCCTGGATTCGGGGAGAGCAATTCGTGGGCCGTCACCTGTTGCCGGAATTTCTGCCCGACTGCTGTTGGCAGAAAAACTACGACTCCGAAACCAAGGATATCGAAGAAGTTGCCCATTTAGTTTGTCCCGAACCCGCAAGCATTGCCAAAGAAATGACGAGCAAACTCGAAGGCGAATTAAGCAAGTTTACCGCCTTAATCGAAGAATGGAAACAATGCAAAAGATCCAATAATCACACCCAGGCGCAACAAAAATCTTCCCAAATCGACAATCAATCGCGGGTTCTATCGGGTCAGTTTGCCAATGTCATCCAAGCCATTGAAGATTTGCGTTCGACCGCAAGTAAAGGGTCTGTCCTCTCCCTCAACGCCCAACTCAAGAAGCTTCAGGGGATGAGGGACGAATTTGACCTTCTGTTTGAGCAAGCCTGCCGTTAGAAGTCAGAAGCGCAAAGTGCGGTCTTGGGGTCTCCCCAAGTGGAGCGCGAACTCGCGACTTGGCGGAATGGTCGCGAGCGCAAAGTCCGTTGCCGAGGTTCCCTCGGTTGAAGGAACGATGCCGCGAGAGCGAAGTTCGTAAGAGAGCAACGATGCCACGAGAGTCAGAAATCAGAAGTCAGAAGTATAGAGTTAACCAGACCTAACGAAGCTTTATTAATTCGAGTTAATTTTAACTTCAAACTTCAAACTTCAAACTTCTGACTTCATAACGACCACCCTCAACTTCTCAACATCAACATAAACTGCACAGATTACGTTTTTTGATTTGTACTCATGTTTACCTTTAATCCCCTGGTTTATCAACAGGACGAGTTATCCAAAATCTTCTGGCAACGGTACGCGATCGCTAATACCGAAGCGACCAACACCGTTCTCGACGACCCGATCAAGGATTGGGACACTTTCACCCTAGAAGTGTTTCAACGGCTTTACAACGACCCGCACCCGCCCCAGTTAGACCCGATTCTGCCCGAACACAAGTGGGCGACGGTTTTGCACCAACACTTTCAAGACCAGCCCGATTTTACGATTCTGACCCAAAAATGTTTGAACGACATTGCGGCATCAGGAGTTGCCACGATGACCATTGCCAACCATCTCAAGCACCACATTCCCAAGCCAGAGTCACCCCTTAAAGATGTTGAGTCCCTCAGAAATCAAGCAAGGCAAAAACAAACGCAACTCCAACAAACCGCAGACCCCAAGTCGCTTGAACAACTTACCCAACAATTTGAGGAACTCAAGCAACAAGGCTTTGAAGCGATCGCACAGGCTACCGCTTACGCCAAACAACTGGGTGTGCAGGTTTATCTGATGATGGGTCAAGGTGTCGAAGAAGCGATCGCACAAGTCGAGCAACTCCAACGGGCGTTCAGGGCGTTGGGATACGGTACGAGTGTTGCAGAACCCCAGTTTATTCCAATCGAAGACAAGATTAAATTGGCACAACTCCTGACACAAAACCCGTTGCTCAAGGAAATCGCTAATTTGGCGGGTCGATGGTTGGATACGGCACGAAAGTCGCGGAGGTCTTCAGACCAGCAACCTTACGGGAACATCAAAGGCTTGGAACTGGGTTGGGATTTAACAAGGGTTACGCCCTATGAACTGACTCAACTTGCCGTGCCGGAACTGCGGGGTTTGTTCTATCACAAGTACCTACAGCGAAGTCTTTTACAGTACCGATGCGAGTGCGACACAAACAAATCCAAGGGGGCGATGGTGCTGTGCGTGGATAACTCCGGCAGCATGAGCGGTCAACGCGAACTTCTGGCCAAAGCCTTGAGCGCCGCCCTCTATCAGTTTTGTCGGGAGGATAATCGGCATTTCCAGGTTATTCACTTTTCCCATGCGGTGACAAGGGTTTATGACTTTCCCCCCGATTGTCCCCATCCCCAAAAACTACTGGAAAATTTGCTATCTCGGTTTGACGGGGGCGGAACTAATTTTGTTGCCCCCATTGAGAAAGCGGTTTCGACCATAGAAACTCATCCAGGGGATTTGAAACAGGCCGACATCATCTTCGTCAGCGATGGCGATTGTTGGGTGGGTGCCGATTTTGTTGGGTGGTTCGGCAAAAAACGGCAGGAGTTGGGGATTGACTGTTATGGGTTGTTGGTAGCCGGATTTAGTAACAGCATGAATCAAATTTGCGATCGCACTTGGAAAGTCGATCTCCAAAATCCCCATCAACAGCTTCAGGAGTTGTTTGTCTAACCATTACCTCAACTGCACAGTTTTTTCTAAAGCTCTGGTTGGGATTGTCAGAAGACGCTCCTGGGTAGTTTTTGACAACCTATGTAGCTCGTCATCTTTCCAGTCCCAGACCTTTCTCAGAGTCACGAACCTCAAACTCAATTAGGTCTGATGGTGTGCAGTTCAACGCCAAACACAGCTTGTTGAGGGTATCTCCGTCAATCCTCGGCATATCATCGCGCCGTTTCATATTGGAGATATTTGTCTCATGGATGCCAACAAATTCAGCTAGCGCACGGTTGGACACCATGCGATCGCTCATAATTTGCCTGAGTTTCCAACGAATCACAGATTTAGTCTCAAACGCTACAGCCATAACCATACTCCAATATTTTTTGACCTCTTCTTCCAAATATAGCTTTAAACACTAATTATATTAACTTAAACGCTATACTCTCAATGAAAAACGCTTGACAGGTTATAGCGTTAGACACTATACTCGGGGAGAAGACGAAAAAAAGCGAACTCGGGAATTTGGTTCGTCAAAAAAAATATCCCCTCAACAGCTATTTGCAGCCAGCGAGGGGACAAAAAAACACATTAGATTCTTTAACCATGACACAAACAACAGACCTCAATCAACTGTCATCCGAACAGTTAAGGGAACGCCACCAACAACTCGAAAATCAACTCGTTCAAATGAGGGCGGATATCGAGCGCTTAAAAGAAGAATTCAGGAGTCAGGAGCTTTATCAATTGAATAGAGATTTAAACCTATGAACTCCTGACACCAGTCGCACAGATAGAAATTCTGAATTCTGTCTCCTGTCTCCTGACTACTTTCTTCTTAAACACCGAACTTTTGCAGCAACGGGAAACCTATCTAAATATTCAATCTCAAATTCTAGGAGAATCGGTCAAAATTTACTCAATTTCTCCACTGAATTCGGGACAGATGTAGACACAAAAGCGACTTTTAGTTATAATGGTTTCAAGGGGGAATAAAAGCCGCTTCAATGCCTCAAAATATCCCGCAGCTTTCTGGTCTAATCGGTCATCATACACATCCCAAATAATCTTCCAAGTCTTTAACTAGCTTGAAAGGAAAACACCGAGAGAGCAACTCAAGAATGTCGGGGTAGATGCCCGTATTGCTTGCATCTAAATCCTCAATGTTCGAGTCGCCACACCAATCAAACCAAAACAAACCAAAACAAACTAAAACAATCAAACCCAACACCTGAAATCGACACAAAGGAAGGAAAGGAAAATGTTTGAATTTGACGTAAATCAAGACTTGCAATCCATTGTTACCTCCCACGATGCCCAAATTCTTTCTCACGATTTGGGACGCACCGTTCGCCCGGAGGAAATTGTCACATTCTATCGCGATGGCAACGATTTCTACTGGCATCTCCTCGGACTCAATTTCGTTCGCATGACATCATTACAATACCAACAATATTGTGAAGATTTGGCGGAATATGAGGCGGAATTGGCAGGGGAACTCGCTCCAGTTTCTGCGGTGATTTAGACCGAAATTTACCTACCGTTTTGTAATTAATTGGGGTCAAATTTACCCTTATCTCTCCACAAATTCATTCGTAAAGGAAGCACCACCATGATTCGCATGACCTACATTAATCTTGCCGATATCGTTTTCAATGAATCCAAATTTGAGCGTCCGAGTTCCAGTCAAATTAAGGCTTTGGCCGACAGTATTCTTGAGGTTGGGGGGCTGATTTACCCGCTTATCGTCGAGCAGATAGATGGCGTTCACATCACTTTTCGGTTGATTGATAACCCCGAGAATTATTGGAAGTATTTGGCGGCGGAAAAAGCTTTTGAAATTAATCGCCGTCACGACTTAATTAACTGCTTTGTTATCAGCCTAAAGTCGGGAAAATTCGGCTACGAACACGCTTATCCAAAGGGATTGATTGAGCGGCAAATGCGTCTTCTTAAGGCCGAAATTCACAATAACAATTCTCGGACTCGTTTGAATGCAATGCAGTTGGAGATTGACAGGTTGCAGGCGGGTTTAAACAGCCTGCAGGCTTCTCTCTAAAGCGTTGACAAACGACAGTTTATAAGGGTGCATCTCTACCCACAAAACTTTTTCGCAAAAATGACAGATTTCTGATCTATTGGAAGGTACAAAAAATGAACGCCACAATCACAACAATTCGCAAAGTAACCTTAAATTTCTTTGACCCAAGCTGCAACAGTAATAAAGTTTGGATTGGTACTGTTACCTCTGACGGGAAGTTCATCGCCGAATGGGGGCGGGTACTCGAAGGCAGTCATCGGCAGTCGAAAACCAAACAGTTTCCCTCTATTTCCCAAGCTGAAAACGAACTGGACAAAAAGATAGCTGAAAAACTCACAAAAGGTTATCGATACACCGAAACCGTTGACGAAGGAGCATCGGTAATTCCGGACGGGACCGATTTAAAACTCATAGCAACCGAGCAGATTAAGGGCGCAAAAACTTGCAAGACTACGGGGGATTTAGTCGGGTATCTCGTCTTAGAAAACGTTCATCAGATTTGTGATGTAACCTCCATCAAATATAACTCCCAATCGGGTCAGTTTCGCACTCCTTTGGGGGTGTTAAACGGGCGTGCAATTGCAACGGCTCGAAATTTGCTCAACCGCATTTATCAACGCCATTCAGAAGATTTAGTTACCGAGTATTTTCGCTTGGTTCCTAAAGACTTTGGCATGAAAATTCCTTCGGCTACTCAACTGTTAACCACCCGCGCCGAAATCCAAGAACAAGAGCAAATTTTAGACGCGCTCCAAGCAGTAATTTCAGCCTCGCTCCCAACATCCGAGAAAGTTTTTGAATGCTCTTTAACAAAAGTTCCAGCTTCCACCGCATTCGGGCGCTCAAAATTCCGCAAAATTCGTAAACTTTTCGAGTCTACAAAAAACCCCCACCACCAAGCTTACAACTATCACATTCGTAGAGTTTATCAGGTGGATATGCCCATGCAAAATGCCGCTTATGACAAAAAAGCGTGCGCTATCGGTAACGTTAAACCTCATTGGCATGGCACTTCAACCGCCAATTTATTAAGCATACTTAAAGGGGGCTTAATTATCCCCACCTCAGCTTGCAATGGTCGAATGTTTGGACACGGCATTTATGGTTCCGAATGTTCTACAAAAGCACTTAATTATTCGGTAGGAAGTTGGGCGGGAAAAAAATGCGAACGGGTATTTGCCTTGCTTTGTGACTTTGCAATGGGGCGGGAATATAAACCGACTCATTCTGACCGCAATTTCCCCGTTCGTGGCTATCACAGCACTTATGTTTCTCCCGGTTGTGCGGGAGTCATTAATCAAGAAAGCATCGTTTACGATGTTGCTCAAGTCCGAATCAATTATTTGGTGGAATTTGAGTCGGGAATCGACTCAACCGCACGCACCGGATTTTAAAGGCGGTGAACGGTTGAGTATTAATTATACAGGGAAAGTTTTACAGTTATCACCAATTAATAGTTTTGGATACTGTAGCACTTTCTCTGGTTCGCAAACGATTGATCAGATCTACTTCACCATAATAATGAACAACAGAGAACTTGAACGGATACTCACCAAAATAGAAGTCCTAACCTTCAATCTTCCCAAAGAATGGAGAGAAAATTTTAAGCCGATTCTTGCAGAATGTCAACAAGATTTGACGGCAAGAATTTTGATTGAACGACACAACAACAAAGACTCGGAGTTCCTGATCCGATGTTCAGAGCCTACGAAATCAAGAATGGAAAAAGCACCTGGTGGTATCTAACCCATTTTTGCCGATAATACACACATCAACCTCAAGGTTTAGAGGAGTGAGATACGGGAAATATTAAGGTTGCAATTGGGAGCTTTCAGTGATAATATATCTCAAGAGTATAGCCGCAATAAAACTCCCCGCAACATTCAAGTCCGAGTCCAAATCAATGGAGTCTCTCTCAACATAAAGATTCGCTTCGAGAAAGGAGTAACAATTATGCTTAAACTTGGTTTCGTACCCATTCCTCGCCCCCAATATCTATTTATTGGTAAGAGCGGCGATTCATCATGGTATTTTGTCCATAATAGTCAACAAGTTGTACCCCCCGAACAAGCCTTATGCGGTTATCTAAAATCCGTCTCCTTACACTTCAAAGAACGAAGGGGCAAACGAAAGCCGAAACTCAATATTGGGGTGGATTGCGAGGAACAAAAATTTCTCCTTGAATCGGGAGCCGAAACGATTTTTAGTCGGGGATTTATTCAAGGCCTTTTGTCTCTCGATTCGGACGCACTTAATCACCCTTTAATTATTGCCGTCGAGCGCTTTTCCATCCGAGAAGGAGATGCAGTGGGGGATGATGCAATCGCCTGCAAAATATATCAAGGCAGTTCTGTGGTGAAATTCGACTGGGATAACTCTATTACAGTTGAAGCGGGAGTAAGAGCAATTGCAAATCGATTTCCTCAACTTGATGTCAGGATTGAAGGTGAAACGGTGAACAACACAACTGCTCGTCAATACCAGCATCAATCCTCAACAAATAACGGTAACAAAGCAAATTATTCCTCTAATCAACAGCAAACAGAAAGGGCTGAACTGGAAAGGATTTTAGGTCAATGGTTAAATTATCATCGCTGGAACAAACATCAGTTTCAGACAAAGATTCAGGAACTATTTGGGAAATCTAGCCTGAACTTATTGAGCAACGAAGAAATCCGAAAATTGATTAACGTTTTGAGCCAGTTAAAATCTACAACCCCAGAGTTTTAAGTTGAGGAGATTAACCATGCCAGCAATTAGCTTTTCAGTATTCAAAGATAAGTTGCTCTCGCAAACCAAAACTCAAACGATTCGCCGAAGAAGAAAGTATCCAATTCAAGTGGGCGACCAACTTCAAATCTATTGGAAACAGCGCAAACTCCGGTCTTGGTGGTTTCCATCAAGGAGGAAGTTTGCAAGAGAGAGAAGTTCAACAGATTCCGAGAAGCTATTCGATGCCGAATGTACCCGAGTTCAACCGATTGTTATTAACTCCAGAAAGTGGCTGATTTATGTTAATGAGTTGAAGATTACCCAAGAAGAAATGAGAACTTTAGCCTTGTCGGATGGGTTTGAAACACTGGATGCTTTCTTTGATTTTTTTAGTCGGAATTATGGCGACTTGTTCGAGGGAGATTTGATTCATTTCAAGAGGATAGAATCGGAATAATAATAGCAGGATTTGCATTAAAAGACTGAGAATTTCCGTTCTCCACCCCCTACCGACGTAAGTTTTAAATTCATCGCAGCATTCCCATTAAATTCAGCGTACTCGCGGGTCGCTCCCGTCCAAGATTAATTATGAATTCACAGAACAATACCGAACAAATTCTTGATCGCATCCGGCAGATTGACGAAAAAATCATTGAACTTCAATCCCTATTATCTTCTGAGGGTTTTAAGCCGGAACAAACCCAACTGCATCTTTGCTTTCTTAAAGGCAGGAGAAGGGGATTGATGGAATCTTTGAAGCTCTTGAATGAAACTTGGGGGACTTCTAACGAAACGAGCTTAAAACCCTATTTAAAGCGTCTGGGCAGAACCCCCGAAGAACAACTTGCACTGAATCAACCTGCGATGGACTGGTGCGAAGAACGATTGAATGCTCTCAAATCCAAAGAGCGCAAATAATAGTTCCTTGAAACTCTATAAGGTCAATTCTGGAATTCCATAATTCCGAAGCTATACCTTCAAAATTTAGTCCGAATTGATTGGATGAAAAATCACGATAATCACCCTATAAAACAATAGATTCTCGAATATTGAGCCGAGAGTTCGGCTACGAACAAAAAAATAGGGGTCACTCGTTTAAACCGAGTCAATCTCCCCCCAAAACAAAAATACATATATAACAAAAACTTAACAGGCTTGGGGATTCAATGGCTAGATGCCACGCCGACCCCTAACAGCTTGAAAGTCAAGTCAAACCCGGAGATTGAGCCGCTTAGACCAGTGACTCCGTGCTGTAAAACCATCGGAGTTGAAACATGGTTCAACACAAACGATCCTACCACATTGATCAATCCGTCAATAAAACCTCTTCAAAAATTGATTCAACCTATCCCAGTTGCCCCCTCGATGCGATCTCAATCATCTGGACATTTAAGATTCCCCACCAGTTCATCGACAAGCGAAAGAAGCGAAAACCCCGAAGGGAGTTAACCAAAGGCGACCTCAACTCTACTGCTAGAGACTCCGGTAAATGGCTTCTGGAGATGGACGGTCATCAATTCGTGATTCTCCCGACTGGAATTGATTGTTATGGGGGATTCTGTTACGCCCGATGCGTTGATTGTCCCGACATTGGAATTCAAATGTTCTGGCTGAGTTCGCTTTGGGCGGATGGTCTGATGGCGACGGATGTTCTGGGATTCTCGCTCAAACCATGCTTACTGCTGAGTGATGACCCGAAAGTGAGAGCGGCCGCAAGGCAGAAAACGGCAGGCGAACAACTGGCTGAACAGGGTGAATATCTCGAAGGAGGTGATGAGTGATGAACACCTCAATCATTGATAAAGCCTCCGAACTTCGAGAGACCCTAATCCTCTCCGACGTGGTTGAAAGCTATGGGGTGAGCTTATCCGGCAGCGGCTCAGAATTAAAAGGTTTGTGTCCGTTCCACGCTGAATCCACCCCCAGTTTTAGCGTTAACGATTCAAAAGGTGTTTACCACTGCTTTGGGTGCGGTGCCGGAGGGGATATCGTCAAGTTCGTTCGGGAAATTAACGGGGGTATCGGTTTTGCAGAAGCCGTCCGCCAACTCTCGGGTGAATCTGAATCACTGCGGAAATCCTCCGCCAAACGGGAGCGGGTTAAGCAAGAATCCCCGAAGTGCAACTCCTTACCCGTAGAGGCACGGCACGAAAGTCATAAGAAATTAATAAAAGCTTTCGGTCTGGCATCGTGGCGATCGCATCACCTGATAGAAGATCGGGGGTTGACGGACGACGAGGTGAGATGGTGCGCCGAGCAAGGATTCATTTTTGATTGGGAGCCGGGAGCCAATATCACCGGAGTAAGTCGTCAGTTGGCAGGGGTAAACCCTTGGGATGGTCAACTTGTGGGTGAGGTTGGGATGGCGATCGCCGCTTTCAACCCAACGGGTATGGCAACCGGATATCAAATCAAACCCGACAAACCCAGTAAAGGCAAAAAGTACGTTTGGGCGAGTTCAAGTTGGTTGGGCAACTCGATTCATCTTCCCAACGGCGATGCGCCCTTGTTCGTCTGGAAACATCCAGAAGCTAAGGCAATTAGAGAAGTTTGGCTCTGTGAGGGTGCTTTAAAATCTCTGTTAACTGCGGTGAGAGCATGGCGAGAGGGTAAATATCATGTCGCTGTGATCGGAACTGCTACGAGCGCAAACTACCCCGACGAAACATTCAAACAATACCTAGCTCAACTCAACCCGCAAGTTGTTCGACTGTTTCCCGATGGTGGGGTCGGTACTAACGACGGCGTAAAGGCTGCCAATCTAAAAACCATCAACCAAGTCAAAAGCTGTGGCTATGAAGTCGAGGTGGCTTGGTGGGGTCAGTTCGACAAGTCTGCTGGTGATATTGATGAACTGACTGACTGGAATCAGATTCAATATCTGTCACCTGACCAGTTCAAGATCGAGTTAGGGATTGACGATGAGGTACCTTCACATCAACCCTCTCGGCGCTCAAAAGACAAACTTATCTCGAAGGAGAAGTGGTGGGAGAAGTTCGGATTTCCGAGAAAAGTCGAGAAATTCGCAGATCTACTCGCCAATCGGGTTAAGAAGTTTACCCAAAAAACGGGATTTGACAAGTCGGAACCGGAACCGGAGACAACCAAACCCAATCCGAACTTATCTAGAACAAACACTTTAACCTACGTTCCTGGCGAGTTGCCCACTGTTTTGGAGTGGGCGGAGTTAGGCTACCCCGAAATTAGAGTAAAAAATGGGGATGATATTGAGTTTGCGGCTGAGGCGATCGCAAAAGACTACAAACACATCCTCAATGCCAAACCCGCAGGCAGTGGAAAATCTTACACCACCGGACAGTTTACCTTAACCAACTTAGGCCTAACTATTCCGGTTGATGAAAATGGGAAAGAAATCGAGGAATTAAAACCTCGGATTTTCTACCTTGATAAAAACTATCGCAACCCGTCAACCGCAACAATTGAACAGAATTTCACTCCGTTACCTGCCCGTCATGCGGGGTTGAGTTACGACTACTCCCGTAAAACATCACTCGGTAAGCCCTATTTAATCCAAACACCCGCAGGAAAAACACCGGATGTTGAGCGCAGTTGCCGAGATGCCGAATCCTTTATCTATTCCAACACCAAAGGTAGACCGATATTTGGTGGAAAAAACAGTCCGCTCTGTGAAACTTGTCCGGATTATATGAGCGATGGAAAGGTTAGCTGTTCTCTGTTGCTGAATAAGAAATTCACCCTAAGCTCGGAGACGAATATCTCGGCAGATTTGAAGACAATGCCCCGCCCCCGCTCAACCGATATCGGGATTGTTGAGGAAGCGTTAGACAGCCTTAATCCGACCGAATCGGTGACAATTTCTCAGCGTGAAATCCTCGAAACTATCGGTAGGCTGGCAACAAAAGGCAACAACAAATTTAGCCGACTCCTTAAAAATCTGCTCAAGAAAGTTTACGGAGAAATTGAGAATTTTGACCCCGAAAATAAACGCTATGGTGCCAGCCACTCAGAAGCATCAGAAGCAATTTTATTGAGCCGGGTTGAACTCGAAGCCGTAGAACCTGCCGGGGTGGAATGGAATCCCACGCCTAACTACAGCTTGCGGTGTCTACCTCCTGCAACTTCAATCAATAACGAATCAACCCCCGTTACTCCGAGCGAAAAAGAATGCGAATCAAACCTGTTGAAGTTGAGATTAAGACTAGCTCGGGTTCGGTTTGATTCCTACATTTGGAAGATTTACGGCTCAGATTTCATTAAAGCCGAATCAGCTTGGGGTAATCCAATCTGGGAAACTTCTTTTGAGGATGGGTTCACCACCGAAGTCAATAAGTTTCTCGGCTGGAAGTGGGCCGCACCTTCAATTTCTGAGGTGATCGCCGAGTGTGAATCTATCATCAAATCATTTAAAGTAGAATCCCTGGCGACTCCCGAAGAAAGATTAGAATCTCTCAAGAATCAGCTTTTACCCGATTGGGTATCGCCTTTGCTCAAAGTGATTTGCGGCGATCGCAAACACAGCTTAAGGCTTGATGGTCATAAGCTAACAATCACATCCCCTAACCGTCGCCATGAACAAACTGCTAAGGGCTTTCAAACGACTTTTTATCTGGATGCAACGGCAAAAGTTGAACATCTAGCCCGAGCGATCAACCTCAAACCCAAAGACATTTCTCAGGAGTTGGAACGGCTTAATTCCGAGTTAGCGATCGCTCAACAGTTTCTAGACTTTGCCTCACAGTTTGACCCCGAATCGGTTGAACAACGGCAGAAAACTGTTAACGAGATTGAGGTGAAAATTGATTCTTTACGCCGAACCCATGCCCAACAACATATTTTAAAGATTGTCGGCGAGGAAGTTTCTTATAAGAACCTCAAAATAACCGTTGTAAGCGGTGTTGGCAAGTGCGGCCATCAAAGGTTCAGTAAGGGTAACAAAGGCAAGCTCAACCTTGATAGTGAGTTTGCAGAGGGCAACCGCATCACAAAATTAGTGGAGGCGATTGCCAAACTGAACGAAGGGAAAAAGATCGCCGTTTTTGACCATAAAACCTTCACTGATTCTGACAGCCAAACGGTTAACCCCGTCTATCTGGAACTCGAAAAACAAGGGTTAATTCATCAAACGGCCGCTCACTTCCGTGACTCACGGGGAATTAACAGACTCACTGATACAGAAGTGCTGATTCGCGTCGGACGGGCGATCGCAAACCTCGGAGAATTGGCCGCAACTTGGCAGGCGATGACGGGTGAGATTGTTAACCCGACCGATCTTTTTGGCGAGTATGGGGCTTGGGTAAAACGGAAAATTGTCAGTGAGGACATTC
>JAYKHV010000096.1:0-86735 GCA_035285085.1 Lyngbya sp. | reverse complement strand
CTTTAATTGAAGGAGAAGAAACCCTAGAAATTAGTCTAATTGAACCCGTTGATTTAGAAAATTATGCGGTTCAAGATGATGCAGCCACAGCAACGCTGTCAATTATTGATAACGAAAAACTCCCCATTGTTAAGCTTGGAAAAATTGGCAATCCTTCGGAAGATGGGCCGACTTCGGGAAGTTTTAGCGTCTTTTTAGCCGACCCCGATACGGGTGAACCGTTAGAAAATTCACCTTTAGGAAGCGACGGAGAAGCGTTAGAATTAGAGGTTTTCTTTGAAGTTACCGGAACGGCTAATAACGGAGAAGATTATTCTTCTATTTTATCATCTTCGATTACCATTCCCGCCGGAAAAACCAGCCAAGCTATCCCGGTAGAAACGTTCAATGATCTCATTGACGAAGGGAATGAAACCGTTACAATTACCCTTTCCGATGAAAAGCCAGACGGTGCAATTTATACCATTGATACCACTCCCGCAACATTAACTATTACCGATAATGATATCGTTGGAATTACGATTTCTGAAATTAGCGGCGATACAAACGAACGGGGAGGAGAAGCGAGTTTTACCGTTAAACTCGATAGCGAACCGGAAGAACCTGTTACGCTGAATTTCACCAGTTCGGATACAACAGAAGGAGAAGTTTTAAACCCTTCTATTACGTTTGATGCTAGCAACTGGAATCAATTCCAAACGGTTAACGTGGTGGGGGTTGATGATAGCGAAAGAGATGGCGATCGCAATTTTACCATTCAAACTAATATTAGCACTGAGGACGTTCAATATAGTGAATTAGATGTTGAAGAAATCGAGGTTAAAAATATTGATGATGAAACCGAAAATGTTTTAATTACTCAGTCAAATGGAAGTACAGAAATCAGCGAGGAGGGAACAACAGATAGCTTTGAAGTTGTATTAACGGGTTTTCCCATTGATGAGGTTGTTGTTAATATTACCCCAGATTCTCAAGTCGATCTCGGGAATGGAATTGGACAACCCATCGCCCTAAATTTTACGCCAGAAAATGCAAGTACACCGCAAATTGTAATAGTAGAAGCGGTTGATGATGACGCTGTAGAAGGCGAACATTTTAGTAATATTAGCTATATTGCGAACAGTAACGATCCGCTTTATGCGGGTTTGGGAGGGGAAATTAATGTTGATATTGCAGATAATGATAATCCCACCGTTAGCCTAAAATCTGTGGGAAATGGTAGCGAACAAAGTATTATTCCCGGTGTATTTCAACTCGCCTTAGATCATCCCGCATCGAGTCAGGGATTAACCGTTAATTATACCGTTTCTGGAGTAGCAACTGCGGGAACAGATTATACAATTGTTGGCTTGGATACGGTTACAAAATCCGGTTCTGTTTATATCGCACCCGGAGAAACCGGAGTTAACATTAACGTTACCCCCATTCAAGATTTAGTCACAGAAACAGGCGGAGAAACTGTTACCATTGAGTTAGAAACGGGAACCGGATATAACATCGGAACGGTTGAGCCTCAGAGTGTAATTATAACCGATGATGATGTACCGGGTGTGCGAGTTCTCGAAACCGGAAACGGTACCCAAGTTGTCGAACAAAACGCCACATCTGTAGACTCAAATAAAACAGATCGTTATCAAATTTCTCTGACGAGTTCACCGGGAGTTGGCGAAACTGTTACCATTACTCCGAACTTTAATAATACCAACTTACAACTGCTGGATTCCAGTCAAAATCCGATTACAGAAATTACCTTTGATGAGACAAACTGGAACCAATCCCAAACGATTACTGTTGTCGGTTTGGATGATAGCCAAGCGGGAACACCCGAACAAATTATTACCCACAGTTCCAGCAGTACCGATGCAAATTCTCCCTACAATAACGGTCTAGAAATCGATGGGAAACCCCTCCCAGAAGTTACCGTAGAAATTAGCGAACCGACCTATGATTCCGGGGAAATTGCAGACGGTTTAGAACTGCTTTTAGAACGCATCGCCGAAAGTTTGCGGGAGATGTTTCAAGATACAAACATCCCGATTATTGGTTCTCTCAGCGGTTCGGAACCGACGTTTATTGAGACGTTAAAAAATAACATTGTTAACGCCATTAAAAGCACCGCAAACCTTACCCAAGACAAGTTAGAAAACTTACTCAAAGAAAAATTAGAGACAATTTTCCCCGATGTTGAGGTGATTTCATCTTCCCTCCCCGAAGAAATTGCTTTTGATATTGATTTGGGTAATCGTTATGAAACCGCAGCGAATTTATCCAAAGATTTTGGTTTACCCGGATTGGGTTTAGAAGTTGATGGAAAAGCCGAAGCGAATTTTAACTATGATTTCGATTTAAAATTCGGCTATCATCAAGAGTTTGGCTTTTTTATTGACACCGAAGAAACCCAAATTACAGCCGATGCGTTTGTCGGTTTTGACGATAATTTTAACGCCAAAGCAACGCTAGGTTTCCTAGAATTAAATGTGGAAAATGGGGCGGAAGATACAGAAAATGGCGGAACCAAAAACACCCAAGCCGAACTTAACGCCAAATTTGCATTAGAAGATATTGACCTAGATTCCGAGGGGAATTTAATTGAAGATTCCGGCGATGGAAACCGCCTGACGTTAACCGAATTAAAAGGCTTTAATACACTCCGAAACAACAATAAAGCCAGCCTAGAAAATCTGTTTGAACTGGATATCGAAGCCGATGCACAAGTCGGGTTAAACGCCAAGACAAGCATCTCCGGTAACGCTGCAATTCCCTCTTTTAACTTTGAGTTAGTCGGAGAATTTGATGCGTTAAAAGTAGAGGGATTTAAAGTTACTCCTCCCCAAACTCCTAAAATTAGTTTCCAAAACGTTGAGATTGATTTGGGTACTTTTGTCAGCAACTTCTTTAAACCCATTGTCAAACAAGTTGATAAAGTTTTAGACCCCTTCCGACCCCTGGTTGATGTTCTGGTTAAGGATACAAAATTACTCTCAAAAATTGGCTTGGATGGATTTTTCGATAAAAAATTACCGACTCCTAATGGTGGCGATGGCGAGGTTGCAACTATCGAACTTACTGATGTGATTTTGCGAACTTTAGGTAACGAACTACCTCCCAGTATTTTTAAGTTTTTAGAGACTTTTGTTAAAGTTAGCAACTTCATCGAACAGATTAACAGTTTACCCGCAGGAGAAAATATTGCTATTCCGTTGGGTAATTTTAGTTTGCCAAAATTGCAGGATTTAAGCAATTTAAGTTTTAGTGAAGTTGAAAATATTGCTCAAAATATAGCCAGCCTAAAAGACGATTTTGAGCAAATATTCCAAGCAACAACCGACACCGCTAAACGGGAAGCCGCAGACTTTCTCAATAAATTTACCCAGGATCTAAATTTACCCGATATTGATGATATTCTGAATATCAAACAAAAATTTTCTGTGTTGGAAAATGAATTAGATAATATCCGAGAAAATACCACCGACACCGCCAAACAGAAAGCGGTTCAATATCTCCAGAATTTAATCAAAGATACTTCTTTACCCAATCTCGAAAATATTCCCGAAATTCAGAAAAATATTAACGTTCTCGAAGCCGAATTCAATGATATCTTACAAACCACCTCTGATAATGCCAAAAAGTTAGCGGTTGAATTAATTCAAAGTTTCACCGGAGATATTAATTTACCGAGTTTACAAGATATTCTCAGCTTTCAACAAAACGTTAATGTTCTCAAAGTCGAACTCGAAAATCTCTTAGAAAACACATCAGATACCGCCGAACAAAAAGCGATAAAATTTATAATAGACTTTGCAGAACGTTTACCCTTATCGGAATTTGCCGATTTTAGCAAAATTGATTTAAACGAGATTGAAAAACAAGTTTCAGACTTACAAACCGAACTGGATAAAATTATCCAAAACCCCGGTAATTCCAGTCAGAAATCGGTGACGGAATTTACCAAGAGTGTTACCTTTGGAAATGGTAGCGATGAACCCCTTTTTGATTTTCCTATTCTCAAAAATCCCACCAATGCGATCGCATTATTTTTAGGTCAAGATGTCTCTTTATTCACCTTCGATGTTCCCGAAGTTGCCTTTGATGTCAGCGTGCGGAAAACCTTCCCCGTTTACGGCCCAATTCGCGGTTTATTAGAAGGAAAATTTGGCGCTTCTGCTGATTTTTCTATTGGAATGGATACCTTTGGTTTGCGTCAGTGGGGAGCAAAAGATTTTGCTTTTGATGAATCTTACCGGGTTTTAGATGGGTTTTATATTAGCGATCGCGAAAATGCAGATGGTACCGGTGATGATGTTGCAGAAGTCAAACTCAATGCAACTATTGCGGCGGGAGCGGGTATAGATATTGTTGCGGCTTCGGGTTATCTAAAAGGCGGAATTGAAGGGTTATTTAACCTTGATTTAGTTGATAGTGGCGAAGCAACAGGAACCGATGATGGTCGGATTCATGCTATCTCTGAAATTGTACCCCGTTTTGATGATTTGTTGAGTTTATTGGGAGAGGTTAACGCTTTTCTGGGTGCGGAAGTTAAAATATTTGGGGGAACCGTTTATGATAAACATTTCGCCACCTTTAACCTCGCAGAATTCAAAATTGGGAACAGCAGTATCGGTAAAGTTCAGGATGGTTATATTGCGGGAGGAACTGTATTTTTAGATGCCAACTTTAACGGTATTCAAGACTACGCAGACCTCAATAATAACGGCGTTCGTGACTTTGAAGATGTCAATAATAACGGCGTTCGCGATACCTATTCCGCACCCGATCTCGACACTGGAGAAACCGTTCAACTTCTCGAACCCTTCAGCGAACCGTTTAGCGAACCTAGCACTTTTACCAATGCCGATGGTAGCTACAATCTCAATATTTTCGATGAATTTGATACCAACGGAAACGGCGTTATCGATGCTGATGAAGGTCGAATTATTGTTGTTAACGGCGTTGATACTTCCACGTTCCTCAATCAAATTGTTCCCCTAATAACCACACCCACTGCTACCATTGCTTCCCCTCTAACTTTGATCGCTTCTCAACCGTTAACCCCCGACTTTGAAGCGGCGAAAACGGAAGTTAAAAATGCTTTCAGTCTCCCCGCAGAATTAGACCTTTTTGCGGATATTCCCCTCGATGTAGAGGTTGGAGTTTTGGCGTTACAAGTTCAACTGCAAAACCTGGTTATTGCAGCCACTCGGGAAATTTCCCAAACGCCGTTTATCGGTTTAGAAATTAATTCAGGCGAGGTGAAAAACCAAGCAGGTTTACTTTATCTCGACAGCAACAACAACGGTCAATTTGACACCGAAGAACCCCAAGTTATCAATACATCGGTGAACGGTGGGGTTCGTTTTCTTGACCTTAATAGTAACGAAGAATTCGACGAAGGTGAACCGTCTTCCCCGCTAACAACGGCGGCCATTGCCAAAGAAGTCTTTCAAACCGTTGCTACTCTCATCGACAGCGGAGAAACGCCAGACTTAACGGATGAAACGGTTGTTCAAACTTTAGTTGAAAATGCCATTTCTACTTTAACACAAACCGACCCCAATCTCAATATTGATGCTGATCTTTTAACAACACTTGTTGCAGAAATTGTCGGTAAAAATGAAAGCATCGACAGCATTTTAACGAACAGTTCCAACTTCTTAGATGCGGACACCGCTCGTCAACAAATGATTCGTCCTTGGGTGTTCTTTGATGCCAATTATAACGGTGTTCAAGATGCTAATGAACCCTTTGTTTATCAACAAGCAGACGGCACCAACGACCTAGAAATTCCCGTCGAACAATTTGATACCAATACCAACGGAAGACTAGACCCCAACGAAGGAGAAATTGTCGAAGTTTCCGCTTTTGAACCCGTAGAATCAGCAACAGGTTACTCACAACTGGTTAACAATCCTTTTGAAACTTTAGTTCGTTTACTCGCCGAACCTGTTAACCCCGAAGCCGCACAAACTCTAGTTAAAACCGCTTTAAATCTTCCCGATGTTAATCTCTACGAATTTGACGCACTCAAAGAAATCTCCGAAGGAAATACAGACGGTTTAACCGTATTCACAAAACAAGCTCAAATTTATAACACCTTAGTTCAATTGGGTCAGTTTTTCAGCAGTTCAGAAGGCAATATTAACCAAGCAACCAATCGCATTTTAGAAGAAATCCTCGAACAAATTAATCAACCTAATGACACCCTAAATGTTAGCGATGCGACTCAAATTCAAACTATAATTATCCGTATCAACCCGGATATTGAAGCCGATGTAGCCGCAGGTGTTGCCAATATTATCGCCGAGGGAAATATCCGTATTGATGATATTGTTGCGAATGACAATCTGAATTTAGTTGAAAAAGCAACAGAAATCGCTAAAATTCAGCAAGTCGTTCAAGGAGAAACCGCCAACGATCTGCAACAAGTGGGAGCGGGAACGTTATCCATTGAACAGGCAATTTCTAACCATACAGGCGCAACTTTAACCAGTCAAATAGAAGCTTCAACTGCTGAAGACCCGACATTCCAACTTGATATCAATAATAACAATCCCGTCGCCGTAGCAGATGAAAATATCACAACTTTAGAAGATACTGAAATGATCATTAATGTTCTAGAAAATGATCAAGATGATGATACCGATGACAGTCTTACTATCACGGAAGCCAATAGTTTAGAAATCGATGATGAGGGAGAAATTACGGGAATTCTATCTGAAACTACAACTCAAGGCGGAACTGTAAAAATTGGCGAAGATGGTAAAACTATTACTTACACACCCGCTCTAAATTATGTTGGTGAAGATAGTTTCTTGTATCTTATTACTGATAGTAAAGGTAGTGTTGCCAATGCGGAAGTTAAACTAACGGTTGAGTCTGTTAATGATGCACCCGAACTGCTTGAAGAAATTCCCGATCAGTTTAATCTCCAACAAAATCAAGCCTTTAATTTAGATATTTCGGGTTATTTTAACGACCCCGATGGCGATGTTTTAACTTATTCGGCGATCGCACTTCCCAACGGCTTGAATATTGATCCGACAACGGGTATAATTAGTGGTATTATCAACATTAATTCTGCTAGTCCGTTGGCGATCGCAGTTTCGGCGACAGATCCCAATAACGCCAGTGTTAGCGATCAGTTTGACTTAAGCAGTACACCGACTCCTGAACCGGAACCGGAACCCGAACCGGAACCCGAACCCGAACCCGAACCCGAACCTGAACCCGAACCTCAACCAACTCCCGAACCTCAACCAACTCCAACTCCGACTCCTCAACCGACTCCCGAACCCGAACCTCCTTTAGATAGCGATAATGATGAAGTATTTGATATCTTTGATCCGAGTAAATTAATTCCGACGATCGCTTTTCCGGACTTACAACCGCCTAACTTAAATATCTCTACCTCGTCGGAAGCCACCGATAACGTCGATGCGATCGTTGCAAGTACAACCGAGACGGGTATTGTCTTCGGGTTGGAAGGAGGAGATTATATTCAAGGAACAGAAAATAATGACGAAATTAATGGTAACGAAGATAACGACTTTATTGACGCCAAAAATGGAAATGATACTATTATGGGGGGTAAAAATAACGATCAAATTCGCAGCGGATCGGGAAATGATTGGGCTTTTGGAAACTTAGGAAATGATATCCTTTCTGGCGATCGCGATCAAGACTGGATCAACGGTAACGAAGACGAAGATCTCATCGATGGCGCCGGGGGAGAGGATGAAATTTATGGCGGAAAAAATAACGACCAAGTGCGGGGAGGAACTCAAGATGATACCCTGTTTGGTAATCTCGGCGCCGACTTGATGGAAGGAAACGAGGATAACGATATTCTCTTTGGCAACCAAAATAATGATACAATATCAGGCAACTCCGAGCAAGATTTCATCTACGGGGGTCAGGGAAATGATTTACTTGACGGAAACTCGGGTGATGATGTTTTATTTGGAGACAAGGGAGACGATACCCTCGATGGCGGAGAAGGGAATGACTCCCTGATCGGTGGAAGTGGTTCGGATCTGTTAGTCGGTGCGGAAGGCGCTGACACCCTCACAGGTGGGGAAGGGAATGATCGCTTTGTTTTGGTTGTCGGATATGGTGTTGATCTGATCGCTGATTTTGTTAAAAGTGAGGATATTATTGTTCTTGATGGCGGCTTAACCTTCGAGCAATTAACCTTAACTCAGGTTAATAATTCTACCGTGATAGAAGTAAATGGAACCCCTCTGGCTACCCTCAATAATATTGAAGCTAGTTTAATGACAGCAGAGGACTTTTCTACTGTCATTTAATCCAAATTTCACGGGAGGTAAGCTCGAACAACAGCAACTTCAATCCTTCTTAGGTTTAGGTGGTGTAGATTGAGCTTTTTTAGCACTGGCTTTATCTTTTTTAGAAGCTTTCAGAAATCTCGGAGAATTTTCGATTGGGGGTGCTAATTCTTCGACAAAGCCAAACACATCTCGCTCCGGTAAAAACCTCACTTTCACCTGCACAAATTGAGGTTTACCTTGCTGTTCTTTATCAAGTTTGGGATTAAATCGAAAGGGTTTAACAGGTGAATCTTTCCACAGAACTGGAAGATGAGAGGCTTTCATAAATTTGACTTTGCGAGCGGGATCAGCTTCTTTAATCCAAGCCAACCGATCCGCCTTAAAATTCCGAAAAACGGAAATACAAGGCACCCGACAAACCGGAATAAATTGCCATAAACCACACAGGCGAAATTCTCCGTCTTTTAACTCTCCTTCCACCCCCGAGTTCTCGTTTTTATCGCTGACAAAACCCACCAGTTGAAAAGCCACACCATGAGGTTGATCTCTTTTGGGGAAGTGAAACAGTTTCGGATAAACAATTAACCGTTGCACTTTATTTCCGGTGGTTTCAATCTCTTTTTGTAAGGCATTATAAGCTTTTTGACGCCGACCGGGAATGTAAAAGAGTCGGTATTCTTTATCTCCTAATTTGACCGTCGAGCGTTCTTCTGTTAAAGTCACTTCTCCTTTGAGAATACCAATTCCTTGAAACTCAACTTGAGAATCTTCGCTTTGGGGTTCGACTTGAGAATCTTCGCTTTGGGGTTCGACTGCGGGTTCAGAAACAGGAGAAGGTTCTCGAACCCCCTCGGGAGTTGAGGTTTTCGGTTCGGGTTTTGTTAAACTTTCAACCTCCGGTTTTGAACGCTTGACCGGTTTGTTAGGCTTTACAGGTTTTACAGGTTCAGATGTCGATTGAGTCTGCACTTTTTTCAGCAAAGCCTCGTACATGGCTTTTTGCTTGGGGTTGGTTGCAGTTTCGATTAATTTTTGAAGCTGTGCTTCTTGAGGTTTAGTCATTCTCTGCTTTTATAACAATACTAATATGTTACCGACTCAATCACGGAATATTCTGTTGACAAGATTTCACCTGCCAGAGGAATAATCCTCATCATCCTCATTATCCTCCATTGGCGACCCTTACTCCACAGCATTAACCTAAAACTCAACAATCTCTAACTCTAACGACTTTTCCTTTCCCCTTTCCCGGAAAACCCCTGAGTCGGCGCTAAAGGGATGGGAAAGGCTGAGGAAACACAATCCCAGTCCTAGATCAACCAGATCAAGGAAATTCCCGTTTAGAATGAGGTAAGGTATCGTGAAACCCAAAAGGGGTAACAGCCCGTTGAGCTTGACGATCTATTCTATATGCTTCTATATGCTTTCAATCAGCTCCAAGACTAATGTTACATCAATTGTAACGCGCTGAAGTTATCCATCCGGCCCCTGGCACATGACTCTTGAAATCGTTTTTACTCCACCTTGCCTTGGAATTTTGTTGAAATGGAACAGTTGTATCATTGTCCGAGTTCTAGATTGGGAATAAGTATAGATCAAAATAAAAATTATTTTGGCATTCTTGCTTATCGAGGAGGTAATGGTGTCCAATACATCAAAGTTGGATGAGGTTGTTGAAAATTTAGAAAAGGATGTAAATCTGATTCGGATTAAAAAGGTAATGATTTGTGCCTCTCAAGGCAAGTGGGAAAATAATCAAAACAACCTCAATAATTTTGCGGTTAAAGATTTAGTGCAGGAGTTATACTGGAAAACTCAAACCCTAGAGAATCTTTATAATATTTTAGATCGAATTCTGGCGAAAATTAATAAAAAATCAGAATACACTCTGATTATGAATACAATTCTTAATCAAGTGGGGCAACTCTATCTAGAAAATCAATCCCAATCCTCAAATCCTCAAGGGGCGGAGGATGTTTCTCATTTTTCGCAATCTTCCCCTTCCCAACCCCTAGAAGAAACCGATCTCAATCTGGACTTGAATGCTATCTCAACCCTGCCCAACTTCTTTGAGATCCGATGGAAAATTATGCAGTATACTAACCCTTTGCGGGTAAAAGTTTTACTGTTTTCAACCTTAGAACGAGAATTTAATTTTAACGAGCAAGATTGGTCTCAACTCAAGCTCCACAGTTTAGAAGATTTACTCCGACAGCTTCTCCGAAACATTCCTAGCTTTGCCAGCTTAAAAGCTAATTTAATGAAAATGGCAAACTATCTAGAAAACCCGGACGAAAATATTCAAGCTGTAGAAATTATCCTGGAAAGTTTACAAGCGATCTATACAAAAACTCAAAACCCAAAGCACCATAATTTATCAGAAACTCTCCCGAAAGAACGGAATGCTATTCCTCAGCAAACCCCCCAGAAACTCTTAAATAATACCAACTTAACTTTGGCACCCCCAACCTCAACCCGTACCCAGTTAAACCCGTCGTTAAATCCATCCGAAAATACCTCAACCCTAGATAGCTTTATCAACGAAAAACTTTCCCTAACTCAATCTAACCTGATCTCAACCAATCTCCAAACCGCAGAACTTGCCAATCTCAATAGTCAATTAGAATCTCAAGTTGATCGGATTGTCAAAAACAGTATTAAAAAAACAATTTATCCCATTAATCAAACTTGGGATGAATTACAAAATTTATTAGAACTCTGTTTTAAAAATCTCAAACCCGAAGATCGTCAGGAGTTAAAACGAGAAGCTTTACAAGAATTAATCAACTTTATTCAACTCAAAGTTAATGAATTACAAGACTCATTAAACCAAGGGGAAAATACCGAATTACAATCTTGGCAAACCGCCGATCTTTATCAACAAAAAATCATGGAACTCGCCCGCCAGGGAAACCCCAAAGCGATCGCTAGACTGATTAACCAATCCCTAAAACACAGAGGAATTCACACCCAAGTCAAATCTCAAAACGGTTGTTTACACGTTGTTCTCACCGCCGAACACATTCCCGACTCAGAAACCACCGCTTCTTTCATTCACAACAAATTAATCTTTCTCAAAATCCAATCCATTCAAACCCTAAAAATTTATGGACGAAAAACCGGTACAAAATCTCCCGCCTGGACCCAAGAATATACCTACAATTAACTCAAAGGTTAAATCCGATGGATGTCACTGAACTGCGAAAGCGATATCAAGCCGGAGAGCGAGATTTTCGAGATATAAATCTCAGAAATGCCAATCTCAACTCAGCCGATTTGATTGACGCCAACTTCAGCCACGCCGACTTACAAGGCGTCGAATTAATTCTCGCCTATCTCAACGGCGCAAACTTCGCCAGAGCCAATTTAGCCAGCGCTAAACTCAGTGGCGCTAACCTCAATAAAGCCAATTTCAGCGGCGCAAACCTCAGCGACGCCGATCTTCACGGCGCCATTTTACAAGGAGTTGATTTTCGCAAAGCCAACCTCTCCCTCGCTATCTTACTCGACGCCAACCTGATGCAAGCCGATTTACGAGGAGTCAACCTCCAAGGTGCCGACTTGCGGGGCGCCTGTTTGCGGGGGGCGAACCTGCGTTATGAACGTCGCATTTATGAAGGCGTGAACTTGCGAGGCGCTGACTTACGCGGAGCTGACTTACAAGGCGTCAACCTCACCGGCGCCGACTTAACTCGCGCCAATCTCCGAGGCGCCAATTTAGGGGAAACGGTTCTCAGAGGGGCAATTTTAAAGCAAGCCAACCTCACCCAAACTAACCTACAATCGGCATTTTTAACCGAAGCAGATTTATCTAGCTCCCGACTGATCGGAGCCAATTTAAGAAAGGTAAAATTGGAGCGAGCCATCTTAACCGAGGCTCAACTTCCGGGGGTAGCCTTGTGTGATGCGATTTTACCCGATGTTAAACTCAGTAATGCTAACCTTTCCGGCGCAGATTTGAGCCGCACAAACTTGGTACGAGCTGATTTAACCCGCACCGATTTAAGTGGCGCTAATCTCACTCAAGCCGATCTCACCGATGCGTCGGTGGCCCGAACCAATCTCCGCAATGCCAATTTAAGTTATGCTTATTTAACCCGGGTTGAGTTTAGTAGCGCGACAACGGTTGGCGTACAATTGCACGGGGCGATTATGCCCAATGGGGAAATTCATCAGTAAGCTAATTAAGAGAGTTTAATCCTAAAATTATGGCTCGCAAACGGTTAATTATTGAAATGGGAATGGGCATCGATCAACATGGACAAGAACCCACCGTCGCCGCAGCACGGGCGGTTCGTAATGCCATCGCTCACAATGCTTTACCCGGAGTTTGGGAGGTGGCGGGTTTGACTCATCCCAATCAGATGATTGTTGAGGTACAAGTCGCCGTTCCCTATCCCGAACAAGTGCGCTCCCAAGAGGTGTTGGCGGTGTTGCCTTTTGGTCAAAAAAGCCTCAAACTAGAGTCCGGTGGCATGGTCGTAGAAGGACGGGCGATCGCCGAACTTAACGATAAAAACGATCAGATGTTGATAGCGGTGGCTGCGGTTACGGTATTTGTTGAAATGGACTAATTTTCTGAGAAATTCTTGCTCGTTCGGGTGACTTTTGTGATAAAATGGGAAGAGTAATGATAAATTCCGCCCCGTTTCCGTATTCAGAAAACACCTCAATTTTTCCTTGATGATTTTCAATAATTTTATAGGAAATCGCCAGTCCGATTCCCGTTCCTTTGCCAATTTTTTTGGTCGTAAAAAAAGGATCGAAAAGTTTGTGTTTAATTTGAGGAGGAATTCCCAAGCCATTATCTCGAATTCTGACTTGAATTTCTTCCGGGTTAATCTGTTGGGTTTCAATGGTAATTTGCGGCGTTCGGGGGGGTTTTGCCGCATTCGTTATATAATTTTTTGCATCTTCTAAAGCATCAATAGCATTGGCAATAATATTCATAAAAACTTGATTCAGTTGCGCCGGATAACATTCAATTAAAGGCAGATTTCCATACTGTTTCACCAGTTCAATATTTGACTCGGGAAGCGAGTCATCCCCAGGCACCCCCTTTTTAAGGCGGTGAACCGATGACTTGAGGCGATGATTGAGAATCAGTAAAGTATTATCAATTCCAACGTGAATATCGGCTTTTTTAATCTCGGCTTCATCCAAACGGGAAAAATTTCGCAACGACAATACAATCTCACAAATTCGTTCCGTTCCCATTTTCATCGAAGACAGTAACTTTGGCAAGTCTTCCGCAATAAAATCCAAATCAATTTCTGCAATTTTGGCTTCAATTTCCGGAGAAAGATCGCAACAGTTTTGTTGATAAAGATGAACTAAATTTAGCAAATCTTGAATCTGATCGCGAGCCGGAGTAATATTTCCATGAATAAAACTAACAGGATTATTGATTTCATGGGCGATTCCTGCTACCATTTGACCTAAACTCGACATTTTCTCCGTTTGAATCAGTTGAGCTTGAGCGGTTTTTAAATCCTTAATCGCTTGTCTCAAATCTTGAGTATATTGTTCTACCCATTCAATCAGTTTATTCAGAGAAACGGCTAAAATTCCAACTTCATCGCTAGAAGTAACCGGAACTCGCAAGGTAAAGTTTGATTCCCGAGTGACTCGTTGAGCCAATTTAGTCACTTTTTGAACGGGGTAAGCAATGGCGCGACTCGTTAAAATAGCGAGAATTGTCGCCATAGTCGTGGAAAGAATTAAACTTCCAACAATAATCCGAACTCGCAACTTTTGCGCTCTTTGAAGTTGAATATCCGCTTGTTTCTGTTGAATTTCAGCTTTCGCATTCAGTTGAGTCAACTGTTCAAAGATGCGTTCAAAATCCCGGCTAATTTGAGTCGCTTCTTCACTTTTCAAGGTTCTCCAAATTTGTTGTTGTGCGATTGGAATTTGATCTTGAGTCAAACTCCCCGGTTTAATCTTTTCCCGCATCGACTCCAAGAGTTCAACATAGGATTTAATCGTTGTCAAATAAGCTTGCGAAAGCTGTTGAACATCATCCGACTCGACAACAATATCTTCCGAATACAGTTCAGTAAAAACATCCAGTTCGTGAATCTTGTTTTGAACTCGATTTAAGCTATCATAAAACTTGACCACCTCATAGTCAGAAGATATGCTATCTCCCAACACAATCATTAACTGTTGCGGATGAGCTTGTAAGGATTTGAGAGCATTTTCGAGTTGAGTAATAATATTTTGTTGTTGATAGGCTATTGTCAGTTGGGATAAGGCTTTTTGTTGAGATAAATCTCCAATCGTTAACCCAACGATGGTTCCCGTGACACCGATACCAATCGCCAGACCATATCCATAGGCAATTTTTTTAAGAATGCTCAAGTGAGAAAAAACCTTTCTGGACTTATACCATGATAATCCATTAAAAATAGAAGTGAAGCTCATCTTGACCGTTGGCTTAACATCCTCAGCTTCCTTAACTTCTTTACCGAGCCACATAATAAAACCAGGTTGAGCATATATAATATTAAATTAGCATCACAAGGTTAATAACAGGTTAATTAATCTCGGGTGGGAATTAATTTCTCTGTCCAACAGATATCCGTTAACTCATCACCCGAATCGGGTTAAAAAAAAGTTAAAATAAAACCGTTCAATTTAATACAAACAACCCACTGTAGCAGTTGTCTACATTGATTCCTTAATTTTACCGAATTAAGTCTCCTTCGCCAATCGCTTCGTAGACATCCCGAATCACATCATAATCCGCATCTGTCACCGGAACGAACCGTGAACCTTTATATTTTTGAGTTTCTTCGCCCCTTACTAAAGCCTGAATTAACTTGTCTTGGTTCTCGATTATTTGCTTTTTATAATCAGTAACAACTTCCCCAGTTAATAAATCACTCACCACAAAAAGATCATCCGGAAGAGGAGAACTTTTCTCAATTTCTCGAAAACGCTTTCCCGACACTTTATAACTTTCATAATCCGTTTTTGAACCCCCCCAAGCATCCACCTGACCCTCAGCTAAAGCTTGCATACCTTCCGATGATCCTAACATCCGAACTTGATAGTTTTCATTGGGTTTAAGTCCCGCATCCAGTAATAATTTTGTTGGCCCTAGATGACCGCTGGTCGAACCGGGTTTTTTCAGAGAAATGGTTTTACCCTGCAATTGATTTAAAGATCGAATCTCGCTATTTTCGGGAACAACAATGATAGAATAATAATCTTGACGGGCAATCCCAATCAAAGGTACTGCATCCGTGCGAGCATGAATCACCACATATTCAGAAGGCCCCGTCAGCAACAAATCCACTTGATTTGATTGCAAAGCCACCGCAGCCGCAGTATAACTTTCGACCGGAAAAAAGTCAATCTTGGTCTGTAAAACCTCTTCTAAAGCTTGGCGAAATGTGCCATAATCTTCTGTTAACGCTTCTATTCCTTGTACATCGGTAACTGTAAACCGCAACAGTTCCGGTTTACCCCTTTTTAAGGGATTATTTCGGGTTGGGGTTGCGGTACTACATCCGGCGATAAACAGTAAAGAATATCCTAAAAAATGACGTCGTTTCATCGGATTTTAACCTGATCATCAAGGTTTTTAATGTTCAAAAAAGCAGATCATTGTCTAGTTTACAATCTTTTATTCTTAACTGTCCAGTGTAATTTTATCTCTAAAACATTCTCAGTCTATCTCTTGTTAAGTTTAACCGTAATTTCCGATAAAAATTACTCAATTTCACTCAATTTTCACGATTGACGATCATTTTTTTTACTGACCCGACTTTCCTGTAAGGAATTGCCAATTCCTTGTAAAATACCCCGACCAATTAACCCAATTCCCCGACCCACAACTTGGGTAAGAACATAAACCACTCCACTCCCTAAAAACGCAATTGTCGCCCGGACTCTGGGGGCGACTGCATCCCGAGTTTCTAAAACCAATGTTACCGCCAATTGTACGCCAGAAAGTTGTTCAAGTTCGATATTTCGAGGAGAATAAACTTCTAGTTTTTGAATTCCTCGTTCTCCCAATATTCTTAAATTATATAAACTTTCAAAAATTTCTTTCGGTTCTACCAAATACTTTTCAACTCGATATTTCCAAGATAAATTATTTCTAAACTTCTCGATTTCACGGGTAGACAAAAGCCGACGATCATAATATTTTTGCTTAATTTCTTCAAAATCCGCAAAATGATTCAGCAAGGGTTGAATGACCGCATTCGCCATTTGAATCACTAAATTTTGCAAAATCCCTTCCGCCCGTTGCATCGCTTCCGGACTTCCCACCGGACAAGAAATATTATCCACCATTAAGGGAATTTGAAACAATAAATGAGCCATTAAGTCTGGAACCAAGGGGATTTTATCCAGAATGACCGTTTTAATAATCAGTGCATCTCGCAACAAAACCGAGACCACTTCTACCTCTTCGTCTCGAACGCTTAAAGTGTAATATTTGCCAAAATAATTCGTAACCGTGACTTCCCAAACATCCAGCAACATGGTCGAACATTTATCTGATAATTGCTCAACCTGAACGTCAGAAAATCCCAACTCGTCTAACATCTGTTCAAAGTTTTGCAAAACCAGATAAATTAATTCCCGCTTTTGAGTTAATCGTAAAATATCAATTTCTAACGGAGAACCCGTAAGATTAATTAACCCAGACTGCAATTTAGAAACCGTGACATCAAATAAAACCGATTTCACCTCCGTTGCGATCGCCGGAGTTTGATAGGTCAGCGAGGAGTCCGGACGCACCACCAGCGATTCTTCGGGTCTCAGAGGCTCTTTACGGGGGGTATTAGGGGTAGGAGTCGTTTCTTCAATTTCCGGGGTTTGAGGGCGAACAGAAGCGGGTAACAGTTGACTAACAATCCAACGAGCCGCCAACAGTTCTCGGCGATGACCGGTCATCATTAACCAATTGACCACCGCCATCGGTTCTCCCCGTTCCACATCGTAGGGGTTGGGAAGGTGAGAGGTGAGGTTAGCTAATGTTTCGTCAATTTGTTCGAGTCCCGACTTTCCGACCCGATAACGCCAGCGACCCCAGACCGATAAACGTCCCAGCGGGGGAACAGATGAGACGACCTCCAACTCTGGATGCAGCTCTTCCCAAACCGTCTCACCCGAGGCGACCCGACGAATGGCAGTGATGATCTTCTCAATTTCCACCCCTTTCCGACAATAGCCTTGAACCCCAACCCGTTGGGCGGCTTGCAGTCGGTGAGTCTGGTTGACAGCAGTTAGAAGCAGAACCGCCAGATCCGGGTAGTGAGTCAGCAGATGTTGACAAAAGGCGATCGCACTGTCGGTGGTCGAACTCAGCCGCACCAACGGAGTGCTGAGGTTGGCGACCTCCAAGTCTACGATTGCCACATCAATGATATTATTCGCGGAGGTGCGAGGAGAGGAGTTCTTTGTTGTCCCTTGGGGTTCTAAAAGGGCGAGTGCGGCTTCTGCGGTTTGGGCTTCTGCGACCACCTCTAAATCCGGATAGTCTTGACAAGCAACTCGTAAGCCGATCCGAAAAATCGGGTCATCATCAATCAGCAGGAGTCGCACAGTCGATTGGGTCATGGACAAGTCTGAAAAGGAGAACATGGTACTATTTCAGACTCTATCATTTACTGCTACTCCAAAAATAAGTTGGCATCAGGAGGACTATAGTCACCGCCTCCGGAAGAGGAAGGAGCCGCCGCCGGAGCGGGAGCCGGTTCGGGAGCCGCTTGGTAACTTCCTGAACTCGCCGGTGCCGAGCTACCCGATGAAGAATAGCCTCCCGAGTAGCTACTAGAGCCAGAAGAATAGCCACCGGAACTGTAATCGGAGGAGTATCCACTACTGTAACCCGAATAGCCTCCCGAATAGCTACTAGAGCCAGAAGAATAGCCACCGGAATTGTAATCGGAGGAGTATCCACTACTGTAACCCGAATAGCCCCCCGAATAGCTACTAGAGCCAGAAGAATAGCCACCCGAATAGCCGGAAGAGTATCCACTATTGTAGCCCGAGGAATAACTGGAGTATCCCGATGAACTTGACGATCCCGAAGAATAGCCCGAATAGCCGCTCGTTTGGGAACTGGTGGAACTCGACGAACTGCTAGAACTCGTCGAACGGGTTGAACTTCCAGAAGAAGACGTTGGCGTCGAGCGCTGAGACGCCCAGTAAGCATCCCGTTCGGCGACCCAACGGGCGATCGCATTTTGGGCTTCATAGTAGAGGGCGCGACCATAGCGAATTCGAGAAGCTTCAGAAATGGCCGAACTCAGACTGCCTTTATCGGCGAAACTGTAAGCTTTGTCCAGAATAGGCCGATCTTCAGCAATTTGAACTTCTGTCACCCATTCGTTAATCTTATCGCGGGCTTGGGCATAGAGAGCGCGACCTTGACCGATCTCCGAGGCTTTATCAATGGCAGCGCTTAAATTGCCTTCTTTAGCCAAAGCCAGGGCTTCGTTCAATAAAGGCTGATCTTCAATAATTTGAATGCGCTTTGTCCATTCGGCGATCAAAGTTTGAGCTTCGATCCGCAGCGGACGACCCAGAGCCACTTCCGCCGCTTGAGCCACAGCCGCTCTAAACCCACCGAGGTCTTGTTGTTCGGCCAACAGACGAGCCAGAACAATATGAGGTCGGTCTTCGATGCGTTGAATTTCTTTGCGCCAGTGAGCGACTAAGGTTTGAGCGTGTATCCGTCGCGGTCGTTCGGAGCCAATGGTTTCGGCTTGATCCATTGCCAGTTTTAAAGCAAAGGGATGACCCACTTTAGAGATGGTACCAGCCAGTTGCAACGCCACGAGATCTTGAATTTGTCCGTCTAATTGTTCCGTTTCGATCTGGGCTTCTTGATAGAGGGCCGGCGCGATCGATTTTTGATCGAGGGCCGCTTTTCCTTCGAGCAAAATCACCAACTTTTCCACGAACGGCTTACTGTTAGCTTGGTTGAGGGCAACATCTTGGACTTCTGCCAACAACAGCAAGTTTTGAGCCTGTTGATAAAGCGGGGAATGTTCCGGAACTCGTTTGGCGATATTGAGAACATTATTGCGATTTTTGGCTTGCAGTTCCTGTTTGGCTTGATCGATCAGACTTTGACTCCAGGTTTTAATCTCTTGACGGGCTACGGTATGCACGTAGAGTTTGGAACTGACTTGATTGGCCAGTTCGATCGCTTCTTCGAGACTGCTGGGGGTGTTTTGTTTGGCAATATTGCGAGCTTCTTCGAGTCGTTGATAGCCTTGTCGTTCGATCGACATTCGATCAACCAGTTCGTTGAACCGTTTTTCTCGCCAGTGGGCGTTGTTGAGTTTAGCCAAAGATTGAATATTGCTGAAAGCCTGCGCCCAATTTTGTTTTTTCAACGCGGCGATCGCTTTATCGTAGAGTTGTTGACCCTCATTCCAGTCATTTTTCCAGTCGGCGATCGCTTCTTCGACGTTGGAGTAGGCGGGACTGGTTTTCGGAACAATACTGACCAACTCAATTGCCCCTTCTAAGTTCCCTTCGTCTATTTTTTGGTCGGCCAGGACAATCAACAGTTTTGTCCATTTCTCCATCATCTTCCGACCTTGAGACTGAAGCGGATGAGTCTGAGGCCAACTTTCGATTAAATCAAAAGCCGCTTGAATTTGTGTTAGTTCTCCCGACTGAGCGGCTTGATCTGCACAGTAGAGGCGATCTCCGTCCGGGGATAACGGCGAGATTTCTTGACAGTTCGGCGGAGGTGGAGTGATCAGCAGCCAGAGTAAGGCTCCAGCGCCCATCGTTCCAAACCCCAGCAGAACGGTCAGCCAGAGAAGTTGCCATCCCCAAAAGCCTTTGGGCAACTTCAGACTTCGCCTCGGGGCTGCCGTCGGGTGGGGGGCTGTTTCCTCGTCTAACTCCGGTGTCGAGGTTGGATGCCGATCTGCGTCTGAGCCGGCACTGAAACGGCTGGATTGGTTAAATTGGGGTGTCGTCATGACTTTACCATTTTCCTTGGATTCGTTCTTGGTTTGGCCTTACCCGGCTAGCCGAGTTTGTTCACCCTCAGCTTCACCCTCAACCCCAGCTCACCTGAGAGCTAAGATCGACTGTTGTTCAGTCTGGTCGTTCTCCTGAGTGGGAATGGGATCTCACCGTTGATTGTTCGGGAGTGCTAAGTGAATCTGCTGTGATTTTATACAGTTGTGAGCCGGGTTTGACTATTTTGGCTCATCCTGTTCAAAAAATATAATCAAATCATTTGAAGTTTTTGTTTTACCTATATTAGCGAGGCTGACCTGAGCCAGTCAAACTGCTGTTTTCTGCGGCTCTGGTTTCTGACTGAGATCGGATCGGATTTCTTGATCCGGCTTCAGGTCGCCTGCCGCACCTTGATTTTAAGAGGCTTTGGGTGTCGAATCGGTATTTTCTTCGGTGTTGACCGATTCTGATGAACTGTAGCCAAAAAAGTCAATGCGATAATCGGTAATTTTGATGCCGGTTTGTTGTTCGACCTGTTCGATCACCGCAGCGGGCAATTCGATATGAACGTCGATAATCCGATCGGTATCGAGACAATTGACATGGGAATGGGAATCGCTGATATGCCCGTATAAACGACCGTCAGAACGTTCAATACACTCGATGATACTCTCCCGTGAGAGGGCTTCCAAGTTTTGGTACACTGACGTGTGACCGATGGCTTTACCCTGTTGATTGAGTCGATCGTAAATTTCACGGGCTGACAGGTGTTCCTGTGCTTCCCAGAGGAGTTCGAGAATAAAGCGACGCTGACGGCTCAACCGCATTCCTCGCGCCTGACATCGATTCAATGCATCCTCTAATGAACGGATAGGTTTCACTTCTTACGCCTCTGCTTGTATAAAACTATCTGCTATCTCTATCGTCAAATGTATGTATACTAACTTACCCTTACTTCCATTTTATCTTAGGCATTTTAGCCGTTTGAGCCAAGGATCTCGACCGAGTTTGACGGGCGGTTGAACAAAGTCAATCTATCCACAACGCCTCTACAAGGTACAATCGCAACAGGCGAAATTTGCGCTTAGTATCAACCAAGGTTGACAAAACATGACGATCACAATCGAGCTTAATCGGGAATGCCTACATCAGTTAGACTTGTCACCTGCTGAAACGACGATTGAGAAGTTACTCGCAGAAGGTACAATCGCCGCTTGTGAACAACAGATTCGTTTTCAGATTGACTATCCCCGCGATCCTCAAGACCCCCGTGAACTCTCTGAAGTTCCAGAAATCCGACTTTGGTTTGTTCGCTTGGATGCTCGTTATCCTTGGCTGCCTTTTTTATTGGACCCGAAAGCCGGTGAACTGGCTCGTTATGTCGCCATGTTGGTTCCTCACCAGTTCCATCGCACTGAGGGAATTCAATATAACCCTGAAGCTTTGGAAATTTTTTTAATGCATAAAATATTTATTCTAGCAGATTGGCTGGCCGAGCAAAAAATTACTTCTATCTCTAGACTTAAATCTCTATCTCAAATGCTCGGTTATGATTTGGACGAGGGTTTATTTGAATTGATTAGTTCCAGTTCCACTTGAATGGTTCTCGATAACAAGAGCGATCTGGGATGAGTTCCTAGAGCTGACCCGATTTGAGATGCCAAGATCAAAAAAAGTAATTGATTTTCTGAATAATCCGGGAAACAGGCTCACAGAAGCTCAACTTACACTTTTTTAGTTGTTGAACCAATGGTTATCGGTTGTAGTTCTTGATGAAGTTGAGTTATGATTTACAGGATTAGTATTGAGCCGCATACAACAAATGGGTCTCAATCTAATGAAGAAGGGGAACTTGAGGGTTTTAACAACAAACCCACTTGCAGAATAGGGAATGATTGAAGCAAATTAAGAAGCATCTACACTCTAGGGCAACTGTCATAGAGTCGGAAGTTGGTGTAAAGCCTTGAAGCTAGATTGTTACGAATCCGAACCCAGCAAACCACCAGATGTGAGAGACCAAGTGACGATTCTTCTAAATTGAGAGGCGTTTCAGTTGCTCTGAAAGTTTCCCAGTATTTTTCAGAGGAATTGTTCTGGTTTTTCTCGGTTGAGTCCGTTCAAAACAAACTCAGCCTCAATCAACTGAAAAAACTGACACCACCAGAAATCTTTTAAAGAACTATGACTGGAACTAAAAATCAAGATCACCCCTCAATGCGTATCCTCATGGTTGTTGAAAATATCTCTCTAAAAATGGGAGGTGAAGCCGGCGCAGGTTTTGATTATTTACGACTTTTACGAGAACGCAATATAGAGGTGAGAGCATTATGTCATGGGCGAGTTCGTGAAGAACTGCGTCAAGAGTTTGCTCACGATCTCGAACAATTTCAAAAAATCCACTTTGTAGACGATACCTGGTATCAAGCCCTGATCTGGCGGATTGGGAAAAAGTTTCCCTACCGAATTCAAGACCTAATCTTTAATCAAATCATCCATTTGATTACTCAATATAACGCCCGTAAATTAGCCAAAAAGCTAATTGCAGAACATGATATAGATCTGGTTTTTGAACCGACTCCCATTACTCCAAAAGGACTCAGTTTCATGTATGATATGAGCGTGCCTGTTGTCATCGGGCCGCTATCGGGAGGTTTAGATTTTCCGGCTGCGTTTCGATACATGGACTCCAAATTTAGTCGTCTATCCGTCAAAATTAGCCGCTTTTTCTCCCATCTTCTCCATCGGTTAGTTCCCGGAAAATTAAAAGCTGATGTTTTGATTGTTGCCAACAAACAAACTCAAGACGCTTTACCCAAAGGTTATCAAGGCAAACTCTATAAAGTGATTGAGGGCGGTGTAGATCTAGATCTGTGGCTTCCGAAAAAACACTATAAGTCTCAGCGCGATCAAATCATTCGCTTCATCTATGTCGGACGTTTTGTAGACTGGAAAGGCGTTGAATTTCTCATCGAAGCTTTCCCATCTGTAATCAACTCCAACAATAATAATGTCGTGCTAGAGTTAGTCGGTGATGGGCCGTTGCAACCCCACATCAAAAACCGAGTCGAACAGTTAAGGATTCAAAATCATGTACACTTTCACGGGTGGCAACCTCGGGCGAAGGTAATCCAAGTCCTGCGTGAATGTGATATTTTTGTCATGCCCTCTGTGCGGGAATCCTGCGGAATGGCGATCATGGAAGCAATGGCGATTGGATTGCCTGCGATTGTAGCCAACTGGGCAGGGCCTTCTGAGATTGTAGACTCTCGCTGTGGTATCAAGGTCGATCCGACTTCCCCAGAGCAATTTAGAGACGGTTTAGCCCAGGCTATGATCCGTCTGGCTCAATCTCCTCAACTTCGAGATCAAATGGGAGAAGGGGCAAAGCAGCGAGTTCGCGAAGATTATTTTGACTGGCATTCCAAATGCGATCGCATCGTTGAGATTTTTTCAGAAACCCTTCGTCAAGCCACAAAAGTTCCCGCTCTTGAGTCCGAGCAAGTTCAGCCGAAGTTCGACTCCTTTGCCGGAGCCGAAAGAATGTCAAACTTGTATAAAGGCTAGGACTGTTGGTTTAACTTTATCCCCATTTCCCCCTCCTTACTACATAAATTTTCGATTTTGTCAAGATGCCAATTTTCAGCTTGGGCTTTCGGGCTGAAAATTGGTGCATCGCGGTTTGAAATTTTGGTCATAAAATTCTGATATTTGACGACAGCATCAGGGTTTTCGGCTCTATTTTGACGTGTAGACAGAGTAATCCCTTGAGTGCTGTTTTTTTTACTATACCAGAACCCCCATAATTCCGTCAACTATTTAAGAAAATTTCTCAATTAAAAATTCGATTTTCGCCCCAATCTTTTATTTTTCAAAAGAATCGGAAGTTTTGGATTATAAAAACTTAACTCATCCCCAAAGCCCGAGTATGAAGACCGGATCGGGGAATAATAGTGGACCTTTCCGCCTTAGCAACCCTTCTTAATACAAACCCCCGTTGGTTTAAGTCTGACTCCCGATCTCATACAAATGATGAACTTTTGTATAGACTTTGCCTCTGTCTCGGCGATCAAAGTTGCCAATACTTGATCTAAGATTTTCACAATTTCGGAATCCTTTTGATTTGCCCCTAGTGGCGTTCGCATAAAATCTAAACGTGTAGTTGAGTTGATTTCGACAACTCTGTATCTGAACGGTTTTGAGTTAACTCATTTTTTAGAGGGAACTACAGCCAGTTGTCACCGAGTTAGGCACGAATAAACTGAACTTTATAAAAGCTTGATAATTACCAGCTAAAATTTTACAAAACCTTGATTGTATAGATGTAAGTTAGAGGTTTATTATTTCCGGACAACAGAGCAAACGTAGACTTACCCAATGACTACCCAAACAAGTCCGAAATATCACGTTGTTTTAAGCAGACCCTTTAATTTAGAACAGTTTGCAAAAAACGCTCAACAGGGAAAATGTCCTCGACATACGATGTGGACACTGGCTCAAAAACTGGGAGCAACCATTCACGAACCCGGACAATATCCCATCTCAGTTGCCGATCGCTTCTTCTCCAAACTGCTCGGAGGTAGCCAACCCGAGCATTTCGCGATGGCTCGTGGTTTATCTGAGCAAGTCGGCGAGAACGATATCATCTTTTCCATTGGAGAAGATTCCGGTTTTGCGATCGCCACCGTTTGTGGGGCAAAGGTCAACCGACCGAAAATGGCTGTTTTTGTTCACAATGCCGATCGGCCCCGCAACCGTCTGGCACTCAAGTTGTTCAACTTGGGAAATCGCATTGACCTGTTTATGACCAATACAAAGGTCAAAGCTGACTTTTTGCAAAACTATTTGGGGCTGCCTTCAGAGCGAGTCTATCTGGTAACTGAACAAACCGATAGCAAGTTTTTCACCCCCGGCCCCGCCTCAGCCGATAAAAAGCGCCCGATCATTGGCAGTGGGGGTTTAGAACAACGAGACTACTGCACTTTAGCTGAAGCGACCCAAGATTTAGATCTCGATGTCAAAATCTGTGCCGTTTCTCCCAACGCCAAAGTGTTAGGAGATACTTTCCCCGAAGTCATGCCCAAAAATATGTCACGGGCATTTTATGATTGGCAGGATTTACGTCAACTTTACCGAGATTCTGACATGGTTGTAATTAGCCTCAAGCCTCACAACTATCAAGCCGGGTTTACCACCTTATTTGAAGCCATGTCTTGTCGCCGTCCGGTGATTATGACCCTAACACCCGGTTTATCAGAAGAGTTGGCTGAAGCGGGAATTATTACCGGGGTTGAAGCTAAAGATCCCCAAGGAATGCGTCAAGCCATTCTTGATTTACTCAATAATCCTCAAAAAGCCCAAGCCCAGGCGCAGCGGGGTTATGAATTAGTTCAAAAACGATATAATAGTGAACAATACGTTGACGGTATTGCTCGACAGTTAATGTCGTTAGAACAGCAACAACAACTGCTGTTAGCTTATTAATCTGGTTTTAAAAACCGGAAACTGTATTTACTTCCAGGTCTGTTTGTTGGTGTGAATAATTTCTTCTGACAAACTGATCATCGGGTCGGTCAGAGGTCAAAGACTTACTGCGTTTGAGTTAAGGATGAAGTTTGTTTGTCTTTTCAAAGAGATACACTTCATCCCGATAGAACCTTAACTGATATTGCGGTAAGTCTTTGAGTTGATTAACCAGAGATTGACCAAATTGGCGGTTACTTTTCCAACCGGGATGTCGCACATTCAATAACACATAATCAAATTGGGTGACATCTATAGGAGGTGCGTCAGCATTGGTAAATTTCACAACCGGACGATGGCTAACGTGAGGGGCTAAATTAGCCGTTGTGAGGACGGAACCTTGAGTATTTTGAATGAAGTTTACCGCCAAACGGTTGGCTGTAAAAGTATCGATTTCTCGAAGATAAATTGACCAAAAATAACCAAATTTAGCCAAGCACAAAAATGAAATTAATGACCAAGTTATAATCATTTTTCGGATGATTTTTTTTTGCTGAATTGGGGAAAAATTGACGGTTTGATGAGTTTGCCAAATCTTCAATATCCCTTTGCCTAAATATCCATGAGAATCAGCTAAACTGGAAATCATCGCCACAATCAGAAAGGGTAAAATGGGGATAGAATATTGATGAATTAAATCTCGTTGGGCATCAATTTCCGAGAGAATATTCTTGACTAATGCAGGTAACGCACTAATAAAAGGGGTTAAATGTCGGGGCGATAACCACCAAACTACAGGCGACAGAAATAAGGTGACATATTCTAACGTTTTCCAGGAAAAAAAACGGTCGAACACCAGGTGAGGCTTGAGAATGATATTAATCATAATTTCGACAACTGAGTGACCTAAATAGGTGTAACGTCCGACTCCACCCGGTCCCAAACCCGCTTTAAAATAGGGAATAATTCCTTGAACTACAATGATAAACCAAGCTACACCCGCAAACAATGCGATCGCCCCATAGAGTCGTTTTTTTTCACAGAAAAACAGCCAAATTCCCATCGAGGCTACTGTTAAAGCCAAAGCATCTTTACAGCCTAAAATCCAAATAATAGCCAGACAAAACCAACCCGTTTGATTTAATTTAGCGGCTAAAATTGCCCCCAAAAATACGGGTAACGCCATCACTTCCGGATGAAAATCAAACAGATTAATATTAAAAACGACGGGATACAATAAATAAACCACCGCCATTGTCAAAGATAAAGAACGGTTTAACCCCGCTTGTCTGGCTAAACCCCAAGTAGGCCAAGCCCCCAACGCCAGAGAAATAGCTTGAATAAACAGTAACCAATGCACGGAAGGATAAATGCGGTAAAATAAAGCAATGGGATAGATTACCCAAGCCGCATGATTTCCCATGTGATGAATCTCTAAAAAAGAGGAAATGGGAGGTTTTCCTTGACTGATGAGATAAACAACTTGATCGTAAATTCCCAGTTCAAATGCAGTAGACTGAAATAAAGCATGGCGTAAGCTACTGCAAAAAAAGAAAATTATTGAGGCGATCGCAATCATTCCAGCTAACGGATGTAGTTTGAATGATCTCCCTTGAAAGCGTTTAGTTCTCGGGAATGGGAACTTTTTCATCTCATCTGACAATTGAAATAATGCATAAAGTCTGCTATTTTAATTCGGTTGAACGGGAAGAAGACGCTGTTTTTTGAAAGACGACAACATCATCTTTTTGATAAAGGGTTTGAAACCGAGGATCGTTAGGGAGTTGCTGGGCAATATTTTTACCCATTTCTTCCGTATCCGGCCAGGGATGACGTAAATTTAAGATAATATAATCAAATTCTGTTAAATCACCCTCTGCTGAAACTTGACTTAATAATTTTACAACCGGGCGATGGGTAAAATGGGGGGCGAGTCGGTTATCGGTTAACACCTTTCCTTGGGGTTGAACTAGAGTGATAGCCTCTCGGGTTGCTTGCCAAGTATCGAGCCGGCTAAAATAAACCCAAAACCGACCATATTTTCCAAACATCAGGAAAACAATCAAAGACCAGATGATGATCAATTGAGGGAGTTTGTTAGAATTGAGAAAACTTACAGATTTGGATGAATGTTCTGTTGGTCGGAATTTCTGCCAAATTTTAGCGATCGCCCGACCAAGGTTAGAACCTTGATGTTCTAAGCTAGAAATAACCGTCACTAACAGAAACGGCAGCACCGGAATAGAATATTGAAAGGCGAGACTGCGTTGAAAGGGAACATCGGATAAGCTATTAATCAAGATTGTCGGAATAGCCGGAACTAAAGCCGTTAAATAACGGGGAGACAGCCACCAAATTACCGGAAAAAAGAGTTGATAGAGGTAATCTATAGTCGAAACGGAAATTAATCGTCCTAAGACTAAATCGGGTTTCAATATAATGTTAACGATAATTTCTAAAACCGAGTCGCCCAAATAAGTATAACGCCAAACCCCTTCAACTTCTCGTCCGCTAAAATTGGGGATAATCACCTGAGTAACGATCGCAAACCACGCCACTCCTAAAAAAAGCGCGATCGCCCCACAGACTCGCCGTTTTTCAAAGATGAACAGCCAAAACCCCAACGCCACGACCGTTAACGACAACACCGCTTTACATCCCAAAACCCAAACGATCGCCACACAAAACCACAAAATTTTTCCCAACCTCGCCGCCAACACCGCAGCCAACAACGCCGGAAGCGCCATCACTTCCGGGTGAAAGTCAAACAGGTTAATATTAAAAACCACCGGATAAAGGATGTATACCCCCGCGATCGCCAACGATAACCGTTCATTCAACCCTGCTAAACGGGCTAAACTCCAAGTCGGCCAAATTCCTAAGGCTAAGGCGATCGCTTGTACCAGCAACAATAAATATACATTGGGATAAATAGCATACAGCAACCCCAAAGGATACACCGACCAAGCCCCATGATTTCCCAGATGATGAAAGCCCAAAATAGAGGAAATGGCAGGCTGTCCCCGTCCGATCAAATAGGTGACTTGATCGTAGATGCCCAAATCATAGCCTGTTGATTGAAACAGCAAGTGTCGCAGACTGCTACAGATCCAAAACAGGGCGATCGCACCCCCGATCATCCACAAAATAGGAGAAGGGGGAAGCCAATGTTGAGAGGTTTTTGATGGAGTTGGTTCGGGCGATATCTGCATTCAGGTTCAACCTATCCGTAATTTAAGCCATAATGTCGGATTGATCGTACAAGATTACAGACAAAATGCGATCGGTTTTTACAGTGAAACACTGTAGGGGTGGGTTTATGTCAGTTTAGCGGTTTTCGAGAGACTAAAAAACCCGGTTTCTCAAACAAACCGGGTTTTTGGCTTGTACTCACACCCGGGCGGGTTTATCTAGGTTATCTGTGGGAAAACATAAGTTCGCTGTCAAGGGGCGGGTTTATCTAGGTTATCTGTGGGAAAACATAAATTTAGACCGAACCCGCCCCTACAAAACTGTTGCCTATTCCCTGTTGCCTAATAGCTGGTGACTGGTGACTGGTGACTGGTGACTGTAAAAGACTGGTGACTGTAAACCGTGTCTCGCTGTTGAAAAGGACGACCAAGAGAAGCGATCGCTTGCTGTAAGGTTTCGGGTTCCATACAAGTTCCGCCCCTTGCCCCTGCCATTGTGGTAATGTGTTCTTCCATGAGCGTACCACCAATATCGTTACAGCCCCATTTCAGGGCTTCTGTTGCCCCTGTAAGCCCCAGTTTCACCCAACTGGGTTGATGGTTCAAAATCCAATTTCCCAGGAAAATACGGGCAACTGCGGTGAGTAACAGGGTATCTTCGAGGACGGGTTGATCTCTTCCCACCCGTCGCCGCAGGGAGGCAGGCGCTTCTTGACCGACAAACGGCAAAGCGATAAACTCGGTAATGCGAGCCGGATAGTTGTTATCAATGGCGGTTTGTTGAAGCGATCGCAATTTTTCTAGATGAGTCACCTGCTGTTGCGGGGTTTCAATATGACCACAAAGCATTGTGCTGGTTGTGGGTAGGCCTAAACGGTGGGCGGTTTCGACAATTTCTAGCCAAGTCGCCGAGTTAATTTTTTCCGGACAGATCACCCGACGCACGCGATCGTCGAGAACTTCGGCTGCGGTTCCCGGCATCGAGTCCACTCCGGCATCTCGCAGGGCGGCAATGACAAAATCATAGCTCAGATGGTCTTCTCGGGCAATGAATTGAATTTCTTGGGGCGAGAAGGCGTGAAGATGGAGTTGGGGAAAGGTTTGTTTAATTGTGGCAATTAAATTAAGATAATAGGGCAGAGAAGCGCCGTTAATTTTAGCCGAGGGGTTGAGTCCGCCCTGCATACAAATTTCGGTTGCGCCTTTTTCAACGGCGGCGGTTGTTTTTTCTAAAATTTGAGCGGTATCTAACCAAAAGGCACCGTCTTCTCCTGGCGATCGCCGAAACGCACAAAAATTGCAATGCTGTTCACAAATATTTGTAAAATTGATGTTGCGGTTAATCACGTAGGTAACGGTATCTCCGGCTTGTTGATGGCGTAACTGGTCGCTGACATCCCGGATAATTGTTATAATCTCGGGATCGGTTTGTTGGAGTAAGACAACCGCTTCTGTGGCCGAAATATCTTCTTGGGCAACAGCACGGTTTAAAATAGCGTCTAGGGTTTGAGTGAGCATGGAGAAAGCCAATGTCTGTAGAATGTTAGATCATCTCAGGTCGGTTTGAAGAAAACGCTCATCCTTAAATCCGGTGTGAACCGTTTTTCTCAACTCGCCTTTGCTATAAATTATGATAATGATTTTTGGGTTCGATTTTAAGGTTCGATTTTGAGTTGCAAATATACACTCATTTGTCAATCTCTTTAAGCCTATGTTGATTTCCAATTCTAATGAACGATCGCTTAACAAACCTTCTCGGGTTTTCATCTCTAGGTTTTGGATGGTCTCCATTCCAGTTTCGAGTCTGAGTTTGTTGTTGACTTGGGGATTTCCTGTAGAGATTTCTAACGGTTTAAGTTCTGCGGTTCTTGCACAAACTCCCCCTTCGGAAGAACCGATGATAGATAGTCCTGAAAAAACAGAAGAAACCGAAGATCGCAATAATCGTTTATTTCCGAATCGCCCCGAACCCGAAGAAGACAATTCTAACCCCCAAGAAGAACGTCGCGATCGCAATAATCGTTTATTTCCGAATCGCCGCGAACCCGACGAAGACAATTCTAACCCCAAACCAGAGGAACGTCGCGATCGCAATAATAATTCTTCTGAAAATCCCGAACAATTATTTGAAACCGGAGTTGAACAATTTCGACAAGGATTATTTACTGAATCCTTAGAAACCTTTCAACAAGTTTTAGCACTTCGTCAAAAACAGCAGAATAATTCTTTGGAAGTGGCGGCGACGCTGAATTATTTGGGTGATGTTTATGCGAATATGGGCGAAAATGCCGAAGCCGAAAAAGCGATTCAAAAAGCCTTAACGATTTACCGTCAGCAGGAGTCTAACAGTCGAGAAGCACAAATAGGAGTCAGCCGCAGTTTAAATCTTTTAGGATTTGTCTACAGTAATACGAATAAAAATCCCGAGGCGTTCAAATTACATCAGGAAGCGTTAAAAATTGCTCAATCGGTTCAAGATCCCGAACAAATCGGGGAATCTTTGCATAATATTGCTTCAGTTTATACTCGCCAAGGTCAGTTTGAACAAGCCCTCGAATATTATGAACAAGCCCGAACTTACCGCGATCAAGTCGGAGATTTAAGAGATCAAAGTCGCACGTTAAATAATTTAGGAGCGCTTTATTTCAGTCGCGGAGATACAGAGAAAGCGATTGGAATTTATCAGCAAGCTTTAGCACTCCGACGTAAAATAGGCGATCAAGCGGGTGTCGGACGGTTGCTGAGTAATATGGGCTATATTTATCAAAAATTGGGAGATAATTCTCAGGCGTTAGTGTATTTTGAGCAGGCGGTTAGTTTATTGGAAAGAATAGAAGATCGAGAAAATGCCGCTCGCGTTTATGGCTTGATCGGTTCAATTTATGAAGCCCAAGAACAACCCACTCAGGCGTTAACAGCCTATCAAAAAGCCGTTGAATTAGCAAAAGAGGCTGAAGATGGCGAGCGACTGGGTGAGGCGTTGGATAAACTCGGCAATGTCTACTACAAACAAGGTGAATATCAACAGGCTTTACAAACCTATCAACAAGCATTATCCTTGTATCAACAGCTCGAAAATCAAGCGAAAACGGGAGCAACACTCAACAATATTGGCGAGGCTTATAAAGGTTTGGGTGACTATTCCCAAGCCTTAGCTTCTTACCAACAAGCCTTAGAAATTCGTCAGGAAGTGGGTCAAAAAGCGGAAATTGGCACAACGCTGAATAATATTGGCGAAGTGTATGAAAGTTTGGGAGACTATTCTCAAGCCCTAGAAAGTTTTCGAGAAGCGTTAGTGCTGCTGAAAGAAGCAGGAGACACCGAAGGAGAAAAAGCCGCCCGTGAAAGTATTGAGTCGGTCGAACAAAAACAAGGTCAAAAAACACCCCGATAAGCGTTTGAGTATCAATCCCTTCCTGTTGATGGAGTTTCCCAAGCCCGGAATTTGGTAACATTTGTTCACATCACCTGACCCATTGGAGCATCAAAAAAAATGGCCACAACTTCCTCAACGACAACCGTTCCCTCAACTATTGAACTAACGCCGAGTTTTATCATCCCGGCGGTACTGCTGTTGACCGGAATTCCGTTAATCTTGGTACAAAAAGCGCTAGGATTGATTATTGCCTTACTCGGACTGTTTCTGCTGGTACAAACGGCAACGATTCGCCTTCAGTTTACCGAAACAGCGATCGATGTCTTGCGTTCCGGTAAGTTACTGCGACATTTTCCCTACGCAGATTGGATCAATTGGGAAATTTTCTGGCCCGGTGTACCGATTCTGTTTTACTTTAAAGAAGTCAACAGTATTCACTTTCTGCCGATTCTTTTTGATCCAAAACAGTTAAAAGCCTGTTTAGAAGCCAATTGTGGTCATCTGAAAACCCCGAGCGTAAACCCATAGTAACTCAACCCCTAACAGTTGAACAGCGATCGCGCTTTGACGGTAAAAGGGTGGGTTTATATCGGTTGTCGGCATCGAAGACAGAAATGAGATCGAAGACGCGCCCCGAGCAAACGGGTGACTGTTAAAATAAACTTTGAGGGGAAACTTTTGATCGAGTTCGACCGTTGTTGAGGATAATAGAAACAAACCCGCCCGTTAAAAATCGCGTTTGTCCATCCCTGGCTTCAGTTTCACTGTATGTTAAGGTCAAACTCGTCTGACCCCCAATGAACTTCTGTTGATTCCATGAACTTAGACGAAACTCCAAATCAAGAGCAAAACGATCCCTCCAAAGAAGTATCCGAAGCCGATGAAAACCCAGTCTCGGAGGAACTTTTCTCGCCCACACAAGCTGAGACCAACTTGCAAACGGTGACAGGTTTAAAAGACCAAATACAGCAACTCAGAACAGAAATTGCTGATTTACAAGCCGCCAAAGCCAAAATGCAGCAAGAACAGATGGCTTTGACAGAAACAATGGGGAATTTAGTCACCGAGGCGTTAACCCAACTCGAACAACGCCGACAAGCCCTGCAAATAGAAGTCGAAAAACTAGAACGTCGTCGAGAACGCATTCAGCAGGAAATGCGTTCCAGTTTTGCCGGAGTTTCCCAAGATTTAGCCATTCGGGTTCAGGGGTTTAAAGATTATCTCGTCGGAAGTTTGCAGGATTTAGTCAGTACCGCCGAACAGTTAGAACTGATCCCCGAGTCTCCAGAACTTCCCCGAGAAAACGGTACGCCAGGGGAACGTTCTCTTTCGCCTCAAGGTGACATCGAACCGGAAGTGAGTCCGACGCCTCAATTTGGTGAACAAGGGTTTCAGGAAGAATCCCAACAAATTCGCCGCCTTCTCGATCAATATCGTACCATGCCCGACTATTACGGCCCGCCCTGGCAGTTGCGACGCACCTTTGAACCCATCCATGCCAAACGGGTTTCAACTTGGTTTTTTACCCAAGGTGGACGGGGTGCATTACGCACGATGGGAAGTCGGTTGCAAAATATTTTGATTGCATCGGCGATTATTTCTGTTCTCAGAACCCTCTACGATCGCCGTCTACGCACGTTAATCCTAGCCAATAGCCCCGAACGCTTGGGCGAGTGGCGGCGAGGCTTACAGGACTGTCTGGGCTTGGATCGGCGAGATTTTAGTCCGGAGCGGGGTGTAACCTTGTTTGAAGATGCTAATATTGTTGCACTGAAAGCTGACCGTTTGGTTCAAGAAGGAAAATTGCCGTTGATTGTCGTCGATGATAGCGAAGAAAAGATTAATCTGTCTTTGCTGCAATATCCCCTCTGGTTAGCGTTTGCTCCCGAACCCCAAGCTCAACAACAACAGCAACCTCTGTATCGTGAATTTTAATTACAGGGAACAGGGAACAGTTTACAGTCACCAGTCACCAGTCACCAGTCACCAGTGATAATAGTAGTCAGTAACCAGTAATAACTGATAACAGCATGATTGCATGATTGCCTGTTCCCAGATCCGCTGTTCCCTGTTCCCTGTAAACTCTTTGTTAGCCGAAGGTTGTCCCATTCCAGCCCCATAGGGTTCCGGGAGCATTGGCAAATTCAATATAAATACGATTTACAGGTATCCCCAAAGCCTTGTTGATTTTTTCACAAAAATCTTTGCTCATGGTTTTGGTTTTACTCTCCGGTAAGCCAATACTTTTAATTTCCATGTAGCAAACGGGTTCTGTTGTCCCGGCGAAGGTCATCGGAATATCGGGTTCAAAGGCTGTCATTACATAGGACTCGGGTTTTCCTAAATGTCCGGCTAATGCGGCTGACAGGCTTTTCAAAAGGTCTTCGACTTCCGATTTTTCCGGTGTTGAGACTGAGGTTTGAACTTTAATTAAAGGCATAGCTTGAGTATTCAGAGGTTGAGGATTGTTAACTCAATTCAGAATTAAATCATTTATAATTCTGTTGAATGGGGAATGTTGTTTTTGAGTGTTCTAGCCACCATAGTTCCAGCCTGTACTGGCGAGTGATAAGATTTCTCCGTCTCGGTGAACACCTGCGGCAATCACTTCCCCAACAAATACGGTATGATCGCCTTGAGGCACGCTACCGACAACCCGACATTCTACATAGCCCAGAGAGTCGGAGATAATCGGACAACCAGTTTCTCCCAAGTAGAATTCTACATCTTCAAATTTGTTACCGACTCGACGCTGCGGTTTGAAAAATTTTTGTGCCATTTCTTTTTGGCCGTCTTCTAGAAAGCTGAGGGAAAATACTCCGCTGGCTTCTATCATGGCGTGGGACTTGGAGTCTTGTTTGACACAGTTGACAACCAGAGGGGGTTTGAAGGAGGCTTGCATTACCCAACTGGCGGTAAAGCCGTTGACTTCTTCGCCGTCTTTGACTCCGCAAATGTACAGGGCGTGAGGGATTTTGCGGAGGATTGTGGTTTTGGCTTGTTCGTCTAGCAAGGGTCTGTCTGTTGTGAGTCGTTTTACAGGATTTAGTTTACCAATGTTTTGTACCGAATTGCCAAGATTTTCCAGAATTCTGCCTTTTTCACCTCTGGAAAAATACTGATAAGTACACCAAAATATTAAGCAGCTTTCATCTATCTTTAGGTTGATACTTGTTCCATCATCGATAATACATAGTCGCATTGATTAACGGTATGATTGGTGGAAACATCAAAAATGATTCCGCTTGCTTCGGCTTTGACTTCTACAATTTCCGGTAAGTTTTCGGTTTTGTTAAAGCTGAGAATTTCATAGAGGGTTTCTCCGGTTTTGACTAAATTTCCGAGTTCAACTCGATTTTGAATCATGCCGCCTCTGGGTGCATAATATTTTTTAGTCTGGCTTTTGAGAGTGAGTTTTAGAGAATGATTGGCGGTTTCGGGGAAGGGAAATCCGTCTATTTTTAACAGGTTTTTACAGGCTAAATAGTTTTTGATGCCGCGAATTCCTTTTTCTACAGACTCGGGGTTCATTTTCATTCCTGAACCGAGTTCTAATGTCCAGGATTCGATATCAAATTGAACGGTTTTTCCCCGTTCGGAAAGATGTTTTTCGAGGGCTAACCAGGGTTTGAGAAAGGCTTCATCAAAGGCATCCCCATCGTAGTCATTCATTAAGATTCCATAGTCGAGTAAGAAGGCTTTGGCACTTTCTTCTCGACTGTGAAAACAGTATAAATAATCAATGGCTTGATTGGTGGAACTGTGCAAATCGATGACATAATCTGCATCTAAACAGAGGGATTGTAAAATTGTGCGATAATATTCTGAATAAGGAACTTGACTAGGATGTTTGATTTTTTGAAGTTGATTTTGAAAGCTTTCTAAGATAGTTTTGCGATAGTTTTGCTGAATTTCTGTTACACTTAAATTCTGTTGCGATCGCGCAAATTCGGCAAGGTCTGCTTCGGTTTTTTCGTAGTCCCAAAAGATGCGATTCCAATCTTTGCCATCATAACTATTATAGCGGCCCGATGAGAAATGATGGGCGCGGTGATTGACGCCGACGGGATTACAAACGGGAACGAGCCAAATTTCACCGATCAGTTGGGTTTTATCGAGTTTAATTAAATCAGCAATTAACTGATGAATAACGGCATTTCCGCTAATTTCAGCGCCGTGTAAGTTGGATTGAAGATAGGCTTTTTTTCCGGGGGTGGCGCCTTGGAATTTGTAAACTTGGAGAGATAAGCGATCGCCAGAAGCGAGTTGAATGAGTGGAATTGTAGAAATTTTAGGTTGCATTTAATTGTGAATGAAATAATGAAATCCGAAACCTATACCTAAACCCAGTAAAGAAGTTGCGATTAGCCAAAAAAAAGCCGACCAATTTTTAATTCCCAGAGTTTGCAATTCAATCCGAGATAAGGTGGTTGCCGACAGAATTAAGAGAATTTTAGCAAAAGTGTCTAAATAGGTGGCTATCACAACAATCATAAAAGACGCAAAGAGTACGGATACAAAAGTCCCCAAGTCGGTTTTAAACCATTTAATAATCGGCCTTTGGAACTGGTCTATTGGAGTCGTAAACAACAAACATAATACAATAATACTCCCAATAATTCCTCCCCAAGCGTAGAGAGTCAACTCCGCCTCAAACAGCGTCCATCCAAAAGTGATATAGGTTAACATCAGGAGAAATAAAGAAAGCCAAGTTACCTTTTTCACGTTTAGATTCCAATAATTGGATTAAGAAGACATTTGACCGTTAAAGATTGGTTGAAATTGCCTGAACCGGACAAGCGGAAATACATTGTTCACAGACAATACACCGGGAACGAGTAAAAGTTAAATAAAAGGTTTCCGGATCGAGAGTTAAAGCTTCGGTCGGACAAACTCCGGTACACAAACCACAATCAACACAGATTTCTTCATCAATCAAAATTTCCCGTCGTTCTGATGAAACCTTAATATTTTGGGATTGCATCCAATCAATCGCCGCTTCAAGCTGATCGATATCTCCAGATAATTCGACAACAAGGGTGCCAATCTGATTCGGTGCAACTTGAGCGCGGATAATGTTTGATGCCACATTAAAATCCTTCGCCAACCGATAGGTGATTGGCATTTGAACGGAGGTGCGGGGAAATGTAAGCGTGACCCGTTTTTTCATCCGATCAACCCGGAGAACATCAGTATAATAATATCACTGACGACTGAGATTCTGTTGCCAACTGTAACTGATAGCGATAGAAGCTGAAACCTTGTGCTAGCATGGACGGGGTGCCCCTTCTCACAACCAAGCATTTCAGGTCAGATTCTCCCTGAGTTTAGAGGTCGAACCTTCGACAGGATTATTGAGTAAACAGAGTCGAGAGTCTAATATTTAAAATGCGGCGGGTTTTGAGTGCAAAAAAATAATAGGCAAGTGCGATCCCAATGAACAAGTTAAGTCAACGAGCCGAACGAATTCGGCGATTTCGAGGTCTAAGTGTACTAACATTTCTAATGGTTGCTTTTCCCGGTATGGGCTGGGCGCAACCGTCATTTTTACCTCAGACGGGTTCATTGAGTTTGGCATCTACTCCTTTTCAAGTAGAAGATGCTTATCGACTGGGAGCAGGCGATCGCATTAGTATTAATATATTTCAAGTTCCTCAGTATAGTGGTGAGTTTGAAGTGTTGGTGAATGGGACAGTCAACTTACCGCAAATTGGGGGTGTTCAAGTCGAGGGACTGACCCTGGAACAAGCGGCGGCCACCATCGCTCAACGATATGAAACTCAGAGAATACTCAGACAACCGCGAATTACGGTGAGTTTAGTCGCGTCTCGACCTTTAATTATTGGGATTGCCGGAGAAGTTCATCGTCCGGGGTCTTATACTCTACCTTTAGAAGGGTCGAAGTTACCAACAGTGAGTCGAGCGATCAAAATGGCGGGGGGGATTACTCAATCGGCGAATTTGCAACAAGTTCAACTGCGGCGTCCCCGTCGAGACGGTTCAGAAGAAATCATCAATGTCAACTTATGGCAGCTTTTGCAAACGGGCGATCTCCGTTATGATGCTTCCCTGCGAGATGGAGATACCATTTTTATCCCGACGATGAATCAAATTGATCCGGCGGTGGGTTCTCAATTGGCAAATGCTAGCTTTGCAGGCGATCAAAGTCAACCGATTAGTATTGCGGTTTCTGGAGAAGTGCAACGACCCGGCCCCTATGTCGTCGCCGCAACAGGTGCATCGGGAGGGATTCCAACGATTACCCAAGCCATTCAGCAAGCGGGGGGAGTGAAGTTGATGGCCGATATTCGTCGGGTTCAGATTCGTCGGACAACCAAGACGGGATTTGAGCAAACCCTAGAGGTTGATTTAACACCGTTATTGCAAGGCGGAGATCTCGATCAAGATATTCTACTGCAAGAAGGGGATAGTATTTTTGTTCCGGCAATTGACAATATTAACTTAGCTCAAGTTTCTCAACTGAGGACAGCCAGCTTTGCGGCTTCTCAAACCGAACCCTTGAATATTGCAGTAATTGGTCAAGTGTTTCGACCAGGCCCTTATACGGTAACGGGAAATGCCAGAACAGGTGAAGCCGGTGTTCCGGGTAGTGGAGGAGGTGGAAATACACCCCCAACAGTCACTCGGGCGATTCAAGTCGCAGGCGGAGTCAAGCCCCAAGCTGATATTCGTGAGATTGAAATTCGGCGTGTGACCAATTCCGGTAGAGAACAGGTGATTACTGTAAACCTGTGGGAGTTGTTAAAGCAGGGCGATGCGACTCAAGACACGATTTTACAGGAGGGAGATACGGTTTTTGTGCCAACTGCAACTGAAATCAACCCGGAAGAAGTCGGTCAAATCGCCGAAGCCAGTTTTGCACCCAATACCATTCGGGTTAATATAGTCGGAGAGGTGAGGCAAGCGGGGCTGGTGGAAATTCCACCCAATACTCCCTTGAATGAGGCTTTATTAAGAACAGGTGGGTTTAACTCTCGGGCGAATGAAGGTTCTGTCGAACTGATTCGTTATCATCCCGATGGCCGGGTTGAGCAACGCCGAGTTCAAATTGACTTTACTGGAAATGCCAACGAACAAACCAATCCCATACTCCGCAACAATGATGTCGTCATTGTCGGTCCCTCCCGCTTGGCGAATATTTCCGATACAGTCGATAAAATTGTCACGCCTTTGAATCGTATTCGGTCATTATTTGTAGTGCCTTCAGCGTTTATTGATGTCTTCAGAAACTTTTAGTGTATTGCTTGGCGTGAATTAACTATACTGGGGCTAGACTGAGGGGAAAAATGCGGTTGTATCGCAGGTCGATTATTCATTTTTTAGGAACTTATGATTCGGGTTGGACGAGATTCTCAATCGCTACCGACTACCTATGCTCCCCCTTTTGAGGATGATGACGAGGGAGGATTAGATCTAAGTCAACTTCTAGGAGCTATTCGTCGCCGTATTCTGGTTGTTATTGGAATGACTACGATCGTTGCTTCGGCGGCGGCTTACAAGGCGGCAACAGATACTCCGGTTTATCAAGGTCAATTTGAGATTTTAACTCAGCCAGTCACAATCGAGACTCAAGTGATTTCGGCCACGAACCCAGAAACCTTGAGTAGCCGAGAAGAGATAGTAGCGGTTAATGCCGATGCTGTCAAACTCAAGCTGCTCAAAAGTCCGAAAGTGCTTGCTCCGGTTGTAGAAGCGCTCCAAAGTGAATATCCAGAAATTACTTATGAGATGATCGCGGGCAACCTCAATATCAAACCGTCCGACCTCGATATTTTGGTGGTGGGATATCAACATCCCAATCCGGATTTAGTGAAAGCGGTCTTAGACTTGGTGGCGGAAGCTTATCTCAACTATAGTCTGGAAGTTCGCCAAACGGATATTCTCAAAGGAATCGAGTTTGTTGAGGAGCAACTACCGCAATTATCACAGCGGGTGCAAACTCAGCAACAACGTCTACAAGGACTGCGACAGAAGTATAATTTGGTTGAGCCGGGAACCACAGGCCAACAACTGGCCAGTCAAATTACTGGGATTGAACAACAACGCTTAGACGTACAACTGCAATTGCGTCAAGCCCAAGCCACTTATACAAATTTACAACAGCAATTGGCTTCTTCACCCACTGAAATGGCAACGGCTTCGGTATTAGCCCAAAGCGCTCGCTACCAAGCCCTTCTCAGTGAACTGCGAGCCATTGATAACGAAATGGCGAAAGGATCGGTTCTGTATTTAGAAGAAAGTCCGGAAATGCAGGTTTTACAGGAACAACGGCAAAGATTACTGCCGTTACTCCGTCAAGAAGGAGAACAAGTCGCCAGAGATTTAGCCAATCAAATTCAAGAGTTAGAAACCCGCTATCAAATCCTTACCGATACTCTGGAGCGTCTCAATCAACAAGTTAAACAACTGTCTGTGGTGACTCGCGAATATGCGGATATCCAACGAGAATTAACCATTGCGACGGACAACCTCAATCAATTTCTGTCGAAACGAGAAGCATTTAGAATTGATGCCGCTCAACGAGAACGACCTTGGCAATTATTGACTCCGGCGGGTCAGCCCAAACCTTCTTCTTCGAGTGTTAAAAGAAATTTGTTATTGGGATCGGTTTTAGGAACGCTTTTGGGTTTGGGAGCGGCTTTAGCACTCGATAAATTGAGCAATATTCTCTACACTCCCAAAGAGGTTAAGGATGTTACTCGGCTTCCCTTGCTGGGGATTATTCCCTTGGATAAAAATCTTAAATCTCACAATCCCAGCATAGATATTGGCAGTGTCTTTTTACAAAGTGATCCTAATCAACTGAGTTTGGGTGTTCAAAATAAACCTCAACGATTGGTTTCCATTTTTTATGAAGCTTTCCGATCTTTATATACGAATATTCGTTTACTCAGTCCCGATAGTCCTATTGGTTCAGTTGTGATTAGTTCCTGCCAGCCTGGAGAGGGAAAATCCACCGTTGCAATTTATTTAGCGACGGCTGCTGCCGAACAAGGTAGGCGAGTGTTATTGGTTGATACGGATTTGCGTCACCCCAGTCTTCATAGTTCTTTGGGATTGGCAAATATGCAAGGCTTAACCGATGTAATTTCCACCGATATAGACTTTAATCATGTGATTCAACAATCTCCCCAAGAAAATAACTTATTTGTGTTAACGGCAGGTTCAATTCCTCCCGACCCAATTCGAGTGTTAGCCTCTCAAAAAATGCTCGATTTAATGGCTCAATTGAGAAGTGCTTTTGATTTGGTGGTTTATGATGCTCCTCCCTTAACCGGACTCGCTGATGCTTATTTACTGGCAGCAGAAACCAATGGTATGATCTTGGTTGCCGGTTTAGGTCGGGTTAAGCGTTCAGTCCTAGAAAATGCTTTAGACCAGTTGAAAGATCATTCAAACTTTAGCACTCCTATTCTCGGGGTGGTTGCCAACAGAGCGCAGAAAGTTCCTTTAACTTCCTATGGCTATAGTTACTACAATCAGTCCCAGACTCAGAAAATTCCGGTAAATCCGCCGATAAAAGTTGCTCAAAAAAATCATCATAAATCTGAATCCTTTTTAAACCTTTTTCCGAAAAAGGGCAAATAATATCATGTCCGGTTGAACAGTTATAAACGACGAAGGAGACAGGAGACAGGAGTCACCGAGTCAGGAGACAGGAGACAGGAGACAGGAGTCACCGAGTCAGCAGACAGGAGTCAGGAGTCACCGAGTCAGGAGACAGGAGTCACCGAGTCAGGAGACAGGAGACAGGAGTCACCGAGTCAGGAGTCAGGAAATAAAGAAGAAGAAAGAGGAGGGGAAGGAGAAAGTTTTTTTATCACTAATTATCTGGACATGATATCAGATCAGATCGTTGGGAATTGTTGGCTGCAAATTAATATCCCAGATAAAGAAAAGAATAGCCCGGATTTGTTCTTCGGGTATTAATTATATCTTTGTTTTCATCCCCTTGAATTTCTCGAATTAAAACTTCATATCCTGTAGCTGCTGGTATGTATGAACGGGTTAAAATAGCGACCTTTGACCCCTCATTAATGTACTGAGCTTGGGGAGGATTCACATCGGGAATATCGGAGTTAACATAGATAAATCCGCCCTGAACTACAGTTAACCCCTGATTTTTCGTTTCTAAAATTGTACCGGGTTTTTCGGTTTTTAATCCCAAAATCCAGAGTTGACCTCCATCATTTAAAATTTTAGATTCTGATTCTGAAGGTACGCCTTCTACATTCAAACTTCTCGCCCAAGCTTTTTGATTCTGAATTTGTACGGATTCTGAAACAACATCTTCAAAAAATACATTCCCTTTCCCTTCTGGTGTGTTTTGATAGGAAGTAATCCAACTTCGCTGAATGACCAATGTACGATTGGCATTATGCTCAATACTTGGCCCTTCCATTCGTTCCATGACCACAATGGGTTCATCACCCTCTTCAAACCGAAACACTGGCTCAACTGAATCTCTGGTAAATCTAGCCCTCATACCAATAATTTTTTTGACACTTCCCCGGATCAAAATAGGTTGATTGACTTGATAAGAACGGTTAGGAAGAAATACAGTTTGCACTCCCGGAGTATCAATTGCGGCTTGAATATCTTCCCCGGTATTTCCCTCAACCACTGCAATATTATTCAAATCATGTTCAATATAGGGTGTTTCTTCCACAGGAGTAGATAACATCTGGGTTTGGGTTGAAAGATTAACAATAGGAGGTCTACACATCCACTGTTTTATTTCTCCCTGAAGTGTTTCAACTTCTCCGGTTTCGCAGCTATAAACTTGAGCTGTATTTTGATATCCGGTCTGTTTAATATCAAATAAATAGGTGCTAATTGATTGCTTTTCTCCGTCTGTCGCTTCACCATTATCTCGATATCGGGTTTCAATTGCGGTTTGATTATTTCCACCCAATCCTTGAAATTCGCCACCAATAAGAGTCAGAGTCGCGTTGTGTTCTTTGACCCACAAAACCGGAACGGCATTAAAACTCTTTAAGTTCCGAAGGGTTAAAACTTGCATCACCTGTTCAATTCCCACTTGATTTTGTTGGCTCAAGGTAATATTTTCCATCGTAATTGAGTTGGTTGTTCCTCCTCCGACTAAAATACCCCGATCAAACCCTTCTACGGAGACATTTTTAATCAGTAAGGGGCCTACTTCTGCCGAGGTTAAGTTAAGACCTTGATCGCCTTGACCATCACCGGAAATAATTGAAACATTAAACACACCTCCGCCATTGTTAGAGTTCATTTTTATGCCAATTGCATTTTTATTTCCGGAACCTGTATGAACGGTTAAATTCTCAATTCGGTTGCGAAATGCGTTAGCTCGATTGTCTTTTGTATCTAAAACCGGTTTACTCTCACCACTCGAAAAGTTAGGGGCTTTATCTTTAAGCCGAATAATACTTCCTTCTCTGGTTTCTCCTAAAAGGGTTGTGCGTTTATAATAGAGTCCGCCATGCGCTCCTTTCGGCCATTCAATGGTATCACTAACAATATAAGTGCCATTAGGAACATAAATAATTTTGCTGCCGTTGGCAATTTCATCTCGGCTAATTGCTTGTTTAAAGGCTTCAGTATCGTCGGTTACGCCATCACCTTTGGCACCGTAGTCTTTAACATTAATTACACCTCCTTCTGCTTCTGAAAGTTCGGGAAAAACTTCTCGTTGAGGCAGAGAATTGGTGATGGTACTGTTAAGTGCAATAGGATTTTGTGATAATTTTAATTCTGTACTGGGAAAGACTTGCTTAACATTGTCTTCCCAGGCACAGCTTGAACTAAAAAGGGCTAATCCGATTAAAAATATTTTTTTAGAAATCATAGCTGACCCTGTGATTTTATTGTTTAAAACAACTGAAATAAGATTAGGAGTGAAATGATTACCCAGATTTATTTTAAAAGCACTAGAATCTGAAACAGATCTTTGAGCGATTTTGGACGCTGGTATCCTCCGGTTTGGAGTTCAGAAATGTCACTGACTTTGTTTTGTTTTTGACAGTGATATTCTTGCCATCTCAAACCAATAATACTCCCAACATAAAGCATATAACCCGGTTCTTCCATTTGGGTAAAAATTAAACCGAAAGCGATTGGAGTAAGAGCAAGAAATTTAGAGACATCATCAAAACAAAGTCGCCGCCAAACCACCCACCAAATATAGAGAAAAGAAATTAAACCGAGCCATCCTAAATCTCCCCAAATTCCCGCCCAACCAAACAAGGGAGAAAACATACTCGATTGATTTCCTAACCAACTTGCTCCTACCGCATTCCAAACAGCAGCACTGGCAGGATGTTTAGTCGAACCTAATGGACTTAAGAGACTATCATACTCATAAAGCATCCATCCTCCCAAACGCCCAACGGTATGACCTGGCCCCAAACCTAACCAGGGATGTAAAGGTGAATCATAGAATGTGGGAACAAGGCGAAAAGTTGCTGTTTTCAATAGTGTTGCTTCTCCTTCGGGGCCGTAAATTTCGGGTCTCATCCAAGTTTGAAAAGCTTCGAGAGCTTCTATATTATGTATACCCCAAAAGAACGCATAACCCAGCACAACGCCTCCGATTATATACTGAAGGGCTTGTACAATGTTTTGAAATTTAGTTAATAAAAGCATAATTCCGGCTATGCCAAATACAAGCAGAACTTGTTTAGCATCGGCCATATTCATGTGCCAAAACGTAGCTAATGCCACAGCAGCACGAAACAGAATCGGGAGTTTTTTAGCCGCAGAAAAATAGTAAACTCCAAAAGTTAGTGCCACTGAAGCCCCAACAACGTGACCGGCTCCTCCACCAATAAATACACCTTTAATATTGTCTTCTAAGCCTTCGCGAAGATGAAGTTTTAAAACATAATGTTGAACATAAGCAAACATCGTATTGGTAAAAGAGGAAAAAATGATAAAGGCGCGAAATTGTAATAATTTTTCTGGGGTTAGATGCAAACTAATAATGGCAATGATTAACAAAAAATGTTCACAAAAGAACAAAAAATTTAAACAAGCATTGATAAAACCCGCATCATTTAAAATAGCGCTGGCAATATTAACACCAAAAAAAATCAGCACGGCGATTGTTAATTCCTGAACAATTGCAATTTGTTTGCGATCTTTTACTTTGGTTTTAAGCAGTACAAATGCACAGAGCCAAGGAATAACACCCAAATGAGCCAGGTTAATAATTGAAGGGAATTTTAATAAGGTTAAAACTCGGGGATAGAAAGCCGAACAAAACCCCAAAAGCACCAGAGTAGACAGTTTAATAAATCCCTTTCGCTTTTTAGGGGGTCGATAATAGTAATCTATTTGTCTTAGGTTGTCGTCAGATTTCACCAACTCTCAGTCCCTTTGAAACGACAATTTCTAACTTGATAGACAACGAGCAATGGCATAAATTTCCATAAGCTGTTGGTAGTTTTTCTCAGCGGTATATTTCGCCTCAAACTCGGCTCTAGCCGCCTCACGCATTTGCATAAGTTCTTGGGGATGAGCGAGCGCTTTTTCTACTGTAGCAGCTAAGTCTAAAGGATCGCTCGGACGAAAATGCAACCCAGTACGATTATTATCAACCAATTCGGCGATCGCTCCCAAATTTGAAGCAATAACCGGAGTCCCTTTTGCAAAGGCTTCTACCGCAACTCGACCAAAGGTTTCGTACCATTTAGACGGAAAAATCAAAAACATTGCTTCTCCGATAATTTCATAGACCTCAGTCATCGGTTTGCGTCCCAACCATTCCACATGAGACAGGCGTTGAGTGGCTTCGACGACCAAACCCGATAAGGGACCATCTCCTACTATTTTAAGCGGAATTGGAATTTTTAGGTATTCCCAAGCTTTTAGTAAAATATCGAGTCCTTTCTCAACCGAAAGCCGACCCACATAAAGTGCATATCCACCGCTTCCCGATCCCTTTCCGGGGTCTGGGAAAACAAAGTTAGGTTTGACCACAATTTTCTCTCCTGGCCATCCCGCTTCTATAAATTTTTGTCGAGCAAACTGACTTAAACTCACAAAAACATTAACCTGTTTTAACCAGGTGTTCAGGGTTTTATGAGTGGTTAACATGGCAATTGTTCCGGCGGTGGCAAGGCGGTTTTCCCGATAGCAAGCGTGTATAAATCCCGGATAAGGAATGGGTTTTCCAAGGCAATCTTCGCAAACTTTTCCTTGTCTAAAAAAGAGTCCATTCGGACAGATTAACCGATAATTTCGCAAGGTTTGGACAACTGGAACTCCTGCGGAACGGGCGGCATAATAAACTGAAGGAGAAATCAGCGGAAAAAAGTTTTGAACGTGGACGATATCTGTCGGTGAGTTTTTTAGTTTTTGTTGAACGATTTGGTAAGATTCTTGAGACCAAATGGTTTTTAGGGCTAAATGAGCCGAATTAAAGCTAGCAATGCGATCGTTGTGTTCTTCATAAGTATCAACTGAATGTCCCATTTCTCGCAGAAGATTGGCTTCGGCTTGGGTGGATTCATCTTCTCCGCCCCGAACTTGGTAGTTGTTATGGATGCTCAAAATACGCATTGAACCACTATTCCTTTTGTTGTAAATTCTCTTTCGTTTCTAGTTATATCAAGTTCGATCATAGCTAACATACAAAGGCATTCGTCCATGAGAAGCGGGGAGATCTTGAAAGCGAAATTCTTGAGAAACACCATCGTGAGTTTCTAAAACTTGAGTTTGATAAACTTCTCCCTTATTGCGATAAATTAAACTAACACTTGAGTCTTCATTAATAAATGCAGGTGCGGGGCCGATACGTTCTCGGTTTTTATACAGCAATCCTCCAAGAACCTCCGTTCGTCCGCCCTCATAGGTACCAATAATCGTTCGATCTTTTTCGGTTTTGAGTCCCAAAATCCACAAATCACTGCCCTTGTTAATGATATGAGGATTGTGTTCATAACTTTCCGTATTAATTTGCCTCATCCAAACTTTTTGATGGTCAAATACCAGGGGAACAGCAACAACATCTTCAATAAAAACTTTCCCTCCCGGCACTGTATTAATATAGCTACCATAGCCCATAACTAACGTTCTGGACGAGGCGTGTTCAATCCAATAACTGCACTGATTCCCATAGTTTGTGTCCACATTAATCGCGATCGCATCGGAGACTCCATCTTCAATAATAAAAGCAGGTTGCCCCGGTACATTAAAAATTACCTGAGCCTGAAGACCGAATAATCGCCGCACATTTCCCCGCACGCGAATCGTTTGCTGAGAAGTGTAATTACCCGCAGGTAAATAAATCACTTCCGCCCCGGAATCAATGGCTTGCTGAATGGCGACCCCATCATCTTTTTGATCGTTTGGTTGAGCGCCAAATTTCGTCACACTTACCCAACGACTGGGGTCGCCGTAGGGAATTTCTGGCGGGTCTTCTATGGGTAATTTTAGGGATTTTTGAACATCTGAAAATCGGCTATAAATCCGATGAGAAACAAACTCTTCAACATCAGAACCAGGGAGTTTTTGGCGTTGACCTGCTTGGTTATCAATTGCCCATTTGTAGCCTTTGGTTTTCAAATCTCGAACAAATAAAACCCCTTGAGCGCGATTAAGAATAGCTGTATATTGAGGATTTCCCTCTGTTAATTCGGCATCAACTAACACCATTAAAGCCATTTTGCCTTGATTTTCAATAGCAGGAACTTGATTCCGACTTTTAAGATTATGAATGGCTACAGTATTGGAGGCATTAACAAAGCCAACTTTTCGTTGGTTGGTGAGAGTAATGTGTTCAAAAGTCATGCTGTACTGGTCGTGAGTGATGAAAATCCCCGTATCAAAACCATCGATATTAACATTCTTAACTAACCCCGGCCCCGGCCAAGGTTTGTCTAAACTTAAACCAATCAATCCCTGTTTTTGAGGGTCACTCGAACGAATTGTTACTTGATAAACGCCACCACTATTATTAGTATGATAGCCCATACCAATGGCTCCGGGATTACCAATTCCCACATCAATTGTCAGGTTACGAATGCGTTGAAAGAAATTTTGTCCGCCATGACCGTATTCAATTTGAAGAACTTTTTTCGGATGTTTTATATCTTGAAAACCCGGACAATTATCTTTGAGTTTTATAATTACACCTGCACGACTTTCTCCCCAAACCTCCTTTTTTTTGTCTCCCCATGCAATGGTATCGCTAACAAGGTAGACTCCATTGGGAATATAAATAGCACGAATACTTCCGCCTTCATCGGATTTTCCCCGACCAAAAACGCTTTTGAAAGCTTCGGTATCATCTGTTTGACCATCTCCTTTTGCTCCAAAATCTTTAACGTTAATGTAGCCGGATTCAGGAGGCAAAGCTAAGGAGGGCGAGGCAACAATTTCTGCTGGAAAGTTTGAGGGGATTTTGCTTGGGCGACCTTGCATGAACAAGCTCGGTGCTGAGAGCTGATTGACGATTGTATGACTGACAAATACAACGATTATCCCCAAAATTATCAAAACTGGCAATCGTTTTTTGAGTTTCATTTTTAGTGGATTGATTGAGGATTATTTTTAACAATAGATTCATAAATTGTTTCTAACACACGAGCTTGTTTATCTTGGTTAAAATTGACTTCTACCTGTTCTCGCCCTCGCCGACTAAACTGTTGCCATAGTTCTAAATTATTGAATAACTGTAAACTATATTCAGCTAATCCTTTAATATCTCGCTCGCGAGTTAGAAAACCTGTTTCTCCATGAATTACTGCTTCTGGAATTCCCGCATGATAGGTACTAATCACAGGAAGTCCCATCGCTTGCGCCTCTAAAACAACATTGGGTAATCCTTCAGAATCCCCTTGAGAAGCGGTAACACTGGGGGCTGCAAGTAAACGAGCGCGGTTCATCCAATTTCGCACCATTTCAGGGGGTTGGGTTCCCAGAAATTGATAGTTTTTTAGTTTTTGTTCGGCTAAAGTTTCAAGCTGAGTTTTTAACGTTCCATCCCCAATAATTACCAGTTTAACCTCTGGTTTTTCGGCTTGAACCCGACTCATGGCTTCGATTAAATATTCACAGCCTTTTTTTTCGGTTAAACGCCCGACAAACAGCACGATGGGTTCGCGAGGAATTTCTAAATTGGGGCGGAATTTGTTAATATCGACACCATGATAATGGGTTCTAATTTTTTCCGGCGGAAAGCCGTTTTCGAGGAGTTTTTTCTGAATAAATTGAGAAACCGTTAAAAATAAACAGGTCTTTTCTTTCAGGGCTTGCAAACGATTAAAATAAATCCAATGATTGAGAGAGGTATAGCGGGAATGTTCGGCTTCTACGGTAGCATCTGCACCTCGATAGTGAACAATCAGAGGAATATTGAGCGATTTTATCCAGGGTAAAACTAAAACCCCACTCAATCCAAATTGAGCATGAATTAACACCGGATTTAACTGTTTAACTTGCCGATAAAGTTTCGGTGCGATGCCGGAAATTTTAAAGAGTTGTTCTTCTATTTTTCCTCTCAAATTCCCCGAATTAATGACTAACGTTCGTTCGCGGGGTAATTCTAATCCTTGCACCCGACGAGAACCGACATAATAGGCAGTAAATTGTTGAAATTTTTCTGCTGGGTCTCGAATAAAAGTTTGCGAGGGTGGCAGCAATAAACTGTTAAATAAAATAATCGTAGGTTTGCTTTGAACGGCCATAAAATCGACTCCTGAATTGACAAACAAACTGAAAATTAACTGACTATTTTTTCGTAGAGTTGGGCTAATTTTTTACCTTTGATTTCCCAAGAAAATTCGGCTTGCACTCGCTGTTGTCCGGCTTTTGCCATCTGCATTCGCAATTGGGAGTTTTCAGCGAGAGTTTTCATCGCCAAGGCTAAATCTTTTATGGCTTGTTCGGGAGTCTCAGCAGGGATTTTAAAACCCGTTTCTTCTGTTACTTGTAGAGCTGGCCCGCCCAAATCTAAACAGATAACCGGACAACCTGCTGCCATCGCTTCTAAACACACTAACCCCCCAGATTCATGGAGGCTCGGATGAACTAAAGCCACGCATTGTTTGAGTTTATTTAAGGTATCTTGACGGGAGAGTTTATGCCAAAATTTGACTTGGGTTTGAATGCCTAATTTTTTCACTAATTTCTCAAGTCTTTGGCGTTCGGAACCGTCGCCAATAATCCAATATTCTGTATTTTTGGGTAAATTAGCTTCAGCAAAAGCTTGTAATCCTAAGTGAAATCCTTTCCAGTGTAACAGGCGACCAATACTAACAAATCGGATGGTATTTTGCTCAAATTGAACGGATTCTCCCAGTTGAGTAATTTCTTCTTGGGAGAGTCCTAATTGAGAGATAATTTCTACCTGATTCGCCCCAAGTTTACGGAGTCTAAAGGCTGTATCTTCGGTTGTTCCTCTGGCTAAAATACTACGTTGAGCGGTGAGGCGAACAAAGGGGTCAAGTTCTCCTACGTTTCGGATAAGATTTCGGAGAATTTCATAGCGTTTTCCCGAAGCACTAAACTCTTTCCAAAATGCAGGGGGTGCAGTTTCTCCGCCACCCACTGGCCCCCAAACAAACGGAACGGGAAGTAATGCTAAAAAACTCGGCGTTGCATAGCGAACGTAGGTGACATGATGAACGATATCAAAGTTAATTTGTTGATGCAGTTTGCGAGCGAGAAAATAAGCGGAAATTTGCCAGAGATAATAATGTAAATAAACCAGTCGTTGGTTGCGGTTCAGTTTTTGCACCCAACGAGAAGGTTCACAGTAGATAAATTCTAAGCCGGGTAAGGGATTTTTTTGGAGTTCGGCTTCGATTTCCGGACGATTATTTTCCCGAGTTAAGACCCAAACTTGGTGATATTTAACCAGTTCTCGAACGATGTTCCATCCCACACCCGGTTCTGAACCTTCTCCCGGGCGACAGGCATAGGCAGAGATTAAAACGTTCAGACGTTTCCCATTATCTTCAAGTTCTAATCGGTTAAATTCGCTCATTTTTATTTCGGCAATTGCCCATCTGTATTGAAAACTAAACTCAGTTAATGTTGATTAAATTTCGTTGACTTGGGTTGAGAAGATTGGCTTTAGTTATTTAAGCATTGGGCTTAATTAAAATTCCAACATACTTGGCATCTTCCGATTTCGGTGTTTGAACAATAATCGGATTTTCTCCCACAGAATCAGAAAAATCACGAAAAGCAAAATCATCATGTATATCATCTGAAATTAAAATTCCTCCGGGTTTGAGAGCATTCCAGAGTTTAGGATAAGCCCACATTCGACCTTCATAGAATTTATCACTATCATAATGAGCCATATCTATAACATTGAGAATTTTTAGGACTTGAGGAAGGGCTTCTCGGTCAGCGGCGGGCAAGATTGTCCAAAAACGTTTTAATTCTGAAGGGACAACACATCCGACATACTGTTCACTTCCTTCAAAAAAATAGGGAAGGTCGGTACTAATTAGGTGAGAATTGCTTCGCTGACTCAGAGAGAGTAATAAGGTTAAAGAAGACCAACCATAAGATACTCCTGTTTCGATTACCTGTCGGGCTTGCAGGTGTTCTGCGAGCTGATAAATCAGTTCTAGATTTCCGCCTCCTCCCATTTTAACCGGAGAGTTTTCGGTAATTTCTCTGGCTCTTGTTAATTGCTCTTGAAACTTTTGTTCAAACGGTTCAAACTCCTGTAAACCTGTAATTTTTGTAATCGCAGTTTTAGTGTCAATTGCATATTGTTCACACCATTTTGTTGCTTCCTCTTGTGCTTTTGCTCTTGAATTTGCTGTATAAGTTGAACCTTCTGGCCAGAAAGTATTTTCGACTTTTCTTTGACTTCTTCGGAGGGCTTCCGGATACAAATTAGGACGCTTCAACAACCAAAAAAAACGGTTTAAACTTGACATAATGGTTAAATTTGATCGGTGTTGATCACTGGTTTTCATCTGGACAGAATCCCAAAATCACATAACCTGAAATCAAGCTATATGATATTTTTTAGAGTAAAGATTCTGTGACTGTTTTCAAAAATTGAGCGGCACGTTCTGGGGCATATTGATTCATTAACGCTTCTGATTGATGACCCATTGATACAGCTAACTCTGGGTTTTCAATAAAACCACGCATCAAGTTTGCAAGCTGTTCTGGGTGATAGGGATCAAAACAGTATCCATTCTGACCATCAGTAATTAATTCCGATGCTCCCGCCCATTTCGAGCAAAGAATTGGCTTCCCTAAAATCATCGCTTCTAAAACAACCATTCCCCAAGTATCTTCTAAGGTTGGTAACACAAATACATCGGCTTTTTTAAAGTATGCTCCAAGTTCACCATAGTTAACGCGACCGACCCATTGAACGCTATCTGTTAAATCATTTTCTCGACAGAACTGTTGAAGTTCTTCTTGTTGTGAACCTTCCCCCACGATTAATATAGTATAATTTGTATATCCTTGTTTTTTCAAGTGGGTGCAAGCTTCTAACAAAAAATTTAATCCTTTTCTCGGAATCACACTTCCGACAAAGATAAAAATGGGTTTCTTGCAAGAACTTAGGGAGTCTAAAGTCTGAGAAGATTGACTAAAAAGAGCTTGAACCGCAGGAACTTCATAGGGATGTACGAAAACTTGTTCCGGTTTGGCGTTGAGAACTTCTGTTAGATAAGCTTGACCGGCTTTGGAATTGCTAATACAAGCATCAGAAGCTTTTACCATCGCCCGTCTTACCGCTAACCGAGGCGCAGAATTTCGAGCATCAATACTGGGTGAACTTCCTTCATAAGCAATCACAACTCGCCATTTTCCGAGGGGTTTAAACAGCAAAGCCAGCATTGTCCAAATCCCAAAAGAGTTAGAAAAAATTACATCGGGTTTAAACTTCAACAATCGATTAACAATATTTAACGGGAGATAGGTAAAACTATAACCATAACCTTTCGCTGATTTGAGAATGGGAATAATTTTTCGTTCTCCGACAATATCAATTTTAAAACTCTCTTCAAAACCCGGTGCATAACCCCGCCAATTTGCTACAAAAGCTGTTGTTTCCGGATAAAGTTTAGCCAACTCAGCCAGCGGTGGATGCCAATAGTAAAAGGCGGAGGTCAAAAGCCAAGCAATACGAAGATTATCCATTATTAATTGACCGATTTAATCTTGTGAAAGGGTAGAACGTTTAGGGTTCCGAACGGTGGAATATTGTCCTAAAAAGGGGAGTCCACCGACGGCGGGGAGGAAATAACGGGAGGTACAAAGTAAACCCAAAGCGGCGGCTGTTGTCGGACCAAAATAGGGTTGATACAGCAAGACTAATGCGGTGTCACGGGTTCCCACTCCAGCAAAGGTTAAGGGTAATAATCCTGCTAAAATTGCCAGGGGAGAAAGGGCTAAATTTGCCCAAAAGGGAGTCCAAGCCTTTAAGGCTAAAATAAAAAACCAAATTTGCAGTAAATGAAGGAACCAAATCAAAACAGAAGTTGCACTAATTTTCAACAATTGAGTTTTATCGCCCCAAAAATAATCGTGCATTTCTCCCCAAGAAATTTGTAGGTTTTTCAGCTTTTCTCCCAGTTTTTTTGGGGCAATTTTTCGGCAGAGTAAGAAAAAGTAATCAGCAAGTTGACGAGATCCTAACAGTGACAATCCGACGATCCAGCCCAGACTAACCCCGATGGTCATTGTCCAGAATAAGACATCTTTCTCAGGATATACGATCAACCCCAGAACACACCATAACAACAGCGATAACAAATCGCAAGTTTTTTCAAATACAACCAGAGACAAAGATAATGAACCCTTCAAATGTCCCCGTTGTTGCATGAAGTAAGCCTTGACAATATCCCCCATTTTCGAGGGTAAAATCATATTCAGGACGCTCGCGGCTAAAATTAAACGATTGGCTTCAGCAAATCTCAAACGGGTTCCCTGCGGCATGAGTTGTTGCAGTCGCCAAGCGGTAATCATTGTAATCGGAATAACCATTCCTAAACTAATTACCATCCATTGACGATCGCAATTTTGAAAGATGCCTGCTAAACCTGCAATATCAATTTGGGAATAAAGAATTGCTAGAATTCCTAAACTGACAATGATAGAAATGAGCCGCTTCATCACTGCAATTAACCCACATTACTTACAATTTGTAAACTTCTCAAACTCAGATCGTCGTAATCGTAGCTGCACATCTTCTAAAATTTTCCGGTTAACAGCCATCACATCAGCAACTAAGCCAAACATCCACAATTGAAACCCAATTAAGATTAAAATTGCCGCCAAAATCAAGCTCGGCGCTCTGGCTCGGGTCGTATCCTCAAAGAATAACACCAACCAACGCACACATAACAAAAATCCCATTGTAAACGGAATACTCCCTAAAACCGTAAAAAAACGTAACGGTCTGTAGGTCATAAAAATGCGTAGAATTGTAAAAATTGACTGTTTAATATAAGAGGGAATACTCTTAACTAAACGAGAAGGCCGTAAATCCGGATTCGTCCGAATCGGAACCGAAGTAATAGCAATACCCTTTTGTCCGGCTTGAATAATCGTTTCGAGGGTATAAGTATATTCATTAAAAACATTAATTTGCATGGCGGCGTTGCGACTAAACGCCCGAAACCCGCTGGGTGCGTCGGGAATATTCGTGCTACTCGCTAAACGAACCACCCAACTTCCGAGTTGTTGCAGGAACTTTTTACTGGGGGAAAAATGTTTAATCTGGCGTATGGGTCTGGCCCCAACCACGACTTCCGCGTGACCCAGTAAAATCGGTTCAATTAAACGGGGAATATCCTCCGCACAATACTGATTATCGGCATCAGTATTAACAATAATATCAGCACCCGCTTTCAAACAAGCTTCGATTCCCGCCATAAATGCCTTAGCCAAACCCTGGTTATACTCAAAACTGACAATATGATCGACCCCGCAGGCACGAGCCACATCAACGGTGCGGTCTAGGCTACCATCGTTAACGATCAACCATTCTACTCTATCAATCCCCGGAATGTGACGGGGTAGTTGTGCTAGGGCGATCTCCAGCGTTTCTTCTTCGTTGTAGCAAGGAATTTGGATAATGAGTTTAGTCATCCCTCAGTTAAGTCAGAGGAGTAGTTGTTTGAGCCGATCAGTTTTGATTAGACTTTATCATAACAGGCTCATGTTTTTAACTCTATTCCAAAGCCTTCAGTTGATAATCGACTGTAACTGGTTGACTATTTCCGAGGATCGTATTTTTCTACCTGTAGGACTGAGGTGATAGATTGTATCCCCAAACAGGGAGGGATCGAATTTTAAATTTAGATCTTGATCATAAATTACCGGGGCTATCTCATTTAAAGCAGATCTAACGGTTTGAGCAGCTTGAACAGACTGAGCATCATTTTTAGATAAGATCCAGGGCAATCCAAACACTAGAATTCCTCCAGCCTGTTCAACATCCTGATGAAATACATTTAATCGTTTGAGGCTGTGTTCTGAGATCTCGACTTGCAAACTTTCAGGTTGTGAGAAACCCGATGGTAAAATCATCGGACTACCCCGTTGATCAAGATTCGTTTGATACTGACCCTCTGGTTTTGTAGAACTGGCATTTTCACTCGGATTGGCGAATAAGCTTTTTTGGAGTCCCTTGATTGATTGTACAATTCTATCTGAGCCAGGTACGCCCATCAACATCACTTCTTTTGCTTTCTGCTCTACCCCAAATCCTCCCAAACCGGGCTGTGCAACGGCAGCTCCAAACATACTCGAAAAATAGCCTGTTCCATCATCAGCCAGAAGCCCATACTCCGGAATCAAAAGAACAATATCACCAGGGCGAATCTCACTAGCAACGCTGGCTAAAATTGTGTTTAAACCTAGACCAGCGTGCAGTCCCATGTTAACGACGGGAATACCCACCTGTTGTTCAATTTGTAAAGCATCAATCCCAAAATGTGTACCAGAGCCACCGACAATCAAGATTCGTTTTGATCCTTTAATCTGACTTGATCGCTCAATTTTCTCTTCATAAATTGTCTTGATCCAGTTGACTTCTGGATCTAAATAGCGATTATGGATGTAACCGGCAGTCCAAACCAGGCTAGCAACAGCAAACCAACGAATAATTTTCCACATAGTAGAAGACTTTTAAAACGCAAAGTAAACAAATTGGGAAGAAGATTTAGCCGCAAACAAAATGACTAAGCTTAGGATGATCAACGAGACGTTCGGTCGCAATAAAAAGCTGTAAACTTGTTCTCGGTCTTGCCAAGATGCTATCTGCTCAAACCCGAGTAGTATAATAGCAAGCATTAATGTAAGACCCAAGCCCCATTTATTATTGATTTCTGCAATTTTTTCCTGGGTAGCGACAATTGAATAGGCTGAAGGAGTGATGAGGGTTTGCAATTTAAGCAGCAATTGGTTGGTATTGTTTTCCATAAAAAATAGCCACCCAAACATCACAGATGTTAATGTTAATATCCAAGCGATGAACCGAGGAAGTGAGAACAAACGACCGATAGAACGATGAATAATTAGCAGCACCCCGTGATAAAATCCCCAGAAAATAAAATTCCAACCGGCACCATGCCAAAGACCTGAGATTGTAAATACAGTGAGAATATTTAATCCAGTCCGTCCGACTCTAGAACCGCCTAAAGGAATAAAAAGGTAGTCCCGGAACCAACCACTTAAAGTAACGTGCCATCGCCGCCAAAACTCTTGAACACTTTGGGAAATATAGGGAGCCAAAAAATTGACCGTGAGTTGAACTCCCATCATTTTAGCCAAGCCAAGCGCAATGAAACTGTATCCGGCAAAATCGAAATAAATTCTTAATCCAAATAGATAAATCGATAACCAAATTATCCAAGCATTGGCTGTTTCTTGAAAGTTGATATGGGGTGCTAAGTTATCGCCCAATACAATCTTCATAAACAGTCCTAACACCAGCCATTTTAAGCCGGTATCAATGTTTTCAAAAGAAAAGTTAAATCGGAATTTTTCTATTTGGGGGAGAAAGTCTGAACGACGCTCAATCGGGCCGGCGACAACCTGGGGAAAAAAGGAAGCAAAATTTACATAATCGATAAATTTGATGGGGTGTCGATCATTTGTTTTATAGGAATCAACAACAAAAGCAACCATCTGAAAGGTATAAAATGAAATGCCCGGAGGAATTCCAGAAATGTTGGAAATTCCCCTGTTTTCATTCCATCCTGCGGCGATTTCTCCAAACCCTAATCCCAATACATCTTGAACCAAAAAGTCTAGGTACTTAAAACTAATCAAAATAGCAAAATTAATTATGATAGTTACTATAGCAATTGGTTTGGCTATTACTTTGGGTTGACTCTGCATCAAGCGAACCATAACGTAATTGAAGACCAACTCAAAAGCAAAAATAAAAAAACTGGAATGGGCTGCGTTCCAGAAGAGTATTAATGAAACGAGCATCAATCCTATACGATCATAGGACGACGGCAACATCTTGAAAAGTTGACCCAAATAGCGAATTCCGAGTAAGGGAATAGCCATTAACAACAACCACCACCAAAAAGAAAAGTCTGTAAAATTCATTTCAATGTCTAGAAATGGAATAATTTAAGTAGTTAGGGTTGAACCACTCCTGAATTTTTAAGATAGTTTTAGAGAACAACTTTTAGATGTTTAGATGCTTAAAAATTAACTCAGCAAATGCTTGAGCGGAGTTTTCTTGAGCAAAAGAGCGCATTTTTGAGTGATCGCCCAGTTTCTCTGAATCGTCTTGCAAGAATCGGATTAATCCTTGAGCAATTTCACTCGGTATTGTAGAATCAACGGTTAAACCCAGTTGATGGCGTTTAACCATTTCCCCCATTAACCCATAGTTTGAACTCAAAACGGGTTTAGCTGCGGCGGCTGCAAGTAAGAGAATTCCACTCATTCCTACATGACGTTGATAGGGCGCTAATACCACATCTGCTAAGTTAAAGTAAGCGGGGATTTCTTCATCGGAAATAAACTCATATCTTCGGATAATTTGCACGGGCTGTTCTTGACAAAGCCGTGCTATTTTTAGGTCTAAAGAAGTGGCAATATTCGACTCCCCAACCAATAATAAACAAATTTTTTGGTTCAATTCGGGTGATAAACTGGCGATCGCATCAAGTAACTGATAAATGCCTTTGCGTTGAGTTAACGCCCCAAATAACAGAAAAATCTGGCGTTCAGGGTCAATTCCTAACTGTTCTTTCAGTAAAGAACTGGGCAATTTTTCAGGTTCAATCTGTTCTACCGGATCGGGTAAATGAATCGCTTTGACATGAGTCTTAAATCGATTTAAGTGATCGATCGCAAAGGGATCGAGACAGAATAAATTTTGGAGTTTGGGGTGTCGTAAGATGCGAGAAAGGAGTAATTTCTCACGCCATTGTTGCCAGCGTTCTTGTTGAGTCGGACTGTAGTTTGTGAGTTCTTGGGGATAGTGAAATGTCGGTCGGAAATAAATTCCTGAAAACGGACAAGGAGATCGCCTACCCAACGCCAGAGGAAACTCACAGGTATCAAAGTACATAATTAAAGCGTGACTGGCGGCGAGTTTCTCTGCATATTTACAGAAAATTTCCCACTCTTGAAAGTTCCGCAATGATCTTTTGATTTTTGATTTTCTAGAGTTGAGGGCGGCTTCTTCTTCCGGGGAAATTCCCACAAACTTAACTTGACTCGGCGAATGCGTTTCAGCCCAGTCTACAACATTACGATGTTCCTGAAAAAATCGCCGTGAAACAACAACATTAAGCTGTCCGGAAAGGCTATTTTTGTGCCAATACTGAATCAGATGTTGAATATAGATGGGATGATGACCTTTCACGGACAGATCAAAAAGCATGAGTTGGCGATCGCTTTTTGCTTTGTTTTCACTCGGTCTGTTCACGGCTGAATTAAGCCTCATTGAATTGTTTGTTTCACCTCTCTATTTAATTCCAACAATGGTCATTCCTCTAAATAACAAGGGGGTACTCGCCACTTTTTTTCGCAGGGCATAGGGTAACTTTTCTAAAATTACTTCACTGCCACTAATCAAAGGAAGTGTTGCCATCATTAGCGGAATTTCCAGATGAAATTTTTCTGTGCTTTTCACCCAAAAAACTTCGGAAAATCCGACTTTTCGGAAAAGCTTGTATAACTCGGTTACGGTGTATTCTTTCAGGTGAAATCCTCGGGCGACCTCATCAAAGTATTTCGAGATATCGTGGGGGCCTGATAAACGATGAGGCGTGATACAAATATATTTTCCTTTCGGAGCGAGTGTTTTGTAAATATTCTGAAGTTGTTCGACTGCATCATCCGGGTGCAAATGTTCCATCAGTTGGTGACTGTAAGCAATATCTACACTATTTTCTGGGGCATCTACACTGCACCCATCTGAGACAATAAACTCCAGATTTTCTGGAAACTTTGTATTTTTAGTGACTTCTGTTGCCACATCAACCGCATAGACTTTTTTCACCCATTTAGACACTTCCATCGCCAAACTACAATCTCCCGGACCAATTTCTAAGTAGGTTGTTTCTGGAGTCAAAAATCGTTTTAAAAGATACATCCGCTGAGTCACAATCCAAGCGGTAATTTCCGGGCTAGATTTGCGTGTCCATCGGGGATGATGGGGAAGCGTGGTATATAACTTATCATACAAAGTGGTGTATAAGTTTCGTCTTTCTTCTTTATTAGAGCTGAGGAGTTGGCTCGCTAACTGTTTTTCCAGTTCATAATGTTCTCTTAACTGCTCAACCGTTCTACTCTCGGAGTTGGGGACTGAAATTTTAGTGGACATTTAAGTTTGTTCTCCCGAAAAAAATCACTTGGGGTAAGTTTGAGCTGATTCCAATCAAGTTGTTTTCCGATGGACTGCATCAGGACAAAGAAAGTCTGCTTTTTAGACAATCTTCTTCTAATCGTTATACTATAATATACTCAATAAACTAGAAGTTGCCAAGTCTTAAAATGCTAAAAAGATCACCAGATGTAGCCTTTTTTCTCGGTTTCTTAGGTGGTGGTGGAGCAGAGCGAGTTTTCATTAATTTGACCCGGAGTTTTGCCGAACGAGGTTTAAAGGTAGATTTGGTGTTAAGTTCAGCCGGAGGGCCTCATTTAGAGAAAATCTCACCTCAAGTCAGAATTATCGATTTGAAAACACCTCGCCTCACCGCCTGTCTTCCTTCCCTCATCGGTTACTTAAAACAAGAACAACCCAGAGGAATGCTTTCAACTCTCCACTATGCCAATGAAGTGGCTCTATTGGCTAAAAAGCTTTCGAGAACGACAACAAAGGTGGTGGTCCGTGAGGCAAATAATCTTTCGAGAGACACCCAAGCCTCGGCACCTTTTAAAAGACGTTTGCTCCCCTTTTTGGTCAGTTCTTTGTATCCTTGGGCTGATAATATTGTAGCTGTTTCTCAGGGCGTTGCAGCGGATCTTTCTCAGGTTTCTGGTTTGTCCTTAGACCGTATCCAAACCATCTATAGTCCGACAATCACTCCAGAGTTACAAGAAAAAGCCAAAGAACCTCTCGATCATCCTTGGTTTGCGAATGGACAACCTCCAGTCATTTTAGGCGTGGGTAAATTACACATTCAAAAAGATTTTGCCCTGTTAATTCGGGCTTTTGCACAAGTCCGAAAAGTCCGAGAAGCTCGATTAATGATATTAGGATGGGGGCCGGAACGACCTCAACTCGAAGCATTAGTCAAAGAGTTAGGATTAGAAAATGATGTGGCATTACCCGATCATGTGCTGAATCCTTATGCTTATATGTCACGAGCCGCAGTTTTTGTATTATCCTCCGCTTGGGAAGGCTTACCGAATGTATTAATTGAAGCTATGGCAACGGGAGTCCCTGTGATTTCTACAGATTGTCAAAGTGGGCCTTCTGAAATTCTCAAGGGTGGTGAATATGGCTGGTTAACTCCAGTGGGTGATTCTCAAGCGATGGCTGAGGCAATTGAGAAGGTTTTATCGGGGAATTTTAAGCCAATTGATCCCGATTGGCTCAAACAGTTTACTTTGGAAGTTTCCAGTCAACGATATCTCGATATTCTGGGAATTACTCCAGATTAATACAAGGCAGATTCTGAATCTCAATATTCAGATTAAACTAACGCTTAATCTCAGAATAAAGAGTCAAATAACGTTGAGCTTGTAATTCCAAACTTAACCTTTCTTTTGCAGTTTGGCAAGCTTGCTCTTGTAATTTTTGATAGCGATCGCGATCTGCGAGTACCCAAGCAATTCCTTCAGCTAAATCTTCAATTTCAAAAGGTTTTGCTAAATAACCATCCTGTTGATGGGTGACAACATCTTTGAGTCCAGTAGCCGCAAATGCAACCACAGGAGTTCCACAAGCCAAGGACTCAGAAGCCGTTTGTCCAAAAGCTTCTTGAATAGAAGGTACAACCATAACATTCGCAGCAGAATAAACCAAAGCCAGGGTTAGATCATCGTGAAATTGACCCAAATAATGCGTTTTAAATCCTAATTCTAACGGTTTTTCCGGGGGAAAATCTCCGAAAACGATCAGTTCAATTTGATCTTCCCAACCGGACTGACTTAGTTTTTGCAGGGCGGGTTGCAAAAGCTGAAATCCCTTTCTTAAATCTCCTGTTGTTCCGGGAGAAGCACCAAAGAGAACGAATTGTTTTTCTTGGGGTAAATTAAGCAGCGATCGCGCTATTGACCTCTCAATGGGTTTGTATTTTTCCAAATCTAATCCATGAGGAATCACTTCAATTCTGGTATCTTTAAAAACCGAACTCGCTCTCGCACAATCAGCCAACCAAATACTGGGGCTAACCAGAGTAAGATTAATCCCTTTCCAAGCTTTCTTTTTGCGTTGTAAAACCCAACGAGATAAATCTTGATTTTGATTGCTTTTCAATTGAGGACAAGCCCCACAAGAATCCGTATAGCGATCGCATTGTTCGGCGTAATGACATCCCCCAGTTAACGGCCACATATCGTGCAGTGTCCAAACTAAGGGCTTTTTCAATTTGGCTAAAGTTTCAATTTGGACAAACCCATTACAAATCCAGTGTAAATGAACAATATCCGGATTAATTTGGCTGACTTTAGAAGCGAGAATATCTGGAAACCATTGAGGCGCAAATCGAGTTCGAGGACGCTTTGGATAAAGCTTGAGCGGTAAATTTGATGCCGGAGGACCAAGCTTTGTCATCAGGCTTTTTTCAGCGATCGCACTTCGATCAATACTCGATTTGGCACGCACCAACATTTGGGAACAGACTCCTATTGATTGCAAGCCTTTATGCAGTCTGTAAGCCGCCCTCGCTGCTCCCCCGTCAAGATCCGATGTGCTAAGGTGTAGAGATTTCATGGATAATTTTCACAGCAATTTGTACTCGGTTTTTATTCGATCAGATCTTCCCATAAAACTTACCCCCCAAACATAAATTTTGATAAATTTTTTCTTCGCATTAACAAGTCCGTTGCTATCCAACTGACGGCCAAACTCAAAAGCGCAAAGATTAATAGATTGAGGCTAGAACCTCGCAGAGTTTCTCCCCCATACACTCGATTTTCTACAATTTGAAAACTTTCGACAACTAAAAGGTGAATCAGATAAATTCCAAAGGAGCAAAGGCTCAAATTCCGAATCCATTCGGTTCCCGAAAAATAATTAGAAATGGCGATCGCGAGTAGTAAAGCTAAATATCCTCGACTGATTTCATGTAATGCTTCGGGTAGATAGGCGTGACCCCATCCATTTACTAAGCAGAATAAAATCAGCAACAAGACTGTGTAAACTAAACTTTTTTTCTGCAATTTTTCATTCATACCGGGAGCGGCTAATATCATTGCCATAAATAGATAGGGCAAACATCTAATTGTCCAAGCTAAAAAGACTGAAATAATCCGAAGAATCTGATTATCTTTGAGATTTACGGGTAAAGAATTTCGCCAGACTTCAAAGGCGACTCCGAGACCATCTTGAGATGAGTTTCCCGAAGATAAAAGCAGTTCATAGAAAATTAAACTACAAACCAAGAGTGAAATTAAAAGGAAAAGATTACTTTTTTTCTGGGTGAAGAAGGATAAGGGTTTGACTAAAAGTGTACCCGTTGCTAAAAGAGGTAAGAAGTAAAGCTGAAACGCCGCACCTCCAAATAAAATTAAACCCACCGGATCGAGAAATAACTGATTAATATTCTCGATTTCACCCTGTACTAAATATTTTAAAACCTTGTAAACCAAATAAATTCCCGTCCAAAATAGATAAGGAATTAAAAGGCGACTCAATCTTGATTTTAAATTATACTCTCCTTGAGTGGAGTAGATCTTATAAAATGCTAAGTAGAAAGAGGTGGCTAAAAAGAAGGGAACAGCAAAGCCAGAATATTCTAAGATTTTTTCCCATCCTACCGGACGAAAAGACATTCCTTCGTCTGAATGGAGGATAATTACTGCATAAATAGCGAAACCCCGAAATAAATCAATTCCGGTTAATCTAAACTGCTGCTTCGCCTTAACTTGAGTCTTCAACATTTAACTGCATCCAACAAGATATTTTAACAATACTGACCCGTTCTTTTCCCTAGCTTTGGCTAGGGGGTTTTCAATTAATATTTGCTGTACTTTTCGGAGAAAAAGCAAACCCAAACAAAGCCCAGCCTTATTTTTCTGAAAAGGTGTCCGACTTCAAAACCACCTGTTCATAGCTTCCGGATTCCACAATCTGTCCTTTTTCCATCTTGTAAATACAATCACAATGGGCAACTGTTGTTAAACGATGAGCAATGATAATCATGGTTTTATTTCCACTTAAAGACTGAATGGCTTCTGTTACCAAACTTTCTGTCTCATTATCCAGTGCGGATGTGGCTTCATCTAACACTAATATATCCCTTTCATGGTACAAAGCACGAGCAATTCCCACTCGCTGACGTTGACCTCCCGATAGGCGTACTCCTCTTTCTCCGACTCTCGTTTTAATCCCTTCCGGTAAACGGGCTACCACTTCTTTAAGTTGCGCTCCCTCTAAGGCTTTATTTAATTTGTTTTCATCAATTAAATGATCGGGAAGACCAAAAGCAATGTTTCGTTCGAGTGTGTCGTCTATCAAAAAAATGGACTGGGGTATGTAACCGATGAGATTTTGCCAAGAACGCAAGTTTTTATAGATTGACTCTCCATCAACCAAAATATCACCAGACTGAGGCAATAATAAGCCTAAAATTACATCGACTAGCGTTGTTTTACCTGCGCCCGATTTTCCAATAAAAGCAATAGATTCACCTTTTGCCAGTGTCATTGAGATATTTTTTAAAGCGATTTCTGAGGTATTCGGATAGCTATAAGTTACTCGATCTAATACAATTTTTTCCTGAAAGGGCATGGTCGAATTTTCGACAGGCTGCTGATGCTCATGGTCGATTAAAGAAGAATTATAATGGTCTTTTTGATAGAAACTGGGATCGAACTCTAGGGTTTCTAATTCTTTGAGATCGGTGTAGAGTTGATTTAAAGCATAGCTAGAGTTTTTGAGCGCACTCAAGCCACTGGTGAGATTAGAGAAAGCTGGAATGAGGCGAATCGAAGCCAAAGCAAAAATGCTTAAGGTTGACGTCAGTTCCGACATATCTTTGTTTAGGAAAAGATTGATTGATGTAAAGCCGACTAAAAACACGACTAACATCGTTTCTGTTAGAAAACGAGGAGATAACTTAAAAGCATAGAAGCCAATTGAAGCGTTGGCATATCTTTGCGCTTGTAAGGTACATTCCCGTTCAAAGTAAGGGCCACAACCGATAATTCGAGTTTCTTTAAATCCACCTAAACCGTGATTAACACCCCGGATAATGCCTTGATTTGCTTCATAAAGTTCTTTCCCCCACAGGCGCACTTTGTCTTTAAAAATACTAAATAAAAAAGTCAGAGGTACCATGATAAAAATCAGAGAAGCGACGGCTAGAGGACTCGCGAAACACAGCAATATAGAAATCGCGATTAAAGTGATAAAGTTGGCCGTGCTGCTCAGAAGTGTACTTAAAACTGAATCCGCAAACTTGGTTGTTTCTCCGACGATATGATCGATTAAGTGAGCGCTATTTTTGGTGAGATAGAAAGTATAGGGAGCTTCTATATAAGCGGTCATCAACTTGGAGACTAATCGGCCTCTTTGAATGTAGCTGTATTTAAAAATATAGGATTGAATCGACCAACTTGTAAATGACTTTACACAGAAGATAACAATCACTAAAATTCCAATAAATGCTACCATTTGACTCGGCTGAGTGAAGCCCAACTGTTTGTAGAGCCAAGCAATCTGACTGTTTTCTTCAACCACCACCTCCGGACGACTCGCCAAAGCAATAAATGGCCCAATTAAACCAATGCCAATCACCTCAATTGTTGATACAAACGTAAACAACACTAGCATTAATAACAAACTGCTCTTTTTGGCAGGCAAAACATATAAGAACTTGGATAAGTAATTCAACATATTGGGTTAAAAATTGACTTTTTTATTTTTCGTCGGTTATCTTGACTCTCTCTCCGGAAAATTATAGAAGGTTTTGGTGAGGATTAAACCTCAATTAAAATCTTGGATGCAGCTTAGTTAACTGAGAGACTTTAGACGGATAACCTCTGAAATTGTACCTCAAAACCAGTACGATGAGATTATAACCCAACAACTTACATTGTGGCTAGAATTTGATACAATCGTTGTTGAAGTTGATGAACTTTGGTAAAGGTTTACAGAAAGCCGAGATGGGAGTGTTAGAGTTTTGTAAAGATTTAATGAAGGAGTCGAACAGTCTCTTGACAATGCTCATCTGAGGTGTGAGTCTCAGTTATGGAGGGTGTTAAAATCTAATCTAAAAACTATTAACATGAAAGTTGGAATACTGGCGGGCGGCCTTGGTACTCGTCTTTCGGAAGAGACAGTAGAGAAGCCCAAACCCATGGTTGAGATCGGCGGGAAACCCATAATGTGGCACATTATGATGCACTATTCCCACTACGGTTATAAAAACTTTGTGATTGCTTTGGGATACAAAGCTGAAGTGATCAAAAAGTATATGGTTGATTACTGTTCCCTCAACAGTAACCTGACCGTAAATGTACAGACGGGAACTTTTGAGATGCACGGAGGCGTGAAACCCGACTGGACTGTTGAACTGATTGATACAGGACTCTACACCAATACAGGCGGTCGGATTAAGCGTCTCGCCCCCTATATGGGCAATGAAACGTTTATGCTAACTTGGGGGGATGGAGTCTCAGATTTAAACTTAGATGATCTGCTGGCTTTTCATCGCTCTCATGGTAAGCTAGCAACCCTGACTGCTGTTCGTCCGGCCGCTCGTTTTGGCCATTTAGAACTGGATGGCGATCAAATCGTAGAGTTTTCAGAAAAACCTCAAACTCAAGAAGGTTGGATCAATGGGGCTTTCTTTGTGCTAGAACCGGGAGTGTTTGATTATATTGAGGGCGATGATACTCAGTGGGAAAAAGCACCCCTAGAAAATTTGGCAAAAGATGGTCAATTAATGGCTTATAAATACACAGGCTACTGGCAATGTATGGATACTTTGCGCGACAAACGTCGGTTAGAAAGCTTGTGGGAAACGGGTCATGCACCTTGGAAAACTTGGGAGGAATAATTTAAAAATGCGTGTTTTAGTAACCGGTCACAAAGGATATATCGGCACGATTTTAGTACCTTTACTGCTCGAAAAAGGACATGAAGTCGTTGGTTTAGATAGCGATCTCTATCGGCAGAGTACCTTTGGGGAAGGAATTCAAGAAATTCCCGAATTGATTAAAGATGTTCGAGATGTTGAAATTTCCGATTTAGAAGGATTTGATGCCGTTCTTCATTTGGCAGGACTCTCTAACGATCCCTTGGGAAATCTTAATCCCAATTTAACCTATGAAATCAATCATTTAGCTTCCGTTCATCTGGCAAAATTAAGCAAAGAAGCAGGAATTCCCCGCTATATTTTCTCCTCTTCTTGTAGTAACTATGGTGCGGCTGGAAGCGACTGGTTAACCGAAGAATCCGCTTTTAATCCCGTTACTCCTTATGGCCGTTCTAAGGTCTTAGTTGAACAAGACGTTGCCAAGCTGGCAGATGACAATTTTAGCCCCACATTTTTAAGAAATTCCACCGCTTATGGTGTTTCGCCTCGTCTACGGTTTGATTTAGTTCTCAATAACTTAGTCGCTTGGGCATTTACAACCGGAAAAGTTTACATTAAGAGTGATGGTACGCCTTGGCGCCCCATTGTTCATATTGAAGACATTTCTCGCGCCTTTATTGCCGTTTTAGAAGCTCCTCGGGAAAAAGTTCATAACGAAGCGTTTAACGTTGGACGCAACGAAGACAATTACCAAATTCGAGACATTGCCAATATCGTTAAAGAAGTCGTTCCCAACTGCGAAATAGAATACGCCGCCGATGGTGGCCCGGATACCCGTTGTTATCGAGTTGATTGTAGTAAAATCTTGCGAGTTTTACCGGAATTTCAGCCCCAATGGAACACTCGCAAAGGCGCAGAAGAACTCTACAATACCTACCAAAAAATCGGTTTAACCCTCGAAGAATTTGAAGGCCCCAAATACAAACGCATCGCTCACATTCAAAAATTACTGGCTGAAGGACGCTTGAATGAAGCTCTGCGTTGGCAAACGAATGTTGCTGCATCTGCCGTATAAGGAGAGTCGAAATTATGTCCGATTTAATGCCCCCTTGTCTCTCTTGTGGTTCCCAAAATTTACAGTCCATTATTGACTTTGGATATACTCCTTTAGCCGATGGACTGTTAACCAAAGATCAACTCGATCAACCCGAATATACTGCTCCTTTGGAACTGGCTTTTTGTCCAGACTGTGGATTAGTTCAAATTACCGTTAGTGTTCCGCCAGAGATTCTGTTTTGTCGGGATTATCCCTATTTCTCCTCTGTTTCTCCCTCTTTACTCAAACATTTTGGAGATAGCGCCAAAGCCATTATTGAATCGAGAAAACTCGATGGTAGCAGCTTTGTGATCGAAGCCGCGAGTAATGATGGCTATATGCTGAAAAACTTTGTAGAAGCCGGAATTCCAGTATTAGGAATTGATCCCGCTTCCGGCCCCGTAGAAGCCGCCCAAAAAGCCGGAATTCCTTCAACCTGCACCTTTTTTACTCAAGATTTAGCCAAAGAATTGCGATCGCAAGGAAAGCAAGCCGATGTTTTTCTAGCAAATAATGTACTCGCTCATGTTCCGGACTTAAACGGTTTTGTCGAAGGAATTAGCATTCTGCTGAAAGATACAGGAGTTGCAGTCATTGAAGCTCCTTATTTGGTGGATTTAGTCGAACATTGTGAATTTGATACAATCTATCACCAACATTTGTGTTACTTCTCAGTCACGGCTTTAGACAACCTATTTAGAAGACATTCTCTCTATCTCAATGACATTCAACGCACAGCGATTCATGGTGGTTCTTTGCGTCTGTTTGTTGAACCCAAAGAAAACGTTCAAGACTCGGTGAAGTCTCTTTTAGAAGCGGAAAAAGAACAGGGCGTTGATCGCATTGACTACTACAAAGACTTTGCAGATAACGTGGAAGCCGTTAAGAATGGTTTGCTGGAAATCCTGTGGGATTTGAAAAAGCAAGGGAAACGAATTGTGGGTTATGGTGCGGCGGCCAAAGCAACAACAATGTTGAGTTATGTGGGAATCAACAAAACCCATTTAGACTACATTGTAGACCTAAATAAATTCAAACAAGGTCGCTTCATGGGCGTGAATCATTTACCGATTTTTCCCCCAAGTAAGCTGTTAGAAGACAAGCCGGATTATGTCTTAATTTTGGCTTGGAACTTTGCTGAAGAAATTATGAAACAGCAAGAAGCTTATCAACAGCAAGGCGGGAAATTTATTGTTCCCATCCCCAAACCGCATATTGTCTAATTCATTCTCAAACCCACTGTAGATGGATTTGAGATAAGCGACAGCCGTGATTTTTATCGTGTTGTTCCGTAGGAGTTGGAGTCGTTTTAATCATTCAACTGCTGAAAATTCCTACGGCTTCAACACTAAAGATCGCGGCTAAAGACATTATCCCTTAAAAACCCGTTTTCTTTGAGAAAGCGGGTTTTTCGGATGCACACTTTTGGCGATGGGACACCGTTATATTAAATCCGTTCATCAATCCCTTTTAGTCCCTCTCTCAAAAGACGATATTTAATAAATTTCACTCAAATTTTCAGGGACATCCCTACTGATTTTGAGTTGTAAATCCCCGTTTTGAGTGTAAAAAAAGCTTTAAAAGATCTGGAAATATCAAAGTTTAAGCCAATGACCGGGGAATCTATTTTTCCTTTGCTTTAAAGTAAGACCCATTTTTTAAAGACATTGTAAAATCTCGGTAAATCTACGGATGTTTACCTAAAAATATGCCATTATAGAATAACTTAAATCAATACTTTTACTAATGCTTTATTAACGACCAGGATGACAATATGGTGAAAACAGAGAACTGCTCTCTGCACTCTAGTAAAAGTAAAGTCAGGTTGAAACTCTAAGTTTAAACAATAGAAAATCGTCTCAGTATATGACTACATTTTTATCAGATGACTTTAATAGCAGCAGCCTCAGTTCTCAGTGGAATTTTATTGATCCCCTTGGTAATAGCTTCTACAATCTCAGTGGCACAAATACCAAAGATGCCTACTTAGAATTATCCGTTCCTAGCGGTTCATCTCACGACATCTGGAACAACACCGTCACCGCCGCACGGGTGATGCAACCGGCGACAAACACCGATTTTGAACTGGAAGTCAAATTTGCCTCCGAACCCGCCCAAAGATATCAAATTCAAGGGATTTTAGTCGAACAAAATGCCAACAACTGGCTGAGATTTGATACGTTTCACGATGGCAGTCAACTGTTAGTTTTTGCGGCGGCCACCATCAACGGTTCTTCCCAAGAAAAAATTATCGCCGAAATCGACTCGGGTAAAGCCTCTCATCTGAGAGTCAATCGTCAAGGCTCAACCTGGACATTAGAATATTCCGCAGATGGACAAACCTGGGCGAGTGCAGGTAGCTTCACTCAAGCACTCAATGTCACATCGGTGGGAACATTTGCGGGGAATGCGGGTAATAATGCTCCGGCTTTTACCAGCCAAGTTGATTACTTTTTTAATACAGCCGCACCCATTCGTTTAGAAGATGGAAATCAGCTTTCCCTTGATAATGATATTTCTGTCACTGAAAATGACACCGGTACAACAACCCTGAACTTTACCGTCAGCTTATTAGAAGCCAGTGATGAAGTTGTTACCGTAGATTTTTCCACCGCATCTGCAACGGCGACTGAGGGGGTAGATTATATCGGTCGCAGTGGAACTCTTAGCTTTGCACCGGGCGTCACCGAACAAACGATTTCAGTTGAAGTCCGAGGTGACGAAAATATTGAGCCTTATGAAAGCTTTTTCGTTAACCTGTTTAATCCCAGTAATGCTTCTATCGGTGATGGTCAAGCCATCGTCACCATTACCGATGATGATTTTGACCCCAATTTCCCGCAAGTTCAATTTCCCGATGATGCGGGACTGGTAAATATTAAAGATTACGGAGCCAAAGGAGACGGGGTAACAGATGATACCGCAGCCATTCAGCAAGCGCTCGCAGAAAATCGGGTTGTCTACTTTCCCAATGGCACCTATCTAGTCAGCGATACCCTGCAATGGGGGGATACAAAACGACTGGTATTGCAGGGAGAAAGCCAAGATAAAACGATTATTAAACTCAAAGATAACCTCGCTGCCTTCAACAACTCCAATAGTCCTAAACCTTTGATCACAACCTTTGAAGGGGAGAGTACAGGACAAGCCTTTCAAAACTCAATTTACAACCTAACGGTCGATGTCGGCGCTGGAAATGCCGGTGCAATTGGTATCCGGTTTACCAGCAATAATCAAGGCGGTCTTCGCGATGTTACCATTCGCTCCAGCGACCCCAATAATTTAGGTAAAAGCGGACTCGCTCTCACCAAACCCTGGCCAGGTCCATCTTTATTCAGGAATGTCACCGTTGAAGGGTTTAATTATGGGGTGGAAGTTAATCATCCCGAATACAGTAACGTTTTTGAAAATTTAACCCTGCGCGATCAGAAAATTGCAGGGATTAGCAACAATGGCAATATTCTCAGTATTCGGGGATTAACCAGCAACAACTCCGTTCCGGTGATCGAGAATAATGATGATAAAGGAATGATCACCCTAATTGATGGCAACTTCGAGGGCGGTTCGTCACAAACCTCAGCCATTAATCTCAAAGCCGGGACGTTATATGCTCGCAATATCACAACAGAAGGCTATCAGTCCGCCCTGAAAAAAGGCAATAGCGTCGTTTCCGGTAACTCCATCTCCGAATACGTTTCCAGTCCCGCTTATAGCCTTTTCCCTTCTCCGCAAACCTCTTTACAACTCGATGTACCGGAGTTACCGGAAATTCGCTATGACAACCTGAGTAACTGGGCGAACGTTACCGACTTTGGTGCCATTGCTTCCGACAATCAAGACGATAGCGCCGCCATTCAAGCCGCACTCAACTCTGGAAAATCTACCATTTACTTTCCGGGTGGTCGATACAACATCAACAATACTCTCGAAGTCGGGGGCAACGTCAAGCTAATTACCGGTGCATCCTATCAAACCGTTCTGACTGTTGGAGGGAATTTACAAAATCAGGAGCAACCCGTATTTCGGTTTGAGTCTACTAATCAAGAAACAGTCACGCTAGAACGCTTTTTTGGGGACTATGGAGGCGGAAACTTTCATTGGGTTGAACAAGCCTCCCCAAACACTCTTGTTCTCAGAAATTTTGCCGTTGGTTCGGGTTCAGCGTACCGCAACAGCGTTCCCGGTGAACTGATCATCGAAGATGTTGGGGCGAGTGATTGGGTGTTTGACGAACAAAAGGTTTGGGCTTGGCAACTCAATCCAGAAGGTTTCACCACCAAAATTACCAACAATGGCGGACAACTCTGGGTTCTCGGACTCAAAACCGAGAAAGAAGGAACCGTTATCGAAACCACAGCAGGAGGCCAGACGGAAGTTCTTGGGGGGTTAATTTATCCCGCCAGCCGAGGTGATTTGATTCCTTCCCAACAGCCGGCTTTTATTAATAACGAGTCCCAACTGACGATCGCAGGCCTGGGTGAATCTCGGTACAACGTGGGTAGCTACAACATTTTAGTTGAGGAAACCCGCAATGGTGTAACTGAAACTTTGCTCAACGACAGCAATATTCTCCGACGGGGACAGGGTTTTGAAATTCCCCTCTATACAGGCTTTGATGACGGGACTGGGAACGTTAATCAAGCCCCCGTCGCCGCTAACGATACTTTGACGATTGATACCGTTGAAGCAATTGTAATCGATGTGTTGAGTAATGATAGCGATCGCGATGGTCGTCTCGATCCGACGAGCGTCAGGATTAATAATCAACCAAGTCAGGGTAATGTCAGTGTTGATTTAACAACAGGAGCAATAACCTACACTCCCGATGCAAATTTTACCAATAACGATAGCTTTACCTACACGGTTACTGATGATGATGGCGAAACCTCCAACGTAGCAACAGTCAGCATTACCTTGGATGCCAATCAAGCGCCGGTTGCCAACAACGATACCGCTTCGGTCTCCAGTGGGCAATTCGTTGAGATCAATGTACTGGCAAACGACACCGATAGTGATGGGACGCTTGACCCGCTAACTGTGGAGATCGCTCAACCGCCAGCCTATGGGGAAGTGTTGGTGAATACGGGCGGCACCATCAGATATACCCACAATGGCTCGAACACAGCCAGTGATAGCTTCACCTACGCCGTTCGAGACAATGAAGCTGCTCAATCTAATGTTGCAACTGTAAACCTTTTGATTCAAACTCCCTCTCAAAATATGACTACATTTCTATCCGATGACTTCAATAACAGCAGTCTCAAGTCCCAATGGAGTTTTATTGACCCCCTTGGTAATAGCTCTTATAGTTTGACGGGTACAAACACCGAAGATGCTTATTTAAACCTATCGGTTCCAGGCGGTTCATCTCACGATCTCTGGAAAAACAATAAGCAAGCCGCACGGGTGATGCAACCGGCGACAAACACCGACTTTGAACTCGAAGCCAAATTTGCCTCCGTACCCAGCCAAAAATTTCAAATGCAAGGGATCTTAGTCGAACAAAATGCCAACAACTGGCTAAGATTTGACACGTTTCACGATGGCAGTCAACTCAAAGTCTTTGCAGCAGCCACCATTAACGGTTCTTCTCAAGAAAAAATTATCGCCAATATTAACCCAACTCTAGCTTCTCATCTGAGAGTCAATCGTCAAGGCTCAACCTGGACATTACAGTATTCGGCAGATGGACAAACCTGGGCGAGTGCAGGCAGCTTCACTCAAGCGCTCAATGTCACATCGGTGGGAACATTTGCCGGAAATGCGGGTAATAATGCTCCGGCTTTTACCAGCCAAGTCGATTACTTTTTCAATACTGCCGCTCCCATCGTTCCGGAAGATGTCGCCCTTCCCAACCAAGCCCCGGTTGCCAATGATGATACCGCAATAGTGGCGCCCAGTCAGTCGGTGGTGATTAAAGTCTTAGATAATGACACTGATAGCGATGGTACGCTCAATCCCGCCAGTGTGAATATTGTTACTCAACCGTCATCGGGAACAGCAGTTGTTAACAATAATGGCACGATTACCTATACTCATACGGGTTCGGGTACGGGTTCTGATAACTTTAGCTATCGGGTGGCTGATAATGATGGAGAACTTTCATCACCGGCGAGTGTTGCGGTTAATATTGCCACTCCCCCACCGAATCAGGCACCGGTAGCCAATAATGATAGTGGTAATGTCTCTGTGGCGGGTTCTGTAACGCTGAATGTCTTGAGTAATGATACGGACGCCGATGGGACGATTAACCCCGCGAGTGTGAATATTGTTACTCAACCGTCATCGGGGACAGCGGTTGTTAATAGTAATGGCACGATTACCTATACTCATACCGGTTCTAATCCCGGTTCCGACAGTTTTAGCTATCGGGTGGCTGATGATGATGGAGCGCTTTCACAAGCTGCTAATGTCAGTCTGAATGTGACTCAACAGACACCGGGAAGTCCTGAAATTGATATTTGGTATGGACCCAATCAGACCTTCGGCCAGGTTGGTAAACCTCAAACCTGGATTAACATTCTGGGTAACGCTTCTGACCCTGATGGTTTGGCTTCTGTCACCTATTCTCTCAATGGTGGCCCCAGTCGTGCGCTTTCTTTGGGACCCGATACTCGCCGATTACAAAATCCCGGAGACTTTAATGTTGATATCGCTTTCGATGAGTTAGATGGTTCGTCGGTTGATGACATTGTTCGTGTCACCGCTACTGATACTCTGGGAAATACTTCAACTCAGACGATTACCGTTGATTATGAATCTGGAAACGTCTGGCCGGAGTCCTATTCCATCGACTGGAGTTCTGTGGGCAATCTTCAAGACGTCTCTCAAGTTGTCGATGGTCTGTGGACTCTCGATGGCGATACGGTTCGCCCGGTTGAACTCGGCTACGATCGCTTACTGGGGATTGGTGATGTCTCCTGGGATGATTACGAGATTACGGTACCGTTTACGTTAAATAGTTTGAATGCGGCACCCGGAGCCGATGAAGCCGGGGTTGGGGTGCTGATGCGATGGACTGGACATACGGACGATCCCATCCCGAACGCTCAACCCAAGACCGGTTTTAATCCCTATGGGGCGATCGCCTGGTACTACAAAGGTCAACTTGAGATTACCGGAAATAAACTCAACAGTCTCGCAGAAGCTCCGTTTACAATTGAAGCTGGATCGTATAACTTGAAAGCCCGAGCGGAGGGTCAGTCCTACAGCTTTAAGCTTTGGGAACAGGGTCAACCGGAACCGACCAGTTGGAATTTACAGGGACAGGGTAAAGCAACCGATCCGAGTAAGGGTTCAATTCTATTGGTTGCCCACCAATATGATGTCAGCTTTGGTGATGTAACGATTACTCCTTTGGGATCGAGTTCGTCTAATAGTAGCACTCTGATTTCTGGTTCCACGACTACTAATCCGACCAATCCCACTCAGTCTCCCAATCAGTCTCCAGTAGCTAATGATGATACGGCAACGGCGATCGCTGGGGGTGCGAAGGTTCTGAATGTTTTGAGTAACGATAGCGATACGGATGGCAGTTTAGATGTATCGACTTTAGCGATTGTTAATCAGCCCAGTAATGGCAGTGTACAAGTTAATAGCAATGGAACGATTACTTATACCAATACCAGTGGGCTGGTTGGAAGTGACAGTTTTACCTACACGATTAAAGATAATCAGGGTGCGATTTCTAATCCCGCGACTGTTTCTCTTAATGTTGTAGAGCAAGCTTTGGCTTTCAATTCTGATGATTTTAGTCAAGTGGCTTTAGACCCCCAATGGACTTTTATTGACCCCTTGACGAATAGCTTCTATCAGCTTACCGGAACAGGCAGCGAAAATGCCCATCTGGAGTTATCTGTTCCAGGGGGAACTGCCCATGATGCCTGGAATGGTAACAATGCTGTCCGGATGATGCAGCCTGCGGTAGATACGGATTTTGAATTAGAAGTGAAGTTTGCTTCACAGCCTTCTCAAGGGTTTCAGTTTCAAGGTATTTTGGTTGAACAAGATGCGAAGAACTGGCTACGGTTTGACACTCTTCACGATGGCGAGAACTTGAGGGTATTTGCAGCAGCGACGACGAACGGCACCTCGCAAACCAAGATTGATACTACTGTTAATCCCGGTTCTGCTAATTTTTTACGGGTTAATCGTGAAGGAAATCTATGGCAACTTGAGTATTCTGCGGATGGTTCGAGTTGGAAAACCGCAGGCAGTTTTACTCAAAGTTTAACCCCAAATTCGGTGGGAACTTTAGCGGGTAACGCTGGCAATTCTCCGGCTTTTACGGCCAAGGTTGATTATTTCTTTAATACAGCCTCTCCGATTATTCCCGAAGATGGCCCCTCTTTCCCCTATGTGGTGGCGAGTGATACTCAAGGGAATACGAATGTGGTTGAAGGGGGAATTACTGATAGTTACAATCTGGTTTTAAGCAGTCAGCCAACATCCAATGTTGTTGTGGATGTGATGCCGGATGAACAATTGACTACGGATGTTTCTACGGTGACTTTTACTCCGAGTAATTGGAATGTTCCTCAATCGGTTACGGTGACGGCGGTAGATGATGGGCTGTTAGAAGAGAATCATACGGGTATGATTAGCCATACCATTACCAGTGCGGACCCCGATTATGAGGGTTTAATGATTCCTGATTTTGATGTCGCCGTTGCTGATAATGATATCCCGATTCGGATTAATGTTGGCGGGGAAAATTACACGGATAATTCCGGAAATAAATGGTTGGCTGACTCTGGATTTGTTAAATTTGATGGGACTTTTACTTCTCCTTTTGGAGTGAAAGGAACGAATGAGTTTCCTCTGTTTGAAACGGAGCGTTATGGAAAAAATCTTTCCTATGAAATTCCGATTGCCAATGGCACTTATGATGTTAACCTCAATTTCATTGAGAACGTTTATACTCAAGCGGGTCAACGGGTTTTTGATCTGCGGATTGAAAATCAATTAGTTCTTGATGATTTTGATATTTGGGATGAGTATCGAATTCTTGACCGTATTGTTCCGAGAACTTTTGAAGATGTAACGGTGACGGATGGAGTCCTCAATCTTGACTTTTTAGCAACGGCTAGCAATGGTTTTACATTGGCGATTGAAGTGTTAGAACCGGGTGGTGAGGTGATTGCCGAACAAAATGGTAATAATACCCTAATCGGTAATGATGACCGCAATGATACGCTGATTAGTGTCGATACCAATGCCAATTATCCTGGACAAGGTGAAGTGGATGTTATAACAGGTAATGGAGGTATTGATATCTTTGTCTTGGGAGATAACCTTAAGGCTTACTATGATGATGGGGTTTCTAGTAGTCAAGGGCTAAATGATTACGCTTTGATTACAGACTTTAGTGTTGGTCAGCAGGATATTATCCAACTTCATGGGAACAAGGCTAACTATCAACTGGCGGCTTCTCCTTCTGGACTTCCAGCCGGAACTGCAATCTTCCGCAATGAGTCTAATTCTTCCGAATTGATTGCCATTGTTCAAGGGGTGACGGATTTGGATTTAGCGAGTCCTTCTTTCAGTTTTGTTTAAGTTAGGTTAAGGCTGAAATCTACCCGATCTAAATTTTGTGTAGCATCCTCTGGACTTCTCCAAAGGATGCTCTGTTCAGTCTCAAGAAAAATCCGAAATATAAATTTAGAAATGAGACTTGATTATTGGCTTTAAATGTGCTAATTTTGAAAGCAACTGTTAAGAAACACCAGACTCCCTCAAGGCTAGAACATTTAAAAGTAGAATGTTAGTCGTCCTCTAGATGATTTTTGAAAGCATTTTGTAGAAATAGGAACAACTCAAGTGATTCAACAAAAAGTTTATCAACAGGGTTCGCAAACGGAAGAAAACTTCGGAAATGATTATGTCTGTCCGAACTGTGGTCATCGGGGACTTTCGATTTTTTACGAAGTTAAAAATGTACCGGTTCACAGTTGTTTGATGCTTTCTTCTGAGGAAGAAGCGCTTAATTTTCCCTGTGGCGATGTGGTCTTAGGATTTTGTGACCACTGTGGGTTTATTACCAATGTAGAGTTTGACTCAAAATGGTCAGCTTACGCGCCCAACTACGAAGACCAACAGAGTTTTTCCCCGACGTTTAATAAATTTGCCTTTGAGTTAGCTGATCGCCTCATCAATAAATACGATCTTCATCAAAAAAATGTCGTTGAAATTGGTTGCAGTAAAGGAGATTTTCTGATTTCTCTGTGTGAGTTAGGCGAGAACCAAGGAGTAGGAATTGATCCGAGTGTTGTGCCGGGACGAGTTAACAGCGAAGCGGCAGATCGGGTAAAATTTATTCAAGCTTATTATTCAGAAGAACACGCTGAATATGTCGGTGACTTTATTTGTTGTCGTCATACTCTCGAACATATTAAACCAACGGCGGAATTTATCAATACGGTTCGGCGTTCCATTGGCGATCGCACTCATATTCCGGTATTCTTTGAAATTCCTGATACGATTCGAGTTCTCAAAGATTTAGCCTTTGAAGATATTTACTACGAACATTGTTCTTATTTTACACCCGGATCGCTGGCTCGCTTGTTCCGCTCTTGTGGCTTTGAAATCACCGATCTTTATCGAGAGTATGGCGATCAATATTTGATGATTGAAGCTTTACCCGTTGAAACGCCTTCTGAACAGATTCATCCCTTTGAAGAAACCCTGGAGCAACTCAAGCAGGATGTTCAGTATTTTACCGCTGAAATTCAGGGTAAATTAGCCCGTTGGAAAGAAAATCTAGAACAGTGGCAAGCGGAAGGAAAACGGGTCGTTGTTTGGGGTTCTGGTTCTAAATGTGTGGCGTTTCTAACCACTCTCGATACCATTGATAAAATTCAATATGTGGTGGATATCAATCCCCACCGACATGGAAAATTCATCCCAGGTGTGGGTAAGCAAATTATGTCACCGGAATTTTTGAAAGAATATCAACCGGATAAAGTGATTGTGATGAATGCTATCTACTGTGACGAAATTCAGCAAATGCTTGAAAACATGGGAGTCACTACAGAAGTTATTCCTCTTTAATCTGGTGTTGATTTGTTGATTGGGGAAAGTCCTGTTTTTTGTCAGCATGACTGAAATGAACAGAAGCATATTAAGATTAATTCCTGTAGTTCTCTGATAGTAAAGTTGGTTAGCCCTATGTCAGTACCGATATCCTTTTATATTCCGGAAGACGACTGGCCTCAAACGATACCAGACTGTGTAGATACCAACTGGCAGATCTTTCTACGGGGTCCTTACAATTGGACGTTACAAACTTATGTTCGTCTGAGATCGGAGGACTTTCCCTGTCAACTGATCAAAACACTTCCGGATGAGGGCATTGTATTAACCCATCGAGAATATCTTCCAGATCGTCTCAAACCCAAACCCAAACAGTTGTTAGTCTGTTTGCAAGCCGATCAAATGCCCCATCCCTATGCTCAACTTCATGTTGTGCAGAATCGTTTGCAGGTGATGAATGAATCAAAGTTGCTCGGAGAAAGCAGCTACATTCCCCATTGGCCTCAGCCCGGATTAATTCCTCGCGATCCGAGTCGGGGAGATCGGTTTGAGAATTTAGCTTATTTTGGCGTTGAGAAGCAGTTAGTTCCCGAATTGCGGCATCCTTCTTGGGAAAAACAGCTTCAAGAATTGGGCTTGTCTAACTATAAAGTTAGCACGGATTTATCGGCTCAGGGATACCGTTGGAACGATTATAGCGAAGTTGATGCCGTGCTAGCGATACGCAGTTTTAGTCGTCAACAATATATCCGCAAGCCAGCAACAAAGCTTTATGGAGCGTGGCACGCGGGAGTACCTGCTATTTTAGGATATGAATCGGCCTATCAAGCGGAAAGAAAAAGTGAACTAGATTATATTGAGGTCACTTCTGTCGCCGAAGTATTAGCAGCTTTGAAACGTCTTCGTGATGACAAAACATTTCGTCAAGCTGTTGTCGAAAATTGCCGAGTTCGCGCTCAAGAAACAACACCTCCTGCACTGATTGAAAGATGGCGGGATTTTATTAATAATAAAGCAATTCCAGCCTACGAGCAATGGTGTTCAACCTCTCCTCAAGCTCAAGAGGCTTTTTTCCGAGCGCATTATATTGATTATCTAACGACAAAAGCCGAAAGAGTGACTCAAGAAGTGAAGCGTAAAGGCACAAGATTGCTGAATAAACTCGGAAAGTGATTCGGTTAAAATCACGCTTGTTTGCGATTAAAAAGTCAAACCTACACCTCAAGAAAACGATGAACCCATCCCGCCCCCGTCTGAGTATTGGAATGCCTGTATACAATGGCGATCAATTCCTCGAAGAAGCTTTAGAAGCGCTGTTGAAACAAACGTTTACTGATTTTGAATTAATTATTTCCGATAATGGTTCAAGAGATAAGACTGAAGAAATTTGTAGAAAGTATGCGGCTCTAGACTCTCGGATTTGTTACTATCGCAACGAAGAAAATTTAGGCGCCGCTTGGAACTATAATCGAGTTGTTGAATTGTCTCAAGCCGAGTATTTTAAGTGGGCTGCTCACGATGATGTCTGTGCTTCAGAATACCTAGAACGGTGTATAGAAGTGCTTGATAAAAACCCTTCAGTTTGTTTGTGTTATCCTCGGACACGCTTTATTAATGAACGGGGAGAATACATCAAAGAAAATTACACAGATGACCTCAATCTTCGCTCATCTAAGCCTCACGAACGATATGGAAAATATCTTGATGTTTTATTTCGGAGCGGGCCAGAAGGGTGTTCTAAAATTAGTCCGATTTGGGGAGTAATGCGCTCAGATTGTTTGAAAAAAACAGCACTCATTGGTAATTATGAAGGCTCGGATTTAACCTTATTGGGAGAGTTGGCTTTGTGGGGGGAATTTTTTGAAGTTCCTGAATATCTCTTTTTGCGTCGAGAACATTCTCAACAATCTGTTAAGGCAAATACGACGGTTCAAGCCCGAGATGCTTGGTTTGATCCTCAAAACAAAAAGAAGATTTTACTCCCAACTTGGAGACGTTTTCGTGAGTTTGCATTGGCAATTGGACGGGTTTCTCTACCTTTGCCTGAAAAAATTTCTTGTTATTTACAACTGAGAAGGTGGTTAATTTTATCTCCGATGGGCTGGAGAAAAATGGCAAGAGAGTTGAAATTTTTATTAATGTATAAGTTCAACCTGAAATAGTCTACTTTGCAAAAGAATGGAAAATTTATTGTGAGTTTCAATTCCTGGGGTGAGGATATTTTTGTTAGGGGTTTTATTGCCAGCTTATTGCTTATTTTGTTGGTAACTCTCTTTCCATTCGATTTTATCTGGAACAATTTATCTTGGCAAGAAATCAGCAACCGTTTTCACAACCCCAGCGATTTTACCGATTTTATTAACAATATTATTCTATTTTTTCCTCTGGGTTTCAGCTTGGCTGGTTTACTTCAACAGAGGAGATTATCTGGTGTTAAAGTTATTCTAATTGTTTTCGCTGCTAGTACAGTATTCTCCTGTACAATTGAGTTTTTACAGGTGTTTATTCCTTCGCGAAAACCTACTATTCTAGATATTGTCACCAATAGTATGGGAGGATTACTGGGAGGTTTAAGTTGTCATTTATGGAAGGAAAAGATTCTTAATTACCTTTCATATTATCTTCGGGTAATTTCCCGATTTCTTTCGATAAAATACTTAACTTTAGGTTTTCTGGTTTACACATCAATTATAGTTTTAATCTCGATTAATTTACCGACTATTCCCACAAATTTTAGCAATTGGAATGTTAACTTTCCATTATTAATCGGCAATGAAAAGACAGGTAATCGGTCTTGGAATGGATATGTCTCAGAAGTTTTGATAGCTAATCGTTCGATTGATAGAGAAGAAGTCAAACTCGCTTTTTTAAATGATAATTTAATCGGTTTTTTAGAGGAGAGTTTAATTGCCTTTTATCCGTTAAATAATTCGGAAAATATTCAAGATAAAACGAATAATTTCCCCAATTTAGTTTGGCAAGAAAATCCAACAAATATTACAGAAAACTTAGGTGTTTTTCTCGATAAAAATCACTGGCTTTCGACGGTTATTCCGGCTACAGTATTGACCGAAAAATTAACTGAAACCTCTGAATTTACAATTAGTCTAAAAGTAGCGACAGCTAATTTACAACAAACAGGGCCAGCCCGAATTGTATCTTTATCAGAAGATGCTTATGAACGTAATTTTACCCTTGGACAGGAGAAAACAGACTTAATTTTCCGCTTGCGAACTCCCATGACCGGAGAAAATGGTACTCACCCCGAATTACTTGTTCGTAATGTTTTTACCGACAAAAAGATTCATCATATTATTGTTACCTATGCAGGTTCTAGAGTAAGGTTTTATATTGATCGAGTGGGAAATTTCTATTCCTTTTATCTGGCACCTGAAATTAATTTTTTTCAGCTTATTCAGCTTTTAGATGACTCCTGCAATTCTGTCAGTATGAGAAGCTACAAATTTCTGTATTACGCTCTGATTTTTGTCCCTTTGGGAACGTTCTTAGGATTGATAATCAGGCAGATGAGGAAACGGTTATTTTGGAAAATTTTATTAGGTTGTAGTGGAATTATTTTACCCTGTTTTTTACTGGAAAAATTGTTAACGGTTCACCTGGGGAGAAGCCTAGATTTCACGAATATTTTGCTTGGTCTAGTTTTGATGGTTGGGAGTTTGTTAGTCGTTTGTTTTAATTGCCGAGGGGAAAGAATGAGATTAGACCGAGTTTCTGAAACTTAAATTGAAGCAGTTACAAATCACTGAATTATTTAAGAATTTTCGTTGTCAAAGATTTGCAGTTGGATGTATACTAAAATCAAAGCAACAACTAATAAAATGGTAGCCGCTGCTGCCGCATACCCAAAATCAAATTGAGCAAAAGCTTGGTCGTAAATATAATAAACTAACAAATTGGTTGAGTTAAGCGGACCGCCTCCGGTGATCATATAAACTTGTTCAAAACTCCGCAACGTAAAAATTGCTGTGGTCACAGTTGCAAACACTAAAGTCGGTCTTAATCCCGGTAAAGTAACGTACCAAAACTGTTGCCAAGGGTTGGCGCCATCCAGTTCTGCGGCTTCATAACGGTTGATGGGAATGGCTTGAAGTCCGGCTAAAAATACGACCATATTAAAGCCTAATTGCTTCCAAATACTGAGTAAAATTAAGACAGGCATCGCCCAAACTGTGCTGCTTAACCAGGGAATTGGATCAAACCCTAAACTCGATAAAAATGCATTAATCGGACCATCATTTTGAAACAACCAACGCCATCCCAAACCAACAGCAACCAAGGAAGTAATTGAGGGGATAAAATAAGCAGTCCGCAAAATTCCCCGCAACGCCAAAGCTTGATCCAACAACACCGCTAAAATGAGAGGAATAATTAAACTTGGAATGACGGTAGCAATGGTAAAATAAACCGTATTCCCCATAACTTGCCAAAAATCTGGACTCACCAACAAACGCCAATAATTTTTCAAGCCTACCCAATGAACCCCCGAAATGGTAAAATTACCTTGAGTAAAGCTGAGATAGAATAGGTAAGCGATCGGCCAAAGGACAAAGATAGCCATTAAAATGGCAGCAGGAGCAAGAAAAATCCAGGCGGCGATCGCTTCTTGTTTGAGTTGGCTTTGATTAGAGTTTGGTGAAGATTTCATCATAAAAGTAAAATTCAATTTGTAAGTTTTTATCCCATCAATGAGTTCCGATTTCACGTCTGTCGATCCCACACCTAGCTTGATTTCTCCCGAAATTTTCCAGGCTGTTCCGTTAACAGGTTCTCCTCTGAAATTAGGAATTTTAGCTTCAGGAAGTGGGAGTAACTTTGAAGCCATCGCCCAAGCGATCGCCGAACAAAAACTCAATGCTCAAATTCAGGTTTTAATCTATAATAATCCTGATGCTAAAGTTGTGGAACGGGCGAAAAAGTTTGGGGTAACTTCTATTTTGCTGAATCACCGCCATTATTCTAAGCGAGAAGACCTCGATCAAGATATTGTTAAAACCTTCAATCAATATGAGGTAGACTGGGTGGTAATGGCGGGTTGGATGCGAATTGTGACTCCGGTTTTAATCGATGCTTTTCCCCAAAAAATTATCAATCTTCACCCCAGTTTATTACCTAGTTTTCCGGGAATTCGGGCGATTGAACAAGCCTTAGAAGCAGGAGTAAAAATTACAGGCTGCACCGTGCATTTAGTCGAATTAAAAGTTGATAGCGGCCCGATTTTAATGCAAGCCGCTGTTCCCGTTTTACCCGATGATACCGCAGAAACGCTTCACGCTCGCATTCAAGTGAAAGAACATCAAATTCTCGTGGGTGCGATTTCCCAAATTCAACGTTCACAAAACCAAGCCTGATCTCGAAAAATTATCAGGATTTTTCCTCGGCGAGAACAACAGCTTCGACATGAACTTTCTGCTGTTGTTCGTCAACGTTTGTAATCGCCCAACGCAGCGGTTCACCTCGTTTTTGCAGTTCCGCTTCTATCTCTTGCTGCAACTGTTGAGGAGATTCTTGTAAGTCAATTTCGGCACTAATAAAATGAGTTGTCATGGCTGGCTGTTCGTTCTAATTACTAGATTTATTTCTTAGTAAACCATAAGTTGAGGAGGTAGAGCAACCCCAATCTGTAAAATTTTCTTAAAAATTTACAGATTACTCTCAATTTGAACAACAATCTTCCCCTTCCTCAAAGTATAAAAGATGGGTTAACATCAACGCAACCCATCCTCAAATTTTAAAGTTTGAACCTCTTAGGCTTCTTGTTCATAAATTTGATGTTCTCTGTTGATGAAAACTTCTGCTAAAAGTTGATAGGCTTCTTTCCAAGCTGCCATCACTTCATCGGTTACAGCTTCTTCACCCAAAACATCTTTCATCGCCCGTAACAAACTCTCACCAACAATCGAATATTGTTCCGGTTGAACATGAGTTTCAACGTGTCGATGAGCGACTCTTTCCACCATTGATTTTAAAGCTTCTAAATCATCAATGTGAGTCGCATAACTGTAAATTGCGGTGGCTAACCGAGCGGGTTGAGAACCGTTTTCTTGGTCTCGCATATTGAACTGTTCTTTGACTTCGGGATGATTTTGAAACATAATTTCATACATCCGACTTGTAATCTGCTGACCCTGTTTTTTTAACAAAGGAGCGGTCGATTTAATCAGTTCAATGGTTTGGGGACTAACAACTTTTTTGACTTGAGGCTGTTCAGAAAGGGTGAGAACAAAAGCTAGATTTTCTTCGGCTGCTAGCGCATGGGGAGCATGGGCAGGCATAAACACAAAAACCCCAGGATTTAACCGAATTTCTTCTCCATTCAGGGTTAATTTACCCGCTCCCTCAAACACCATTATGGTTGCATTTCGAGTCGAAGTATGTTCTTCAATTTCTGTTCCTTTTGCCAAACAAAACAGCGTATATTGACAGTTTTCATCTTTGAGAATAACCTTGCTTAAAATGCCTTGCTGAGGATATTCAATCAAAGCTTGTAAATTTGTATTGTAAGAAGCGTTGGGTGTTGCAATTGTATTCTTCATCATTTTTATCCTGTGGTTTCTCAATTGTTACCGTCAAATCTCAAATCTTACTTAGGAATGAATACTTAATCTCAAATTCTTGGCTTTTGCGGTAAACTTATTGTTGTCTTTACTGTAGCGAATTATTTTTGCTTTGTATCTGAGCTAGCTCATAAATGGTAAGGTCATATTTTAGCTTGTAGAAATCAGATGCAATCTTTAAGGGAATCTTTAACAAAAATCTCGGTGTTGAATAATCTTGATTCTGGGGCGCTTGAACAACTTCAATCCCACACAGTGATTAAACATTATCTAAAAGATGAAATTGTTATCTGTGAAGGTGATTGTCTTCCGCCTCAACTTTATGCTTTAATAGAAGGAACGCTACAAGTTTGGAAAACTGCGGTTAATGGTAAAGAAACTTTAGTGCGAATCATTGCTTCTGGTGAAATTTTTGCGGCGCCTGCTATTTTTGGTAACGGTATCGCTCCGGCGACGGTTCGCTGTCAAACGGATTCTATTGTATTAACAATTGAACGAGAAGCCTTATTAGAAACCATTCGTCATCAACCGGAAGTCGCCCTCAGAATTCTAGAAGTTTTCAACCAACGTTTACAACACCTTCATAATACCGTACATGGCTTAATTTCTGAACGGGCTATTGTGCGAATTGTACGCTTGATTCAATATTATGCCAACCGTTATGGAACCCAACCTGTTGAGGGTGGAGACTGTTTAAATCTCCATCTTTCCTATGCTCAAATTGCTCGGAGTATTGGGATTACCTATGAAGAATGTTTGCGTTTGATGAAAACAATTAAATCAGCAATTGTCTATCAACGGGGTGGAAAAATTATTATCAAAGATTGGCAAAAGTTAGAAGAAATTGCCAGTTAAGATGAAATCCAAAAAAGAATGCTACAGATGTTATATTCCCAATCCCCCGAGGATCGCAGGGCTGTTTCAAAGTCGAGAAATATTTGCAAAGTACCTCTCCCCCAGCCCCTCTCGAATCCCCGGGATAAACCAGGGCCGTTTCGTTCTAGCCCGAAAATTTGATTGGTGGGGGGGGTGGGGAGGACCGGAGGTAGGGAGATGGGGGGAATTTTTATTAACAAAAAGCTATTTTTCATCGGAAAAAAATCTTCTCCCCACCACCCCATCACCCCATCACCCCATCACCCCCGGCAAT
>JAYKHV010000095.1:0-17470 GCA_035285085.1 Lyngbya sp. | reverse complement strand
ATGGGGAGTTTTTCGTTATCAATAATTGACAGCGTTGCTGTGGCTGCATCATCTTGAACCGCATAATTTTCTAAATCAACGGGTTCAATTAGACTAATTTCTAGGGTTTCTTCTCCTTCAATTAAAGAATCATCAATGGGTTCAATATTAATTTCAGCAGCCGTATCTTCCTCGGGAATAATAAGAAAACCGACCGGAATTTCCGCACCGTTTAACCTGGCGGTATAATCATCTAAAGCAGCGGTTCCTGCGAGCGTATATTCAACTGCAAGTCCCCCAGCAGGAGCGGGTTCGCTTAACGCAATATTAAATATTCCTGCAACTTGATTTTCTTCTGTTGGATTTGTTCCGGCTGTAATACTAACTTCCGGTTCGTTATCATCAATAGTGAGTGTTGCAGTGTTAGAAAAACCAATGGTATAAAAATTAGGATTTCCTTGGGCGAGAGTTAAAACAATTGTTTCATCGGGGTCAAAACGAGTATCATCTAAAATTGTGACCGGAATTTCTACTTGAGTTTCACCCGCAGGAATCGTAACACTTTCAGCAATTGTATAATCGGTTCCCTCCGTTGCGGTTCCAGCTATGTTATAATTGACTTCTATATCATTAGCAAAAACTTGATTGAGAGTCAAGCGAAAAGCTCCATTTGTATCCGGTTCAACAGGGGTGGTTAAGTCAAAAACTTGCAGGGTGGGAAGGGTAAGATTACCAATCGTTCCGAATACATTATTATCGGCTGTTGAGGCAGAATTTCCATTATAATTTGTGCCTACAGCACTAACAGTAGCACCAGAATTAACAAAAATTGCCCCGCCTCGACCTTGACCGTTATTCGCTCCCGTTCCTCCCTGAGCATTATTATTATTAAATGTTGCATCAATGAGGTTTAAAGAAGCACCCAAATTAACAAAAATTGCCCCACCCAAACCGGCACCGCCGCCGCCTCGACCGCCATCTCTGCTATCGCCGCCCCCAACACCCGCAGCACCATCTCCTGCAAATTCTCCTCCTGTTCCTCCAGCACCACCACCCCCATTCTCGGGATCTAACTCAAAGTCTTTTCCACCACCACCACCGCCACCGCCACCTGCACCAAAGCCACCATCACCACCATTACCGCCATCCCCTCCTCTATCTCCAAAGTTAGGTTCTGTATCGCCACCACCGCCACCGCCACCACCACCTCCGCCAGTACCAAATAGACCCGCATTTCCTGGGCTACCGTTATCTTCTCGTCCGCCTCCAGCACCTCCTGTACCATTCTCATCTTCATTTTGACGACCATTCAAGCCGCCCCCATTTCCCCCTGCTTCACCACTTCTCCGGTCATCCCCTCCCCGTCCCGCACCGTTGGGAGAACTTCCCCCAATAGCTTGGTTGTTGTTAAAAGTGACATTTTCAACCGTGACGTTTCCCCCGTCTATGTACAAGGCACCGCCAGCGCCCAAACCTCCGCCACCGCCATCGGTTCCATCGCTTCCTCTAGCGCGACCATTTTGCAAGGTAAGGTCAGATAAAACAATTGTTCCGTTAACAATGCGGAAAATTTGTGTGTTATTACCCGCATCAATTGTATTACCATTTCCGCTAATTGTCAGAGGTTCACCATCTTGAATATCAATCGCAAAGGAGTTAGTAAATCCGTTAATATTACCCGCCAAAGTAATTTCATCCGCTTCAAAGTTATTACGGGCTTGAGCTAAGGCAGTCGTTAGTTGTGCAACGCTGTCAACGGTAAAGTTTGCCAATACATTATTATAAGCCTCCATCGCTCCAATTTGCAGGGCGAGAGGCGCATCAATTAACCCGGTTGCGTATTCTAATACCCAGTCTCCGCCTAGATTAACATTTCCGGTTAAATTTTCTGATGAAGCGACATCTAACTGAGTGATTTGACTCAACTGTTGTACGAAATTTTTCCCAATATCGGAAGCAGCAACGTTACAGCCGAAAAGGAGAATATCACCATTTTGCTTGAGAGAATTTCTCCACTGACTCAACTGTTGAGTGTAGCTGTTAATATTTTCGGAAGTTAACGCTGTTGCGCCCAGATTTAACTGTCCGTCGTTCCCGTGAGAAATAATTTGTATGCTGTCAATTTCTGCACGTCCGGCTAAGGCTTGAGTTATTTGTTCGATGCCATCTTCAGAGGAGTTCAGAACAATAACTTCTGTGTTAGGTGTGGTTTCTTTTACTAAGGTTTGATAGTTGTCAACTTGAGAATCAACAAAGATTAAAGTTGTAGTTTCAGTATTATTACTCATTGTTTTTATATGATTTTTCAAACTTAGAGATGGGATCTTAAAAATACTCGATTTTCTCGTGTTTGCGTTGCTATATGGCTATATCTTAACATTTTGCTATCGGTTTTATGTAGAAATGAAACAATTTTTACGGCGAAGGAACAAAAAAGCACCCCTTTGAAAACGTTTTTTAGTCCGTCACCAAAAAGCCACTTTTCCGCTAATATTGCGATCGCATTGCAATCTTAAAGTTCGGTTAAGTCAGTCTGAATCTTTCCTCCTGTTTAGAGAAGTTGCTTTTTATCTCTATTTCTGGAGTAGGTTCTCTTTTTTTCGGAGATTTTGTCAAAAATAGGGCAAACTTGACCCCCAACAGTCTTTATCCTGGCTATCCGGGTAAATAATACAAAATGCTTAAATATTTGCGTGACTATGATTGGATTGATAGGGAAGACCGGAGGTGGTGAGAAAGAGGTCTGGCATTCTTGCATCCTAACATCCCAAACGCTAAAAAATGTTAAGTTAATTTAATAATTTTTTCTGTTCAAACTGAAATTGATCTGGCAGGTAAAATCGTTTAATAATACCGTTTAGAGGGACGATGTATTGCAGTAAATCTAGATGTAGAATAGCATCATAATCTTTCAACTCGGCAGAATATTGTTTGATCACAACTGCAACTGAAGCGAACACTCTACCTTTTTCTTGGTTAATTTCCAGCACAGAACCAACATCAAGCCACCGCTCAGAGCGAATTCGTTGACAGGGGAATTCTTCATTGGTAAACTTCACGATGTATTCGTACATACTAATACCTCTTTGAGAAAAATAATCCCTTGATCATTTAACAGTTGTTGCAAGGCTTTTTCCGGTTGTTCTGCGAATTTAAGAAGAATTGACTTCCCCAAGGATTTACAGTATTAATTGTGTAGCCAAACGGATTTAGGAATCCTCAAAGTCATGGGGGGTTATACCCTCTTCCGGTGAGGAGTTGATGTCTTCATTTTTTCGATACATCTTTAACTCTATGTCCGATCTCGGTATAATAGATTTAGCTTGAATTCATTCCCCATTTGACCTCTAATTTTTAGGAGAGATATAAATGGCATCAGATTCAACAAAAGCCAATCAACTGACCAGACTGCAATTTTTGGGAGTCGTTTTAGCAACGACGTTGATAGCGGGCTTTCTCCTATCAACAATCACCTCCAAAAAAGGTGTTCAACCTGTGGAACAAACTCAAACCATTCCTATCCTTCCAGAATATCCCAAGTCTCAACCCCCCCAAGAACCCAAAGTAATTACACCACCCCTTCAACCTCCACCCTCAACGGAAAAAACCAAAACCATTGTGCTAGTTCCTCGCACTCAAACCGAAGTTGATTGTGTTCTTGGAGGCGGTGGTGCTGCTTGTTTTGATGAAAATTATCGTCCGAATTATCCCAAAACTTCTAATCAACAAGAATGGGAAGAATGGGAACGCAGCCAAGAACAAAATTGGATTAAGAAATTATTTTAGAGGTTTTTCTTAATCCTACTTAAAGCAATCTTCCTTTCTCCAATTAGAATTTGCTGCTGTTATCTATTGCAACTTTTGCGTTAGATTCCAGCAACCATTACGATGCTCAAAAATATAAGCCCCAGGTTCTCCGTAGGTGCTAACAAGATATTCCTCTTGACCCAGTTGAGGATTATAAGCATATTCAGCCTTGATATAGTCTACTCGAAACGTGTTATTGTTAATGCGTATTAAGTCAATTTTCAAGCGAGTATAGGGACTGTTATCTATACTAGAAGGCACCAGTTGTACCCAACGGTAATCTCTCAAATTAATACTAAATTCATCATCTTTTTTACTCAACACTTCTATGAGATTACTGGGATTTTCATAATCCCGAACTTCGATTGTATCTGCGGTATAGGTAAAACGTGTTTCGTTTCCTTGGTAATCTTGACCCCGAACAAAATGCTCAAAAAAGCTTTTGTATTCATCGGGTGAACAATATTCAGGTAACGCCGCTTGCTGTTGATAATTGTTGTTATTTATAGTCGGATTATCGGCTACTTGTTCACTCGGCGAACCAACAGAATTCGGTTGGTTAGTTGCTTCTGAACTGGAAGCTTTAACTCTCACTTTAGGTTGAGTTTGAGCATCAGTCAAGGCTAAGGTATTAGAAGCCATAGAATTTTTACAGCCTGCGATCGCTCCCATAAAACTTGCCAAAATCATAATCATTATAACCCGAAGCGAAGCAATAATCAAGCTGGATTTTTGGGGCATGGCATTGTTGAGAAAATCGAATTAGATTTGAGATTCGTAGGAGTATAAAATACAGTTTTAGGCGGGTTTATAGGCCACAAGTAGACACATAAAGTCTCTTTCTAATTGTTGACCATTCCCGAGCGAAAACCGTTCCCGGACTGAGCTTTTGTCCAAGCATTTGAGGATAGCGACTATAAAAAATTACATCTGCTAAATAGTCATAGGCGCTAGAATAAGACTCTGGTTTTCCATCAATATCAAACTCCCACCTACCATCAGGTTTTTCAAAAGGACAAGCTTCCTCAGTTGGCTTAATTAGGGGTGCAATTGCGGCTCGTAAATTATCCCATTCACGAAGATAATCTCGATCTCTACTGGTCAGTTTGCGACCTTGCAATTCCGGGTTAGCTTGATAGAAGAAATGATCGGTATAAAAATCAATCTCTTGGGCTGGTGCTTGGCTAACAACCTGGGTGAATCCTCCGTTAACACGCGGGGGTATTGCATTTGCTCTGGTTGCTGGAGTCAAAAATAAACTACCTGATAAAAGACAGAATGCAGAAAAATTTGAGAGAGTAAGCGTAGAAAACTGGGTTAGCATGATTGAGTTAATCACAAAAAAAGCGGGATGTTTTCAGATGCTTGACAATCATCGTTGATTGTGATTTTTTCTACATTGCCTGCATTGGGAATTCCGCAAGCCCAGCAAATTGACCCGATCTAGCGAAAAACCCGCTTTCTTCATAGAAACCCGGTTTTTGGGATGTAAAGTTATGGCGATCGCACACCGTTATTGAGTAATTCTCAAAAAAGGTTAAAACAGTTCTCCCTTTGCCACTTTTACAACTTTTCCTCCTACCCTGACTTCAATCCTATCAGTAACTTGTCGGGCTTTTATATACAAAATAGAAGGACGATTAATTTCATAACCCTGTTCAACTTTCACTTCAATATCATCTTTCTCAAAATAAGAATGTTGTACCAAATATCCCGCCAAACATCCGTTAGCGCTTCCCGTTGCCGCATCTTCTGGAATTCCCAAAGCCGGGGCAAACATTCTCGCACTAATATGATTTTCCGGACTATAAGGTTCGGGAGAAAAGACTAAAATTTCAGTTGAATGGGTGATTTCCATCAGCTTTGAATAGGGTTCTAAATTCACTTTTGCCTTCTTCAAAGCTGCCAAATTCGTCACGGGAACTAAGATAAATGGAATTCCCGTAGAAACCTCTTGAATCGGAAATTTAGCATCAATTTCTGTCTCCTCTAACCCCAAAGCTTCCGCCACCAAATCAACCGCTAAAGTTTGATAAAATTCCGGTTGATTCTGTCGCATCCATAAAATTTCATCCCCATCCTCATCTTGAGTCCAAGTGACGGGAATCTGTCCAACTCCCAAATTTAAAAGAATTTGTTCAATGGGTTTTTGAATAATTTCTTGTTGAATAATGTAAGCCGTTCCTAAAGTGGGATGACCCGCAAAAGGCAATTCTTTTTGAGGCGTAAAGATTCGCACATCATAGCCGCCATCTTCGGTTTGAGTAGACGGAATAAAGGATGTTTCGGAATAATTCATCTCCAGGGCTATTTGCTGCATTTCTGCATCGGATAAAGATTCGACTCCCTCTCCGAAGACAACAGCTAACTGATTCCCCGCATATTTATCCTCTGCAAAAACATCAACAATATAAAAGTCCATGATGTTGTCGTTTGTTGTCAATCGTTTGTTGAAATAGATTTCGTAGAAAAACGCTCTTGTCAAGGTTAATTATTATCAATTCAATTCCCAACAACAAGCTTCACACCCCAATTGTTCTCAGTCTAGTCGGTTATTAAACAACCAATCGCTTCTAATAAACCTCTGGCTTTATTGAGGGTTTCTTCGTATTCTTTCTGAGGTTCGGAATCAGCCACTAAACCCGCCCCCGCCTGAACACTAACCGTTAATTTACCATCGGTTTCAGGAGTCACCAACATCGTTCGGATCGTAATCGCACTATTAAGCTGTCCTTCAAAATCATAATAGCCATACACCCCCGAATAAGGTCCCCGACGACAACCTTCTAACTCATGGATAATTTCCATCGCCCGAATTTTCGGCGCCCCGCTGACGGTTCCGGCGGGAAAACAAGCTTTTAATAAATCCCAAGCCGTTTTATTTTCTGCTAATTCTCCCACAACATTGCTAACAATATGCATCACATGAGAGTATCTTTCAATCACCATTAATTCATCAACTCGGACGCTACCACTGCGACAAACTCGCCCCAAATCATTTCGCCCCAAATCTACTAACATCACGTGTTCGGCAATTTCTTTGGGGTCTTCAAGCAACTCAGTTGCTAATGCATCATCTTCGGCGGTTGTTTGTCCCCGACGGCGAGTTCCCGCAATGGGACGCAACGTGGCGATGGTTTTTCCTTCCGGCGTTGTTTCGGCTTTCACCATCACTTCCGGACTCGATCCGATCATCTGCCAATTTCCAAAGTTAAAATAAGCCATATAAGGAGAAGGATTAACTAACCGCAAAGAACGGTACAATCCAAAAGGTTCGCCTTCGTAAAGCGCTTCGAGTCGCTGCGACAAGACAACTTGAAAGATATCTCCGGCTTTAATATAAGCTTTGGCTTTTTCGACATTGGCACAAAATTGTTCTCGGGAAATATTACTGCGATAACCGTTTATTTCGCCTTCGTTTAACGGTTGTTTATCTTTTGTGGGTGGTGTCCACTGTAACAGCGTTCGTTCCCGTGAAAACAGCGGTGACTCTAATTTATCAAGCAGTTGCGTAACGCGATCGCAAGCTTGTTGATAAGCGGTTTCGAGATCCCCATTGCGAGTATCGGCATAAGCGATCGCCCAAATTTTTCGTTTAACCTGATCGAAAATAATCAGATGATCAACTTGCATCCACAAGCCATCGGGAATTTGATCTTCTGTCGGTTCATAAACCGGAACACGGGGTTCGATCCAGCGAATCAGTTCATAGCCCCAAAACCCAAATAAACCCCCAATTCCAGGCGGTAACTGCGGTAATTTTACTGGATGATAAGGTGCCAGACAGTTTTGCAGAACTTTAAACGGATCGCCCTCAAATTCCTCTATTGTGCCATCTCGATAGGTTTGAGTCGTCCGTTTTCCTCGGGCTTCTAACACCCAAACGGGGTTACAACCGACAAAGCTATATCGTCCCAACTTCTGGCCACCTTCAACGGATTCTAGCAGAAAACTATAAGGCTGACCCGCACAGACCCGATACCAAACCGAAACCGGAGTATCTAAGTCGGCGACCCATTCTTGATAAATCGGAATAAAATTACCTTGAGTTGCAAGTTGTTGAAATTGCGAGAAATCCGGAAAAATCATGGCGATCGAGAGGTAATCAAACAGTGAAGGATGAAGGGACAGTTTAATCCTTCATCCTGCCATCTAAACAGCGTAGCAATACATTAGTCAGCGTTGCTCAAACACCAAACACTAAGCTTCGTAAGTTGTTTTTCCACTAAACTTGAGTTTAGCCGGATCGGGATTGGCCCCAATATTACGCTCGATTTTACCGTAGTAGTCACGGCCTTCGTTAACTTTTTCAGGGAATACGCCATCTTTCGGATGCAGGTATTGCATCTCGCCGTTCGGAAAAATGCGGTAGATTTTATAGTCGTCAATTTTCGGCTTGAATTTTGTCCGCAGTTGGCCTCCCAAAGCGATACATTGTTCTTTGCGAGCCAGATATAAAAGGTTTTCACCTTCATTCATCACAGCGACGCCACCTGTAGGCATTTCAAAGATTTGTTCTTTGGGGCTAGTCCAGGTGATCGCATACTTTTCTTCCAGTTCGGCTTTCGAGAGTAAGCCACCTGTGCTACCACCGAAAACCGGAGGTTTTCCACTCAGTTGTTCTGCCATAGAAGGTCTATAGTAAGGTTTTTACGGCATCGTATCACTGATATTGTCGAATCAGTCGCGATCGTAAAGAACCGTTACACAGTATTCAGTCACCCTCCGGGAACATCCGTCGCTCATGGGGGAAACCCGCGCAAGCCCTCGCTGCAACACCTGTCACCAGTGAAGAGGCAAGGGGGAAGGGGAAAGGGGAAAGGGGAAAGGGGAAAGGCAACCATGCAAGAGGTAATAGGTAATTCTTTCCTCCTGTCTCCTGACGACTGACATCACGACTCCTGACTCCTGACTCCTGACGACTGACATCACGACGACTGACATCACGACTTCTTTCCTCCCCACCTCCCCACCTCCCCACCTCCCCACCTCCCCACCTCCTGTCACCTGTCACCAGTATTCAGTCACCAGTCACCAGTTATTAGGGAACAGTTATTAGGGAACAGTAACCAGTGACCTGTTTTTCAGGGGACAGGGTACTGTGTTGACTTTTGCCTTTTGACTTTTGCCTTTTGACTGTTCCGGTGTTCCGGTGTTCCCTCTTCACTGGTGACTGGTGACTGGTGACTGGTGACTGATTTACGCTTCGACAAAAGGAACGGTAAAATGAAATTCACTACCTTGATTTTTGCCCGCAGAATCAGCCCAAATTTCTCCTCCCCAACCGGTAACAATTTGTTTCCCGATAGCCAGTCCTAAACCCGTTCCCCCAACCGTGCGTCTGAGCGAACCTTCTTCTTGATAAAAACGATCAAAAACTGCTTCTAAACGGTTCGGTTCAATTCCTCGTCCGGTATCGGCTACCGTTACTTCTAACATTTGATTGCCATTGCGTTTGGCTTTAATCGTTACTTTTCCTTCCGGACTGGTAAACTTACAAGCATTATCTAATAATTTGGAAAGCAATTCAACTAACCATTCCCCATCCGCTTTAACTAACGGTAAATCATCGGGAACTTCGGTATCAATTTCAGGTAATACAGTCTCCGAAAAACGGGCGCGAAGTCCACTAATTGCCAAATCCACACATTCTTTTAAAGGTAAAGTTTCGGGGTTCCAATCGACCCGCCCACTTTCGAGATTGGAAAGGGTGAGGAAATCCTGCACCAATTTTCTTAATCGTTCGGCATCTGTTAACGCCGTTTCTAACATCACCTGTCGCAATTCTAACGACATATCCGGCTCTTGACTGAGCGTTTCTAAACACACTTGAATCGTCGATAAAGGGGTGCGAAGTTCATGCCCGGTAATCGCAATTAAATTACTGCGGGTTCGTTCTAAAGCTTCCAATTGTTGGTTGAGATCTTCGAGATTTGCGTAGGTTTGCGCTTGAATTAAAGCCGCACTCAGTTGCGTGGCGATCGCATCAACTAAGGAGAGTTCATCTTCTTTCCAAATTTCCGATTCCGGGATACACTGGTGCAGCTCGACCATCCCGAGTAATTTTCCCTGATACAAAATCGGTGCCATTAACCAGCCGCGAATTTGCCAGGACTCCGCTAATTTTTTGATGGTCTTTTGAACTTGTGGTTTTAACAGTTCCGGCGGAAGATGACGATTTTTTGGAGATTTGATCGCGGCTTCGGGAGATAAAGAAGTATCGACTAAGTAAACTCGATCTTGATGTTTGACAACGGCTTCAAAAATCGGATTACTTTGTAGGGGCCAGGTTTGTGCGATCACAGAATCAACCGGACTCGCGGAGTCGTCGTTGGAGTAACAGCAGCGGTATTCATCGCTGAGAACAACCTCTTCATCAGTGGACTTACACCGATAAATTAAACACCGACAGGCTTGCATCGCTTCTCCCAGTTCCCCAGTGGCAATTTTAATAATTTCCTGGGGATTGAGGGATTGTCGAATGGCATGGGTGATCGAGTTAACTAACCGTTCTTTGCGTTCCTGAGCGGCCAGTGAACGGTAAACTCGGAGTAGTTTGTGTTGACCTGCTTGTAAATAGGTGACTAAGCGTTGAGCAAAGGCATCGCTTAATTGAGAGGAAGATAAGTCAGATTCTAGCTGAGTTGGAAGGGAAGACTGTTGTTTTCTAGAAGTTCGAGAAGTTGATTTTTCCCGTTTTCCCGCAGGCGGAATGATATTATAAACCTTGAGTGCTTGTTCGACTTTATCACCCAATTCTGGCCGATAATAAACAATCCGCTCTAGCAACAGTTGGGCGACTTTCGAGCAAACTTGGCGATCGCTCGTCCAAATTCCCTCAAAAGGTCTGGCTTGATCCATTGCCAGTTGTTCGGGAATTTGGGAATTTTCCGCTAAGTTTCGCCGTTCTACACAAGCCAAACAGCTAGAATAATACTGACCCAGGACAACCAAATTCCATTCTAGGCTCAACTGATCTTCTGCCGCAAACGCCACCATTTCAAGCTCTAGCGATGCGTTCTTGAACTCTGTTTCCGGCGTCGCCATGACATAAACTTGATCGCTGCGTTGGGCGATCCGTCGATAGCGGTGAGCCTCTTGACGATAAAAACGCTCTCGCTGAAAAGTGGCAATCACCAGAGGTCGATCGGTTCCCGCTAAAACCTGATCTTCCATCGCATGAGAAAGCGCCGTCAACGATGATTTAAAATAAATTTGAGGTCGCAGTTTGGGCAAAGTTTGCACCAAATCTGCCAGTACCGAGGTCGAGATACTCATCTGGTGGTTAGGGTTGAAAGATGGATTGGCCCTAGTCCTGGCTATCCCAAGCGTCACCGCTCTCACTTCAATGAGCAGTGTATCACGTATTATACGGTATCCAAAAAGCGAACGATCAGTTTTTTTCTTCCCAGTGGTTTTCGCGATCGCTTCGGGTCAAGGCTGGCTCTTGACTGGAGTTTAGACTAAAGATTGAATAATCAATCAATCAAACGGGTAAATTGAAACTGAAATCGTCGCGAAATTTGAACAAAAATCTCGGTTATTTTTTCAACTTCTGAGCTGTCTTTTGGCTTTCCAAACCACCGCTCAAAAAGGCTACCGCAGTACAGGAAATAGTTGCAGGCTAAACTCTTAGTAAACTCACCTGGCAATAGCGAAAATATTCTACCCTACTCTGACGATCGCTTAGTATTTTAGAAGGGGTCTCAAGAACAAAGGTCAAGATCAGATGAGTTTAAACCCATCAAAATCATCGTTATTGTCCAAAAGCAGCTTTGGCGCAATCTTATTAATTGCGTTGGGGATATTAGGAAATTACTTTCGTTGGTCTTTTTTCTTTCATATCGATTTCCTGTTTGGTAAGATCGCGGTTTGGCTTGTCCTCTGCTTGTATGGAGAGAGATGGGGCTTAGTGGCGGCGATCGCTTCAGCAAGCATCACCTATTTTCTCTGGAAACATCCCTATGCAATTATTATTTTTACCTGTGAATTTCTCTTTGTTAGCATTCTCTACCGCCGCTACCAACAAAATTTAGCACTTCTCGATGGTGTATATTGGCTGATACTCGGCATCCCGCTGGTTATCTTCTTCTACGGACAAGTCTTAAAAGTCGATCCGACCCAAGTTAAAATCATCATGCTCAAGCAGTCAGTTAATGGTATTTTTAACGCCTTGACTGCCAGTTTAATTCTCACGTATATACCTATTCATCGCTTATTTTCGCGATCGCCTACTCTCAGTTTACTTTCGCTGCAACAAACCCTCTTCAATATTCTTGTTGCCTTTGTTTTTTTTCCCACCCTCTTTTTTATGGCAGCCGATAGTCATCAAGTGGTTGATAATATCAAAGCCGAACAGCATCTAAAGCTACAAACCACTTCCCATCACCTTAATGCTCTGATCCGCAATTGGTACGAGCAACACCAACAGGGATTAAAAGCGATCGCCGAAGTCACTTTTGCATCAAGAAGCAATCCCGCCTTACTTCAACAGAAACTCGATACCACCCGCAACCTTTTCCTAGACTTTCACCATCTTGTCATTGTTAACGATCGCGATCAAATTATCGCCGTATCTCCTCCCCAACAAGAACAGCCCTTGCAGAGTAATGATTTCCCCACTTCTAAGAATCCCACAAAATCTGAATTATTCGTTGGCAGTCTTGATCCGACCTCAACAGATCGCATACTCTTCAAACAGCCCATTATTGAAGACCAAAGAGTGTGGGGCAATGTTTGGGGGGAAGTTGATCTGGCTCCCCTAGAATCGCTGATGCGAGAATCCCTCGACGAATCACAATTGCAAGCCACTTTAGTTGATCGAGACCATAACATTATCAGCAGTACCCGAACCGAACGAACCCAAGGGACTCCTTTCGACAAACACCAAACCGGAGAAAAAGTTCCCCTGAAGCAAGGGACTTATCAATGGTTGCCAACAGAAGGGAGTCCCCTGTATATGGTGCGCTGGACGAACTCATTTTTCATTCGTGAAACCGTTCCCGAATTGATCGCGCCTTGGATTCTCGTCCTTGAATCTCCAGCGAAACCTTACGTTCATGCGGTACAAAGAATCCACATCCAAACTCTAGCGATCTTACTGGCAATTTCAGGTATGGCTCTGGTTCTGGCAACTTTGATTAGCCGTCAGTTGGTCAAACCCTTATCCCAACTTATCGACGTTACAACCAACCTCCCGAATCGTCTTTTGGAAAAACAAACCATTCATTGGTCGAAAAGTCCGGCGATTGAACTGGCTTTGTTAATGCGTAACTTCCAACAGATGGCGGAAACGTTAACCGAGAAATTTCAAGAACTTCAGAAAGCCAAACAAGATGCAGAAGTTGCCAACCAAGCGAAAAGCCAATTCTTAGCCAATATGAGCCACGAACTCCGAACGCCGCTCAATGCGATTTTGGGCTTTATTCAACTGTTTGACTATCAATCAGATTTAACCCAGACCCAACAAGAATATTTAGAAACGATCCGCTACAGCGCCGAGCATCTGCTGGAGTTGATTAACGAGGTCTTAGATCTGGCTAAAATAGAATCAGGTAAAACCATTGTGCATTCTACTCACTTCGATCTGCACCTGCTTTTCAATCAACTCTATGCCCTGTTCAGCCAGCGATGCGAAGCGCAAGGATTATCATTGCAAGTCCATTGGGAAGATGACGTTCCTCAATACCTGTACGGTGACGAAAGAAAATTGCGGCAAATATTAATCAACTTGGTTGGAAATGCAGTCAAGTTCACCGAAGCCGGAAGTATAACCGTCCAGGCTCGATGTTTGTCAAATCAAAGACGGATGCAAATTAATGTCACCGATACAGGTCAGGGTATTGCTCCGCAATACTTAGAGAGTATTTTTGCCTCCTTCACCCAAACGCAGCATAACAAAGAGGGAACGGGTTTGGGGTTAACCATCAGCCAACAATTTGCTCGCCTGATGGGGGGAAATTTAAGCGTACAAAGCCAGTTAGGTCGGGGAACGACGTTTACCCTAAAAATTCCTATTGAGGTGTCTTCTGATGCCGAAATCGCCGCTTCTGGACCGGAAAGGGTGGCGATCGCAATTGCTAAAGGACAACCAACTTATCGAATTTTAGTGGCGGATGATCGCTGGACGAATCGCCAATTTTTGCTCAAACTCCTGGCTCCCTTTGGGTTTGAACTGCGCGAAGCTACCAACGGACGGGAAGCGGTAGAAATTTGGCAGGAGTGGCGACCCCATTTGATTTGGATGGATATGAGAATGCCTGTTTTAGATGGGTATGATGCCGCTCAGGAAATTAAATCTCACCTTCACGGACAAGCGACTACCATTATTGCCCTGACCGCCAGTGCTTTTGAACAAGAGCGGGAAATTGTTCTCTCGGCAGGGTGCGATGATTTTGTCCGGAAACCCGTGAAGAAAGATTTAATCTTTGAGAAATTAACCGAACACTTGGGTATAATCTTTGTATATCAAGATACCCTCAAATCTGCATATCGGGAGCAATCGCCATTATCGTTGAGCGCGGACGATCTGGCGGGGATGCCTTCTGGGTGGTTACAACAATTGACTACAGCAGCTACGATCGCCAAACCCATTCCCCTGTTGGCTCTGATTGAAGAGATTTCCCAACAACACCCCAAAATTGCGGCAGCGTTGAAACAGATGGTGCATAATTATCAATTTTCCGAAATTATTAATTTGGTCGCAAAGGTTAACCAATTATGACTCCCGATTTGTTCTTTGGTAAAGTTCCAGACATTTTAGTTGCCGATGACACCCTAGAATCTCTCAGACTCATTTCCAACGCTTTATCCGATCGCGGTTATGATGTTCGGAGCGTCACGAATGGAACATTGGCGATCGCTTCGGCGCAGGCAGTCCCACCGGATTTGATTTTACTCGATATCAAGATGCCGGATTTATCGGGCTATGAAGTCTGTCAGCAACTCAAACAAGATTCTCTAACGCGGGAAATTCCCGTGATTTTTATCAGTGCCTTACACGAACCGTTTGATAAAGTTGAAGCCTTTAGAGTTGGCGGTGTTGATTATATCACTAAACCGTTTCAAATTGAAGAGGTGCTGGTTCGCATTCAAAGTCAACTGGAACGATACTTTTCTCTCATTCAAATCCAAAATCTTAATAATGAATTAGAGAAACGGGTCGAACAGAGAACCGCACAACTGAGCGAAATTAATCACGCTTTGCAGCAAGAAATTACCGGACGCCAGCGAATTGAGGAGAGTTTGCGAGAAAGCGAAAACAAATTTCGTCAGCTATCAGAACACATTCAAGAAGTGTTTTGGTTGATGCGTTATGATGCCACCTTAAAACAGTTTTCGGCTACCGAATATGTTAGCCCTGCCTTTGCCAAGATTTGGGGAAAAACTTGTGAATCCCTCTACAAAAATCCTTGGGAATGGACTGCATCTATTCATCCTGACGATCGCGAACGGGTAGAAAAAGCGTTTATACAAAAAGCCTTTTTGGGGTCTTTTGATGAAGAGTATCGGGTACTGCATCCCGACGGAACAGTGCGTTGGATTCGCGATCGCGGCTTTCCCATAACTGACGACAACGGGGAAGTTTATCGGGTTGCGGGTATTGCCGAAGATATTACCGACCTCAAACGTGCGGAAGCTCATTTAGTTCACGAAACCCTACATGATTCGTTAACCGGACTGAGCAATCGCATTTATTTCATGCAGAGATTAGAAATTGCTATTAAAAAGAAAAACCGCCGCAACAATTATCGGTTTGCTGTTTTATTTATCGATTTAGATGATTTTAAACACATTAATGATACTCTCGGACATTTAATTGGCGATCAACTTTTGATGCAAATTTCCCACATTCTTACCGGATCGGTACGGGATACTGATTCTGTCGCTCGACTGGGTGGGGACGAGTTCACGATTCTTTTAGAAGATGTTCAAGACTGGAAAGATGTCTTAAACATTACCCAACGAATACAAGAGCAATTGACCTCTGCTTTTCAATTAGACCATCACAAAGTTTTTACCAGTGCTAGCATCGGGATTGTTTTTAGCACACCAGACTACCAAAATGCCACAGAAATCGTGCGAGATGCCGATATTGCCATGTATCGTGCGAAAGCTGATGGCAAAGGCTGTTATGAAGTGTTTGATCGCTCGATGTATGATCGCGTTTTGTATGTCGTCGAATTAGAGAACGCTTTGCGCCAAGCGATCGCCAATCAAGAACTGCATCTTTACTATCAACCTATTGTCAGTTTGCGAGACAATTCCCAAGACTATTTAATCATAGAAGGATTTGAGGTTCTCGCCCGTTGGCATCATCCCGAAAAAGGTCTGATCCCGGCTTCTGAGTTTATTTCGATTGCTGAAGATACAGGACAGATTAATGAGATTGGCGAATGGGTTCTACAGCAAGCCTGCATGAAATTTCAGCAGTTGCGATCGCATTATCCCGAGATGACTAACTTGTATTTTAGTATCAATGTTTCCGGGCGGCAGTTACGGGAATCTTCTCTGCTCAACCTGCTGGATCGCACTTTGCAAACCACTCAAGTTCCTCCCCATTGTCTCAAGCTCGAACTAACAGAAAGCAGCTTAATTGAAAATACCACAATTGCAGCCAAAATCCTAAAAGAAATTCAACAGCGCGGTATTCAAATTAGTTTGGATGATTTCGGAACGGGTTTTTCATCTTTGAGATATTTGCATCAATTTCCCCTGAATGTGATCAAGATTGATCGTTCGTTTGTGGAAAGTCTCAACCGAGGAACGCGAGAACGCTGTATTATTCACTCAATTATTACCTTGGCGCGAGCGCTTGGTTTTGCAACGGTTGCCGAAGGCATAGAAACCCGCCAACAACTGGAAAAACTGCGATTGTTAGAGTGCGAATCGGGACAGGGTTATTTCTTCTCCAAACCCATACCAGGTGATCAAATCGCAGATTTTTTACTGAAGCAGGATGTATTGACAAAACCCGCCCCAAAAACTTACCATCAGAAACATCTTAACACTTTTAATACCGTATCTGAACAAGTCCGTCAGGTAATTTGAGGTGTCTTGAGTTTGAGGATTTTGACAGACTCCGCCATTTTTAACTATTAATATGAAAGATTGAATTATTGTTCAAACTTTAGTCTGAGATCCAGTTGAATTAAAGATCTGTTCTGCAAAGTGTTTTTATTTATTAAATTATGAAAATTAAAATAACTTCAACAGAAATGTATTGGAATATTGTTTTTTCGTTGGAGAGTTGGGAATGTACATCTATAATACCTTTTAGTAGCTATTTAACACCCGAATTTAAAATGCCTGATTTAACAATAAAAGAGTTTTATGATAAAGCGTTTAATGATCTAACCAAATTAACTTCATTTTACAGAGAAGCTTTGTATCTAACCGAGGTATTTCGTTTTAGATTTTTTAAATGTATAGACGAAAATAAAGAGTTTGTTGTTGATTATCATAAAGATTATTCTAAAAGAGAATTGTTGGAGTTTTTAAAACAGTTTTAATTAGGGTTTGCTGAAAAAGTCTTTTAGTAGGGGTAGGAGTCAGGAGTCAGGAGTCAGAAGTCAGGAGGAATGAGGAATTTAGAAAAGGTAGGAGTAAGAATTATTCCTCAATTTTTCTGTCTTTGTCTCCCCAAAATACTAAATTTTTGAACCCTATTGACCTAAAAGCTTGC
>JAYKHV010000094.1:0-54110 GCA_035285085.1 Lyngbya sp. | reverse complement strand
TCAGGAGTCAGAAGTCAGGAGGAATGAGGAATTTAGAAAAGGTAGGAGTAAGAATTATTCCTCAATTTTTCTGTCTTTGTCTCCCCAAAATACTAAATTTTTGAACCCTATTGACCTAAAAGCTTGCACTTTTTCAAAGCCGAAAAATGCTGAAACTTTTACCGGAAAAGGATTTGAGATTTAATCAGCAAACCCTAAATAGAGATTCAAAAACCCTCCGAACCAATAAAAATAAAGGGGTAAAGATTTGAGAACTCACTCTGACGCTTGTAGAGATTAATCGATTGAATAAGCTTTAGTCTGTTTTTTTGAATTAATTTTTTTGGAAACAACCGGAGCTTGATAATTAACTAAATCAAACGAATTCAGAAACTGGGCGACATTTTGGGATTGGGCAAGGGAAGGAGTGGGTATTCCCACCATGATCAGATAAATTCGAGAGTTAGCTAGAAAAACTCTAACCTTCAGTAATACACCATTAGCCGCTTCTATCTCCATTTCTTGACCCGTAAAATTCTTTAACTTAATATCGCTTCTATAGCGAATTTGAGCCTCGGGAAGTTGACCTATAAAACTTTGAGTCAAGGTGTTATAAAAGATTTCTGCTTGCTCGCGAGTTAAAGATTCAGCAGTAAAAGGAAGAGCATTACTATAGGCAACAAAGTAATAAATTCCATTTTCATCGGGCAATGCAAAACTTTGAATTTTAATCTGGAATTGATCTTCGGATTTCTCAAACGTGTTTTGTTGAGGATTTCCGGCCGGCATTAAAACGGTAAAGTTAGCCTCACGAGAAGTCAGTGTTTGCCATTTTTTTGTTGCTATTTCTTCGGAAGGAATTAACACCGTTTGCGCTTGCGCTGTAGATTCTGTAAACGGAAACCGATAAGTCTGTAGAGATTCTACCAGCAAAGGGTTAGAGAAGAATAAAGTCGCCGTAGCTATTTTGAGAAATTTAGGGAAAAACATAATTTAGAGCCATTGTAAAAAATTAATAAGAGCGAAATCAGAAGTCTGCTCCAACATCCGCTCAAACTAACCTATCTCCTGCTTTTGGGAGCTTATGCAGGGATATTGCTTTTCTGAAAAAAAACGCTTAATCTAGTTATAAGATTAATTGTACAGGAGGCTGAATAGGGCCGTTTCTGGGAGGTCAGGGGAAGCTAAAACAGAGGTTCCCTTGTTTGAAAATGGGGTAGTATCTCAACGCCAATCTAACTCGCCGATGATTTAGCCCCCAGTGAGATTTTATCGGTTAATTTGGCGATCGCACTGTCTTCGCCCCTTTGTTTAGCTTGATTTTTCAAGGAATTCAGCAAAAATTTGCATAAGCTGTGAAATCGGAGATATATATTCTGTTAGGAACACGCTTAAGCCGATGGCAATTTTTCTAAAAAAGAGCCAAAGTGAAGTTTGGCCCCAAACTACCTTTATTTTTCACCTTCAATCCTAAAATGTTTAACTCACAAAGTCAAACCAATCCGGTTGAACTCATTGTCGATCCTGAAGACCAAGGCGTTTCTGTCAACGATCCTTCACCTACAATATCTGTGCTTTGGGATCAAGCCGCTCAACAAGCCGTTATCGAAACAAAAGTCGGCCCAACCGTTGCTTCTCGCGCTTATAGTATGGTTCATACCGGGATGTTTGATGCTTGGGCGGCCTACGATGACACGGCGATCGCGACTCAACTCGGAGATACACTCCAACGTCCGGAAGCGGAAAACACCGATGCCAATAAAATAGAGGCGATGAGCTATTCCGCCTATCGGGTGTTAACAGAACTATTCCCCGAACAGGTTGAGATTTTCAACAGCTTAATGGTAGAACTCGGCTTTGACCCCAACAATACCACCACCGATACCACAACACCAGCCGGAATTGGCAACGTCACAGCAGTTGCCTTACTCGAATTTCGCCGTCAAGACGGTTCCAACCCACTCAATAACTACGCCAGTACCACAGATTATCAACCCGTTAACACCCCCGAACAAGTTGTCGATCTCGAATCTTGGACGCCGGAACACATTCCCGTTGACGATCATAACGCTCCCCTGCAAACCTATTTAACGCCCCAGTGGGGTGAAGTCACGCCTTTTGGCTTAGACTCTGGCGATCAGTTGCGCCCCGAAGCACCCGAACCCTTTTTATTAGTTGAGGGAGAGGTAGACTTAGAAGCCCGTACAATTACTTTAGCCGATGGCGCTGTGGTTGAGATTAGCCGGGATATTGTCGGAACCATTATCAACCCCGAATTTATCGCCCAAGCCGAAGATGTTGTTGAAAAAAGCGCTAACCTCACCGACGAACACAAACTGATTGCTGAATTTTGGGAAGATGGCGGGGGAACCTCTTTCCCTCCCGGAACTTGGATGACCTTCGGACAATATACTTCCGCCCAAAACGATCATTCCATCGATGAAGATGCCAAGTTATTCTTTACCCTCGGAAATGCGGTTTTTGATGCCGGTGTTGCCACTTGGGAAGCCAAGACTTTTTATGATTATACCCGTCCGGTGCGTTTGGTGCGAGAACTCGGTGAATTGGGCTTAATTGGAGAGTTTAACGAAGAACTGGGCGGTTATGCCATTGAAGCTTGGGCAGGCCCCGAACAAGGCACTCAAACCATTTTAGCCGCAGATTTCACCACCTATCAAACCCCCGGCAGCCACGTCTCACCGCCTTTTGCTGAATATGTGTCTGGACACAGTACCTTCAGTGCGTCAGCCGCCACCGTTTTAGAATTAGTCACCGGAAGCGATAGTTTTGGCGGTTCTATTACCTTTGAACCGGGTCAGTCTCGTTTTGAACCGGGCTTTACCCCCCAACAGGAAGTTACTCTAAGTTGGGATACTTTTTCAGAGGCAGCCGATGAAGCGGGTAGTTCTCGCTTGTATGGAGGAATTCACTTTGAAGATGGCGACTTAAATGGTCGCACACTCGGACAGGGTGTGGCAGGCGAAGTGTTTGAACAGGCTCAATTCTACATCGAGGGCGGACAAGAACAAAACATTCTCTTTGGTACCCGAGAAGGGGATGAACTGATCGGCACCAATGAAGATGAGAAATTATACGGTCGTTCCGGTGATGATACCCTAGCCGGCGGTTTGGGCGATGATCAAATTTTTGGTGGTGATGGCGATGATATTCTCCGAGGCGATCGCAACCAACGTTCTCCCGGCGGTGCCATTGGCGGTAATGATACTATTTCTGGCGGTCTGGGTAACGATCGCATTGGCGGTAAAGGTGGAAATGACGCCCTTTATGGCGATGAAGGTGACGATAAAATTTGGGGCGATCACGGTGATGATTTACTCTGGGGCGGTTTGGGTAATGATACCGTTACGGGTGGTCAAGGTAATGATACGTTTGTTCTGGCGTCCGGTGAAGGTACCGACTTGATCGCAGATTTTCAAATTGGAAAGGACTTGATCGGTTTGGCTAATGGTTTAGATTTCGGTCAGTTATCTTTCAATGTTAATGGTAACAGTACCGAAGTGGTTTTGGGCGATCAAACCCTGGCTATTTTGAATGGTGTCACCGGAAGTTTAGCGGTTGATCATTTTGTTGCAGTTGTCTAATTTTAGCGGGGCGTTCTTTACTGGCTCCCGGTGACTTAGCCTAAAGTATAGGTTGATTCCTAAACTCCGGGTCAGGTTGTGGCTAATCTTTAGTATAGGTTGAAAACTGAACAATGGGTTAGTCGCTTTCTGAGGTTGATTCCTGTACTGTTGTTTTGGAAAGAATGAGCTTAAAAATCATCCCAAAACCTTGGTTGTTTAACTGAGAAGTCGTCGGACAAATTCAACGGTTCTCTGGCATTAGCCAAAAGCAGATTGAGCAATAGACAAGCGCGAAAAAAAATTTCAGAATTGTTCGGATTTGCTTATCCCCAGAGCCATTGATTGATGTCTTGCTACTTCTAAATTTGACTGCGATCGCCGGAAAAGCAAACCCTATATCGTTTTGGTATTGTCATTCACTTAAAGAAAGAATTATGTTTACCTTAGATACTCCTTCACTCCCTCATATTTTAGGAATCCTGGCGTTGATCAGTTATGTGATTACATTGTCGCCGACGATTTTGAGAATTGTCTTTCCTCAAACCCGACAAACCGGAATTCCTAAAATTCTCCTCAAACAACGACGTCTAATCGGAATTATCTCGTTTGGGTTTGCAGTTGCTCACGGATATTTATTGGTTCGTCAGCGCAGTATTGACTTTTTTGATTTGAAAACCTCTTGGATTTATATTCAAGGCGTCTTAACGTTTGTAATTTTTGCCATTCTTGCGATTACTTCTAATGACTGGAGCGTGAAAAAACTCAAGAAAAATTGGAAAAAAATCCATCAATTAACCTATGTTGCCATCTTTCTTTTGACTTGGCACGTTTGGGATAAAATGTCCGGGCATTGGACTTATCTCACTCCCATTGCGATGATTTTAATGACAGGAACAACAGTGTTATTCTTGATGCGGATGTGGATGGAAAATCAAGGAAAAAACAAAACCAAAAAACCAGTTGTTCGCAATTCATAATGTTATTTTGTACCCGAAAATTTGACTGAATCTCCTGACTAGATCCTCTGAGCTTATTATTTTCTCAACCATTAACCTCACATTAAACACAGAGAAACAAGATGATGATGCAGTCACAACAATACCACTGGAAATATCCGACGCTCCTGACCCTTTCTACCATTACAATTGTTCTGGGTTTGAGTTGGCCGAAGCCACAGTTTCAACCTTCCGTTTATAGTGAATCTAAGGCTCAAGAATCCTTACGTTTACCCGCTTCTCAAACCCTGATGGGACATTCAACTTGGGTCTATGCGATCGCAATTTCTCCCAACAATCAATACTTAGCCAGTGCAAGTTATGACGGCAAAATTAAAATTTGGAACCCGAAAACCGGTCAAATTCTTCATAGCCTTTCGGGTCATACAGACGCGATTGAATCACTAACAATTAGTCCCGATAATAAAATTCTGGTCAGTGGGGGTTGGGATAACCGCATCAGACTTTGGAACCTGGAAACCGGTGAACTCATTCGTACTTTAAAAGGTCATCAGGAAGATGTTAAAACTTTGGCGATGAGTTCCGATGGAAAATGGTTGGCGAGTGGGAGTGCAGACCAAACGATTAAACTGTGGAATTTGTCAACCGAAAAAGAAGTGATGACCCTGAAAACTTCCAGTTGGGTTCGTTCAATTGTTTTTAGTGCTGACAACCAAATGTTAGTGAGTGGGAGTGAAAATGGGTCTGTTGAAATTTGGTCGTTAACCGATGGAAAACTTTTACAGAGTTTAATGGCACATTCTCAGGCGGTTTGGTGTGTTGCATTGAGTCCCGATGGTGAAACGTTAGCCACTGCAAGTGGCGACAAAACGATTAAGTTATGGCAACTGAATACCCGACAATTACAGCAGACCCTAGAGGGACATTCTAGAGCGGTTTTATCCTTGGCTTTTAGTCGAGATGGTCAAATTTTAGCCAGTGGTAGTTATGACAAAACGATTCGACTTTGGAACCCAAAAACAGGTGAAGAAATTCAAAACTGGGAAGGTCATAAAAAGCCGATTTGGTCGGTTAAATTTAGTCCTGATGGTCAAAGGTTAGCCAGTGGAAGTAGTGATGAAACGGTGAAATTGTGGGAGGTGGTATCATCGGTTTCAGTCCGTTCACCCTCTCAACCCACTTCCTCGGATATTTTAACGCCGGAAACGTTGATTGAGTTGAATCAGAAATTGTACCAAGACATCGACCAAAATTGGCAATCTGTTCGGTTTAATGAAATGTTAGTTTATCGGGTGAAACTGACTGCTGACGGAAAAATCGCCTCTTATCAACCGATGAATGCTGCTGCTTCTGATTGGGTTGAAGAAACTCCTTTAGAACGGTTAGTTCAACGGGAGATTTTAACAGAGGATTTGATTGAATTTAAAGTGGTAATGATGCCATCTGGAGTCTTAGAAGTTGCTCCCATTCAGGGATGGGATAATCTTCCTTAACTCTATTCCTAGCAAGAATATTTCTAAGAATTTCGACAGTTGAATTCTCCTCGCTGAGAGCGATGTCAAGAGTTAACTCATTCGGCTCGTCATCAATATATAGCATTTTCATTTGAAATGTAAACAGCAGTGCAAGCGTCTCGCTTGCTAGTTCTCGGTTTCCCATCAACCGTTTTTCACAAATCATTTGAAAATGCTATAACTGTCAATGAATCTCGGGAACTGCTAAGTTTTTCACCAATTTGATCATCTCAACTTTTTGACAACCAATAAGTTGTCATTTCTCCCCAACCTTTAACTTGAACTTGTCCGCGTTTTTCAAAGGAATATTTATTTTTTAAGTATTGGTAAGTATTTTGTGTAACTTGAATTTTATTAGGTAAACCTGATGACTCCATCCGAGAAGCAATATTAACCGCATCTCCCCAGAGATCATAAATAAACTTTTTCACTCCAATCACACCCGCCACAACTGACCCGGTATTAATTCCAATTCTAATTTGTAATTCTTCATTGTATTTGGCATTAAAATCTGTGATTTCCCTTTGCATATCTAGAGCTATTTCTGCAATCGCTTCCGCGTGATCGACTCTAGGAATTGGTAATCCACCCACCACCATATAAGCATCCCCAATTGTTTTGATTTTTTCTAAACCGTGTTTATCGGTCAATTCATCAAATCGGGAAAAAATGTCATTTAATAAACTCACCAACTCATCCGGTGTAATTCTTGCAGATAAAGACGTAAAACCAACAATATCTGCAAATAATATCGTCACTTCCTCATATTTTTCTGCGATTGAACGGGGTTCTTTTTTTAAGCGTTCAGCAATGGTTACAGGTAAAATATTCAGTAATAATCGTTCGGATTGTTCTCGACTCTCTCGCAAGGCGTTATCTGTAATTTGACGTTCTAACTCCGCACTGGCTCGGGCGGCAAAAATTTTTAAAACTAGCTCTCGGGTTTCATCATTAACCATCGGTTGGCTATCTAATACCGCAATATGACCGATAACATTACCCGTCGAGTCAATTAATGGAATTCCTGCATAACTATCGGCTTGCAAATCAACTAAATCTCGGTCGTCTGGAAAGATTTGCGTAATATTTTTCTCATGGCAATAATATTTTTGATTAAAAATGACTTCTTCGCAGGGAGTTCCTTTCAAATCATATTCAATATTTTGAGCAAAATCTTTTTCTAGCCAAAAGGCTAAGGTGCGAACCCGGGTTTTTTGAGTATTGGCACATTCAGTCACAAAAGCATAGCGAATTCCTAAAATTTCGGCCAAATACTGAACACAGGCGCGAAAAAATTCATCACCCGTTTTAGAAGCAGTCCCTTCTACAATTAATTTTAAAGCTTCTTCCCGACGTTTGCGATCGCTAATATCCCGGACAACACAGAGAACCGAGTTAGAAGAAAGTGGTGAAATATTGGCACAGAGTTCGGTTTTTCCGATTGGTAATTCTAAACTATATTCAACTTCAACCCTTTGCTGAGTCGCCAAAGAGTTTTGAATCGCTCCCAGTAATAAATCGGCTATATTTTTCGGTAAAATATCATGTAGAGTCTTGCCTATGTTTTCCTCGGGAGAATTGTATAATAACTTGGTATTGGGGTTGGCAATTTTTAGATATTGTCCTCGACTATCAAACACAATCACGGATTCATTCATCCCTTGAAATAGGGCGCGAAGTTCGGCTGACGATGCTTCTAAGTTGGCTTGCGTTTTTTGTAAAGTCGCTACCGTTTGCTCTAACGCTTCATTTTTAATTATCAGTTGTTTCTGAAGATTTTTAACTTGTAAATGGGTTTGAACCCGAATTAAAACTTCCTCCAGTTGAAAAGGTTTTGTAATATAGTCTACCCCTCCAACTTCAAATGCTCTTACTTGATCACCAACCTCATTAATTGCACTTAAAAATATTACGGGGACACCACGAGTTTTGGGATCTGCTTTCAAGTGTTGACAAACTTCATAACCTCCCATTCCCGGCATATTAATATCTAAGAGAATCAAATCCGGTAAACGAGTTTTAGCCGCAACTAACGCCGCTTTGCCATTAATTGCTTTGCGGACATGGTAATGCTTTTCCGATAAAAAATCAGATAAAAAACGAATATTTTCAAGCCGATCATCAACGATGAGAATATCGGCTTTATCTGTCGGGGTTTCCGAAGCAGTTTTTTCTGGCAGAAACATAGGGTTTAAGTTGCTCGTGCCGCTCATAAACAAGCTATTGAGTTAAGGATTAACAGTTGATTTTTTGGGATTTGAATCAATCACAGGAATACCCCAAAATGTGATAGCAAGCTTTTCCCGATAATTTCGCTTGATACATAGTCCGATCGGCATGATTGAGAACTTGGTGAGGATCGCAATAGGCGGATAAATCTAAAATAATACCCACGCTAAACGAAATGAAAACATCTTGATTTTGAATCGTAAAAGGAAACTTAAAACTTTCCACAATTCGCTCGGCAATGGTTAGAGTAATCTGAGAATTGGCAATATTAGGAAGTAAAATTACAAACTCATCACCTCCTAAACGGGCAATCAAATCATTTTGACGTACAGCACCTTTCAAACGTTGAGAAATCGCCATGAGCAATTCATCGCCTACAGCATGACCAAAAGAATCATTAATCTCTTTAAAACCATCGCAATCTAGATAAAATAAAGCAAATTGAGCATGGGGATAGATATGCTGTTGCTTTAATGCTTCTTCGAGTCGCTGCATCAAAAAAGTTCGGTTCGGAAGCTGAGTAAGTGAATCATAAAATGCCATTTTTAACAGTTGGGAATGAGCAATTTCTAAAGCTTATAGACGTTCTCTTACTCGTTCTTCTATTTCTCGGTTCAGTTGCTCAATGGTTTTTTGAGCCGCAATAATTTTAAGCTGATTTTGAATTCGAGCCAAGACTTCCTCGACAGAAAAAGGTTTGGTAATATAATCTGCACCCCCAACTTTAAAAGCCTTGGCTTTATCCTCAAGATCGTCGGTTGCACTCAAGAAAATAATCGGAATCTGAGCGGTTTTTGGATTGGATTTCAGTTGTTTGCAGACTTGATAACCACTCAGATTCGGCATTCTGATATCGAGTAAAATCAGAGTCGGTTGAATGCTTTCAACCGCTCTGAGTGCCATCACACCATTTGTTGCTTTTCGAGTTGGGTATCCGTTGTCTGCCAAAATACTTGACAAAAGACGAATGTTTTCCGGGCGATCGTCAACAATCAAAATATCAACTTTTGTTTCAACTGGAGGTTGCTGATTATGAATCTTCATCTCCAGGGAGATTTCTTTAGAAATCAACGACAATAAATCCGGATTGATTTGAGTTGAATTTTGCATGAGTTAACCTCAAAGATTTTAGGGGTTTTGGGAGCGAATTAATAACATAATTTTGTCAAATTGATAGGTTTCCACCAACTCAGTCAAGGCTTGAATGAGTCGAGACTGTTCGGAGGGAATTTGCTCGATAAGTTTTAAGCAGATACCATCGCTACCTTGAGCGGCAGCCTGGTAGAATTGATCGATCCATTCTGGGGGCATAATCTCTAAATCTGCTATCTCTAACGGATGATTAGATAGAGATTGTGCAGAATCGACCTCATCTGTTTCTGTCTGATTATAACAGTATATTACTCCCAGATAAAGGCTTAAAGTTTCTAAAATTTCTTCTCGACGAAATGGCTTGCTTACAAAGTCATCACAACCAACTGTTATACATTCCTGTCGCTGTTCAGCAAATGCACTAGCGGTAATTGCAATAATCGGGACGGGGAGGTTTTCTGGTGTCAATTTTTCCTCAAATTCTCGAATTTTTCGGGTGGCTTCATAACCATTCATAATCGGCATTTGCATATCCATAAAAATTAAATCGGGATGCCATTCTTGCCAAATTCTGATCGCCTCTTGTCCATTTTCAGCGTCTTTCACCTCAAGGCCAATATCCTGTAATAAGGTTAATAATAGAAGCCGATTGACCGGATGATCTTCAACAATCAAAATTCGATAATTCGGTTGTCCGGGTGCTAAACCCGATACCTGACTAACATCACCCGATGTAACCGTTAGCTTGGTTTCGACAACAGAAATGGGAATCGTAAATGTAAAGCAACTGCCTTTTCCAACTTCACTCTCGACGGTAATTTCACCGCCCATCATCTGTACAAACTTTTGAGAAATCCGCAGTCCTAAACCTGTTCCTTCTTGAGATTCTCGCCCAACTTTTGTCTGTTTAAATGCCTTAAATAAATCCTGAATTTCTTCCGGTGCAATCCCTGGCCCCGTATCTTCGACCACAAAAATTAAACTGTTGATCTGTTCGGATTCGGAGTTTTTAACTTGCAGGGTAACACCGCCTTGAGTTGTAAATTTTATCCCATTACCCAACAGATTAATTAAAACCTGGCGGAGTTTCTTTTCATCAGTCCTAACGAATTGAGGAACATTTGAATCGATCTCAAACCTCAGAGATAAACCTTTTGATTTAGCCTTAATTTGTAGCAGGGCTTCTAAGATAGAAAGAAGCTGATACAAATCAAACTCCGTTTCATTCAACGTGGTGCTTCCCGCTTCAATTTTAGACAGTTCTAAAACATCATTAATTAAACTGAGTAAATGTTCACCACTTTGATTGACAATTTTGATGTATCTTTGATGGTCAGATCTTAAAGATACATCTCGCTGCATCAGTTGAGTAAAACCCAAAATGGCATTTAAGGGAGTACGCAGTTCGTGGCTCATATTCGCCAAAAATTCACTTTTGGCTTGATTGGCAGCATCGGCCGCTTCTTTTGCTTGTTTGAGTTCTTCGGCTTGCTGTTGAGTTCGAGCCAACAGTTCCGCTTGTTGTACCGCCACGCCAAGCTGATTACTAATTTGCGTGATAATTCTCACTTCTTCTTCTTGCCACGCTCGCGGTTGACTATTTTGATAAACCCCTAACAATCCCCAGAGTTGCTCCCCACAAAAGATCGGTGTAATTGTATAAGCTCGGGCTTGCAGTTGTTCTAAAAATTCCAGATAACAGGAGTCAAATCCCACTTGATAAATATCGGGAACCCAGCAATAACTATCTTTTAAACGATAAATTCCGCCTTCGTTGTTTTGCAGATAGGTGTCTTGAATCAGTCCCTCGGAACTTTTAAATTGAGCCGCCACACAATCGGTTTGATTGACGGTAACTTGAGTCAGTTCGGGACTACTGATCTGCGTGGGAAATAAGATCTTCCAACCCGGGGCTACGGCCTCCGAGACAATAATCCCACTCCAATCCGAATTAAAACGATAAATCAACACGCGATCGCAAGCAATAGCCTGGCGCAATTCTGCCGTCGTTACATGAAAAATGGTTTCTAAATTTAAGGTTTGACGCATTTTTTGAATTATACGAGTGGTTGCTTTCTCTCTTTGTACCATTAATCGAATCGATGCTTCTGCTGCAATTCTTTCTTTTATTTCGGTTTCGAGAGCAATATTAGCAGCTACCAGTTCCCCGGTTCGTTCTTCCACTCGGAATTCTAACTGTTCATAAGCACGCCGTTTCTCATCTTCAGCCCATTTGCGTTGCAGTTCAGCAGCAGCACGCTCGGCAAAAACCGACATAATTGCTTGAGTCGGTTTATCTATCTTTAAGGGGTTGACATCAACAATACACAAGTTACCAATTACCTTTTTATCCGCATCAAATAAGGGAACACCCATGTAGCTTTTGGCGTTGAGCTGTTCCAGTAGGGGATTATTCGGAAAAAACCCTTGCAAATCTTTCGGATAGTAACAAAACTGTTGAGTTTTGATGACAATATCAAAGGGTGTATTCTCGAAATTGCAATCAAAATCATTCGCCAGATAATTCTTTGACCAAAACGCCAAGCTGCGTAATCCCGGCATCGGTTCATCGACTTTTTCACAGACAAACACATAGGGAACATTCAACGCTGTTGCTAAGTTCTCCACCAATGCCGGAAAAAAATCTTGTCCGGTTACTGAAGCGGTTCCTGATATAATTGTTTGTAGGATGTCTTCGGTTCGTTGCCGTTCGGCGATTTCTTGTTCTAACTGTCGATTAACAGCTTCGAGTTGTTCCGGCGATCGCAATGCTAAGAATTTAGGTAATAATTCAACTAATCGTAAAGCCGTGTAGCAGGAAACTAACGCCGTTAAAGCCCGTTCAATTCCCGATATCCAATAATAGGGATACCAAAGCGTCCAAATATCCAATAAATGCCCAATACCGCAAAGAATAATAAATCCACCAAATAACACGAAAACCCTGGAAAAAGGCAGATCGCTACGTTTTCTCACAAAGTAGATCAACATTGCCGGAATGGAAAAGTAGGCGATGGCAATTAGCGCATCACTGACCAAATGTAATCCGACTAAAGGAGTTTGCCAAAGATAACAATGACCGTGTGGTATATAAGAATGGCTAGATAAAATATTTTCCAACCCTGGCAACACTGTTGTCTTCTCCTTGAAAATGATTCTCGACCAAATGATCTGTTGAGTTTTTCCGAAACCTGTATAGGTTCACACCCGTCTGTTTTCGGTCTTCAACTGAGGTTAATATTGTTCTATGGTGACATTTAAAATTTTGAATGACCATCCCAGATAGAACTTTAAGTCGGAAACTTAAGATGCCCTCAGCCCCATTCCCCGAGGTAGCTTGACAATATTGATCAAATTAATTTGATATATTCTTTGTTAATCAAACTGGTTGTGTAGTGCCTGTGGTTCCTTCTGAAAACTTTCCTGAATCTTCCCCCAAGCGTCGAAGAGGAGTTATCCTGACTTCTAAAGGTTGGCAACGCCTACAAGCGGCTGAACATCTCTCCTCGGCGCGGAACAATGGGGGTAACAGCTACACTTTAGAACAATTAAGCGATCACACGGGATTGAGTACCAAAACCTTAACAAAAGTTCGTCATCGTCAAAGACCTGTCGATCAACTCACTTTGGTAGACTATTTTAAAGCCTTTGGGCTGACCCTGGAACCGGACGACTATATTAGCCAAGAACCCCATCCAGAAGCATCAACAGCAATTTTGACGAACTTGCTACAAACGACTTTGAAAGGACAACTTTCCCTCGATTCCCCATTTTACATCTATCGTCCCCCTGCCGAAAAACTTCTGATTCAAGAAATTATTCAACCGGGAGCATTAATTCGGGTTCGCGCCCCCCGACAGTTTGGCAAAACGTCTTTAATTGCCCGGGGATTGAGTTTCGCTCAAGAACAAGAATTTCGCACTGCCGTTGTCAGTTTGCAATTGGCAGATAGCGGTATATTTGAAAGTTTAAATCAATTTCTTCAATGGTTATGTGTAATGGTCAGTCGCAGTCTGGGCTTACCGCACAATTTAGAAGAATATTGGAATTCGATGTTTGGGAGTAGCTACAGTTGTAGTGAATATTTTGAAAGTTATTTGCTTGCGGTTAGTGACAGTCCGTTGCTTTTAGTTTTAGATGAAGTTAATATTCTATTTAATTCTCCCCAGATCGCCACTGACTTTTTTGGAATGCTGAGAGCTTGGTACGAACAATCTCGACATGGCGCTCCCAGCAGTGAACTCTGGCAAAAACTCCGGTTAATTATTGTTTATTCTACAGAAGTCTTTTTACCGTTAAGTATACATCAATCTCCGTTTAATGTGGGATTATTGATTACATTACCGCCCTTTACTCAAGAACAAGTGACTGAACTTGCGGTTCGTTATGGTTTGAGCGACCCCGAGTTTTATGCCCGGGAATTAATGAAATTAGTTGCCGGAAATCCCTATTTGACTCAATTAGCATTATTTCATCTGAGTCAAAATCATGTTACCCTTGATAAATTACTCAAAACCGTGACCACACCTGAGAGTATTTTTGAAAGTCATTTAAGACAACAACTCGGATATTTAGAAGAACATTCACCCCTCAAAGAAGCCATGCAACAGGTTGTTTTAAGTCCCAATGGGGTTGAACTACATCCCACAGTCGCCTTCAAACTACAAGGGTTGGGGTTGGTTCGGTTTGAGAATAAATTAACCCTTCCCAGTTGTCAACTCTATCAAATCTATTTCTCTAATTTTTTAAAATAAAATGATCAAAAGTCAATGTCATTATGCTAACCTTTCAAAATCCTAATTCATCCTATCAAGTGGGGGGAAGCCTCCCGTTTAATGCACCCACTTATGTACAGAGACAAGCCGATGAAACCTTATTTCAAGGACTGCTGCGGGGTGAATTTTGTTATGTGTTTAACGCCCGACAAATGGGAAAATCGAGCCTAAGAGTACAGACAACTTACCGTTTACAAACTCAAGGAATTCGCTGCGGGGTAATTGATATTACCGCCATTGGAACTCAAGAAATTACCCCCGAACAGTGGTATGGTTCTATTCTCGGACTTTTGACAAAAACCTTTAAACTTCAAGTCAATTTATTCAGTTGGTGGAAAGAACGAACCCATCTATCTTTTGTGAATAGATTGAGCGATTTTCTCGAGAGAATTTTATTAGATCAAATTACAGAACCGATTGTTATTTTTATTGATGAAATTGACAGCGTTCTCAGTCTAAAATTTTCAACCGATGATTTTTTTGCCCTAATTCGTGCCTGTTATAACCGACGTGCCGAACAGCCCAAATATCGCCGTTTAACCTTTGCATTATTTGGGGTTGCCACTCCGGGCGACTTGGTTTCCGATACCACGCGCACGCCCTTTAATATTGGTAAAGCTATCGAATTAAAAGGCTTTAAACCAACAGAAGCCACGCCTCTATTATGTGGATTAACCGAAATTCCCCATTCAGAAACCATCCTGAAACGGATTTTATATTGGACGGGCGGACAACCGTTTTTAACCCAAAAACTCTGTAAACTCGTCGCCGAATACGCCGTTAAAACTCAACCCATTACACGCTTATTTGTTGATGATATTGTCGAAAGTTATATTCTCAAAAACTGGGAAGCCCAAGACGAACCCGAACATCTCAAAACCATTCGCGATCGCATTCTTTACAGCGAACAAAAAGCCGGAAGATTACTCGGATTATACCAAAAAATTATCCTTCATTCCTCAACTGAAATTACATCTGAGAATGAATTACAAGGAATAGCAGTCGATAACAGTCCTGAACAAATCGAACTGATTTTAACCGGGTTAGTCGAAAAGCAAGAGGGAATTCTTCGCGTCAAAAATCCCATTTATCAACAGATCTTTAATAGCGATTGGGTTGGGCAACAACTGGCAAATCTTCGCCCCTACTCCCAAGCCATTAATGCTTGGATTGTTTCGGGATATCAAGATGAATCTTGGTTATTGCGAGGAAAAGCATTACAAGATATGTTAACCTGGTCGCAAGGAAAAAACCTCAGCAATATTGACTATCAATTTCTCGCCGCCAGTCAAGAATTTGATGCTAGCGAAACCCGCAAAACCCTAGAAGCCGAAAAACTTAAAGAAGTCGAAACCCGATTAGAATTATAACGACAGCGATCGCTAGAACAACGGCGAAATTTAAAGCGACAAAAACTATTATTAGGAATCGTCAGTCTGATGATGATCTCAGCAGTTGGACTAGGACTATTTGCCAATCATCAATATCAACAAACCGCCCTTAGCGAAGTCAAAGCCATTCTCCTCTCCTCAAAAGCTTTATTCGCCTCCAATAAAAGTTTTGATGCACTTTTACAAGCGATAAAAGCCAAAGAACGTTTGCAAGATTTAAGCAAGATTGATCCCAATTTAGAGGCGAATATCGATGAGGCGTTGTGGGAGGTTTTATTAAGTATTCAAGAATCAAACCGCCTCAATGGTCATACGGCTGCCGTTATGACTGTTGATGTCAGTCCAGATGGTGAAGAAATCGCGACTGGAAGCGTCGATACCACGATTAAAATATGGAAACGAGATGGAACATTAATTCGCACGTTAAGCGGACATCCATCAATTGTGCGATCGGTGAAATATAGTCCCGATGGAGAACTATTAATTTCTGGTGGCGACAGCAAAATCATTAAAATATGGAAACGGGATGGCACTTTATTAAAAACTTTACAAGCCAATGCTTCAGGAGTTTGGAGTCTGGATTTTAGTCCCGATGGTTCAACATTTGTTTCTGGCGGTTCCGATAGTATTGTTGAATTATGGGATAGAAACGGTCAACTTTTAACCACTTTTGGCAGTCAAAAAACAGGAATTCGGGGGGTTGCATTTAGCCCAGACGGTCAAACTATTGCGGCTGCTAATATTGATAATACCGTGAAATTGTGGAAGATTGACGGCAGTTTACCCGAGATTGTGCTTAAACATAATGCACCTGTTTATTCTGTTGCTTTCAGTCCCGATAATCGTTTAATTGTCTCCGGTTGTATTGATGGTTCGATTTTTATTTGGAACCGAGACGGTAAATTACTCAAAACTTTAGAAGCCCATGAAGCCGCAGTGATTGGTTTAAGATTTAGCCCGGATAGCCGTTCATTTGCTTCGGGAAGTTGGGATAAAACCGTTAAACTTTGGAAACCCGATGGAACAGAAATAGCAACTTTAAGCGGACATGATGCTTCCATTTGGGGGATTGCCTTTAGCCCGGATGGAAAAGAAATTATTTCTGCCGGGGCGGAAAATCTTGCGATTATCTGGAAAACTACAAGCCAATTTCAGAAAAAACTGTATGGATTAAGTGGGTTAATTTTCGGATTAGATTTTAATAAAGATGGGACAGTAATTGCAACTTCTGGAACCGATCAAACTATCCAACTTCGTCAACTTGATGGTACTTTACTCCGAACCATTAATAGCCACGATGCAGCATTAGGGAAGATTGCCTTTAACCCAAAAAGTAATATTCTCGCTTCGGTTAGTGAAGACAAAACCCTCAAACTTTGGCAGTTAGATGGAAGATTGATCCGCACTTTTAGCGGACATTCCGCCACGTTAATTGCAGTAGACTGGACTCCTGATGGTGAAACAATAGCTGTTGCGGGTACAGATGGACGGGTGTGGTTGTGGAAGCGAGATGGCAGATTAATTAAAATATTAGAAGATCATACCGGATCGGTGTGGAGTCTGGCTTTTAGTCCCGATGGAGAAATGCTCGCTACTGCTCGGGACGATAGTACAATTGAGTTATGGAATAAAGACGGTAAACTGTTAAAAATTCTCGACGATCATCAAGCAGTGGTTTGGACTGTGGCATTCAGTCGGGATGGTCAAATTTTAGCCTCGGGAAGTGGGGATATGATGGTAAAACTTTGGACGCGAGAGGGGATTTTACTCAAAACTTTAACCGGACACAAAGCCGCAGTTTGGGGAATTTCTTTCAGTCCCGATGGTTCTTTAATCGCTACGTCTAGTATCGATCAAACCGTTAAAATTTGGACAAAACAAGGGGAATTATTAACCACATTAATCGGTCATACTTCCGGGGTGCGGGCGGTGGCGTTTCATCCTAAACTGCCCATTTTGATATCGGCGAGTGATGACCAAAGTATTATTTTATGGAATCTCGATCAAATTCTCGATCTTGATTCATTTTCTTATGCTTGTAATTGGGTCAGAAATTATTTAACAACCAATATCGCCATCGAACCCGATGATGTTAAACTGTGTCAAAGCTCATTTCAAAAAACTGAGTTTTTCCCCGAATTTTTCATTAATATGTTAAGATAAACAATCAGAGAAATTATTTCCGTGAATTCCGCGCAGCGCACATTGAAAAATTTTTTGATGATACCTTGGGCAGACTTCGTGAGACAATGGTGAGGGAGAAAACTGGAAACTGTTCAAATGTTGAAACGAATTACAGCTATACTTTTTGTCATTGTCAGTCTTACCCTCGGCGGTTGTGTTTCCATCGGTGCAGCGGGGTTAAACTCTTTTGTCGATACGACCGATGGCTACGAATTTCTCTATCCCAACGGTTGGGTTGAGGTGAAAGTCTCTGACGGCCCGGATGTGGTTTTTCACGATATGATCGAACAAACTGAAAATGTCAGCGTCGTCATTAGTCCGATTCCTGACCACAAAACTCTCGATGAAATTGGCACCCCGACCGAGGTTGGATACAAACTTAGCAAAAATGCGATCGCACCTCCCGGATCGGGTCGGGAAGCGGAATTAGTTAATGCAGAATCCCGTCAAAAAGGCGACAAAACCTATTATTTGTTGGAATATGCGGTGACACTTCCCAATCAAAAACGCCATGATTTCGCCAGTGTTACGGTTAGTCGAGATCAACTGTTTACTCTCAATATTTCAACCCCTGAAAAACGTTGGCAAAAAGCCCAGAACCAACTCGAACAAGTTGTAAAATCCTTTAATGTTTATTAGTCAAGGATTGTTCATTGATTAGACGTTCCCCGCGAACGTCTAAAGTTTTTATTTTATTTCGAGTCAATTTTTAGGTCTACTGTTCTCTTTTTAGGCAGATGGAAACGGAAAATTTAATCACATTTATTTTGGCTTCTGCTTCCCCTGCCCGTCGCCGTTTATTAAACAATATTGGCATTGCGGCGAAGGTTTTACCGAGTGGTTTTGATGAGTCAAAAGTTGAGCTTAACGATCCGGCTGAATTGGTGAAAACTCTCGCCCGTTGTAAGGCGGAAGCTGTCGCCAATCAATTAAATACAACCCATTCCGATCAACTTCCAAATTCTCAATCTGCTTTGATTTTAGGCTGCGATTCGGTTTTAGAAGTCAATGGGGAAATTTACGGTAAACCTGCTAACCCAACTGAAGCGATTACTCGTTGGAAAACCATGCGATCGCAGTGTGGTAGACTGTTTACAGGTCACGCTTTAATTGATATTGGACAACAAAAAACCATTGTTTATTCTCAGGTGACAACGGTTTATTTTGCCGAAGTTAGCGATGCAGAAATTGAGGCTTATGTCGCCACCGGTGAACCGCTAAATTGTGCCGGCTGTTTTGCAATAGAAGGAAAAGGGGGCGTATTTATTGAGAAAATAGAAGGCTGTCACACCAATGTTATCGGGTTGAGTTTGCCTTTACTCCGAAAAATGTTGCAAGAATTAGACCATGATATTACTGAATTTTGGCAATAAAAATTTTTAGTCTCAAAAACCCGGTTTCTTTTACAATACATATAGTTGATTTTCAGAATTGATAGAAGAAACCGGGTTTTTTTAGTCTCTGAGGTAGAAGCCAAAAACCCGGTTTCTTTTCCAATAAACATCGTTGACTTTCTGGAAGTTCTAGAAGAAACAGGGTTTTTGAGTCTCTGAGGTAGAAGCCAAAAACCCGGTTTCTTTTACAATAAACATCGTTGACTTTCTGGAAGTTCTAGAAGAAACAGGGTTTTTGAGTCTCCCATCTTATCCCAACAAACAAGCCAGGGGAAACATTAAATATTCCAAGAAAAACAGCTTCCAAATAAACTGATAAAAACTCGCAATTTCTGATTTTTTCTCTAAATCAACTTTTCCACTCCGCCACCACATCAGACATAAAATAACCAGATGACTAACCACTAAAAAGATCGGGTTCACCCAAGCTTGTAAAAACACAGGCGCAACCATCATCCCGAGATAACATCCCGTTAGCACCCAACGGGCTAAATTAAACACCGCAAGCGTTCCCAAACGAATGGTAAACGTGGTAATATTGTATTGGCGATCGCCTTCGATATCGGGAATATCTTTGAAAATCGCGATCGCAAAGGTGAAGACCAAAATAAACAGCGTTAGCGCCAAAATAGAAGGGGTTAAATTGGGGAGGTTTCCCGGCATTTTCTCGGAGAATACCCAACTAAAATGCAGGTACAGCCCTAAATTGACAATCACACCCCGCACCGTGAAAATGCACAGCGCCGCCCAAAACGGAAAGCGTTTGAGGCGAATGGGGGGTAAAGAATAGGCGGTTCCCAGCGCCAAACTAATTCCCACCGTTGCTAACAAAAATTTGCCTTGTAACGCGGCTAGAATAATCGCGAGTATTCCCGTTGTGATGATAATTGCTTTGGCTTGAAAAGGGGAATATTCGCCGGATGCTAGGGGTAAATGAGGCTTATTGATGCGGTCTATTTCAATATCTTCGAGTTGGTTGAGTCCCACAATATAAACATTGCCACACAGACAAGCCAACCAACTGATCAGGAGGGTGATTAGGGCAGTAGCCACAAAATCCCCATCTTGCCATGTGGCATTAATTTTATCACTCCAGGCGACGAGAGTCAATCCCAACACACTAAAACTTGTTCCAAATATCGTATGAGGGCGGGAAAATTTCCAGAAGGAATAAAGCCAAGGCGTGTATTTTTGGATAAGATTAACTGTAGAAATAGTTAAGGTTTGCTTGGAACTCTCGGCCATGATTGAGTTAGAATTTAAACAACTGAACTTAGATACTATACCTCATGTTTTACTTGGTGTATACTGAACTTTAGACGGGATTATAAAGATTAGCGGTTGATTGTAATTTGGCCAAAACGTTGAAGAATGCGAATAGCCCGATCAAGTTCGTTACCGAAATTCAATTTAAAAAATAATTTTGAAACGGCATATTAACATCCTGAAACTTTGGAGAAAATCAACTATTCCGCAACCGCCCCCAAAAACATTTCCTTAACCTGATTATTTTCAAACTCAAAAATCAACCCGCCATAAACCGAACCGGCGACAAAAAAATCGGAAGAAATGGGGGCGGCTTCGTCTTCTTCTGCGGCATAGGCTTGTTTAACTTTAGCCGAAGAATCACCAATTCTAACCCCTCGCTTGGTGGTCAGTTGAGAAGGCGCTTTAACTCGAATAGAGCTAATCATAGCAGATCCTTCTTCAGTTTCGGCAGCCATATCTAAAGTAATTCCTTGTTGGGGATAATTCCATTTTTGATGATACAAACCATCCGCACCCCAAAACTGTTGCTCTCCTTTGCTTTCTGCTTCTCCGAGTATTTGAATAACTTCAGTTTCGCCCAAACCAATTTTTAAGTCTCCAAACCCTTCGGAGTGGAGCAAATCAAAATTGTGAGAAATTTGAAACTCTAAACGGGGGGATATCTCAACCGCTTCTAAGCTTAACGCCGTCGAGAGTTTATCGGAAAAACTGATTTGAGTTAGTAAAATAGCGGTGATAAAAGCCGGAATTTGTTTCATGTTAACACCGTTCAAATAAAACACGATAAACAGGTTCGCCCCGAGATAAAGTTGAACGTTCTCGCTCGGAAGGAAGGGGAAGAGGATTTTCCGCACCGAAATCTTTTCTTAAACGTTGAAAGGCGGGATTTTCTGCAAAAATATCGGACATTTGTTCGATAACATCTTTCACATCCGACTGAAGAAATACCTCACCGCCAATCATCATATAATCTGCAATTTCAGCAACTAACTCCGGTTGAACAATGCGGCGGCGTTGATGGCGTCGTTTGAACCAAGGATCGGGAAATTGAATGCTAACTCGCTTTAAAATTCCTGCGGGTAATGTTTCGAGGATGGGTTTTAAGGAATTATTGGCATTACAAAATAGATAATGTAAATTCGTTAATCCTTGTTCATCCCGCCATTGATTGGCTTCCTCGACTAACGGTTCTCTAATTTCCAAACCGAGATAATTCCAACTGGGTTCAATTTGCGCTAAATTCCACAGTAACCGCCCCCGACCACAACCGAGATCGAGATGTAAGGGTTGATGAACTTTAGCATAGATTTTATTCCAGTCGGGGGGATCGATAGGAACTTGATATTTTTGCGCTAAAGGGTTAACGTGTTCACGAACTCGAACTCTTCCCAATGGTTACACCTCCAAATAAAAAAAGCCAAAAGGGGAAAGGGGAAAGGCAAAAGGGGAAAGGGGAAAGGGGAAAGGCAGAAAGTAAGAGAAATGAGTGTTTAAAACTTCAGTTTGTTAACAAGAGTATAAATCATCCGAGTTTATTCTTGAAGCAAATAAATGATTGATTCAATATCTTTGTCTTCGCAAAGCCCCACCCTTTGAGATAAGAGAAGATGCGTTTTCAGTTCGTTAATCGAACCTTGAGCAATATTTAGGAATCTAGCATAATCTCCCGAGCTTCGTCTTCCATAACCTTCCGCAATATTGGCGGGGATGGATGCTGATGATTTTCTAATCTGTTGAACCATACTATAGAGTTCTTCTTTAGGGAAAGATTTAGTAAGATAATAACACTTGTCAGCAATATCCATGCCTTTTTGCCAAATAATAAGGTCTTGAAAGTCTTTAATTTCTGACATTTTTAATCCCTCTATTTTCTGGATTTTACCTTCTACCTCTTGCATGATTAGCTTCTACCTCTTGCCTCTTACCTTTTACCTCTTTCCTACAAAAAAGCAGAATGCAAAACATCCTGATGAATTTGCGCTCGCTCGATTAGAAATTCTATTTTACCCGTTGAGAGCGCATCCCCATTAGCATAACATTCTAACCAAGTTTTACTAATCAGGTTTGCATCGAGGGGAAGTTGAGAAAGTTCCCAACCGGGAAACTCTAATTCTTCCATTAACTGGGTAACTTTTGGATCGTAACTCAGCGCAAAACATCGACATTCTTCGGTTGCAGCCATAATTAAACTATGAAATCGCATTCCGATAACCATTTCCACGCCCCGAAATACACCCTTGAGTTGACGCGGATCTTCTAAGGTGAGAATTTGACTGTGATTAGGAATAGCCCGATGAAACAATTGAGCGATCGCCAAATCTTGACTCGGTTGAAAAGGAAGTAATAAAATAAAAGCGCGAGTTGCTTTTTGAAAAGAAACCAAAGCTTGAGTTAAAACACTCAAACGTTCGGGAGTTAATTGTTTATGAGGGCGCAACGTTAAAGCCACACGGGGAGCGGGTAAATCCCACAAACCGGGAACGGGTTTAGAGTCCAACGCCCAAACCGGATCGGGCGCCAAAGTAAAGGGAATTTGCCAATCCGATAATAACTGAGCCGAAGCGCGATCGCGAACGCTAATCGTGGTACAATTAGAAAAGCAACGTTGAGCTAACTTGCGGGTGATCGAACGTCGTAAAGGGCCGATCCCTTGCGACCAAGCAATGGTTTTTAAGCCCATTTGTTGCGCCAAACCCATTAATCCGCCATAATAAAAAGGGCTAATGGAACTGGTGACATCTTGAATTAAACTGCCACCGCCCCAGATGAAGGCATCGGCCCCCCGCAGAACCTTGAAAACTTCCATTGCATTCATGCGATTATAACTCGCCACCTGATAACGGCTTTCAGTTTCGGCGGGGTTTCCCGAAAGCACAAGCGGTTCAACCGAGCGAGGTAACATCTGTAAAAGCGAGGCGAGAAGTGCTTCATCTCCCCCATTTCCTTTACCGTAGTACCCACAACAAACGACCTTTTCCATATTGAAATTGATGAGTGCGAGATTTTAGACCAGAACTTAATTCTCAACAGAAAACCGGTTAACGTATCGGGGTAAAACGAAAAAAACCAGCAGTTGAGAATTAGATGTTAGACTACCATAAAGGAAGCCTTGATAGCGCAGTAAATCGGTTGGAAACTCAGGTAAAATTCTATTATGCACGCACTTTCAATTCCCACTTGGATCATTCATGTTTCCAGCGTTATCGAATGGATGGCGGCAATTTGGTTTATTTGGAGGTACGGAGAAGTGACTCGGAATCAAGCTTGGTGGGGACTTTCGCTTGCGATGTTACCCGCCCTCGTCAGCGCCATGTGTGCCTGTACGTGGCATTATTTTGATAATCCCCCTTCCTTTGAGTGGCTCGTCACCCTGCAAGCGGCGATGACGGTCTTGGGAAATGTTACCCTATGTATTGCGGCTTGGTACATCTGGCGAAGTCTGCGATCCGTTAAAGAGTAATACCCGCTTAAAATAATGCTATCAAAAGACACCCTCTTTGCCGTTTCTCTGTTTCCCTACTTAGGGTTTCTCTGGTTTCTGACTCGTTGCGGACAGACACCCCGCTTGGCATTAATCGGATTTTATGGCACCTTAGTATTTGTTGGGGTAACGATCCCGGCCGGAATTTATGCCAAAATGGTCTATCACGAGGCTTTGGCGAATATTGATTGGTTACATGGGGGTGCAGAAGTTTTCTTGACCCTATCAAATATTCTTATTGTGTTAGGCTTCAGACAAGCGGTTATCAGCAAACAATCCCCTCGATAATGGACAATCTTACCTTAAGTGGTCACGCCGATGGTGTCAAATCAGTTGCAGTCAGTCCCGATGGCAAAATTCTGATTAGTGCCTCTGAAGATGGTAAGATTAAAATTTGGAATTTCAAAACCGGAGACTGTTTGCTCACTTTGGGCGGTCATCCCTTTGGGGTGAAAAATGTCGCCGTCAGTCCCGATGGTGAATTTTTTGCGACCGGTGGCGGAGATGGAACCATCAAAATTTGGAGTCTGAAAAACGGTAAACTGCTGCGAACTTTGATAACGGGTTATTCTCGCCTCGACTCCGGGTTTATGCCTGTGGCAATTGTTCCCAACGGTAAAACCATTATCAGCCATAGCAGCAGTTACAGTCAAACCGTGCGGTTGTGGGATGTCGAAACCGGAGACTTGAAAGGGACGCTAACCGGTCACGCGGGTTCGGTGAAAACCTTTTGTGTCTCTCCCAAAGGGGATATTCTCGCCAGCGATGGTGCTGATAATAGCATTCGGTTGTGGAAATTGCAAAATGAGGAATTAATTGGCATCCTCGAAGGTCATACGGGGGGAGTGTTGACGTTAGCCATGAGTCCCGATGGCGAAACCCTCGTTAGCGGGGGGAAAGACGAAACCATTAGAATTTGGCAAATTCGCACCTCAAAACTATTACGAACCCTCTCCGGTCATTCCTATGCGGTAAATTCGGTTAAAATTAGTCCGAATGGTCATATTCTCGCCAGTGGCGGTTACGACAGTTTGATTAAATTGCGCGACTTAAACACGGGAGATTTACTCAATTTGCTCTCCGGACATACCGGCGCTGTCAATACCGTTACCTTCAGTCCCGATGGTAAAACCTTGGTCAGTGGGAGTGAGGATAAAACCATTAAACTCTGGAATTTGGATGAGATTCTGAATTCTCATTAGATTTTTACTAGATTATACCATTTGAGGTACAGATTTGTGATCTGATCTATTACCTATTTTAGGATTGCCTCTTGCAAGATTGCCTAAACCATAAAGTTTTGTACCTCACAAGGCGCGAGAACTGCTAGATACCATTAAACTGGGTTGATTTTTGCTTCTGAGAAACTGAAAAGAACGCTAAATAATCCTTAAGATTTGTCTCGATTGCACTCAACAGCCTTCATACTAGAAGACACGAACTAAGTGTTAGACTGCTCATGCTGCGCTTATGAGCTACTGCTTTAATCCCGATTGCCAAAAACCAGATAATGGTCAAGAAATCGATACTTGTCAAACCTGCGGTTCAACTTTGCTGCTGCAAAAACGTTATCGGGCTTGGCAAGAAATCGGCATAGGAGGAATGAGTCGAACTTTCTTAGGCGTTGATGAGGGAAACCAAAAAACGCCCTGTATTATCAAACAGTTTTCATCTCACGGACACAAAACCATTCGACTCGAAAAAGCGATTGAATTATTTCATCAAGAAGCAATGCGGTTGCAAGAATTGGGAGAACACGATCGCATTCCTTCTCTGTTGGCTTCCTTTGAACAAGAAGGCTGTTTATATTTGGTCGAAGAATACATCCCCGGACAAAATTTAGCCGAAGAATTAGCGGAACGGGGGTCGTTTACCGAAGCCAAAATACAAGAACTTTTAATCGATATTCTCCCGATTTTAACCTTTCTGCACAACCATAATATCATCCATCGGGATCTCAAACCCGAAAATATTATTCGGCGACAAAAAGACGGGAAATTTGTCTTAGTTGATTTTGGCATTGCCAAACAAAACCAGAACATTTTTCAACCCCAAACCGGCACCCTTACCGGAACCGTCGGCTACGCACCCCTCGAACAAATTCGGGGCGGAAAAGCCTATCCCGCCAGCGATCTTTACAGCTTGGGCGTCACCTGTATTCATCTGTTAACCCAAGTTCCTCCCAATCAACTTTTTGACTGTTTTACCGGGGAATTAATTTGGCGATCGCATTTGCTCAAAACCGGAAAAACCATTGGCGATAATCTCGGTCAAATCCTCGACAAACTGCTTCAAGATTTAGTCCAAAACCGCTATCAATCCGCCCAAGAAGTCTTGCAAAAAATTACAGAAACCGGGCAAATTTCATCCCGATGCTGTCAAGAAGAAACTGCCTTAGAAATTATTGTTAATAGCGAAATCGAAGCCGAAATACAAGCTGTAAATTTTCAAGAAAACTGGATCGAATTGGCGTTAAAATCCCCCGTTGAAAATCGTCCCAGTTTTTCAAATTTAATCGCCAGTCAATCGATAAAATTTATTCCCAACGCTCCCGCCCAAACCCATTCTATCGTCTCCTTAAAATCGGGAAAACCCTTAGAAAAATATTCCGAAGAAACTCCCGAAAAAATCGTCAAAAATATTAACCGTTTACAGGGTCATTCCGCACCCGTTAAAGCCATTGCGATCGGTCCCAAAGGTTATATTTTAATTAGCGGAAGTGAAGATTCTAGCATCCGACTTTGGAACTTGAAAACCGGACAACTTTTGCATCGATTTTTAGCCCATCGAGATACCGTTAATACCATTGCAATTCATCCCAACGGTCATCGGTTAGTGAGTGGAAGTTTGGATCGAACGATATTAGCTTGGAATTTGAAAAATCGCACAATGGCGGATCGGTTTTTCAGCCATTCCGGTTCACCCTACAGTCATCGTTGTGGTGCCGTTTATTCGGTTGCTTATAGTCCCGATGGTCGGATTATTGCCAGTGGAAGTGAAGATAGAAGTTTAAAAATTTGGAATCAAAGAAATGGCGAATTACTCTATCGTTTGTGCGAACATTTTGGCGAGGTTTTATGTGTGAGTTTTACCCAACCCGAACCGGATTTAGTCTCTTTAATGGCAAATTCTGACGCACATCCTCAAAATAGTTTATTCGCCAGTAGCGGGACGGATGGATTGATTAAAATTTGGCAATTTGGTAATTTAAAAAGTCTCCACACTTTAGAGGGACATTCCGACACTGTTTATAGTTTAGCCTTTAGTCGCGATCGCAAAATGTTAGTTAGTGGAAGTGGCGATCGCACGATAAAATTATGGAACTTTTACACCGGAGAAACGCTAAATACACTCAAAGGACACGACGATCAAATTGTCTCAATTGCGATTAGTCCCGATGGTCAACTCTTGGCAAGTGCGAGCCAAGATGGTATCGTTAAACTGTGGGATATTAGCGATCGCCATCCTCTCGGACGGTTATTAAAAACCCTCACGGCTTATCCTCCCGTTGCATTTACTCCCGATAGCCAAACTTTAGTTACCGGTGGCGAAAATGGCGATATATTAGTTCAGCAATTCATCTAAAAAATCACATTAAAAAACAATGCAACTCGAAACCCATCGCTTAATTCTTCGAGAATATCAACCCGATGATTTAGATAATATTTTTGGTATTTTATCCGACCCAAAAACCATGAGTTATTGGCCCCAACCGTTCACTCAATCTCAAGTGGAAGCCTGGATAAAACGCAGCATAGAAAGTTATCAAATAAACGGATTTGGTCGGTATTTAATCCAACTCAAACCCACAGCAGAAATCATCGGAGATGCGGGTATTTTAAAGTCAAACGTTGCCGATGAACTTGTTAACGATTTGGGTTATATTATCCATTATCCCTATTGGGGAAAAGGATATGCAACCGAAGTCGCCACAGCCCTCAAAGATTATGCGTTAACCGTTTTAAAATTAGATCATCTTCACATCAATATGCCCGAAAATCATCTCGCATCTCGCCGAGTTGCCGAGAAAATCGGGATGAAATTTATTCGAGAATTTAACAACGAAAAAAATCGCAACATCAAAACATTATTCTATGGAATTTGAGATTATTTTTGAGCGTTTGAAGTCAATTCTATGATAACATCATATCGAAAATCATTGGCTAATTGAGTTAACATTTTAGCCAAAGAACCGTGATTTTCGGGAATTTGATCGATGACTTCACCCACCAACTTACTATTGAGTTTGCTGGCGGCTTGATGTAACTCTTTGATCCAACTTTCAGGCATAACCGCCAACACTTCCGGCGTCAGTTGAGAGGGGTCGGTGATTTCCGTTTTTTGAGGAATTTGGGAATTTCCACATTCATTAATGGGGGAATTTTCATCATACAAAAACTTCACCCCCAAATGTTTGGCGATTTTTTCAAACAACATTTCGACTCGGAAAGGTTTGCGAACAAAATCATCACAACCTGCGGATAAAATAACGGTTCTATCTTGTTGAAAAACACTCGCCGTTAAAGCAATAATAACCGTCGCCTGACCCTGCAAATGTTGTTTAATGTATTGAGTCGCTTCGTAGCCATCCATCACCGGCATTCGCATATCCATAAAAATCAGATGCGGTTGCCATGTTTGCCATTTTTCTATAGCATCTTGACCATTTTCTGCCTCTTGAAGTTCAAATCCGAGGGGCTTCAATAATTTTATCACCAATTGGCGATTTGTCCAGTTATCATCAACCACCAAAATTCGATAAGTCGGTTGATTGTCTGCCAGTCCTATCACCTGTTTTTTGAGGGTTTTTGAGGGGATTTTAGCAGCGTTAGCGGGTTCAAAATTAATCTTAAATCTAAAACAAGTCCCCTGACCGAATTGACTGCTAACGGTAATTTCTCCGCCCATGAGGTTGATAAACTTTTTGCTAATGGATAAACCCAAACCCGTACCCTGTTGGGATTTGCGTCCCGTTTCGGTTTGGATAAAGGGTTCAAAAATATATTGAAGTTCTTCTGGAGAAATACCCGTTCCCGTATCTTCCACTTCAAAAATTAGCCTGTGATTTTTTAAAGTTTTACCCTTTTTCACCCGTAAAATAATACAACCTTTTTCGGTAAATTTAATCGCATTTCCCAGCAAGTTAATTAAGACTTGACGCAGCTTACTTTCATCGGTTTCTATCGATTGAGGAACATCGGAATCAATCTCAAATCTCAATTCTAATCCTTTTGATTTGGCTTTCAACTCCAACATATCTCTCAGACATTGCAGCAGTTTCAGCAGGTCAAACGGAGTGGAATTCAGAGTAATTCGACCCGCCTCGATTTTCGACATTTCCAACACATCGTTAATCAGATTTAATAAATGTTCGCCGCTGCGACTAATGATGTCTAAATGGTCTTGATGTTCGGCCAGTAAAACGGATTTTTTGCGTTTTATATCGCCATTCATTAGTTGAGTAAAGCCCAGAATTGCATTTAACGGCGTGCGGAGTTCGTGACTCATTCGGGCTAAAAATTCACTTTTAGAACGGTTGGCGGCTTCTGCGGCTTCTTTGGCTTGTTGTAGGGCGATTTCAGTTTGTTTGCGTTCGCGAATATCTCGCACCACAGCACAACCATACTCTTTATTATTGTACTCTAAATAACTTAAAGTAATTTCAACGCTAATATTTTCCCCCGTCTTGGTTTTATGAGTAGATTCAAACGTAAAAGAACCCTGTTGTCTTAAATTTTCCCAAGAAATCGGCCACTGATTTTCAGAGGCGTTGGGATCGATATCCTTGACTTGCATTTGTAGGAATTCATCCCGAGAATATCCAAGGGTTGTTGTGGCGGCTTCATTGGTATAAAAAAAGCGGGCGTTGATATCTGTCAACAGTACATAATCCATCGATTTATCAATGGAAAATTGAGTCAGTCGCAGCTTTTCATCAATCTCTTTTTTTTCGGTAATATCCTCCAAAACCCCAATAATTCCGATTACATATCCGTCAGCATCCAACATCGGCACCCGACTGATATCTAACCAAATTTGTCTACCATCTGCGGTGAGTTTTTGTTTGGGTGCAATCACATTTAATTCGGGTTCTTTGGAAGCCATAACCCGGCGGTCTTGACTGCGATAAAATTCGGCAATTTTTGCATCTTTAAACAGGTCGTAGTCAGTTTTCCCGATTACAAATTCTGAACTTTCTAACTGGGCGGATTCGGCCCATTTTTTGTTGCATCCTTTAAAGACTAAATTGGTATCTTTCCAAAAGACTTGTTGGGGAATGTTATCTAAAACCAAACGTAAATATTCTTTCTGTTGTTTGAGATCTTCTTCGATTTTTTTATATTCACTAATATCTTGAACTTGGGTAATGACCGAAAGCGGATTTCCATTTTTATCCAGTCGGAGATAGCAGTGCAGAATTCCATAAACCCAATGTCCTTCTTTGTGGCGATAACGTTTTTCAAGTTTATATTGCTTAAATTCTCCCCGAATTAATCGAGAAAAATAATCCATACTTAAATCGCGATCGTGGGGATGGGTAATTTGATTAAATCCCCGACGCATCAGTTCTTTTCGGCTGTACCCAATGAACTCACAAAAAGAGGTATTAACCTCTAAAAATTGTCCGTCTAGTGAAACTTCCGCCATCCCAATTGGGGCTAAATGAAACAAATCTCGAAAGTGGTTTTCACTTTCTAAAAGGGCGGTTTCTGTTTGTTCTAGCTTTTCGGTGAGGGTTTGAATGGTTGAATTTTTGGGGTTCATAGTCAGTTTTAAATTAACTTAGAAAGGAATAGTAAAGTAAAACGTTGTTCCGATGCCAAACTCAGATTCAAGCCAGATACGTCCCCCGTGACGTTCAACAATTTTCTTACAAATTGCCAACCCAATTCCCGTACCTGGGTACTCTTGAACCGTATGTAAACGTTGAAAGATTTGAAAAATTTTCTTGAAGTAATCCGGTTTGATTCCAATCCCGTTATCTTGAATTGCAAACAGCCATTCTCCGGGTTTTTCTTCCACAGAAATCGTCACTTGCGGAATTACACCGGGACGACGATATTTAATTCCATTTCCAATCAAATTTTGAAACAATTGTCCGAGTTGAATTTTATCCGCTTTTACCGTTGGTAAGGTTTGATGGGTGATAATCGCCTGAGTTTCTTCAATACAATGATGGAGTTGTTTTCGAGTTTCTGCTAAAATAAGATTACAATCAATTGGTTGCAATTCTCGACGTTTGGTTCCGACCCGACTATATTCTAATAAATTTTTGATCAACTCCTGCATCCGAATTCCTTCTTCTAAAATCGGAAGCACATATTCGTCGGCTTCTTCTTCCAAATTAATCTCGGATTTTAAAGAAAGAACTAATTCGGCAAAACCGGTAATGGTTTGTAGGGGTTGTTGTAAATCGTGGGAAACAATATAGGCAAATTGTTCGAGTTCTTGGTTGGAATGGGCTAAATCTTGATTGAGTTTATGCAGCTTGAAATTTTGGCTGTGGAGTTGTTGCTGTAGCCGACAAATGGTTAACTGATTTTTAACTCTCGCCAACACTTCTTCAACTTGAAAAGGTTTAGTAATATAATCGACTCCGCCCACATTAAACGCTTTAACTTTATCAAAAACATCATCTAAAGCGCTGAGAAAAATCACCGGAATTTTGGCTGTACTGGCTTGGGACCTGAGTTTTGTACACACTTCATAGCCATCTAATCCCGGCATTTTAATATCGAGTAAAATCAAATCGGGGGGCGCATTTTCAACCGCCATTAATGCCAGCTTTCCATTAATTGCACATTGCACTTCATAGCCCCGTTCTGTTAACGTCTCCGACAACAAACGTAAGTTATCCGGTAGATCGTCAACAATTAAAATATTGCCCTTCTGTTCGCTGACTAAATCGGTGTTCATAGGATGATCTGATGTGAGGTTCGACTCAAAACCCCTCTATTTTCCTGCTAAGAGTCGTTTATGAATCTAATCTATTGTAACGGACAGCAGACGACTTTAGCCAATTTTTCTATATTAAGAAATTTTTCAGATCATCCTTAGAATTTTGCCGATTACATCATTTGATAAGATTTAACTTAAATAGTGTTGGCAATAAAATCTAAAAACTATTTTATAAGGGTTGAACGAGAAGGATATAAATCACGACTCGCTCAGATGTTGATTTGAGTTTTATCCCGGTCTGGAGTTCGCATTAAAGTTAAAAATCTGCTCCTTTCTAGACTAATCGATTTAAGTTCATTGGTTGGGGTTGAGAGAGATAATAACCCTGAGCATAATCCAAGCCCAATGCTTTCACCTCATTAAAATTTTCTTCATTTTCAATCCCTTTAGCAATTACCTGTAAGCCCATACTCTGACCCAGATAATTAATCAGTTCTACAATCGCTTTATCACTAATATCTTGACTCATATTTTTGACAAAGCGTTCGGAAATCTTTAAGTAATCAACGGGCAGATATTTCAGATAGGTAAAAGAGGACATATTGCTGCCACAATCATCTAAAGCACAACAATAACCCAGAGTTTGTAAATCAGTAATTACATCAGAAGCTAGCCTTAAATTTTCCAGGGCTACCCGTTCGGAAATTTCAAAGCAAATCAGATCGGGAGACAGCTCAAACTCGCTTACCTGAGCGTGAATCGACTCAAATAAACCATCATCTCTTAAGTGAGAAGCAGATAAGTTAACTGCAAAACGATAGTTCTCTTGAACCCGAACAGGAGCTTCAGCTAACTGTTCTAATAAAGTGTTCATTACCCATCGTTCAATTTGAGAACTGAGATGATAACGTTCGGCAACTCTCAGAAAAAGAGCGGGTGAAATGAGCTGATTGTTCTCCGTTTTTAAGCGAAGTAACACTTCAGAATATCGGCGATGATCTAAGGTCGCTAGAGGCGTAACTTCTTGTAGATATAAACAAAAACGATTTTCTAATAAAGCCTGCTTAATTTGCTTAACCCATTGCCAATCACTTAAAAAATGAACATTGTGATCAGTTGGTGTTCGCGGGTGAGTCCGAGTTTTTTTCCGGGTGATAGAAACCATTTCTTCAACTCCTGTGAATAAGAATCATTTTGAATTTGATCTATTCCCAGACTAACCGGAGACTCTAAGCTAGCTATGAACGTTGCATGAGAATTTTATTAAAAAAATCAAGAAGGCATCTAGACTAAAATTAGAAAATCATGCAGATGTCAGCCAATCTGCACTTTTTTCTTGATTGCCAGTCAATCCTAATGCCAGTCTACCCCTGACTGAACCGTTTACCGAACTTTCAGATTTTGAAACATCACCATTCTCAACAGTTCAACTTGAGGAGCTTCAACTCGCAATTGTAACAAATTAACCGGATTAGACCACTCAATCTTTGTATTGAGGTAAAGACAGAGTGTGACGAACGCTGCTAGCAGTAGCTTTTCAAACATAATCAACTCCTCCCCAAAATTTGTTTCTACTGCACCGAACTTTGGTGTACACTAAGATCATATAAAATCTCCAAAAAATTCTAAGTGATTTAACACAATATTTAGCATGACCGACCTAACGGCTCGATGGTGATACAGGTCACACCACTCCCAAATTGACTTGGCTTGCGAGCCAACAAAAGGGACAAGATCCAGTTAATTCCCGTTGTTCAAAACAGCAATTGCGATCAAAAAAAACAAATTATTTTTATCAAACGCTCACGAGAGCGACCTCCGCCCTGTAAAATATTCAGTAGAGATTTGTTGATAGGCTGGAGGGTACAATGCTGGCACATATCCTGGCGATCGCTGTGGGTTTCGGGAGCTTCGCCGTTTACATGGCCGCTTTCTTTTTTCCAGAAGTTCATCGCAAAAATGACTTCTTCTGGAGTGGCGTGGGATTCTTTTATGCACTGATTTTGTGGGTCTGTGCCGGACGCCTCACCGGAGCCGTTCTCCTGGGTCAAATGGCCAGTGTCGCCTTACTCGGTTGGTTTGCACTTCAAACGCTGTATTTGCGGCGTGTCGTGACTCCCGCATCCCAGCAAACCCCCGTTCCCGTCAAACTCCAAGAACAAGTCAGCAGTTTATTGGCCGTTCAAGCTGACCAACCTCGGGTCACACCAACCCCGACCATAAACCCTATTAATCAAGATACTCCTTCTCCCGTCGCCGTGCAACCTCCGGCTGAGTCGGTGGCGGTTGAACCCACACCTGAGACTGTTGAGACGGAACCCGAAGTTCCGATTCCCTCAGAAATTCCCGAACCGATCGCAGAAGTTCCCCCGACTGCTGAAACCTTCTCGACATCTGAAACCGAAATTCAATCAGAACAAGAACCGCTCTCGGAAAAACCCGAACCCGAACCCATTTCGGCAACAGAAATCGAATTTGAAGACGAATTAGATGAAGTCACAGCGGAAAAAATAGAAACCACTCCTCAACCCCAAGTCACATCAACACCCGCACCTCAACCCCAACGATTCTCTCGAATTTTTCGCTCAATTACGGGTTTATTTAATCGCCGGAAAAACCAAGCTTCTCCTCCCGTTTCCCCCGTAGAAACCCCGGTAGAAAATCAACCGGAAACGGTTTCAAAGACGGCAATAGAAGCACCAAAAGTTGAACCGGAAACCGAAAAAACACCAACCCTAGAAACCGTTGTTGCTCAAGAAGATGTCACTCCCAAAACTCAAGCAGAAGCACCCCAACTCGAACCAGAAACCGAAGAAACGCCAACCCTAGAAACCGTTGTTGCTCAAGAAAATGTCACTCCCAAAACCGAACAACCCGAACCCTCAGCCGTAGCAGAAACCGAAGCAATAGATCTCACAGAAATTGAGTCTTCCTCGCTCTTAGAAAAACCATCCTCGGAAGGCGAAGTACAAGAAATTACTATTACCGTCGAACCGGATATTTCTTCAGTCAGTCCCTTTGAACAAACGGCATCTGCTGCTGAGGAAAAAGAGGAAAAATCAACCGGAATTTCCGACGAATCTTCAGAAGAAATCATTTCCGAACCCGTTGAACAAAAAGCCTCGCCAGCCGCAGAAACTTCAGCAGAAACTGAACCCTCTCCCCCCGAGGAAAATCCCGCGCTCAAACGTCCAAATCCTCCGAATCCCGAGTTAAAACAAGCGGCTAAAAAACCAAGTCAATCAACAGATTCCGACGAATAAACCTGGAGAATCACTCGAACCGAATTATGAATTAGAAATGAACGGCAAAGAAGCATAAGTTTCGGTTTTACTCTTAATTCTTTAATTTTCAGAATTCATAATTCATCATTCAGAATTCATAATGCCCGTTAATTTTTCTTAGTTCTTATGGCAACTTGGCAATGTGTGAAAAACTGTGGGGCTTGCTGTTATCTAGAACCCTCAGAACGTCCAGAATTAGATGAATATCTCGACTCAGAAGACTTAGAATTGTATTTGAGTTTAGTCGGGGAAGATGGATGGTGCATTCATTACAACCCCCAAAACCGAGAATGTAGTATCTACCCCAACCGTCCTCGCTTCTGTCGGGTTAAACCGGATGTGTTTGAGGAAATGTTTGGGATAGAAGCTGAGGAGTTGAATGATTTTGCTATTGATTGTTGTCAGCAGCAAATTGAAGGCGTTTATGGGGCTGACTCGCCAGAAATGAAGCGGTTTAATGATACAGTTGGCTGGGGTGAAGAACCCGAAAAGGTCACTTCTTGAACCCAGAGACTTGCATCTTCTCGGCAAGTATGAAAAGATTATGATTGTATCAGTAGAATAGACCTTTTTTTGATAAATTTACTGTGACACCATCTTCTGAGTTACTCCCGTCGTCTAACCAACCCTCAAACTACCCCAACGAGAGTTCTGGTGAACTCCAAGCTAAGGAAACAACAGAAGCAACATCTCTCGCTCAGGAGTCTCCCACTCCCCAACCGACGCAACCCCGTAAACCTAAAAATGCTTGGGCTATTTTTGCTTCTACTTTTGTCACGATTTTTTTGGCAGAAATTGGCGATAAAACCCAATTGACAACGCTGTTAATGACCGCTGAATCTCATAAACCTTGGGTGGTTTTTGCAGGTGCAGGAAGCGCCCTGGTTCTCACCAGTTTACTCGGGGTTTTAGTGGGGCGATGGTTAGCAAATCGTATTGAACCCAAAACCCTAGAACGGGCTGCTGGAATCACGTTGTTAGTGATTTCAAGTTTGCTTTTTTGGGAAATATTTCAATAATTATACAGCAATTTTACACCGAAAATCAACAATTTGAAAGATGGATTTACAACTGTTGGGATTGAGTTTTATCGCCGTGTTTCTCTCCGAGTTAGGAGATAAAAGTCAAGTCGCAGCGATCGCTTTGAGTGGTACCAGTAAATCACCTCGGGCGATTTTCTTGGGGACGGCGTTAGCATTAGTTTTAGCAAGTTTGATTGGGGTTTTACTCGGACAAGGAATAGCAGAAGTCTTACCAACTCGTTGGATTAAAATTTCTGCGGCGGTCGGATTTGCGATCATGGGCCTGCGGTTATTATGGCCGAAATCTGAAAACAGCGAAGAATGAGCCAAGAGTTCCAAGGCTGTTTCATTCTCACCAAAAAAATTCTCGGGGTTGATGGGGTGAAGGGGTGCGGGGTGGACCGGCAGAGCGTTTTTTTCCGATTAAAAATAGGTTTTTATTAATCAAACGGCTCTGGGAAATTGAGTTAAATAGACAACAGCAAACTCACCGCCAACAAACCCAACACCACCAACCAAACCCCATGATTTTGTACCCAATCTCTGATTACGCCTAATCCCTGACGAGAAGACTTGACAGGGGAGGGCGGTAAAATCGGTTCAGAACGATCGTGATACAATGTGCATTCTTTAGCATAGGGACGTTGAGGAAAATTGCAAGTATCATCCTCATGGTAGAGACAACTGCTACACAAATAACTATCTTGACTCGCTCGATGCAGGGGGATACCCGGATGACCAAACGCTTTAAGCTGATATTTGCAATGGGGACAGGCGATCGCCTGAGAATCAACGGGTTGATGACAGCGGGGACATTCTGACATTGTGAATTTTAGATGATATCTAGCAGGAGATGGGGGCGAAAGATCGCACAATAGAAGATGAGCCAGGACAAATTACAGTATTGAGTTGAATGATTTCACTCTAACTGACCATTTTAGCGAAACACCAATTTAAAAGATGGACAATAACAACAACCTACTGAAGCAACTCCTAATGATCGGTATCGGAACCACCTCCCTGGTTGCGGAGAAACTCCAGGAAGTGACCGATCAGTGGGTTAAAGAGGGTACGCTCAACTCCGATCAAGCTAGAGTCTTTATGGATGACATGATGCAACGACTCAAGCTAGAACAAGGAAACTTTGAGGAACTGCTTCAGCGACAAATGCGAAATGTGATGCAAGATGTCGGGGTTCCCCGTCAGTCGGAACTCGACGAGTTGCGGGGAAGACTCGATCGCTTAGAACGTCAAATTCGAGATTTAGAAAATCGTCTCTGGCGTTAGGGACTCCCAACAAGGTAAAGTAAGGGGTGGGTTTGTTCTGATGCAGACTGAGGAGAGTTAACCGTGAGAGAAATATTAGTTAGTCTGGGTATCGCTGTTGTTTGTGCTTTTGTCTTGCTGGTTGCTCAAATCACAACCACCGGAAAACAAGCAACAGCATCCAATATCCAAACGACTCAACAGAGTACCGCTGTGGAGGTAAAAACTTCGAGTAACCCTCTGTTATCCCAAGGCATTGCTCCCAAAGCTAATGTCACTCTAGCTGAAAATATCGATAGTGAAGAAAAAATGGTGACAACTGACTCCGGTTTACAGTACGAAGTGATCAAAGAGGGAGAAGGTGCCTCTCCTCAAAAGGGTCAAACGGTTGTAGTTCACTACACGGGGACTTTAGAAGATGGCACAAAGTTTGACAGTTCACGCGATCGCGGTCAGCCCTTTTCCTTTAGAATTGGTGTCGGTCAGGTGATCAAAGGTTGGGATGAAGGCGTCGGTTCGATGAAGGTTGGCGAACAACGCAAACTGATCATTCCCCCGGATTTGGGTTACGGTGCGCGGGGCGCCGGTGGTGTGATTCCTCCCAATGCCACTTTGGTTTTTGATGTGGAATTGTTAGATATTAAATAATCGCTTTTCTGCTTCTCAAAATGAGGGGAAAGGGGAAAGGGGAAAGGGGAAAGGCAATAGGCAATCTTGCTACAGGCAATAGGGAATAGGCAATCGGGAATAGGGAATAGGGAGTTGGGAGTCGGGAGTCGGGAGTCGGCAATAGGCAATTTATGTCACCGGTGAGTGCAACGAAGGGTCTTTTCCCTCTCTCCCCATCTCCCCACCTCCCCACCTCCCAATTGGCGATTTAATGACCGGGGGGTAAACTCTGAGAAGATTGACCTCCGGGTAAATAGCGATCGCCTCCCGCCAAATTGCGGAATTTGGTAAACTGAGGATCGAACAGGAGTTTAATGGTTCCTGTCGGTCCGTTGCGGTGTTTGGTAATAATCACTTCGGCAATTCCGCGATCGGGTGAATCCGGGTTATAATAATCATCTCGATACAGCATAATCACTAAATCGGCGTCCTGTTCGATTGAATTATGAACAACGATATTATTAGCAATAAAATTATGTAACCCCGAAACGGTTAAATCATAGACTTCTGTTTCTCCAATGGGTTTAATTGCAACAATTTCATCCCAATAAATATCACGAGTTGCAAGCAAGGCTACTGTTTTGGATCTAACAACTTGAGCTAATTTTCCTGTTCGTTCATCTAGAAAACCCAACTCAGCATTACTCATTAATTGTAAATCAGAACTTGGCAAACATCTGGGTACAGCAATAGGACAACCCACATTTAACTCATCTAAACGTTGCCAACCGTAAACGGTTAAAAATTGATGATTTCCTGTGGCTTTAATAGTACGACCCCAACGAGTTGTTAATCTAAAAACGGGCTTAATTCCTGTTGAAAAAGCATGGCTAACAACTGCCTTTTCTAACTTGAGAGTTGCTAGATTAATCGCCCAAACAGAAAAGCCTGATTTCCCTACTAATTCCCGAATAGGAACTTGTAAACCCCTATCAGCCAGTGTGATTAAACTATCCCCTGCTAAACAGCCAGATTCCCTCAAATCGGACATCATCGGGCGCTTATTTGTCCGAGATTCAACGCTCCGACTCAACTGAGAAAGGGCAATCACCGGGGTGTTTAATTCCCTCGCCAACCCTTTCAACGATCGCGTAATTCTTGAGAGTTCCTGCACCCGATTATCGCTATTACTCCCCTCCATTAATTGCAAATAATCAATTAAAACTAACCCCATTGCGCCCCCCTGTTCCGCTTGTAAACGGCGCACCTTTGAACGCATTTCTGTTACCGTAATATTGGGCGTATCATCAATAAAAATCTGTAATTCCGATAGCGTACCAATGGCAACCGTTAAAGGTTCCCATTCACTCTGACTAATTCGCCCGGAACGTAAACGATTACTTTCGATTTTTGCTTCGCTAGAAAGCAGTCTTTGTACCAACTGTTCCTTCGACATTTCCAAGCTAAAAATCGCCACCGGCAGCCGATGAATTTTAGCAATATTATAGGAAATATTCGTACAAAGCGCCGTTTTTCCCATCGAAGGACGACCGGCAACAATAATTAAATCCGAACGCTGAAACCCGCCCGTCATCGCATCCAAATCATAAAAATCGCAATTTAAACCGGGAAGGGCGACGCCTTCGTGACGATCTTCAATATCCTGAAAGGTACTAATCAGCGTTTCTGCTATCGAAATTAAATTCTGTTGCGGACGAACTTGAGTAATATTAAAAATCTTTTGTTCAGCCCGATCTAATACGTCTTCAATATCAATCGTGGTATCGTAACCCAAATCAATCGTTTCATGTCCGGCTTGAATCAAATTCCGGCGCATGGCTTTTTCAATCACCAACAGCGCATATTGATCGATATTCACCGCAGAAACCGTGCGATCAACTAATTGCGCTAACTTCATTTGTCCGCCCACTTCTTCTAACTGATTGTGATCGTCCAGCCAAGTGGTAACGGTCATTAAATCGGTGGGTTTTCCTTGTAAATGTAAATTTAATGTTGTGCGATAAATCGTTTGATGGGCTTTAATTGAAAAACAACTCGGATCTAACAATTCGGCGACGCGACTAATTGCTTCGGGATCGAGTAAAATCCCCCCCAAAATAGCCTCCTCCGCTTCAATATTTTGGGGCGGTACGCGATCGCTCGGCAGTTTAAAGTTAGATCGATTCGTCATCATTTCAGCAGGGTTAAAAATAATCCTTTTTGGCCGCTTCAGACGTTCATCGGGAACGTCTGATCGCCATTTAAACTAGCTAGGAACAACGTGAACTTCAACTTCTGCGGTAACTTCAGGATGAAGCTTAATTTGCGCTTTGTAAAAACCAATGCGACTGATATCGGGTAAAGTAATACCCCGACGATCGACTTCTTGGTTGGTCGCCGCTTGAATGGCCTCCGCCAATTCGCGATCGGTTACAGTACCAAAAATCGCTTCATTTTCGCCCACTTGTTTTTCAATGGTAAACCGTCCAACGGTTTCCAGAGCGGTTTTGCGGGAGAGCGCTTCTTCCTTAAGAGCGATTTGTCTTTGACGTTCTTCTTCCCGACGACGTTCAACCTGTTTGAGGACCCCCGGAGTGGCGCGAACTGCTAAACTTCTCGGTAACAGATAGTTACGAGCATAACCCGGAGCGACTTCCACTAAATCCCCATTTCGACCGAGTTTGCTAATGTCCTGTCTGAGGACGACTTGCACACGCTTTGCCATGATCGTTCCTAATAATCTTTTAACCCAAACACTCTATAATAGCGAGATTTGTTATGCGATCGCAAGATCAACACCGGGAAAATTTATGGCGCTACTTGCTGTGCAATAGGCAATCTTGCTACAGGGGAAAGGGGAAAGGGGAAAGGGGAAAGGGGAAAGGCAATTCTAAACTTCTGAATGCGTGACTTTTGACTTGGTGACTTCTGACTTGTTTACTCCCCACCTCCCCACCTCCGGTGCTTCCCCCGCTTCCCCATCTCCTCACCTCCCCCGACACCCGACACCCAACACCTAACTTTATGTTTAAACAAATTAATCTTCTTTCTGAAATAAAACAGCGAGTCAAACCAACTATAGTTTATCGCTGGATTATACGTCTAATTCGGTTTGGTTTTGTAGCCAAAGGTAGCATCTATGGAACCATTGGGCTAGTTGCAGTATTTGCGTTACTTCAAAGAGATCAAGAAATTCTGGGAACTCATGGAATTTTAGTAGAAATTGCGGAAGAACCCTTAGGAAGATTGTTAATTGGGATTTTAATGATTGGTTTAATGGGTTATGTTTTGCGACGGTTTATTCAAGCCGTATTTGACCCCAAACATCCGGGAGAATTTAATCTAAAGCGTCTGATTCATCGCTGTGGTTATTTAATGAGCGGGTTAACCTATAGCGGTATAGTTTACACGGCAAGTCAATTATTTATCGGTTTAGATGCAGAAGATGATGATACGATTGAAGATTTTACCGACCAATTATTTGAGCATCCTTTTGGGCTGTGGTTGATTATTATCGCCGGAATCTTTACCGTTGGAGTTGGAATTTCTTACCTGTACGGTTCCGTTAGCGAGAGTTATATTAGTGAGTTGAAGCCTTCTTTAAATGAGCGCCTGAAAACCTGGGCGACGGGTCTCGGTAAAGTTGGAATTGCAGCCAGAGGAATTAGTTTTATTATGATTGGAGTTTTATTACTAGAAGCGGCGTTTCTGCTGCGGTCGGATTTTGCAGGTGGACTCGCAAACGCATTAAAACACCTGGACAATTTACCTTTTGGTGAGTTGGGGTTGGGTGCGATCGCCTTCGGTTTCATCGCTTATGCTATTTATATGTTAGTGGTGGCATTGTATGGCCGCAATTGGATTTAATCGGATTTTTGCGGATAAAGATTACACTCAAAAAAACCGGTAACGTTTACGCTATCGGGTTTTTAGATGAAATTGAAATCAGATCGGTATCGGTAAGACAAAGAACAATCTCATCCTTTTGAAAGAGTCAAATCCTTCTTCTGAGGGAAGCATCTGTTTAAATAAAATTGATAAGCTTACTTATAATTAACGTAGAAAAATAACTTTGCACCCGTTGAGGATATCTTTTAATTCTCAAGCAGAGTAAGAAGTGAATTTACAGGTGTAGATGGCGTTAATTAAGTTAATGTAATTGAAAAAAATGATTCCTATGTTACACAATTCCAGTTTAAAAAATCCTAAAAACATTCGTTTGGGAGCGATCGCACTATCTTTAATGGCGATATTGCTACCGGCTTGTACCAACGAAACCACAACGAGAGAACAAGCTTTAGAAAACGTCACCACCCAACAAGTTTCTGAGGAAACCTCTAATTATGTTGGTCAAACCGTCACCATTCGAGGAGATGTTAATGACGTGGTTGGCGACGCATCATTTCTAATGGATGATGAACAACTCCTGGGCGGTGAAGAAATTCTGATTGTGAATGCTTCTGGCGAAGGAATTACCCTTCCTCGAGGAGAAGGAAGCCAAGTACAAGTAACCGGTGAAGTGCGGAATTTTGTGATAGCTGACCTCGAAAGAGAATATGGTTTAGACTTCGATCCGAACCTTTATGCAGAATACGAACAACAGCCTGCGGTAATTGCCCAGTCTATTGCATTGTCCCCCGATCCGGGTGAGATTACAGAAAACCCCGAAAACTACTATTATAAACGGATTGCGGTACAAGGAGAGGTAGAAGACATCAGACAAACCGGTGTCTTTACTATCGATGAGGAACAGCTTTTTGGCGGCGAAGATTTATTAGTAATTACGAACAACCCCGATCCGAGAGTAAATGAAGACGAAAGCGTCACCGTTGTCGGAACGTTGCGTCCTTTTGTTAAGGCAGAATTTGATCGCGATTACGATCTAACTTGGGATTTAGATTTTCAACAAGAAATCGAAGCCGAGTACCAGAATAAACCCGTATTTGTAGCGGACGAAATTTATCCTTCCGCCCTATAAACTTTGAGAAAACTCTCAGTTCTTGTCAATTTTTGCGATAACCCGCCCTGACTTTTTGGGCGGGTTTGAAGATCGGGTTAACCTTGCTGATCTGACCAAGCCGGATGAGAGAATATCGCCTCAATCACCCGTACCCCTCGAAGCTGGTTAGACAGAGGTAAATGACCCACAGGGGCGGTTAAATCCCAGGTAAACCCTTGAGGATAGCGAGTCCAAGTTCCATTTTGACGCCAGCCAATTTTCGGCCAAAGTTTATCCCAATTTCTGCCGACGCCAAGCCAAAGCTTTCGCTGTACAGAATAGCCAAATTTCCCTTCTGAATAAATTTGCCAGAGGAGGTCAATTGTCTGTAAATCGGTAGTCGAGAAGCGTTTGACCTCAGAAAAATAGATCCATTTGCGATCAATTGCAGCCTCTCCTGCGAGTTCACACAACTTTTGTAGGGTTAATTTGTCAGCTTCGAGAAAATTTTGTTGGGCCAGGAGTTGTTGTAGAGGAGAATAGTCAACCTCAGCTTCAGAAGCAACAGAGAGTAAACCGTCTTGAAAATGGGTTTTGAGAAAATCCTGCACCGGTTCGGAATTAACCCGATAAAGGATCTGATAAACTTTACCCTCAACGGGGGTGATCGAAGCCGATCGCCGTTCTAACAAAAACTCCATTAATAGGGGTAAACCGACTTCCCCCGCCTCAGCTAATGTTTGAATCAGTTTAAGTTTCGTTTCTGTTGTTCCCGAGTTCAGTTGAGATCGAACTTCCGAGGGGTTGAGAGATGCGTCCTCTGCTTTGAATGTGGTTATCGAATCAGTCATAGGAGGCGTTTGGGGGTGAGCAAGCGGCTTGACACTGGTGTGCAGATCCTCAACTATTGTACAGGTCATGGGTCTACAATTCTACGATCGCCCTAAAATCCGATCAATCATGGCGCTAGTCGAGGCGGGAACTTCGATTTGGATCAAAGCAATTTCGCCCCCATAGGCTATAATCGTTGGGGTTTCGGGTAGGGTTTCGAGGGTGTAGTCGCCACCTTTGGCGTAAATTTCGGGTTTTAAGGTTTCGATCAGGGTCGTCGCCGTCGGTTCACTAAAGATCACCACCGCATCGACCGGTTTGAGGGCGGCTAAAACTTCGGCTCGCTGCATTTGGGGTACAATTGGACGGGGAGGAAGTCCTGGTTTTGCAGGTTTGATCGTTTGAACTGAAGAATCGCTATTTAAACCAACCACCAGCGATCGCCCTAAGCTTTTAGCTTGTTGTAAGTAGCGAATATGTCCGGCGTGGATCAGATCAAAACAACCATTGGTCAAAACCATTGGACGCCAAGCCCCCGGATCGGCAGCGATCGCCTGTTGTAACTGTTCTAAGGTGTAAAGATTTTTAATCTTTGAGAAGTCGAGATCGGCCATGAATTTGTATTCGCGATAATCCGAGTCTGAAGTTGAAATTTCATCAGGGAGTTCAAACTGGTATGCTAGGCTAGCGTTAATAGACTCATACGGTTAGCCAATGCCATTGAACCCCGACATTAAGCTAACACGATAGATTCGTTTGTCGATCTCTAACCCCTTAAAAATCAGCATTCTCCTCCTGCGGGTTTGAGAAGCCAAAAACGGTCTTGACTCGCCCTCTACTATTTAACCCTGCCGTTTACGCAGATGATCACTGAGTTCACTCAATCCTATGAAAGCAACTACTAGCCGTCAATTTCCTTCACTCGCCGCTTGGAGTGTTAAACTGATCGGGACAATTTTAATTGTTTCTTCCTTAGTAGACTATCTGATTTTATTAATTCCGCCCAATTTACTCAATCGCGGATGGCAACTCAATGTTACCAGCCAATTGGTAGACCGGGGTATTGTCCCGATGGTTGGAATGGGTTTGGTTTTGATTGGTTTTTGGATGGATAGCGTCGCCTCTGGGGGAAGTCAAAAGCCCACTAAACCTATAGTAGATTTGAGATTTTGGGTGGGAATTTTAGCCAGTGTACTGGGATTACTTTATCTGTTGTTATTTCCCCTCCATTTGAATAATACTCGCATCGCCCGGGCTGAAGCTTTATCACAGATTAATCAACAGGCGACTCAAGCAGAAACTCAACTCAGCACTCAATTGGGAAGCGATCAGTTTCAACAACAGATTGAACAGCGGAAAAATCTCCTCAAAAATCAGTTTAGTCAGGTGATCGGAAATGAGGATCAGTTGAATCAATTGTTAGCCCGAGAAGATCTTCCCCAACAAGTGAAAGAAGTTCTCGAACAATCCAAAACCAATCCTCAAGTTCTCGATCAGTTTTTAGAACAACAAGCTGATAATTTACCGACTCAGCTTTTAACTCAAATTCGCGAACGGAAACAAGAACTCGAACAGCAAGCCAAAACTCGTTCTTTGAAGTCTAGCTTACAAACCGGAATTAGCAGTTTATTACTGGCTATCGGTTATATTGGAGTCGGTTGGACTGGCTTGAAAGGGGTCGGCATTTTGGGCGGCGGCGGTCGTCGCAAACCTTCTGCGGGTTAACTAAACCGGAGTTTTTACACAGTAATCAGTATCAGGAACATTGGAAATGACTGATTGCTGATTACTGAGTATCAACTTGGGTTTGTTGGCAGTTTTTCAGCGAATTTATGAGTTTTTAAATTTCTCAAAAACAAATGTTTTCAATTTATATCTTGACCTATAACGATGAAGTTGATATTGCCGCTTGTATTGAGTCGGCAATGCTATCTGATGATATCATTGTTGTAGACTCTTTAAGTAGCGATCGCACCGTTGAAATCGCCAAAAATTATCCGGTTCGAGTCATTCCCCACGCTTTTGAAAGTCACGGACGTCAGCGGACTTGGATGCTGCGAGAAGTTCCCACCAAACACGAATGGGTTTATATTCTCGAATCCGATGAACGCATGACCCCAGAACTTTTTGCGGAATGTTTGGAAGCGATGAAAAGTTCAGAATATATTGGATATTATGTCGCCGAACGAGTGATTTTTTTGGGGTCTTGGATTCGTCGCAGCACCCAATATCCCCGCTATCAAATGCGTTTATTTCATAAGGAAAAAGTCTGGTTTAGCGACTACGGTCACACCGAACGGGAAGAATGTCTCGGACCGACCAGTTTTTTAAAAGAAACCTATCCCCATTATACCTGTAGTAAAGGGTTATCTCGCTGGCTGGAAAAACACAACCGTTACTCGACCGACGAAGCCAATGAAACGGTTAAACAGTTAGAATCGGGAACAATCAACTGGCGAGATTTATTTTTGGGAAAATCGGAAGTTGAACGACGACGGGCGTTAAAAGATCTTTCTCTACGTTTACCGTTTAGACCGCTAATCCGCTTTGTTTATATGTATATCATACTCGGCGGTTGGATGGATGGTCGCTCCGGGTTTGCTTGGTGTACGCTACAAGCTTTTTATGAATATTTAATCGTACTAAAAACCTGGGAAATTCGCAATATGCCTGTTCCTCAGTTAACCTCTTCTGTTGTTCCTCCCGTTGAGATGAAAGAAACCCCAGTTTCGTCTCAAGTTTATAAAAACGTGGAGTGAAAATCTCTCGGTGAACTGAGCCGTCTACAGTCATGGTAGAATTGCGGGAAGTTCGTCTGTAAAAGGGTTGTCAGGTAGAAAGTGATGAATAGTATATTACGACTCTACGGTGGCGCATTTAGCCGTGCATCAATTGTTCAGTGGTACTTGGAAGAAATCGCTGTTCCCTACGAGTTCGTCTTGCTGGATATGAAAGCAGGCGCTCATCTTGAACCCGACTATCTGGCGATTAACCCGATGGGGAAAGTTCCCGCTATTGTCGATGGAGACGTTCAAGTGTGGGAATCGGGAGGAATTCTGCTTTATTTAGCAGACAAATATGGTAAAATGCCAGACTCCCCCGAAAAACGAGGCGAAATCTATCAATGGGTTTTGTTTGCCAATTCTACTCTGGCTAACGGTATTTTTCTGGAAGCCAACCGAGAAAAAGAAACCCCCCGTTTGATGGCGCCGCTGAACGACATTTTCCAACAACATCCTTATATGATGGGAGATGAATTTACCGTTGCCGATGTCGCTGTGGGGTCGATTTTAGCTTATATTCCGATGATGTTAAAGCTTGATTTAAGCGCCTATCCGGCAGTTATCGACTATACAAAGCGTGTTTGTGAACGACCCGCATTCCAAAAAACAATCGGTTCTCGCAACAGCTAAAATACCGAAAATCAAACTTGAGCTATCAGCATTTGATTCAAACAACTGGCTATCCTAAAACTTTTGAGTTAGTCAACCTGTTGCTTAAAACTAACGCTGATAGCTTTTTCGTCTCTATCTAAATCCGACTGAAGCTTGCCAAACAAAAGCCAACAGCAGGAAAAACACGGGGATAACGGGCAAAATGTCAACAACCGGGCTAAAGATTGAATAAGCTTCCGGCAGTTTAGCCAACAGCAACGCTGCTTCCATGAATCAGTCTACCTCGCTAACATAACTTTCAGAATTTTCACGTATTTTAACATGAGGATCATCGCTATACTAAGTTTTTCTGAAATTTTACTCAAGTGTCGGCTGTGATTCTGTAATTTCTAAAGCTGAGTCCCGGCGTTGCACTGGGGTAATCATTTCATCGTTCCCCCCTCACCCTTGTCAGACAAGAGGTCAGAGAAAAGGGTTTCAGCTTTGTAATCTTTCTTAACACAAAGCGATTTATTAGCGATTTCTCGGAAAACTTGGGTTTTTTGGATGTGTTGAGTTTGGGCTATTTATTCAAACTCGAAGGTGTCATTGGTGAGCGCAACGCAGTGGAGCGAAGAATCTATATTTTTCGTTGAGGTCATCCGTTCACCGCTTCGGTATTGGCGGTGCGTGGCGATTAGGAGTACCCGGCGTCAGGGATGCTTCACTCTGCGCACGCATCGTTCAGCATGATAAAATTGATACTTTGAAAACACACCCTAGAGTTGTTTCTAGTTTATTAAATGCTTTAATATTTTATCCACAAGGAAACCCGACCTTTTGGAATCCGATATTTTAGATTTTAGCCGGATTTCTCGGACTCATCTGTGCATGAGTTGACAGAATAACAGGTTCTTTATATTGATTAAACTCGATTTTTCATTTCTGAACTTGTTGTGAATGTTTTTATTGATTGTGTATTGGCATTATTCATTATGTTTTTTCCTAGTCAACATCTCGCTTCTCTGGTCGCCAAAGCTTTCCCAGACGCTTTGTTTTATAAGCCGACAGTTAAACCCGTGATTGCACTAACGATTGATGATGTTGGAGATACCTCAACTCAATTAATTTTAGATGCAATTAACAAACATAACCAAATCGTTAATACACCCGAACACCAAGCCAAAGCCACTTTTTTTCTAACCACAAGTCATTTAATGGGCAAAAAAGAGGCGATTCTAAATATTTTAGAACATCAGCATGAAATTGGCAATCATGGTGTTTTTGACCGCACTCACGCTGACCTTGATGCCGAAGAATTTGAAGAAGAATTATTGAAAGCCCATCAAGAATTAACCGAAGATACAGAAGCCCAAATTAAATGGTTTAGACCGGGGCGAGGTCGTTACAACCCAACCATGCTAAAATCTTTGCTAAAACTGTCTGAAACTGAAGGATATAATCGTCAATTTGCTTTAGCTTCGATGATTCCCATTGATACTTACACGTTAACAGAACATCCGCTTTTTACGGTCGGTTATGTCTCTCAATTCGTGTTTCCGGGTGCAATTTTAGTGCTGCATGGCGGTTCGATGAGAAGGTCGAAAAACACGGTTTTAGCGTTGGAGAAACTCTTGCTAGAATTAACCAAAAATAATTACAAAATCGTCAGTTTAACCGAACTGTTTGAACAACATTAAGTCAACTCAAAAACCCTGGAAGTAAAAAAACCCGGTTTCTCAATAGAAACCGGGTTTTTATGAGAATTGCTATATCAGCTATTCCGCGTTAACAGACTCCAAGGTTTTTCCAGTCGTTTCCACCCGAAAGATATAAGTCAAAACCGCTGCTAAAAGACAAATTAAAGCCAAGATAGACAGCAACAAAGGAACACCAATAGAATGCTGTAAAATCGGCAAAGTAAACGCACCTAAGACCGCTCCAGCTTTTGCAAAAGCCGCAGCAAACCCCGCACCGCTGGCACGAATAGAAGTTGGAAACACTTCCCCAGATAACAGAAAAGTAGTAGAATTGGGGCCGGAATTCATCATTAAATTAAACACAAAGAAACCGACAAACACCAAAATAATACTTGTTCCGTTGCCCAATTCAAAAGTATTAGAAGCCGCCAAAATTAACAAGCCGACAGCCATACCGATAAAACCGATAATTTGCAGGCGAATTCGTCCGACCCGTTCAATTAATAGCACGGCACTGAGAAAACCGATAATTAAAAAGATATCAACAAAAGCCGATCCGGTTGCTGAAGCCTTTTCTCTAGCGATAAAACTTTCTTTTCCCGCAAATGCCAAAGCACCAATAATAGTCGGAGTAAAAATTCCAATTCCATAAGTGGCAATATCTTGTAAAAACCAAGGAACAGAAGCCAATATTGTCCGGCGCAAATATTGGGGAGAAAATAACGCCGAATAGGATAAACGAGATTCTTGTTTTGGGGGGTCAGTTTCCGGGGTGATATTAATCGGTTCATCCAACAATGTAGAGGCGGCTTTTGAGGCTTCGTCATATTCTTCTCGATTAATATGGTAAAGGGGACTTTCGAGTAAGAAACTAATCCGTAAAACACCCACAGCGATCGCCAAAATTAACCCAACTCCTAACATCCAACGCCACGAATATTGAATCATGGGTAAAGGCGAGTCGGGATAAAGAATTTGAAACAAATGAATCACCGTTAGTCCGGTAACGGCACCCAAAAGTTGTCCTACGGCTTGAAAGGTAAACGCACCAATTACCATTCGACCTCGCAAATGAGAGGGAACATTTTCAGTAATATAAGAAACGCTGATCGGATAGTCCGCCCCAATACCAATACCCACTAAAAATCGAAAGAAAATGAGTGAAGTTGCATCCCAAGCCAAGGCGGTTCCCGCAGTTGCAATAACAAAAATTGCGACATCCACCATTAACATGAGTTGACGTCCGACTTTATCGGTAATTGGGCCGAGGGTAAAGGCGCCGACCATCGACCCTGCGATCGCCGCCACCGCCACCGCCCCGATCTCCGCCGATCCGAGGTTAAAGTCTCGCTGTAGGAAGGGGAGGGCGACACCGATGATAAAAAAATCGAAGCCATCCAAAGCGATGAGTCCCGCCGATAACGCCCAAAGTAGCCACATCACGCGGGTAATGGGCGAGGCGTCGAGACGTTGTTCAAAGGAGAGGGGTTGAGTTGCGGTTGTTGTCATTCTCGAATTTCCGAAATCTGGACTGATAATGGTGTGGGTTTATACAGAGGGGGATACGGATGATACTATATCGCGTTTTTTCGGTTTCAGTATCTATCTTAGGTCTTTTATTGGGGCAAATCTCTATGCAGAAACGTTTCCCCTTCCTCGTAATTTTACGGTGATTTTACGGAGACGGAGAGGTTTTTTGAACTGAAAATTATTTTCAATTTCAGTAGAATCCCCGTTACCAATCCAAGGTTTGAAGTTTAAACTAATAGTATTAGAGTTTTCACTACAACCCGGTCAACTAAAATTTTGGGGTTTTTGGGGTTGAACGTTTTCGACAAAGTTGACTGAGTGTTCACCACAATATTAATTTTAGGGTTTTCTCTATCATTGATGCAACTGTGAATCTTCAGAGTGTTTAACAGTTCTGAGTCGGGTTCTACTGTTGTTTTTTTTACGGGTTTTTTTCACTTTTTCTCGTTCACATTCTTTGGAGGTTTATACAATGGTTAGTCTTATGGAAAACAATTGGACGGTTACGCTGGCGAATACATTTCTCAATGAGGCGTTAAGCTTACCCAAAACGGTGAGTAAAAATCTCACCAAAACCGTTAAAAAGTTAGAGAGAGATCCGATTTTTGCTCAAGGTGATGCGAAGAAACTGAAGAACTATAAAAATCTCTATCGGGTTCGTTTGGGTGACTATCGACTTATTTATGCAGTCGGAAAAAATAGTGTTAAATTGTTGAGCGTTCGCAAGCGAAATGAAAGAACCTATGAACTCGATTTATCTCATCAGGATACTGAAACACCCGATATTACTCTAACCGAAATTGAGATAATTCCCGAAAATGTTAATGCTGAAATTCCAACTCAGGTTGAGCCAGAAGTTCAAACCGTTTCCCTAGAGAGTTCCTCAACCAAGTTACCCAAAAAAATCACAAAAACTCTGTTAAAACAGTGGAAAATTCCTCAAGAGTATTGGTTAAGTTTACTCAAGGTTGAAAGTGAGGATGATTTATTAAATCAATCCGTTCCCCACTTATACATTGAACGCATTTTAGATAATCTCTTTCCCCGCTCGCTCGAAGAAATTAGCAGCCAACCCGAATACAAACTCTTTGATATTAAAGACATAGAACGCTTTTTAGAAGGCGATATTACGGGTTTTTTACTACAACTCGACCCCGAACAAGAAAGACTGATAAACTTCAACAGAACCGGCCCAATTTTAGTTAAAGGTGGCCCCGGAACCGGAAAATCTACCCTCGCACTTTATCGGGTGCAAAAGTTATTAGAAACCGGATGCAAATCGATATTATTTACCACCTATACCAACGCTTTGGTGAACTATTCAGAACAGCTTATCGAACAGCTTCTTAAACAGTCTCCCGTTCAAGTTGGGGTGAAAGTCGCAACAGTAGATGCTTTGATTTATAAAACCTATATGAGTCGGTTTTCAAAGCCTAATTTGGCAAACAAAAAACAATGTTTAGACTTGCTCGAAGACGCTGTAAACTGCTCTGAAATACCGGGTAGAACTGAATTTGATAAGCAAGTAAAACGGGAGAGTTTAAAGCGTTTGGGCGTTTCCTATTTGTTAGAAGAAATTCTGAATGTAATTCAAGCTTGGGGGATTAAAAGCTTAGACAACTATCTCCAACACAAACGACAAGGACGAGGGGTGGCGTTGCAAAGTAATACTCGCACGGCTATTTGGATGATTTATCAAACTTGGCAAAAATTAATGCAAGAAAAAGGCTGGATAACTTGGGAAGAATTACGGTGTAAAGCGTTAGAGATTGCCACCCAATATTCTAGTAAAAAATTCGATGCGGTTATTATCGATGAAGCTCAAGATTTGTCTCCAGTTTCCCTAAGATTTCTGTTGGCTTTAACTGCAAAAATAGAGAATGTTTATCTGACGGCTGATGCGTCTCAATCCGTTTATCAACGGGGATTTAACTGGACACAAATTCACGGCGATTTAAAAGTTGCAGGTCGAACAATTACCCTCAAACGGAATTATCGAAATACTCAACAAATTGCCACAGCTTGCGAGGAAATTTTAGCCGGAACAGGCGCCGGAGATGAAGACTGTATCCGTCAAAAATATTCTCCCTATTTGGGAAATTGGCCGACGATTAAACTCACAGATCATTTAGATAAACAAACCGAAGAAATTGCAAAGTTTTTGATGGCTTCAGCCAAACAATTTCGTCTTCCTTTACATGGAAGTGCGGTGTTATGTCCGAATACTCAACTCTGTGAAAGTATCGCTCAACGTCTCCAGAAAATCGGCTTAAACGCGAAGTTTGTATCCGGTAAAAAAATAGACCTGAAAGCACATTATATTAAAGTGCTAACTCTCCATTCAGCAAAAGGATTAGAGTTTCCTTTTATTGCAGTAATGGGTTTACAGTCTGGTCAACTTCCGTATATTGAAAAAACATTACCCTTTGATGAAATTCAAGGCGAACTCGATCAACAACGCCGTCTTTTTTACGTCGGTTGTACGCGAGCGATGAGAGCTTTAGCCGTTTGCGGTTCTAAAACTTCTCCCTCTCAATTTCTAGATTCTCTGTTATCGAATCATTGGATAAAACAAATCTTCTGATAATTAACCGATTTTCAGGTCAAAACCAGGCTCATTCGAGTATAATATCAATGAGCCGAATTTTTTTCTCTGTCTCCTTTTCGGCTGAGAAGTAAAGCCATTTGAAACCAGCAGAGACAGCTATTGATTCGACGGGGTTCAAAAAAACTAGAGTAGGCAATTAATTAAAATTGTACTGTCGTTAGTTGAACGATTAGAGTAGCCAGGTACTTTGAGAAAAATCATCATTAGAAGAAGTTTTAGGCTGATTTTTCACGTGTTCGGGACGATGAACTAACTGAGGTAAATTCTGTTTTTTATTGGGTTTAGCTTTCTGCTCTTGTTTTTCTTTCAGTTCTTGGTTTTCTTTTTTGAGTGTTTCTATTTCCTCCATCAGCTTAGAATTCGTTTCAGACAGTTTAGTATTGGTTTCTGACAGTTGTAATGCCGTTTTTTGAGCTTGATCCAGCTCTTCTTTAACATCATTGCGCTTGAGATCTTTTTGAAGTCGAGCAATGAATTGACCGTTTTCCTCAACTTCTGACTGTAAATGTAATACCTTCTCTTGTAGAGTCCGTTCGTTTTCCCGAGAGGTTTGTAAGCTTGAAGTTAATTCAGTAATTTGAGAAGTTAATTCAGTGACTTGAGAAGTTAATTCTGTAACTTGAACTTCGAGATCAGCTTTAGTGGGATTTTTACGTCGCATAGGAGTCTCTGTCGCTTCAGATGTTGATGATTTTTCAGTTGCTTTTTGTTCCTCCACCTCAGCAGAATTAACCACTTCAGCTTCTACAGTTTTAACTTCTGAGTCGTTGACTTTTTGAGCTTCCTGCTTGACCATATCCCCGAGACTTCGTTGTTTAGCCATCCTGTTTTCCTCAGATTACATCATGGTAGAGTAGCTCAGTGGCGAAAGTTCATATTTTTAAACATTCTACGCCACTTAAGTTTTTGACATCCTTCCATCCAAGTTTACCCTCTTAACGTCAGACTTGAGCCAGTCCCACCCAATAAATTCTGCGATCGCTTCCCTCAAAACAGCTTCTGGGAGACAGATTTGGAGAAATTTCTCTCTCAAGCTTGCAAATTTTATAAAGTCTATGCTATAGTTATAAATCGTTCGGACGCATAGCTCAGTTGGTTAGAGCGCCACGTTGACATCGTGGAGGCCACAGGTTCGAGTCCTGTTGTGTCCATAACTTTCAGGAGATGGGTCTAAACACCAGACCCATTTCAGTCCCAATA
>JAYKHV010000093.1:0-46166 GCA_035285085.1 Lyngbya sp. | reverse complement strand
GCAAGCTTTTAGGTCAATAGGGTTCAAAAATTTAGTATTTTGGGGAGACAAAGACAGAAAAATTGAGGAATAATTCTTACTCCTACCTTTTCTAAATTCCTCATTCCTCCTGACTTCTGACTCCTGATTCGGTGACTCCTACCCCTACTAAAAGACTTTTTCAGCAAACCCTAGATAGGATAGAATGTATATCTTTTGAAATATTAAAAGTCCGCAGCGTGGATTGGGATTTTGTATAAAACTGTTGTTTTCAAAGGAAAATCAACAAGCAAGCGAGACGGTTGCACTGTTATTCTAGAAAATCGTAATTTTCAGAATCCCAATTTTTTATAACGAAATCTGCCGTTGATTGATGTTTATTGAATTTTAACCTGACCCGTGAATACTTCTGTTTTCGACTCCGAACGTCTTTTGTTTACTCCGGCGACACCCGATGTTAACGCCATTCCGATTATTTTTGCATTTCCCAATGAATATACAGTCGGAATTACCAGTTTAGGATATCAAATTGTTTGGGCGACTTTAGCTTTGCGTTCCGATGTACAAGTCAGTCGGCTATTTACAGATATTTCCGAACCTTTACCCGCCCAACCGGAATTACTCGGATTTTCGGTTTCTTGGGAACTTGATTATATCAATATTTTAGAACGATTGGAATTTCTCAATATCCCTATTCGTTCAATAAACCGAGAAGATTCTCATCCTTTAGTGTTTGGGGGCGGGCCTGTTTTAACGGCTAATCCCGAACCTTTTGCAGACTTTTTTGATATCATTTTATTGGGAGACGGAGAAGAACTATTACCCAATTTCATCTCCGCCTATAAACAAGTCAGAACAGCCAACCGAAAAACAAAATTAAAACATCTCGCCCAAGTTCCCGGCGTTTATGTTCCCAGTTTGTATCAGGTCAGTTACGACAGTCCAGACGGGAAAATAACAGCAATTGAACCAATAACAGCAGAAATTCCTGCAAAAGTTCAAAAACAAACCTATCGGGGAAACACCTTATCCGCTTCTACTGTTGTTACCGAAAAAGCCGCCTGGGAGAATATTTTTATGGTGGAAGTGGTTCGCAGTTGTCCGGAAATGTGCCGCTTTTGTTTGGCGAGTTATCTCACATTACCTTTTAGAACTGCCAGTTTAGAAGCCTCATTAATTCCGGCAATTGAACAAGGTTTAACCGTTACAAATCGGATTGGTTTATTGGGGGCTTCTGTCACTCAACATCCTGAATTTAACGAGTTATTAGACTATTTGAGTCAACCCAAATATGAAGAGGTCAGGTTAAGTATTGCTTCGGTGAGAACGAATACCGTTACCGTTCAGCTTGCAGAAACTTTGGCTAAACGAGACACCAAAAGTTTAACCATTGCTATAGAAAGCGGAAGTGATAAAATTAGAAAAATTATCAATAAAAAATTAGAGAATGAAGAAATAGTTCAAGCCGCTATTAACGCCAAAGCCGGAGGATTAAAAGCCTTAAAACTCTATGGAATGGTCGGAGTTCCCGGCGAAGAACCCGAAGATTTAGAAGCAACCCTAGCTTTAATGAAAAAACTGAAAAAAGCTGCAACCGGTTTAAAATTAACCCTCGGTTGTAGTACCTTTGTACCGAAATCACACACTCCTTTTCAATGGTTTGGGGTGAACCCAGAAGCCGAAAAAAGACTTAAATTTCTTGAAAAAAATCTCCGGAAAAACGGCATAGACTTTCGCCCAGAAAGCTATAAATGGTCGGTCATTCAAACTTTAATTTCCCGAGGCGATCGCCGTGTTTCTCATCTGCTAGAATTAGTAAGAGACTATGGGGATTCTTTGGGAAGTTATCGACGGGCGTTTAAAGAGTTGCGGGGACAATTACCGGAACTTGATTTTTATGTTTATGAGAATTGGCATCTTGATGATGTTCTCCCCTGGCATCATCTACAAGGGCCTCTTCCTGAAGCCACACTGAAAAAGCATTTAGCTGATTCTAATTCTCACTTTAAAAAACTAGAAAATATGGCTTCTGTTCCTGTATGATCGAGTATAATGGAGTTAGCCGAATTCCAGGCTATCTTCCTCGGGTAAATCTAATGCTGGATTTAGGAAAATATAACCTTTTAGGGGTAAAAGTCAGTGCAATTGACTATGAAAGTGCCGTCAATCACGTGATGAATGCGGCTAAAAACCATCAATCTTACATTGTCGCCGCCCAACCCGTTCACGGGATTATGACAGCCGTTTTAGATAAATATTATCGCTATAATTTGAACCGTTTTGATTTAGTCTGTCCAGATGGTCAACCTGTGCGTTGGGCGTTGAATTTACTCTACAAAACCAATCTCAAAGACCGAGTTTATGGGCCGAATTTAACCTTATATGTTTGTGAAAAAGCCGCCCAACAAGGGGCGAATATTTTTCTTTACGGTTCCACCCCCAAAGTGTTAGAAAAATTAGCGTTTAATCTTCAACAAAAATTTCCCCATCTCAAAATTTGTGGTTGTATTTCTCCGCCCTATCGTCCGTTAACCATAGAAGAAGATGCTGCTTTTATCAAAAAAATTCAAACCTCCGAAACAGATATTTTATTTGTCGGTTTGGGGTGTCCTCGTCAAGAAACTTGGGCGTTTGAACATCGAGAGTTGTTAAATTGTCCGATACTTTGTGTGGGGGCGGCGTTTGATTTTCATGCAGGTAATATTCCTCAAGCCCCCAGTTGGATGCAACGAGGCGGCTTAGAATGGGCGTTTCGACTTTGGCAAGAACCTAAACGGCTTTGGAAACGATATGTTCTCCTTAATCCGCTTTATTTGATTCTACTATTTTTGCAATTTATTCGGGTACTTCCCGTAGAAAAATGGTCACGGTAAATTAGATGCTTCAGTTTGTTTAGGATGACATGAAAAGATGCTTCAGTTTGTTCAGCATGACAGCAATTTGTGATTAATCAATAAGCCCCTTTGCGATTTAAAACCACTTGAACGGTTTTCCATAAAATCTGAAAATCCAGCAACAGTGACCAGTTATTAATATACATCACATCCAGACGAAAAGCATTCTCGAAATCAATAATATCCGAACGTCCTGAAACTTGCCACAACCCCGTAATTCCGGGTAAAACATTTTGTCGGGCGAAGTGATGGGGGGCGAAACCTTCAACATCTCGCAAAGGGAGAGGACGCGGCCCAACTAAACTCATTTGACATCTGAGAACATTGATTAATTGCGGCAGTTCATCTAAACTATATTTACGCAAAAACTTGCCGACTTTTGTAATGCGGGGGTCATCTTTCATTTTAAAAAGAACACCGCCTTTAATTTCGTTTTTTGCTTCTAATTCTTTCATCAGTTGGTCGGCGTTAATCACCATTGTTCTAAATTTCCACACCTTAAAATGGCGTCCTCGCAAACCCAAACGAGTTTGTTTGTAGAAAATAGGCCCCGGCGAGTCCATTTTAATTAAAGCTGCAATTAACAGCAAAATCGGACTAATAAAAATTAACAGCAATACCGCAACGGTTAAATCAAATCCCCGTTTTAACCAGAAATCAGTCCCCATAATTGCAGGTGTGTTAAACTGAATTGTTGGCATTCGACCAATCATTTCAATTTGAGGGGCTTGATAGGGAAGTTCTAAACCAACAGGTAAGACTCGTAAGTTAATTCCGGTGGTTTTTAAACTCCAATAAAATGACATTGGGTTAGGAATAGACTGCCAAGAACAAACAAACACTTCTGCGACATCTTGGTGTTGAATATTTTCTAGAACCTGCGGCCAATTTTCTTGTCCTTCAATTGTAGATAAATCAATTTGACCAACGACTTGAAATTCTCGATTACTAATCAGTTTAAGTTCGATTTTCGTCGCCAAAGTATCCCGAGGAGTTCCAATTAAAAAAATCTTGCGTGTTAATATTCCTTGGCTGCGAACCGTAATTACTGCTAACTCTAATAAAAAACGACCAAATAAGACAAAAACAACGGTAAAAAACCAAGCAAACAGGAACAAAGAACGAGACAGAAATATACCCGGTCTATAGAGAAAAGCCAAGACAATTAAGATAAATTGCGCCAAGGTTAAACAACTAATTAACCGCAAAAAACGACGGCGACTATCCCGGCGACTATAAAGACCTGCGGCGGCAATAATACCAATTGTAATCGCTAAAATAGGGAGTAAAAAACCCGGTTGATTCCTTGAAGTTCCAATCAGATCAAAAGATTCAACACTCTGAAAATATTTCGTACTAATAACCAGCCATTTAGCCAGCAACCATCCGAGGGAAATAAAAGTCGCATCAAAAAACAAAAGAATCAAATTTCGGATTAAAGCAACCGCCGATCCTTTGTCAAGATGAAGTAAAATACTTGGAGCGCGTTGATCGTTAAATTCAGCCTTGTCAATTTCGGGATTATGCTTTTTTTCAGGGTTCGGAACATTATTTAACATGGTTTTATCACCCGGTTTAAACTTAACATAATTTCCAGTCAATTACTTAGTCAGTCTTGAATTTTTTTGAGCTTTTATCTAATAAAAATCCTGCTCAAAACTTAAAGATTCAGTTGTGAAAAATGCAACCCTGATTAACTCAACCTACCGAGCCAATTTTTTCGGTTGGACTAGATTGGAAATAAAGGCTAGTAAACAGGAGTACAGTCTAACTGTCAAATTAACAACTAAAGCATCATTGATGCTACAATCTAAAGAAGAATTGAGTACAGAAAATTTACTTTTCCGACTCATCTTGAGAGTTGAGATTGTCTCCAGGGGTCAGATGAAGCTCGTTAAAAACTGAAATCGGAAAAATCAATCCCGATCCGGCTCAAATTCATCAGAGAGGAATCAATGTCTCCTGAAGACTTGAGGTCGTATCAAATTAGGGATGGTGCCTGTTTCCCCAATTCCTAACTCCGATCACAAATCTATCATATCAAATCCGGATTGATTTCCCCGCCTTTTTCTCAGATGATTTAATGAGTGATTCGGGAGCAATAATCGTCCGTTATTTTCTTCAAAATCTAAAGAAGTTTAATGATTTGTTAATTGTTGTCGCAATCGATAAACAATTGTATCGCGATCAACTTGATTAATAATCTCTTGAATCACTGTATCAATCCCAGATTCTCCCCAAGTACAGCCTTGTTCGAGATAAACCTGAGCCGCTTTACCTACGGTATAAGTTCCATAAGCGGAGATAGAAGCTTGAGTTAAAGCAACACCTGCATAAGTAGAAATATCCGTCGCCAACCCCGCAGCACTTTTACCCAATCCTAATATTGCACCACTTCCCCATTCCGCGAGAATCATCCCACCCGCACTTAACAAAATTTTTTGTAACAGCCGACTCGCTTCATAATTTGTAATCGGTAAACCATACAAACGAGCCAGAGAACGAATTAAAATTAAATCGGCGATCGTCGTCGCCAACACATCAATAACCGCAATCGGATTAACAGCAACGGCGATCGCCTTATACTTGGTAAACTGCCAGATTAACGCCTCAGCTTCCGATTCTTGTAGCTTAATCGTTTGATGAGCAATCTGTTTTTCCGCCTCTCGCGCCTGAACCAACGCATTTAAAGCCAAAAGCGATCGCCCTTCTTGATGGAGAATATTAATAATCGCAGTTTTCAACTCCTCAATTTGAGGCGGAGGAGTCTCCCATTCCGAAGTTACCCGACCATCAGGCCATTCTAAGCGAACTTGAACCGCAGCAGGTTCAGCAGCAACCCGCACCACTTCCAACAAAGAGGAATCTTCTGATGGAGAAGAAACCGTTTTCGGAAATTCTCCCTCAGTCAAACGATCAGCTTGGGAGTCCCAGTTTAAATCATCGAAATCAAAATCAAGTCCGTCAGGGGCGGTTAAGCGTTGTAAATTGGAGTAAATCGCCTGTTGTTCGGTATCGGTGTACAGGTCAACCTTGTTAAAAACCACAATCAACGGTTTTTGAGCCTTTCGCAACTCACAAAGCGCCTCATACTCGGTGCGAGTCAAATCCCCCGAAACCACAAACAAAATCAAATCCGCCTGACGAGTCACCTCACGCGCCATCTCACCGCGAACCTGACCCCCAACTTCATCAAGTCCCGGCGTATCAATTAACTCAACCGGAATATTCTCCCGTTCGTCGTCGTAGCGAGAAGGAACCGTCCACCGCACCGAACGAGGCCATTGGGTCACGCCGTTTAATGGGCCGGTTTGTAGAATATGTTCTCCCAACAGCGCATTCAACACCGCCGACTTTCCGCGACTCACCAGCCCAAACACCGCAATTCGCACCAAACCCTGATTCAATTTATCCAAACTCGCCGCCAAAACGTCCAACTGGGTTTTCAGCGTTGCTTGTAATTCCGGCGCGTTTTGTCGTTGGCGTCGTTTGTGAGAATAACGGGTTATCGCCTGTCGGAGACTGCGACGGGCGCGATTAAAATCGTTAGAGTCGAGGGAATCAGAGGAATTGATCACTTCCCGATCTCTAGGTATGGAGATTCTCGGTTCATCGGGACTACTCATGTGGTTTTTCCTCCTCAAGCAACACTCGATATCTTCCACTAATGTACACCCACGCAGCACAATCACCTCTGCAATATTGATGTCTCAATCCGGGATAAAAAAAGCCTCAAAATAATATGCAGCAAGACTTTGAGTGCTGTTGGGGTTCGCCCGTCAGGAGATGATAAGACATAATGTATATCATCAGGAATGATCATTACGATAACTCACTCAAGACCAGTTCCGCATCTACTATAAGACTGGGTAAATGAATCAATCCAATTTCATCGTCGAATTGGTGTTAGAACTCTCGGTATAAAATCGGCTATTTCTACGCCCTGTGTCATCACTTTTCTTAGCCGAAGATTTACAAGTAAATTCCTATAAATCCTGTAAGTTAATGAATCAAGTAAATGTTAAGACTTTTTTTCAGGCGACCAACCCCGGCAAAGCCTTATTTACAGATAACCAAAACATCGATGAAAAATATTACATCGATTTCTCGTCCGTGCGGGGGGGACAAATAATTGAAGAACTCAAAGACCAGATCGCGTTTTGGTCTTCCGATCAGCCCACCTGCCAGCTTTTTACCGGACATATTGGCTGCGGAAAATCTACGGAACTGTGGCGGCTCAAGGAACAGTTGGAAACCGAAGGCTTTCACGTCGTTTACTTCGATTCCGACAAATACTTGGAAATGGGAGACATCGACGTTACCGATATTCTCCTCACCATTGCGCGACAGGTCAGCGAGAGTTTGGAAAAGTTAGAAAAGCTGCGTTTGCAAGAACCCAAAGGGTTGAAAGGTTTGCTTCAGGGGGCGGCAAAATTATTACAAACCGATCTCGAACTGTCCGCAGAAGCGAACGTTCTGGGCGTCGGTAAAGTCTCGGCAAACACCGAAGGAACATTCTCGGCAGAAGTGGGTTTGCCGGGAATTGGTCAGGTAAAAGCCGACGAAAAAGGATTGGAATTTGTCGCTTTGGGAATTGGCAAAATCACCGCCAAAGCCAAAGATAGCCCCCAACTCCGCAGCAAACTCCGAGAATATTTAGGCCCCCGCACCAGCAGTATTATAGAAACCATCAATCAAGAATTGCTTGAACCGGCAAACCAACAGTTAAAACGGTACGGAAAAAATGGATTAGTTGTCATCGTTGACAACCTGGAAAAAGTCGATAGTTCTCCGAAACCCTGGGGACGACCTCAGCCAGAATATTTATTTGTTGATCGCGGCGAACAGCTAATTAGTCTTCGCTGTCACGTTATTTATACTTTGCCTTTGGCGCTGCGGTTTTCCAACGACTACGGCACCCTAACGCAGCGTTTTAAAACGACTCCCCTCGTATTGCCAATGGTTTCTATATATTTGCGAGATGGGGGCGAATGTGCGGAAGGAAAGGCGCTTCTCAGACAGTTGGTGCTGGCGAGGGCGTTTCCCGATCTCGGCGAACAGGAACGTTTGGAGAAAATTACCGAAATTTTTGACAGCGAAGAAACCCTGGATCATTTGTGTCGAATGAGCGGGGGTCACGTGCGGAACGTGTTGCGAATGCTGAACGATGCAATTAAAAAACAGAAAGGATTGCCCATCTGTCGTGAAAATCTCGACAAGGTAATTCAAAATCTTCGCAGCGAGCGAATTTTAGCCGTAGAAGATGAGGAGTGGGAGTTGTTAAGAAAAGTCGTTCAAACTCAAAAGGTGACGGGGGACGACGGATATCAAAAGTTAATTCGCAGTATGTTTGTTTACGAGTACCGAGATGATCGGGGGTCTTGGTTTGATGTTAATCCGATTCTCAAAGATGCGCCCGAATTACAATAGTTTTTTCCCGGAAATCCCCCGCCCCCGTGACCCCCAATTTTGGGCAGGGCCGTTTCAAAGTCGAACTCAAATTATGTTTTGACCTCTCCTCTAACCCCTCTCGACCCCCACCAACCTCCCCCTAAAAGGAGGAGGCCAATCGTTCCCTCTCCACCCCTCTATAATCTCCCCTACAAGGGGAGATACAATCGTTCCCTCTCCTCGTAGGAGAGGGTTAGGGAGAGGTAGGAGAGGGGGGCAAAACAAATTAAGTTTATGAAGCGTTAAAAGGGCTGTAAATTATGGCGGATAATAACGAAGCGGAATTGTTGGAAGAACTAATTTTTGCTCTGGAAATGTCACGGGGCGAATTTAGATTATTTTTAGCGAGTTGTGATTATCTCAGCCAACGCGATCGCCTAATTGAAAAACTGCGGGAATCTTTTTCGGGAAACCTGGCGGAGTTGCAGCTTGATGAGTCGGTTGAGGAACTGTATTCAACGATTCAAAAAAACTGGGGAGATCGACAGCCCGACGCGCTCACGGTTTGGGGTTTGGAGTCGGTAAAAAACGTTGATAAACTGCTAATTTCAATGGGGTTTGTGCGGGATGAATTTAGAAAAAATTTCCAATTTCCGATTATTTTGTGGATTGATGGGAAAATTTACCGCAAATTTATTCGGTTAATTCCCGACTTTGAAAGTTGGACAAGTTTGACAGTATTTGAAACTTTAACTCAAGAGTTAATCGATTTTATCCAACAAATAAGCACCTCTATTTATCAACAAGTTTTAGAGAGCGGGGCGGGAATTTTTTTGAGCCATACCCGCCTTAATTTGGGAGAATCGAGTTATCAAGAGTTGATGGGCGCACGGCAAGAATTGGAAAATCGGGGGGTAAAATTAGAGCCGGAGTTGGAAGCAAGTTTAGAATTTGTATTGGGTCGAGTTGCGGATAATTCAACAGAAACCGCATTAAACCATTATCAGCACAGCCTAGAACTTTGGCAACAACTTAATAATACAGTACGAATAGCTCATACAAATTATTATCTGGGGCTGTGGTGGCGCAGTTTTGCAGTTAGAAATCGGGTAGAAAAAGAGAAGGCTTGTGATCGCGCTTGTTCCTATTTTCAGCAGTCAATCAATACTTTTGAAACGGCAAACCGCCCGGATTTAGCCGCGAAATTTATCAACGCTTGGGGAGAAGTTTTGCAGACTTTGGGGCGTTGGAATGAGTTAGAAAATGTTGCTAATAAAGCTATAAAACTTTTAGATCCCCCCCAGCCCCCCTTGGTAAGCGGGGATATTTTCAAGGAGGATTATAACCGAACATTTAGACTCGCCCGTGCTTATGGTTTTTTAGCAGAAGTTGAACTTGCAAAACACAACAATAAACAGGCTATAGAAATCGCTAGTAAATCCCTAGAAATTCTTCAAAAAAATATATCTAAACTCTCGGATAACGTTTCAGAAAATGATCAATATATTTTAGATTGGGAACGTTTTTACCATCGGGGCTGGTATTTATTTACCCGCGCAAAAGCGGAACAAAGTTTCGGTAAAATCAAAGTCGCGGTCGCCACCCTCGAACTTGCAAAAGCAGAAACAAAGCCCGAGTACGACCCGAAATTATATATTTATATTCTGCAAAAACTAAAATCAATTTATTGCCAACAACAAGAATACTTAAAAGCGTTTGAAATCAAACGAGAAACACAAAGAATAGAACAGCAATTTGGATTTCAAGCGTTTATCGGTGCAAATCTTTTGAGAGATAGAAAATTTAATATTAACCCCGCTTTCCCCGAATTTGAACGCCGCAGTCTTAACGAGGAAATTGCCGCATCTGGACGACAATTCGATGTGGAAACCTTGGTCGAAAGAATTAGTCGCCCGGACTACAAACTGATTGTTATTCACGGACAGTCAGGAGTTGGAAAAAGTTCGATTTTGCAGGCGGGATTAATACCGGCTTTGGAAAAAAAATCAATCGATACCCGCGATGTGGTCGTTGTTTTGCAGCGAGTTTATGTGAATTGGGTTTCGGCTTTGGGCGAACGTTTAGCCGAACAACTGAACATTTTTCAAAAACTTGATGTTAATTCCGAACTGTTGAACTCGAAAGAGGCTATTTTTGGTCAGTTGAAAAAGAACGATGAACTCAATCTCGTTACGGTGATTATTTTCGATCAATTTGAGGAATTTTTCTTTGCCAATCCCGAACCCAAAGATAGGCGCGAATTTGCCGAGTTTTTGCAGGAGTGTTTGAACATTCAATTTGTAAATATTGTTTTGTCGCTGCGAGAAGACTATATTCATTACCTGTTAGAATTTAACCGCTTGGGAAATTTGGAAGCCATAAACAATCATATTTTGGATAAAAAAATTCTCTACTATTTGGGGAACTTTTCTCGGCAACAGGCCGACTCGGTTATTCAAGAACTGACTCAAAACTCCCAATTTAAAATCGATGCTAACCTGAGAGATAAATTAGTAGAACACTTGGCGGAAGAATGGGAAGAAATTCGCCCCATTGAATTACAAATTGTCGGGTCGCAACTTCAGACCGAAAATATTACCACCGTCGAACAATATCAACAACTCGGAGACAACCCGAAAGCGGAATTGGTCAACCGATATTTGGCGGAAGTTGTGAGAGACTGCGGGGTAGAAAATGAAAAATTGGCGTGGTTGGTGTTGCTGCTTTTAACCGACGAAAATAACACGCGCCCCCTGAAAACTCGGGCGGAGTTGACCAAAGAAATACGGTTTAATCTAGAAAGTTTGGAGTTGGTGTTAACGATTTTTATCGGTTCTGGGTTGGTGTTTTTGTTGCCGGAAAAGCCCGAAAACCGCTATCAGTTGGTACACGATTATTTGGTTGCATTCATTCGACAACAGAAACAAGTTGAAATTCTCGGAGAACTAAAAAAGGAACGGGAAAAACGCCAGCAGTTGCAGAAATGGTTGGTTAGGGGTTCGGTTGCGGCTTCGTTGGTGATGACAATATTGGCAGTGGGGATGACAATCTTTGGTTTGCAAGCACAAGATCAGAAGAGACGGGCGGAAAGACAAAGTATTATTTCCCAAGCAATTGAAGCAAGATCTTTGTCTATTTTAAATCAATCCGGAGATGTGATGATTATGATCAAAGTAATGACACTACGGCAAGAACTAATTGAAAAACAATTTAAAGCAACTCAACAATTGAGTCAGCTTACTGATAGTCTGCAACTTGTTGTTTATCAACGTACTGCAAATGACTTCAGAGAGTTGAACAGGATGACAAACCATAACGGCAACATTTATAGGGTTGCTTATAGCCCCGATGGTAAAATGATTGCTTCTGCTAGTGAAGACAACACAGTCAAGTTATGGAGTCCTAAAGGAGAGTTGTTACACACTCTGCGTGGACATGAAAAACCAGTCTACGGTGTTGCCTTTAGCCCGGATAGTCAAACAATTGCTTCTGGAAGTGCTGACAATACTTTGAAGTTGTGGAGTCGCAATGGAAAATTACTACAAACTCTGCGTGGACATCAAAAGTCAGTTATCGGTGTTGCCTTCAGTCCTGATGGCCAAACAATCGCTTCTAGCAGTGAGGACAATACTTTGAAGTTGTGGAGTCGTCAGGGAGAATTACTACAAATTTTAAGTGGACATGATAGTTGGATATGGGGTGTCGCTTTTAGCCCTGATAGCCAAACAATTGCTTCTGGAAGTGCTGACAAAACAGTCAAGTTATGGAATCGCAATGGAGAATTACTACAGACTTTAACAGGACATACAGATATAGTGAGAGATGTAGCTTTTAGCCCTGATGGTCAAATAATTGCTTCGGCTAGTAAAGACAAAACAGTCAAATTATGGAATCTCAATGGAAAATTGCTCCAGACTTTAAGGGGACATGAAGATTTGGTCTTCGGCGTAGCTTTTAGTCCTGATGGTGAAATGATCGCTTCTACAAGCGAAGACAAAACAGTAAGACTGTGGAACCGAGAAGGAAAACTATTACAAACTTTGAAAGGGCATGAAAATTTGGTTCGCGATGTGGTCTTTAGTCCTGATGGAAAGACAATTGCTTCTGGTAGTAGGGATACGACATTGAGGTTATGGAGTCGCAATGGGGAATTGGTTAACAGTTTAGGACCAGAAAATATCTTTTGGAGTGTAGCTTTTAGTCCCGATGGTCAAATAATCGCTTCGGCTAGTGAAGACAAAACAGTGAAACTGTGGAGCCTGAACGGAAAATTTCTAAAGATTATAGGTACGCATACTGATTCTGTGAGAGGTGTAGCTTTTAGCCCTGATGGTCAAATAATCGCTTCGGCTAGCAACGATAAAACAGTCAAGCTATGGAGTCTTAACGGGAAACTGCATAAAACTTTGACTGGTCACAAGGATTGGGTGAGAGACGTGGCTTTTAGTCCTGATGGTCAAATAATCGCTTCAGCTAGCAAGGATAAAACACTAAAATTGTGGACTCGTGAGGGAGACTTATTACAAACCTTAGACGAACACACTGATGAACTCTGGGGTGTAGCTTTTAGTCCTGATGGCAAAATGATTGCTTCTGCAAGTATAGATAGAACAGTCAAGTTATGGAATCTTCAGGAAGATGGTTTTAAATTTTTACGAACTTTATCCGGGCATACAAACGCAGTCAGAGGTGTAGCTTTTAGTCCTGATGGTAAAATGATTGCTTCAGTAAGCCAGGATAAAACAGTGAGGTTGTGGAGTGCTGACGGAAAGCTACTCAAAGTCTTAGATGACCATGAAATATGGGGCAGAGGTGTAGCCTTTAGCCCTGATAGTCAAATGATTGCTGCTGCGGGTACAGGTAATACAGTGAAGTTATGGAATCGCGATGGGGAATTACTCCAAACTTTACATGGGCATGGAAATTGGGTTCATAATGTTGCTTTTAGTCCTGATGGCAAAATACTTGCTTCTACCAGTGATGACAAGACTGTGAAATTGTGGAAAGATTTGCGAATAGAAGATTTAACTGAGCGAGGTTGCGAGTGGTTGAATGATTACCTGATTTCTAATCCCCAGGAGTTGGAGGAACTCAGGATTTGCCAAACTGATTCTCGCCGAAAACAAGCTGCGAGGAGTTGGATTTTAGAAGGAGAGAAATTAGCCAGGGAAGGAAACGTTGAGGAGGCAATTAAAACATTTAAGAAAGCTATTGAATGGAACCCCGACCTCAACATTGATCCAAAAGTAAAGGCAGGATCACTCGCCGAAGCAGAAAAACTGATGGAAGAAGCTACGAAACTCGAAAGAGAAGGAGAACTTACAACCGCAATACAAAAGTATCAACAAGCGATAGAACTCGACAAAGTGGCACTTATCCCAACTTTGCAAAATATTGACCCAGAAGCTAAAGTCATAGATGAATTGTTGAATAAAGGGGAGGAACGCCTTCGATATGGTAAAGTTAAAGAAGCAATTGACAACTACAAACAGGCTGAAAAAATCCACCCCGCTCAAATTTCTGTTAGTAATTGGAATCAACTGTGTTGGTATGGCAGTTTAAACAAACAACCGACTGAGGTAATGTTTGCCTGCGAAAAAGCGATCGCTCTCGAACCCAAAAATGTTTGGGTTGTGAGAACTCGCGGACTTGCCAAAGCGTTAACGGGGGATATTCAAGGGGCGATCGCAGATTTTCAGGTATTTGTAAATGGAACCGACAGTCAGGAATACAAAACTCAAGCCCAAGATTGGATAAAAGCGCTTCAAGCTGGCAAAAATCCATTTACCGATGAGGTTTTGGAAGAATTAAAAAATTAATTTGACTTGAATAATTCATTCGATGACCTCTCCCCCACCCCTACCGTGTATACATAAGTATTTAGTTGACTATTATCGCCCCCTAAATCCCCCAATTCTGGGGGACTTAAAAATTCGGGTTCCCCCCAAATTTGGGGGGCGGAGGGGGGCAAAATACAAAATTTTGATTTTCAAGCTGAGATGTGTATAAACGGTAGCCTATCAAGGAAGAGGTTTGGAGAGGGGGATTTTCTATTTATTCATGTTGGTTAGAAATCATTGAACAATATCTTCTAACGCGGGTTTAACAGTTGGATTTATCCCCCTAAATCCCCCTTCAAAAGGGGGACTTTGATTGGTATTCATATGAGTTAGAAATCACTGAACAATATCTTCTAACGCAGGTTTAACGGTGGGATATTGATAGTTAAAATTGTAGGATACTGTTCGTTTGGGGATGACTTGTTGACCTTCGAGAACCAACTTCGCTGAATCTCCCAACAGGGTTTCTAAAGCAAAATCCGGTACGGGTAGCCAAGACGGACGGTGGAGAACTTCTCCGAGTGTATTACACAATTGTTCCATCCGAACCGGGTTGGGTGCAGTGCCATTAACCACTCCTTCCACTTCCGGGTGAGTCAGTGCAAAGATCATTAACTTCACTAAATCATCCCGATGAATCCAAGAAAACCACTGTCTCCCCGATCCAATTGGCCCCCCCGCAAACAATTTAAACGGGGTTAGCATTTTCCCCAAAGCGCCCCCCATTCCCAACACAATCCCCGTGCGAACAATCACCAGACGGGTTCCCGCTTCTTTCACCTTTTCGGCGGCTGACTCCCAACCTTGACACACTTGAGCGAGAAAATCATCTCCGGGCGGACTGGTTTCATCAAACGTTGCGGTTTCGCTGGTGCCATAATAACCAATTGCCGAAGAATTGATCAACACCGACGGTTTGGGATCGGCTTGAAAGATGGCTTCGACGAGTTTTTCAGTTCCCTGAACCCGACTATTGAGAATTTCCTGTTTGCGTTGGGGAGTCCAGCGTCCCTCAGCAATAGAAGCGCCCGCTAAATTAACCACACCCTGACACCCAGCGATCGCCTGTTGCCAAGATCCGGATTCAGTGGGAGTATAACCGACAATTTCTAAACTGGGATAGGCAGAACGGGGAAAAATTCTCTGGGCGCGTTCGGGGTTGCGCGTGAATACTAGCACCTGATGTCCTTCTGCGTGAAGTCGCTCAACCAAGCGAGTCCCGACAAATCCTGTTGCTCCGGTGATTGCTACTTTCATCAATTCCTAACTGCTGACTGACCTAGTTCAGACTCGATATGCGATCGCCTCCAAACTTGTTTTTGATTATACCGAGCCAGAAGACGACTCTCTGCTTTGTTGTCAATTCAACTCTACTCATTCACAATGAAAACATTCGCTCTCGGGTTTGTTGTTGAGCCTGTTATTGCGCCTGTTGTAGCGATGCACGCGCATTCAGTGTGTTGAGCCTGTTGGTGTTGGGTGTCAGTAGAGAGTCAATCGTGTTGGGGCGGGTAAGGCTAAAAGGTATGTTTCTCACCAAGCTTGTCCGACTCGCGAACAGAAACCCCGATCAATCCGCCCGAGAGCCTCAACTGTAAACAGAAGTTCAGATTGAAAACGGTGAACTCGAAAAAATGCCACTGAAGAAACTTAACTTGCTGGTTGCAACTGCAACTGTAATCTGTGTGGGTGCTTTAACGAGTCTGGCTTATCTAAAAACAGCTAAAGTACGGGCTTATAGTTTAACCGAAAGTGCCAAGTTCGTACCCGATGAAGCCATGATGGCAACTTTCATTTCACCCACTCCAGAAGCACTGGCTCACCTCAAGCAGTTTGGTACGCCAGAAGCGCGAACTTGGATCGCTCAAAGTTTAACCGCTTTTAAACAAAAAAGTCTGGCCGATACGGGCTTAAATTTTGATCGCGATCTCCAGTCTTGGATGGGGGGAGTCATGGTTGCTCTTTTACCCACTCAAGACGCCAAAGAACCGGAAGATTTTGATCTGTTGATGGTGGTGGGGATTAAAAATCCGATCAAAGCTTGGCATTTTGCTCGCCAGTTTAACGATCAACCCAACATCAAACGTCAGCAACGGGATTATAAAGGAGTCGAGATTGTCGAGTATACAGAGTCAAAGGGCAGGCGTTACAATGTTGCCGTACTCGACAGTCATATTATCGTCGCCGCCGCTCCGGACGCCATTGAACGAGCGATTGATACGGCTTTGGGTGAGGCTTCTTTAGCGAATTTAACCGGAACAAACCAGGCGTTTCTCAACAGTGTTGATGTTCCTCATCCGATTGCTACCCTCTATATTGCCGAATATCCCTCTTTTGTTCAACAAATCACTTCCGATTTTTCCGGTTCTTCCCAATTATCAGTGCAGGTTTTATCCCACATAAAGCCGATGGAGTCTGTAGTTCTCGGGATTGGAGTGGATCGAGTTGGTATTCGTCTTAAAGCCACCACTAAACTGAACGATCGCGCTACCCGTCAATCCGATCCACCTCAGCTCGATCCCCTGGTGACTCGCTTTCCCACCGATACCATTGGATTAATTCACACTCAAGGGATTGAGCGCATTTGGTCAGAAATTCTCACGCTAGCTGAAGACAATTCCGATCTTAGGCGTATTGTTAGACAAGTCAGACGGGGACTGAATGCGATTAATTTAGATGCCGATGAAGATGTGTTTGGCTGGATGGATGGTGAATTTGCTTTGGGATTGATCGCTTCTGATGAAGGAGTGCTGGCTCCTTTGGGCTTGGGTGGGGTGTTAATGCTCGAAACGAGCGATCGCCTATCCGCCGAGAAAATGCTCGCTCAACTCGATTCTGTGGTCGCTGGGAGTAATCCTCCGGTGAATGTCGAACAACGAGCGATCGCCGGCGTTGAAGTTACCGAATGGAAAGATCCCCAACAAGGGACTTTATTTGGACATGGTTGGCTACAATCGAATTTAGTCTTTATTGCCTTTGGCGGACCTGTCGTCGAAGCGATCACCAGCGAACCCCAACTTCCCCTTCCGGCTAACCCTCGCTATCAAAATGTGACGGAATTGTTACCCCAACCCAATCACAGTTATGTCTATCTTGACGTTGAGGAGTTGGTCACTTGGGCGACCGGGTATCTAATAGCGGCACCGGCGATCGCCGTTCAACCCAACGCTTTGGCTTTGGTCAATTCAGTTCAGGGGCTTGGGGTTAGTGCGACTCGCCGCGATCGAGAAACTGCTAGAGTAGAAATGATTTTAACACTTAAGGCAAAAAGAAACTGAAAGGTGAGAGGTCAATCCGGGGAAATGGTTGACAACTCCCCGTCCTGAAGGAGCGGGGATTCTCGTGTCATAGGGAGAGTCTAGCGGGGGTATAGACCCCGGCTCCGACCTCTTGACCCTCGACGAGCGTTGGTACGACCTGCCCGACCGCACTTAAGCCTCGTTCTTTGACTACTTGAGCCGCAGCCACATCGCGATTGGTGGTGTAGCCGCAATTCTCGCAAGAATGGACTCTTTGAGCCAAAGTTTTCTTGCCGCAATTTGTCCCACAATTCGGACAAATTTGACTTGTGCCATTAGCATCTACCTTGGCAAAATACACCCCTCGCTTCCAACAAACATGATTGAGGATATTGAGGAATGAACCCCAAGCCGCATCAAGACAAGCTTTCCTTAATGCTGAACGTCCCAATGCTTTGAGGTTCAAATCCTCCGCAAATATCATCCCCACCCCATCACACAATCGATGGGCAAGTTTGAAGAAGAAATCTTTGCGGCAATTGTGTATCTTTTCGTGGAGTAGCCCAATTTGACGCTTTACTCTTAGCCAGCGCTGCGAACCTTTGGTTTTGTTCTTCAGTCTTCGTTGCAGCAATTTAAGCTGGCCTTCAAAGCTTTTGAAGAATTTGTGACCTTTGATGAGTTCGTTTTCGCTGGTGGCGATCAAGCTATCAAGTCCTAAGTCAATCCCAATGGCGTAGCCGTGGGGCCTAACCTCAGGAACATCGACATCACACTGAATTGAAACCGAGACATAATAGCCACTGGCTTTTCTAATAACTCGGATTTGTTTACAAATAAAGCCATCGGGAATGTCCCTAGAGTTGTGGAATGCGACCTTGCCAATTTTTGGCAAGTCGATAGTATCTTTCCCTACCGCATCCGGTTTAACTTGCGGGAAAACAAACGACCGCATCTTTTTCTTGAAACGCGGAAACCCGAATCCTCTCTCCCACATATTCACAAATGCAGCCTCTAACTGTTTGAGAGTTTGCTGCAAAACTTGAGCTTGGGGGATGCGTGAGATTCGGGTTACTCCGTTTGGCGATCGTTAGAGCTTTGCACTGACTGGCATAAGTTGGGCGTTTCGTCTCAGCAGGAATGATATATTCCGACCGGATAGAGCATCGGTCGATCAGACCCGATCGCGAGTTTACCCAGTCTTTCCTTTCTCTGAGGGCGTAGTTGTACACCGAACGACAAACATCAAGCCACTCATCAAGAGCGGCGGCTTGTTCTGGTGCCGGAGACAACTTGTACTGATAGGAAAGGACAAGCATTCTAAGAAACAAATCAATATTTCATAATTGTAGCATGACTTAGCAAAAGCCGTCCTGTAAGGACGGGGCTTTAAACCCAAAATTTTTGGTAAAATGTTATATAGTTTGGCAAAAAATATCAATAAATTGCCAAATCTGGGTGTATCCGAGTTACCGATCTGACTTATTGCTCACCAACGCCTTTCTATTCAGTCTGATTCGGGTTGAGCATCGAGAGAGAGTCAAAGCAAAGAGTTTGATTTCAAGACGATTTGAGAGAAAGCTAGTTTTGACTGAGCTAGACTTTGAGGATCTACTTTAACTATTGCGGAAGACCATGCGAATTTTAATCTACTCCTATAACTACCATCCGGAACCCATTGGCATCGCCCCTTTAATGACTGAGTTGGCTGAAGGACTGGTCAAGCAAGGTCACGAAGTTCGTGTTGTGACTGGAATGCCCAACTATCCCCAACGCCGCATTTATGACGAATATCGAGGTAAATTATACCTGACCGAAGAGAGAAACGGCGTAACCATTCAACGCAGTTATATTTTTGTGCGGGGTCCTGAACCGGGTGTATTGGATCGAATTTTACTCGATGGCAGTTTTATTTTCACCAGTTTATTTCAAGCGATTAATGGTTGGCGACCGGATGTAATTTTTGCCACCGAACCGCCTTTATTGGTTTGTGTTCCGGTCGCTCTTTATGCTTGGGTAAACCGCTGTCCGTTTGTGTTAAATATTCAAGATCTGGTTTCGGAAGCTGCCGTGCGAGTTAACCTGCTCAAAAAAGGTGGACTGTTAGTTGCGATCGCTGAAATGTTAGAAAAATTTGCCTATTGGCGAGCCGATCAATTGAGTGTAATTGCTACGGGATTTATCGAACCTTTAGAACGGCAAGGGGTGTCCTCAAAAAAAATTACTTATATTCCCAATTGGGTGGATACCAATTTTATTCGACCGCTAGCGAAAGCGAATAATCCCTTCCGAAAAACGCATCAACTTGAAGATAAATTTGTGGTTTTGTATTCGGGAAATATTGCCCTGACTCAAGGTTTAGAAACCGTTATTCAAGCGGCAGCTCAATTAAAACATCTTCCCAAAATTGTCTTTGTGATTGTCGGAGAAACAAGAGCTTTAGGTCATTTACAGGAATATTGTGATAGCTTCAATGCTACAAATGTTCGCTTGCTGCCCTTTGAACCTCGGGAAAAATTGCCGGAGATGCTGTCGGCAGCCGATGTGGGTTTAGTGGTTCAAAAAAGTCACGTAACGGTTTTTAATTTGCCCTCAAAAATTCCGGTTCTGTTAGCGAGTGGATGTGCGATCGTCGCTTCGGTTCCCGATGGCGGAACTGCCAAAGAAGCGGTTAAAAAAAGCGAGGCGGGTGTGGTTGTACCCCCTGAAGATGCCGATGCTCTCGCCCATAGTATTTTAGAACTGTATCACGATCCGGAGCGAGTCAAAAAGTTAGGTGAACAAGGTCGCAAATATGCGGTCGAATGCTTTTCGTTTGAGCAAGCTTTGAAACAGTACGAAGCCTTATTTTCTCAGGTGGTTCCGGCGGAAAAAGTGTCTTTATTTAAACCGATGATCAAGTCAAATTCCGACCTACATTAATCCTAGAACATGACATCAACAGAACCTTGGCAAAATTCAGCTCATTCCTTGATTTCTCCAGATCTCCGAGAACAAGTGTTAAACTGGCTGGACGATCATGTGCCACCTTCTCGGATCAAACATATTCTTGGGGTTGAACAAATGGCACTCGATCTGGCACACTGTCATCAGCTTGATGCGGCGAGCGCTCAAATGGCAGGCTTGATGCACGACTTAGCAAAGTATTTTCATCCCCAGATGCTCTTACAAAGAGCAATGGCAGAAAAAATCCCTTTAGATGATATACTGAGAAGTCATCCTCATTTACTCCACGCCGATGTGAGTGCGGTGATTGCCAGAGAAGAATTTGGGATTGAAGATACTGAGGTTCTCGCCGCGATCGCCAACCATACCTTAGGACAGCCGGAAATGAGTCCGATCAGTTGTGTGGTGTTCCTGGCAGATACCCTAGAACCGGGTCGGGGTGAGACACCCGAACTAGAGGCTTTGAGATCCCTCTGTTTTGAAAATCTTGAGGGGGCGGTGTGGAAAACCTGTGATTACACCTTGAATTATCTAATGAAAAGTGCTCAGGTGATTCATCCGCGAGTGATACTGACTCGCAACTGGGCGATCGCAACAGCATCAAAAATTAAGCTGAAGATTCACCCCCAGGAAAAACGTTCAGAAAATCCACTGCTACAATAAAGAAGAACACTCAGATCCGATCAACCAGGCTATCGAGTTTTGCACAGAAGCTGAAAGAACTTAATGCTAAATCACGCCAAAGCAGAATACTATGCTAACCCAACCGGCCCTGAGCTAGATCGCGACGAAGAACGGACTCTAGAAACAGTTCGGCTAGTCGCCCAAGCCGCCTCAGACCGCAAAGCCGAAGATATTACCGTGCTGAAGGTCTCAGAAGTCTCCTACCTCGCCGACTACTTCGTGATCGTCACAGGTTTTTCTCATGTTCAAGTTCGAGCCATCTATCAAGCGATCGTCAAGCAGGTAGAAGAGGACGGACAACGAGTTCCAATTAGTGTCGAAGGCCAGCGAGAAGGAACATGGGTTTTAATCGATTATGGAGATGTTGTGATCCACATCATGCTTCCCGAAGAGCGAGAATTCTACAGTTTAGAAGCCTTCTGGGGTCATGCTGAACGAGTAGATTGGTCAACGCTCTGATAGAATTACGCTCAATCCCAACTGAAAGCGGGTGAAAACAAAGCTTGAATCCCCCGAGTAGAGACGTTGCCGATCGCGTCTCTATTTAATTATAGGGAAGATCTGATTCTAATTCGATAGATTCGTTATCATTAACTATGATTAATTTAAGATTTAAAAATCCCTGATTCAAAAAAGCAGTTATGAGAGATGTTTCAGCTTCAGTTTGCCCAGTTCCCCCAGAACAGCGTCCTGTAAATGAATATCAAGAATTGCAAGAGTCTTGGTTTTTTAGCTGGGTCACTCTACAATGGCATCAATATCTGAGAAAATTGGCTTGGGTGTGGGGGTGGAGTTGGTTAGTATTCGGGCCGGTCGCCGCCGTCAGTTTTCCCCCAAACAAAGCAATTGTACCGTTTCTGGTCAGTGGGGGAGCCGGAGCCAGTTTAATTGTCCTGTTGGTGGTGACGCGACTCTATTTGGGATGGTTTTATGTGCGATCGCGTCTCACCAGTGCAACGATTTGTTATGAAGAGTCGGGCTGGTATGATGGTCAAACCTGGGAAAAAACGCCGGAATTTCTCGCTCAAGATCGGCTAATCCTATCCTATCAGGTAGAACCGCTCCTCAAGCGACTTCAACGCACGTTGTATGCTTTAGGATTGTTAGTTGCAGTCGATGGACTGGTTTGGATGTGTTTGTAATTGCTGAAAAATCGGCGCCATCTGCAACAACCCTTTATACTCCTAAGCTAACTCTCAATTCTGGCTTTCTTCTTTCACTTAACTCCAAACTCACTCGATATGACAAGGGCAAAACGAACACAGTCGGCGGAACTAGAAGTCAGACTCTTACGGTCTGGGATTTGTGAGTCTATTCATCGCGTTCAAGCCACAGTTTGCGATACTCGCGGACGGGTGCTATCGGTCGCCGGAAGCGCAGACAGGGGAACATTTGTGCGTTCGGCTCTCAAACCGTTTCAAGCCTTAGCCACAACCAGCACGGGTACACTCGAACGCTATGATTTAACCGATGTCGATCTGGCAATTATTTGCAGTTCTCATCAAGGTACAATCGAACAAGCCCGACGCGCTTTTAACATTCTCTGGCATTGTAATGTCGATCCGGCTTATCTTCAATGTCCGACTCCTGAAGGAAAACGCAGTCCGCTACAGCATGGATGTTCGGGAAAACACGCCGGAATGTTGGCAGTCTGTCGGCAACGTCACTGGCCGTTAGAAACCTATTTACAGCCCAAACATCCCGTACAACAATTGATTGTGGGTAAAGTGGCAGAGATGCTCAAAATGCCCCCCGATGAACTGATTGTCGCTAGAGATGACTGCGGCGCACCAACCTATTATATGGAATTGGGTCAAATTGCCACTCTCTATGCTCAGTTGGCGTCGGGGGATAATCTGGATATGGAACGTATTGTTCGAGGGATGACTCATCACCCGGAAATGGTCGCTGGAGAGGGGCATTTAGATACGGAATTGATGCGGATGACCGCAGGCGAATTGGTGAGTAAATCCGGCGCTGAAGGGATTCAGTGTATTGGTCGTGTTGGTGAGGGAATGGGTTTAGCAATTAAAGTGATTGATGGGGCTAAACGCGCTAAGTATGCGGTTGCTATTCAGTTATTAAAACAGATGGGCTGGATTACGCCCACACAGTCGGAAAGTTTGTCTGAAAAATTTCTGAGCTTGGATGAATATCGGCGCTTAGAAGTGGTCGGAGAATTGTCTCTGGTTTAGACTTTAAACTTGGTCTCGTTTTTATTAAATGTTATTGCTGGTTAATCACGATGCCCAGACGAATTGAACAGGCGACTCGCATTGAACCTGCGGGAAATAAACCCAAACAGATTGATGAATATATCGGGAGGGTTAATTCTCAAACCGAAGCAGTTAGTATTGCTCATATGCATTCTCCCAGTGGTTGGATAGAACCCGGTCAGCGTCCAGAATTTGATGAATTTACCATTGTTTTAAAAGGAATGCTACGGGTTGAATATGAAGGGGGTCAGATGGATATTTATGGGGGACAAGCTGTAATTGCCAGTAAAGGCGAATGGGTGCGTTATAGTAGTCCCACTGAGGAAGGAGCGGAATATATAGCGGTTTGTTTACCTGCCTTTTCTCCCAGTTTAGTTCATCGAGATTCTGAAGAAATTCCCGCAGGTGGGTGATTTTTAACTGAAAATAACCCCTATTCTCTGAAAAAATAGGGGTTGAAGTTGGGATTTATTTTCAGCTAAAATCGGCTTGGCTCTGAGCAATTATCGAGCAGGAACACCGATATATCCTGAATCATTTTCTATCTGATCGCCGGGAGAATTCGTGTATCCATCGTTATTATTTATTTGATCGCCCGGAGAGTTAATTGTGGCATCATTATCGAGGGGCGTGCCGGGAGAGTTTATTGTTCCATTATTATTGGGAACACCGGGAGAGTTTATTGTTCCGTTATTATCTAAGCGAGTGTCGGGATCAGTAATTACTCCATTATTATCAAGCTGATCGCCGGGAGAATTATAATCTCTCGTATCGATGTTATTTGTAGGTTGAGGATTGATCGGAGTAGAACCCGGAACAGTTCTCTGTACACCATTCTGATTAGATGGAACTTGTACATCACCTTGATTGAGGGGTTGGGAAGTAGGAACGTTTCCGGGATTATTAATTGTTGGGGTTGTACCATTGTCTAATGTCGCTTGAGAAATTAATATTCCTTTCTCAAACTGCTCAGAATTCCCTCTAAAATTCGTTGATTCTGCTAAAGCAGACTGAGTAATTAAAGGGGCAATTCCTACAACCGCTGTTAAAGCAATAATTTTAGAGTTCAGGAAATTTTTAAAGTTAAACATCTTGTTGGTAACTCCTGGTTGAACGAATGAACAGTGATCAAAAACAACTTACTAACTATTATCAGAGAATCGTTTTCCTTGTACATCTGCAACAAGAAAGATATCTTTAGAGAGAAAAGCTTTAACGGATTCAACCCATTTTTTTTAAGTTGTCAACGTTAATTTTCAGAATTTTTAAGACTTTCTCAAGCCTTTTTTAGCTGGGATAGCATCCAGAAAAACTCCGCCGAACGCTTGATTTTTATTCACCAATTAGTCTGATTCTCCATCCCAATGCAGATGTTGTTTTAAAATCTCGTCTTTTAGGCGGTCTGTTGTAATTCTTAAGTTCTCAATGGAAGTCGGGAGTAAGTCTAAAGTGCGTTGACTCCGTTGACTTCTCATCAAAAATCTAAAGGCGTAATTCAGCAAAAAGCCGAATTGACGCTATCGATGATTTGAGGATGAAGGAGTTCACGATTGGGTAGATTGAGATATTATATAGCGGTTGTCAATTTTTCGAGGCACTGTGAGATTAAAAACCGGGTTTCTTATGAGTGATCGGATTTTTTGGGATGTACCGAGATCGCAAGTAGTGCTATAATTTAAAGGAATCGTTTTTTTGAATTTCATTTAAACAACAACTGCACAGCTATCATTAATATTGGGTAAAATTCCCCACAGAACATCTATTCACTAATAAGTATCTATCTAAAGGCTGAACCTTGAAGAAATTAGGAGGAAAACGATTGTGAGTTCAACAGGAGTATCATCAACAGACCGAGTGCTAGTTGCAGGCGGGACAGGCGGAGTGGGACAGCTATCGGTCGCTAAATTGTTAGAAAAAGGGTTTACGGTTCGGGTTTTAACTCGTAATGCTGAAAAAGCAAAGAAAATGTTTGAAAATAAAGTAGAGGTTGTTGTCGGCGATATTCGTAATCCTGACAGTTTACCTCGGGCGACAGAGAATGTTACTCATATTATTTGTTGTACCGGAACGACTGCTTTTCCCACAACAAAATGGGATTTTAACACCCTGGAACAGTCAACCGGACGACAAAGTTGGTTAGAATGGCTGAAAATCTATTTTAATCGTCAGTATCGCCGCGATAATGCTAACAATAGTCCGGAACAAGTAGACGCCGAAGGAGTGAGTCACTTAGTGGCGGCGGCGCCGAAAAACCTCAAACGGTTTGTGTTTGTCTCTTCTTGTGGTGTTCTGCGAAAGGATAAGTTTCCTTATCGTCTTCTCAATGCTTTTGGTGTGTTGGATGCCAAGCAAAAAGGCGAAGAAGCAATCATTCATTCAGGACTACCTTACACTATTATTCGACCCGGACGCCTGACTGACGGCCCTTATACCTCCTACGACCTGAACACATTGTTGAAAGCTAAGACAAGCGGAAATTTAGCGGTTGAAGTCGGCGCCGGCGACGATAAACTTTCGGGTCAAACCAGTCGGGTTCATGTGGCTGCGGCTTGTGTGGACTGTCTGAATAGTCCCGAAATGGAAGGTCAAATTTTTGAACTGGTCAGCAAAGCAGTCAAACCCTAAACCCGAAATGATGAATGATGAATTTTCCCTGTCTCCTGACTCCTGACTCCTGTCTCCTGACTCCTGACTCCTGTCTCCTGTCTCCTGACTCCCCATCACACAAAATAACGCTGTTCTAACTGTTCGGCTAAATTGAGAATATCGTCTTTTCTCGCCAAGACCTCCACCCATTCTGAGGGAATATTTTCTAATCCATAATAAATTCCAGCCAATCCTCCCGTTACCGCCCCGGTGGTGTCGCTATCATCCCCTAAATTAACGGCTTTGAGGACTGCTTCGGAATAGGAAGATGTGGTTAGCAAACACCACAAGGAGGCTTCTAAAGTATGCAGAACATAACCACTGGATTCGATTTTTTTACTCTCTACCGTCTCAATATCTCCGGGTAAAACTCGTTTAAAATATCGTAATTGGTCGGCAAATTCCTCGGTTTCGTACAGCGGTTTAATCCGTTCTATTCCGCTTAAATAGGCTTCTTTTAGCGTCATTCCTTGCAATAAAGAAATGGCAATGCTAATATAAATTCCACAAGCCATTTGCGATCGCGCATGAGCATGAGTAATTTTTGAACAGTCGTGAACTTTGGCAATTAAATCGGGAAAAGACTCTTGTTTGTACAAAAACGCCAGGGGTAAAATTCGCATCAAAGACCCATTTCCATTACTGCGATCGCTGGTTTCTCCGGCTTCAACGGGGGGGACTCCTTTTCGCAGACGATTAATGGCAATTTGAGTGGTGACGCCAATATCAAAAACGCCCCCTCTCGCCGTCCAAAATCGTTCTCTATACCAGCGACAAAAGGAGTCGGCGATCGCGTTTAAATCATAGCCTTGATGACATAAAACATCCGCCAAACACAGCGTCAGAGAACTATCATCAGACCAAGTTCCGGGCGGTTGATTGTAGGTTCCATAGCCGATCATCGTGGTGACGGGATGAAGACGCCGTTCCGATCGCACATGAAACTCTACCGGAACCCCCAACGCATCTCCCACACAAAGCCCAATTAGTGCCGATGCGATTTTACCCATGACATCAAATTCAACCTATTCTTTAGTCTTATTTTACCCCCGGTTAATTTCTCTGAATACAAATTAATAAAATTCTCTCAATTGACAGGTTGAACCCGATCCAACCAAGATTGCAATTCTTCCCCTTCGATCACCTCTTTGGCTAAAAGATGACCGGAAATTTCATCTAATAACGTGCGATTTTTATTTAAAATATCCAACGCCAACTGATGGGCAGTCTCCACAATTTCCTTCACTTCTTTATCAATCGCTTCGGCTGTTTTTTCACTCAGATTTCGACGGCTATTGGATTCATTTCCCAAGAAATTCGCTTTCCCCCCTTTCCCATAAGCTAACGGTCCCAAAACCTGACTCATGCCATAGGTTGTAACCATTCTTTCAGCCAAGTCTGTCGCCCGTTGCAGGTCATCAGAAGCCCCATTTGTAACCCTTTGAAAGATAATTTCTTCGGCCGCCCGACCCCCTAATAACATAGCAATTTGTTCGCGAAATTCGGTTTCATCCATCAAGAAACGGTCTTCGGTTGGCAATCTTAACGTATAGCCTAACGCCCCCATTCCGCGAGGAACAATAGAAATTTTAGCAACCTTTCCGCCTCCCGGCATTAACGCCCCAACAATAGCATGACCAACTTCGTGATAGGCGACAATTTTCTTCTCTTTTTCATTGAGAACCCGGCTTCTTTTTTCTAATCCAGCAACCACCCGTTCTATGGCTTCTTTAAAATCTTCTTGGGCAACAGTTTGCCGTTGATTTCTAGCCGCCAATAACGCCGCTTCATTCACTAAATTCGCCAAATCTGCGCCGCCAAAACCGGGAGTTTGGGTGGCAATTTGATGTAAATCCACATTTTCTCCCAGTTTAACTTTTTTAGCATAAATCTCTAAAATAGCTTTGCGTCCCGCCAAATCTGGACGGTCAACTAACACCTGTCGGTCAAACCTTCCGGGTCTTAATAATGCCGCATCCAAAGCTTCCGGACGGTTAGTTGCAGCCAGTACAATTACCGTTTGATCTCCAACCCCAAACCCATCCATTTCTGTTAACAATTGATTGAGGGTTTGTTCCCGTTCATCGCTGCTACCACTTTGAAAACCGCCACCGCCACTTCTAGACTTACCAATCGCGTCTAATTCATCAATAAAAATAATACAAGGTGCCTTCTTTTTCGCCTGTTCAAATAAATCACGAACTCGCGCCGCACCCGTCCCGACAAACAATTCTACAAACTCCGAAGCAGAAATACTAAAAAAGGGAACACCCGCTTCTCCAGCAACGGCTTTTGCCATCAACGTTTTACCTGTTCCGGGCGGTCCAACTAACAAAACTCCTTTGGGAATTCTCGCCCCAATTTCGGTGTAACGTTTGGGATTTTTCAAGAAATCAACAATTTCCGCCAATTCTGTTTTTGCTTCTTCAACTCCGGCAATATCAGCAAAAGTAATTTTATCCGATTCTCCCTCAACATAAACTTTAGCCTTACTTTTGCGAATTGAGAGGGAACCTTCGGGGTCGCGTTTGCCTAAAAACTGAAACGCCGCCACTAAAATTAAGGGCGGAATAATCCAACTCAAAAGCACATAAAACCCGCTATTTTTCGGAGGCGGGGCGGCTTGAAAGATAACTTTATTTTGTTCTAAACGTTTGGCTAAATCCGGATCAAAAATGGGATTTGTTGATAACAACGGGCCTAACTGATCTTTTTGTTCACCTTTGAGGCGATAGCGAATTTCATTATCTCCCACCTGCACCCCGGCAACTTGTCCGTTTTCAACTTGTTGAATAAAAATACTGTAGGGAACACGCGGCACTTTTTGTTGACGGGGCAGAACCAAATAGGCCGCAAACAATATCCCAGAAATAATTAATAAAATTTTACCAATTTGTTGGGAGTCGGGGAATCGAGATTTCTTTTTTTTAATACTCATCGCAGGTTTAGGGGTAGCGGAGAATAAGTAGGGGTCAGAGAGTTCTCAACCCCTACTTTTAAAGTAACACCTCTGTAGGTTGGGTTGAAGAATGAAACCCAACTCTCTAAGTTGGGTCTCGCCAACTCGACACCAACCTACTAACCAACCGTTGCGGCTTGCTTGTGTTCAAATTGAATCTGATTTAAGAGATTTTGCAACTCTTCGCCTTCAATCACCTCAACATCAAGGATTTTTTGGGCGATGGTTTCCAACAAATCCCGATTATTTTTGAGAATATTCAGGGCTTTATTGTGGGCAGATTCAACAATATCCTTAACTTCCGCATCGATGGCTTTTGCCGTATCGTCGCTGACATTACGACGGGGGTTTCCCATCATATTATCACCTAGAAAATTGTTTTGTTGTCCTTTTTCGTAGGCAAGCGGCCCCAACACCTTACTCATCCCGTACATCGTGACCATGCGTTCAGCCAGGTCTGTGGCCCGTTGCAGGTCGTTGGACGCCCCGGTGGTAATACTGCCAAAAACCACCTCCTCAGCCGAACGTCCGCCCAACAGCGTGGCAATTTCGGCTTGAATTTCCTCGGAACTCATCAAGAACTTGTCTTCGGTGGGCAGTTGTAAAGTATAACCCAAAGCGGCCATCCCGCGAGGCACAATCGAAATTTTGGCGATTTTTTTCGAGTCACCAACCGCAGCAGCCACCATTGCATGACCAACCTCGTGATAGGCGACAATTTTCTTCTCTTTGTCGCTGAGAACCCGGCTTTTCTTCTCCAAACCGGCGACAACCCGTTCAATGGCTTCGGAAAAGTCCTCTTGGGCAACTTTTTCCTGACGACGACGGGCGGCTAACAGGGCGGCTTCGTTAACCAAGTTGGAGAGGTCGGCGCCGGAAAAACCGGGAGTTCTCGCGGCAATAGTTTTCAGGTTAACATCGACATCGAGTTTAACTTTCTGGGCGTAAATTTCCAGAATTTGTAGGCGTCCACTCAAGTCGGGACGGTCAACTAAAACTTGACGGTCAAAGCGTCCGGGACGCAACAAAGCGGGGTCAAGAACTTCCGGGCGGTTGGTTGCAGCTAATACAATGACTGTCGCTTCTCCGGCGCTAAACCCGTCCATTTCTGCTAACAATTGGTTGAGGGTTTGTTCGCGTTCGTCGTTTCCGCCGTAGAACCCGCCCGTATTTCGAGAACGGCCAATGGCGTCTAATTCGTCAATGAAAATAATACAGGGCGCTTTCTTTTTCGCCTGTTCAAATAGGTCACGAACTCGCGCCGCACCCGCCCCAACAAATAATTCTACAAACTCCGAACCGGAAATGCTAAAAAAGGGAACTCCCGCTTCTCCGGCTACGGCTTTCGCCATCAAAGTTTTACCGGTTCCGGGAGGGCCGACGAGTAAAACACCTTTGGGAATACGCGCCCCAATTTGAGTAAACCGTTGAGGAGATTTCAAAAATTCGACCACTTCTTCGAGTTCGGTTTTGGCTTCTTCGACGCCGGCAACATCTTTAAAAGTGACTCGGGTCGATTCGTTTTCGACGTATACTTTTGCCTTACTTTTGCTAATAGAAAGCGCACCTTGCGGCCCTCCCAAACCGCCGCCCGCACGACTTTGTAAAAAGCGGCCGATACCTATCCAAATTCCGACAAAAATTAACGGCGGAATTACCCAACTTAATAAGGTTGTAAACCAGTTATTTTGGGGGGGCGGGGCGGCGGCAAATTGTACGCCTTTGTTTTCTAAACGTTTGGGAAGTTCGAGGTCAAAAATCGGCGTGGTTGACAGAACTTGTCCTTTTTCTTGGTCGCCTTCGGGTTTGAGTTGATAACGGATTTGATTTTGGTCGATGTAGGCTTGGGTAACTTGTCCGTCTTCAACTTGTTCGATAAATAAGCTGTAGGGAACTCGCGGAATATTCTCTCCGAATAAACCGGGTAAAAAGATATTGGCAAGCAGAACTAATCCTGCTAACCATAACAAGATACTTCCCAGAGGGATATTATTCGGAAATTTGGGTTTTTCGTCTTTGACTGCCATATTTTTACGGTTCTGTGGTCTATTTTTAGTTGTAGGGTGCATCAAATTGTCAACGGGTTTCCTTGTCGTTTAAGACTAATGGGTTTGATGCACCCTACCTTGGTTTGGAAATTGTCAACGTTTTGGCAACTTCTACAAGGTTAATGGGTTTGATGCACGGTATCCGTCTATCTTGAGACAGAGAAGAAATCGCAAAAATTTAAGAAGATTTGTTTAAAGGCTTTGATTATCGGGGATTGAATAGACAAAGGTTTGTTTTCAATCAGAGAAATTGAGCGACATCATTCTTCAACACCTCCCATCTTGACGATTTTTTCTCTATTTTAAATATTGCCATAAACCGGAACAGTTGCGCCTCGAATATCTTGGGCGGTTTCAGAAGCCAGGAAACAAATCACTTCGCCAATTGATTCGGGTTTGACCCATTGGTTGGCGTCGGCGTCGCCCATCGCCTCTCGGTTACTCGGCGTATCGATAACGCTGGGAAGGACTGTATTGGCGGTGATATTCGTCCCTTTGGTTTCTTCGGCGATAGACTGTGTTAACGCCACCACAGCGGCTTTTGACGCACAGTAGGATGCCAATTGTCCCGCCGGTTGGACGGCACCTCGCGAACCCACTGTCACAATGCGTCCGTAGCCATTTTGTAACATTTTGGCGAGGCTATGTTTGCAAACCAGGAATGTTGTATGTAGGTTTAAATCAAAGTCTTTTTTCCAGTTTTCATAACTATATTCGTGAAGTTTTCCCATCGCAAACCCCCCAACTAAATGAATTAAAACATCGACCCGTCCCATATCTTCTACCAGTTGTTTGACGGCAGATTCTTCGGTGAGATTAACAGAAACAAATCGAATCGTTTCAAAATCAGTTGGCGAAAGAATGCGTTTTAAACGTTCGACTTCCGCTTCGTTACGATAAGGAATTGTGACTTTTGCACCTTGGGAAATAACGAGAGGAGTAACGCCCATGCCGAGACCCCCAGTTCCCCCAGTGAGTAAGACTTGTTTGCCTTTCATGGGTGAATTGTATTGACTTCTTCTGTTTAAGATAACGCGATATTTGTTTAAAATCCGGTGAGGTTTTCTCGACATTGCGATCGCATTTTTCGGCTTGACAAAAACTTCAAATTGTGGCAATAGCCCTATATAATAAAAGAAACTACTGAGGTTCGTCTGATGGTGACACAAACTGAAAAATCAACTTATACCCCAGAAGAATACCTAAAACTCGAAGAACAAGCGGAATTTAAAAACGAATATCGGGATGGAGAAATTATACCTATGGCTGGCGGAACGACAAATCATAACAAAATTGCTGGAAATTTCTACAAAAGATTTCCTTTAACCATTCAAGACCAAAATTATGACGTTTATATCGGTGATGTCAGATTATGGATTCCCGACGCTCGAACTTACACTTATCCTGATATTATGGTAATCGAAGGTGAACCCATTTATCAAGAAAATCGCCGGGATATTATCATAAATCCCCTGTTAATTGTGGAAGTGTTATCGAAATCTACTCAAAGTTATGATCAAGGGGATAAATTCCGTTCCTATCGTTCAATTACCAGTTTTAAAGAATATATTTTAATCGATCAATCCGGTTATCATCTCGAACAGTATTCAAAACAAGCCGAACATCAATGGTTATTCAAAGAGTACGAAGGCGAGGAGGCAATATTAACGTTAGAATCGGTTAATTTAGAGATTCCATTACGGGAAATCTACGAACGGGTGAACTTTGAACAAACTGAAGAATAACAATAATAAAAATTCTGTTAGTCTAGGACAATTTTAACAGGACTGAGGCGATCGCGAAAACCCTCCCCCAACGTCACGGGGGCGAAATCATCGTTATCAGTTTACCGACCCCCGGCTTAAAAAATCATTGGCATCTTCCCGAGTTCTTTACTTTTCTCGCCTACTCTGGTCATAACTGTGACATTACGAGGAATTTTTTATGAATTCCAAAGAAGTCTAAGATTAATCTAATACAAAAGAGGATATTTTGATGATGAATTTCCGAAAAATTCACCGCAAAATTGCGCCGATTCTGTTTATTCCTTTGCTGCTTTCTGCTTTAACGGGTATTTCTTACCGAATTGGTCGAAGTTGGTTCGGTTTACCCGGCGAATTTGGTAGTTTTATGATGTTTTTCCACGAAGGACGTTTTTTAGGAAAACCCCTCGTTCCGGTTTACGTTTTGTTGGTGGGACTGGGATTATTGGGACTGATTGTGAGCGGTTTCACGTTAATTAAGCCGCGCAAACAATCGAAATCTGTTAAGCTAAATGAACGAAGATTTCACCAAATTATCGCTCCCATTGCGTTGCTTCCCCTGGCGGTTAGTGCAGTTACCGGCGTTGGTTATCGACTGGGAAAAGCCTGGTTTGGGTTGTCTTCGGATCAGGTGGGTTTTTTACTGAGAATTCATCAGGGGTCTTACCTGGGTCCGGCGCTCAGACCGATTTATGTTTTGTTAGTAGGATTAAGTTTAATTGTGCTGTTGGTAACGGGTTTACAAATGACGGGTATTTTCCACAAACGCAGACCCCCAAAAACCGAAAATAATTGATTAAATATAGGGGCGGGTTCCGCGTCAATTGTTGTCAATTCAATTTAACGTTAATCCACCCGCCCAACGGGGGTTTATTTAATTTTCAGTAATTTCCAGTTCCCGCAGAAAGTAATATTGATCGGTTTCGTCAACTCGACCCAAATAACCCGTTAACGGAGAAGATAACTCTATCAACAAATCTCGAACTTTTTCTTCAGACAGTGTAGAATTTATGTCTGTTGCGAACATCGAATTATATTGAATTCTGATTTCTGTAACTGTGGGTTGATCGGTTCCGAATTCTCCCTGTTTTTTAACGGCTTCAATAATTTTGCTTCGCAGTTGAAGGTTTTGTTTGACTTGATCAATATATTCTTTAATTTTATCGTCAATTTGTCCGGGAATTGTTAGATAATCTTTCAGTTCAACAAGATTAACCGAACCGGGATATTTTGCTTGCAGTTCAACCAAGTTTTGTAAACTCATGGGATTCATAATACTGATAATTGATTCTTGTGCAGATTTCTCAAGATAACTTGTAGGTTTACCGGGGCCAATGATTAATTTTACAGCAGTTTCATAGCTTTCTTTACCTAGATGTCTCATACCAATTCGATAGAGTTGTTCTGCTGTAGAGTCAGGAAGACTCTTTCCGGCTTTGCATTCTCCCACCATTGGATAGGGTTTAGTACAATACAAATCCATCCCACCCGCACCGCCTTTTGCATCGCTATCAACCTCAAAACCCAAAAACGCCAAACTTTTATGAACAATCTTTTCAAAGGCGGTTCCTTTTTCATATTTTCCGCCTGTTTCTGCTGTTCCTTTTTCATTAATTGTAGAAATCCAATCCGGTAAAGGTTTAGTTGTTTTTGGCATTTTCCAACCTAGAAATTGTTGAATTTGTTCATCTAATTGTTTCGCCCCAGAATCAGTTATGGCTAACTGAGAAATTGCGGTTTGTAATTCTTCTAATTCGGGATGTAATGGAGGCTGACGGTCGAGTATTTGACGGTATCGTTTATCGAAAGCTTCGTTAGTTAAAATCGGGTTATCTTCACCAACGGTTAAAGCTGGAGAAATCGGAATAAAACGGGGGCTAGAATTAACCGAAACTTCAAACGGTTGACTCAGTTTATAAACCCGCAAATAGGTTAGAAAAATATGTCCTCGCTTGGCTAAACTTGCGTGTAAAGCTTCCTCTGTCCAAACCGTTAACTGAGATAACACATCAAACTGTTCAGCTTCGTTAACGATTTGACAAAGTTCACATTTTGCCCAACTTTTTATCGTTACCGTTTCCGAACCCAGTTCGGCTAAACTCTGATGAACCGTTGGTAAAAAATTCGGGCGATAATATTGTTCGTTTGGGAGGGGATTGGAAGAAGTATCTATCGGGTAAAGAGCAAACTGTCGCCCAATATCAATAGAAATATCAGCGATTATTAAAACAGTTCGCCCTTGAATTAACGCTTCCAATTCGGGAGCGGGTACACGCAAAGCAGTATCAATTGAAACAGATTGACTCACGTTTATTTCCTTTTAAACTAAACTAAAAATCTGCTAAATCTTGTTCATCACTAGCATCATCTTCTTCAAAAGATAATTCACCCAAGGAAAAAGGTTCTTCCTCGATCAGATCATCAGGGACAATATAAGAAGGATCGCTGAGAATTTCTTGAAGTAAAGGATTACTCGCACCTAATAAATTTTCAGCACCTTTTTCAGAAATAAATTGTTCAATTTCCTCTTTTGTGAGTTGATATTCAACTTCCCGTTTATTGTAAACTGAACGAATCGCAATCAGGGGTTTAAGCTCATCTTCTTTCAGTTCAACATATTCTCCGCCTTTATCGATCAAAGGTGTAATATATGTATTCTGAATATAGGGAGTCATTTTTCTGTCTTTGGAACGAACTAAACAGCTTCGGGTTAACTCAATCCCAAAGTTTTCGGGTTGGGTTAATCTTCGGAGTCCAGCGCCTAATGAATTTCCTCCCGTGTATTGTAACACTGCCACCCCAATTTTGACTTCTTTTCCGTCTTCGGTTCCAATGATTTTCAAGTTGATATAGTTGTCTTTTCCAGATTTATTGTTGACGCTTTCAGTGACATCTTGAATCAAAACTCGCTCAACAGTTTGACCAATTAACCCTCGAAATCCAAATAATAAAGCATCTGCTATTGAGTAGTTATCATCAATATAGTTGTCAATTTCCAGTTGCATTTCTATATCGAAAGCAGATTTAACTTTATTTTCGGGAGGATTTTCTTTTTTATCTAAAAGCTGAGGAAGTTTTTCTTTGCACCAAGTTAAAACAGTTCGGACAGTTTCAGATTTAGTTTTTCCAAGTTTCCGCAATTCTGTTTCATCAAATGGATAAAGCGCATAAGGCGGTGTGAGATTTGTTTCTTTGTACAACTGGTTTAATCGTAATTTCACCAACTCAACAACTGATTCTTCATCCATAAATTTCAAGTTGAGTGCTTCTCCATAAGCGGAAACTTTCTGCCAAGATAGACGAGCTTTTTTTATCTTATCTTGCCAAACCGCAGGTAACATTACGCTGAGAATAACGCCATTGGTTAAGTTCTCAAACAATTCTTTAATGAGTCCAGCAACAATTTGTGCTTTTGTGAAGCCCAATTCATTAAATTCTTGGCTATCTAGCTCATCAAAGCAAATCAAGATTTGATTGTACTGGCTGATAATATCTAAAGTTTCAACTACAGTTTCAAAGGATTGATATCGAGTTGGAAGTCTCAATTCATTTGCTTTATATTGAGCAATTTCTTCACCCGCTAACCAGCTAACTGCATAGGGAAACTGTTCAGATGAAAGTGTCCATAATATCGCTTTGATAATATCAGGATTTTTGTCAGCTATTTTTTTGCGAAAAGCTCTAGTGAACTGCTCAAGTTTTTTTGAAATAGATTTCGATGAGGCATTTTGAAACTTCTCAACCAAACTGGAAGGATCATACTGATTTGATTGGGGATTAACAACTTTAAGAACATGGTTAACCATTGCAGTTGCTAACTCTTGCCATTGTTTTACCTCTTGATGACCTACTTCTTTCAGACTATTAGCTAATATTTTTTGAAAGCTATGTCTGATATCTTGATCGAGATTTCCGTATTGATTGGCATAGACAAATAACGTATTACCCTGAATTTGCAATTGATGGCGAAGGCGGCTGATTATGTGACTTTTTCCTGTTCCATATTCCGCAGTAATGACGATTGAGGTAGTTTGATTTTGTTTGAGGGCTTGCAGAACAGCATTTGAGGCGTGAGCATTGAGAGATTTGACATCAGTAATCGTGTAATTCCAAATGTGGTTATGGCGCACACTATGATCGCTAAAAGGATTATTTTCCAAAAGGGCTAATTTGATGTCTTCGAGGGGAGAATGAACGTTTGAATGTGTCATGGTACTGTCCTAAAAATTTAAGGTTTACAAACAATTTACAATTAGAAACTGAGCCGTCTGACGTAATAGCGCATTCCTCCAAGTTCGGTTTTGATCGAGTCTTCAGCTTTATCGGGGGTAATGTCTGTCATCTCACCGCCTATGAGTTGGATCAAGTCATTGGCTTGCATTTCCAACATCCAATCGCTAAACTGCGATCGCGTGACTTTTTCCCCAATTTCCCGACGCATCCGGTAAATTGGTACAAGATTGTCATAATTAAAGTCACGGTTGAGGCGATCGTAAACCTCCAAGGCGACGGACTTAAACTCATCATAAGATGTAATCTTATTTTCAGGGATAGAGGGTTGAGGATTGACCTGTTTTGTGTTATTATTTATCTGTCGCAGCCACCGCAAAACCGCGTTAAAATCCTTCGTTCTCACCCGTTGTCTGGCGTTATATTCAAAGTCAGGACTTTTGAGAGAAGCCTCTAAAATCTGCAAACCAATATCGGTTAGAGAAACTTTAACGGATCGGTTTTTGGTTGTGATCGCGATCGCACCTTTTTCGTTTAATTCGTCTAGTACAGGTTCATAGGTGGCATTTTTCTCTTTACCTTGTTTAACCGAATTCATCAAATCACTTTTTTTGATTTCATCGGTTGCGCCGCCTAAGTCCCACAGCATCAGCAACAGACGAGTTTTGATTTTTGAATCTACAGAATTGGGCATTGTTTTCGGTACTAACTGATGAGTTGAAATTCTGATATCAGCTTAGATTCTCCTTCTATCTAATATTGTATTGCAGGTCATTCTAGATTAAAATCCGTAATATCACGGAACTTGATTCAGGGTTTGATAGGATTATCTTGATGTTACTTAAGTGTGGATTATGAAAATTACTCAATCTCTCCATGCGGCGATTTTAGTTTCCGATTTAGAAAAAGCCGATTATTTTTATGGAACAATTCTCGAACTTCCTCAAACAGAACGTTCTCTCAAATTTGCCGGAAGTTGGTATCAAGTGGGAGACTTTCAAATCCATTTAATTCAAGCCCCTGCGGTAATTCCCGATGGGGTTAATAATGAAAAATGGGGACGAAATCGACATCTTGCTTTTTCTGTTGATCACTTAGAAGCATTCAAACAAAAACTAACCGAAAATAACTGCACTTTTCAAATGAGTTCATCGGGGAGGGCGGCGTTATTTGTTCAAGATCCCGATGGCAATATTATCGAACTGAGTCAAGCTTAAATCCTCCCATGAAAATAATTGCATATTCCTACAGCGATCCGTTATTAGAAATCCCTCCAAGCCGAACGATTTGGGGTTGGGAAGTAGATCGGGTTTATCAAGATTTGGGAGAACGTCAACAACTAGATCAACTGTTAGCAGACTGCGAAGACGAACCGACAGAATATCTGTTAATTCGACGGTTTGAAGAATTGGGAGATACTTTAAAACAAGTTAGCGATCGCCTGTTGCAATTGGAAGCATTAAATGTTAAAATTATTGCCATAGAATCTAATTTGAATCGTTCAATTTCTGATGCGACTCAAGTTGATTTAATTAAACTGATCGCCGAAATTCAAACCAGTCAACGCAGTCGCCGCATCCGTCAGGGACACGCCCGCAACCGCATCAAAGCCACACCACCCCCCGGAAAAGCCCCCTACGGTTATCGTCGGGGAAAAGATCGCTATATTTTAGATCGAACGACCGCCCCGGTTGTTAAAGAGTTTTTTGAACGGTTTTTAATATACGGTTCGTTGCGGGGTGCGGTGCGATATTTGGAAAGGCGATATAGCAAGAAAATCTCAGTCACAACCGGGAGAAGATGGTTAACAAATCCCGTTTATCGAGGAGATTTAGAATACAAAAATGGGGAAGTTCTTCTCAATACTCATGTTGCAATTTTGTCTCGGGAAGAAGCCGCCCAAATTGATCGACTGTTGCGGCGAAATCAACGAATGTCTCCAAAAACGGCAAGTGCGCCCCGTTCGTTGGCGGGTTTGGTTGTATGTGGAGAATGTGGCTGTTTGATGACGGTTAGCCGAGTGACAACCTATCGCAAAACTCGGGAATATTTGTATCTTCGCCCGACCGCTTGCCCCCGTCAACCCAAGTGTAAAGCCCTATCTTATAATAACATTTTAGACGCAACAATTCAACGAATTTGTGAGGATTTCCCTCGGGCGGTTTGCGAGTTAGAATTACCCAATTTAGAGAGAATTCAAATAGAACTCCAACAAACCCTGACAACAAAACAGGAAATTCTTACTCAACTTCCCCAGTTAACCGCAACGGGAATATTAGATGAAGAAACCGCCCAACTGCGAACTTATAAGCTAAAAACAGAAATCGCCCAACTACAAGGAAAACTCGCTCAATTTCCCCCTGTGAGTTTAGTAGAAACCGCCAAAGCCGTTTCTATTCGGCAATTTTGGTTGGATTTATCGGAAACTGAACGAAGATTTTATTTTCGAGAATTTATCCGTAAAATAGAGATTATTCGACAGGGAAAAGACTGGAATTTAAAGGTTGAGTTTATTTTTTAAGCGTTCAAACCTTTAAGTTAAATAGGATAATAATGTCTGTTTGTTTAACTGGGGTTTGGCTTGAGAAACTGAACCGCCTTTGGTTCCGGGAAAACGTGCAAGTGCGGCGGCTGAAGTTGATTTTCCTTCGGAGTTATTGTTATTAACTAAAATAAAATGATTCAAAATTTCTAACTGGGCGTCAACAATTTCATCATCCTTTTCATACCATTTGGCGATCGCAACGGACAAGGTTTCGATCTCATCTTTTAAAGGTGTGATTAACTCTACTAATTCTTGACGTTTGGACGGCGGAAAGAGTCGGGGTTTTTCTTTCAACAGTTGCAGAAAAGCTTCTAGATTTTGACGGTGAAAAGACATAGATAAATATTTGAACCCAATATCAAGTTAAATCTATTCAAGAAATCTATCAAAATTCCGATTAATTTTTTGAGACGAATCCAATTAAAAAGGGTCTGAGTTTAGGATTAAATCGCCTGCGATCGCTTGACAAATTTTATCGGTTAATTTTAAAATACCATAAATTGGGTACAGCCCAGATAAACGATGAAGTTGAACATCGCCCATCACAGGACTATACCCGGTTTACAGTTTAGCCTTTGCTCAGGCGAATATGCTCCATCACTCGACGTTTGCGTTCATCAGATGAACTCAAAGGGTTGTACGAGGTTGATGAAGTTTGGTTGAACGTTCCTAGACTGCGGGCTAGGTGTTCTTTGACTTTCTGCTTTTGTTGGTCTGAACTGGCCATAATGATCTAGAGGGAAGTCGGATCAGGTGTTTGACTTCTATATTTTTATACGAATTGAGAACTTTTTGACAAATAAAATTAGACAATGGTCGAGTCAGGGTTATCCTGTCACCTGAACCCACTTTCGGGAGTTGGGGGACTCCGGTTTGATGTCCCACTCTACAGGTTTTCCGGGTGAAAAATTTCTCAGATTCCACCTTGACGAAAATCCAAGTTTACGTAATATTTATAATTAGGAGAATAAATTCTAATCATAACCCTATAGTTCAGGAGGTACAGTCATGTTTTTTCCTTTGTGTCTATTTTCGTTCTTCGTTCTCGCGGCCTACCTGACAGTTCCTCTAGTTTAACGTGTGACTAAATTAGAACTTCCTCTTACCGAGAAAAGATGGGTAAGGGGAAGTTATTTTATGGATTGAAATTTCGCTAAAATCGCGGTTAGTTAATATTTTAAGATTTGCTTCTACTTTCTATTCTAACACTCAACTCGACTGAAAAGCAATCGATCGCTCGTCAACAGCCAGAATTCTACCATGTCATCAGCTTCAAATCAAACTACCCTCACCCCGGACTCACCCCGGAATCTTTGGATCATAGCTGTTTTAATTCTTACACTATTTATATTGCTTTTGGCGATGATTTTCCTATTTCCGCAACCCAAACTTTTAACCGATCCTTTTTTACAACTTCCGACAGAAAATTCCGTGCGAGTGGTGTGGTTTACCGAGTTTCCCGGTTCCCGTCACTTGGTTAGTTATGGGGAAAATTTCAACCAAAAAGTTATCGCTAAAACGACTAAACTCAGCCGCATTCGAGAAGATCAAAAATCCCGAGTCGGAGAACAAACCGAAGACGGAACCGTTTATCAAAAACCAACCCTCCGCGAGATTTGGCGACACGAAGCCGAAGTCACCGGTTTAACCCCAGGCGTGCGAGTTCCCTATCAAGTCACCAGCGTAACAAATCAAAACGGAACCGTCAAAAGCGAGGTGTTTTCTTTAGCCCCCAAACCGCAACCGGGAACCCCTTTAAAAATATTATTAACTTCCGATCATCAGTTAAAACCGATGACTGCGGCGAACTTACAAAAAGTTACGGAAACTATCGATAATATTGATGCGGTTTTCTTGGCTGGAGATTTAATTAATATTCCTGATCGCGCTTCCGAATGGTTTGATGATAACCGAGGCGGCGCTTTTTTTCCGCTGTTGCAAGGTCGGGGGAATTACCAACTGGAAAAAAACGGTGTAATCACCACTTACACGGGAGGTCAGCTTATTCAGAATGTACCGTTATTTCCGGCAATTGGCAACCATGAAGTGATGGGAAAGTTTTCAACGGATATCGATTTGAACGAACAGTTCAACAGTCCCTATCCCCGCCAAGCCGCCGAAACACTTTATCAAAAAAAACGGTCAGAAATAAACCCCAAAAACGACAGCAATATAAAAACAGAATGGTTAAAAAATAATAGCTTTAATAGCGATACATTCGATGAAATTTTTACCTTACCCAACGACAATAAAAACTATTACGCCGTGACGTTTGGTGATATCCGCTTGGTGAGTTTATACGTTACCAATATTTGGCGAAATCCCGGTTTAAATCAAAACGTTCGGGGTAGATTTAGAGAACGAGATCGGGAATTCAACCAACCGGAAAATTGGGGCTATGGACAACATATCTTTGAACCGATCAAAAAAGGAAGCGAACAATATAAATGGTTACAACAAGAATTAAACAGCCCCGAGTTTAAACAAGCAAAATATAAAATCGTGATGTTTCATCATCCGCCCCATTCTCTCGGTGACAATATTCTTCCGCCTTATACCGATCCGGTACAAATTATAGACCGAGATGACACCGGAAAAATTCAAATGATTCGATATGAATATCCCAAGTCAGAAGATTATATTATTCGAGATGTTATCCCCTTATTAGAACAAGCCGAAGTTCAACTCGTTTATTACGGACATTCCCATTTGTGGAACCGTTTTGTGGGTAAAACCGGAATCAACTTTTTAGAATCATCCAACGTCGGAAACACCTACGGCGCCTATTTAGATCAACAGCGACGCTTTATTCCTCCCGGTTTTGAACTTAAAAATTATAGTGCTGTTGGCGATCCGAACAATTTAGAACCTGTTCTCCCCAATCTGCGACCAATTTTATCAGAAAACGGTGAACCTTTACCCTATATTGCCAGTAACGATATCACCGCCTTTAGTATTTTTGACACCGCCACCGGAAGCGTCAGTAGCTACTATTTTGATACTCGACAACCCGACTCCGAAGTGGTAAAATTTGATGAATTTCAGTTAGAGTAGGCAAGAGGCAATAGGCAATAGACAATAGGCAAACTGTTAACTGTTAACTGGTCACTGCTCACTGTTAACTGGTCACTGGTCACTGGTCACTGATGAAACCCAGGTGAAAAATCTGCTAAAAAATATTTCCTGTGATATCCTGTCGTCTAAAATATGGAGCAGAAGAAGTCAACAGCTTTAACGGTAGACAGTCTAACAGATGTCAGGTGAGAAGTTACAGGCGATAACTGAGAGTTGTAAAAACTGGTGACGGGTCACTGTAAACTGAAAAGGCTGTTAACTCCAAAAAGTGAACGCATTCCATTTCCCGTGATATTCTCAAAGTAGCCATGCTGATAGTCCAAAAATACGGTGGTACCTCAGTCGGATCGGTTGAACGCATTCAAGCGGTTGCTCAACGGATCGTCAAAACAGCCCGAGAACATTCTGTCGTTGTCGTCGTGTCGGCGATGGGAAAAACCACAGATCAACTCGTCAAGCTGGCAACCGCAATTTCCGCAACACCCAACCGCCGGGAAATGGATATGTTACTCTCGACTGGGGAACAAGTTAGCATAGCCCTGATGAGTATGGCGATCCAAGAAATGGGACAACCCGCCATTTCCATGACCGGCGCCCAAGTCGGTATCGTCACCGAAGCCGAACACACTCGCGCCCGAATTCTCCACATTCAGACTGATAGAATAGAACGTCACCTCAAAAAAGGCAAAGTTGTCGTTGTAGCGGGCTTCCAGGGGATTACAGGCCGCGAAGAATTAGAAATTACCACCCTCGGGCGGGGCGGTTCCGATACGTCGGCGGTGGCGTTGGCAGCAGCCCTGCAAGCCGACCAGTGCGAAATTTATACCGATGTCCCCGGAATTTTAACCACCGATCCCCGTCTGGTTCCCGAAGCGCAGTTGATGACCGAAATTACCTGCGATGAGATGTTGGAATTGGCCAGCTTGGGGGCGAAAGTGTTGCATCCTCGGGCGGTGGAAATTGCCCGGAATTACGGGATGCCGTTGGTGGTGCGATCGAGTTGGAGTGATGAACCGGGAACCCGCGTGACTTCCCCAACCCGTCAACCCAGACCCCTAGAAGGGTTAGAATTAACTCACCCCGTCGATGCGGTGGAATTTGATACCAACCAAGCGGCGGTTTCTCTGTTGCGGGTGCCCGATCGCCCCGGTATTGCAGCGAAACTGTTTGGGGGAATTGCAATACAGCAGTTAAATGTGGATTTGATTATTCAGTCGATACACGAAGGCAATATTAACGATATCACCTTTACCGTCGGCAAGGATTCCTACAACAAAGCGATCGCCGTAGCCGATGCTTTATTACCCACTTTGGGCGAAAACGAAGATCCCAATTTGGGACAACCGGAAGTGAAAGGGGATGAAACGCCGATCGCCAAAGTCAGTATTGTTGGGGCGGGAATGATTGGCCGTCCCAATGTGGCCTCGGGAATGTTTACCACTTTAGCCGAAGCCGGGATTAATATTCAAATGATTTCGACTTCCGAAGTCAAGGTCAGTTGTGTGATCTCAGCCGTTGACTGCGATCGCGCCGTTGAAGCCCTGTGTCAACACTTTGAAGTGAATTTAGCCTCCTCCGCTTCCTTGGCTTCCTCTGCTTCCCCCGTTTCGACAATACCTTTACCGCCCGTGCGGGGAGTTGCCCTCGATCGCAATCAAGCCCGTTTAGCCATTCGTCACGTTCCCGACCGTCCCGGTATGGCCGCCAAAATCTTTGCACTGCTGGCCAAACATAACATTAGCGTCGATATGATTATTCAATCTCAACGCTGTCATCAAGTCAATGGGGTTTTGTGCCGCGATATCGCCTTTACCCTGGCACAAGTCGATGCAGATGAAGCCCAAAAGGTATTAGAACAGGCGACAGACGAGTTAGGATGCGGGGAAATTGTCGTTAATAAAGCGATCGCCAAAGTGAGTGTAGTCGGCGCCGGAATGGTCGATCATCCCGGTGTGGCGGCGCGAATGTTTGAGGCATTGGCCCAAGAAAAAATTAATATTTCCATGATTGCCACCTCAGAAATTAAAATTAGTTGTGTGGTGGATGAAGAACAGGGAACACAAGCGTTACAGGCCGTTCACCGGGCGTTTGGGTTATCCGGCGATCGCCCCGTTATTGTCCCCGAACCCGTTGCGGTTCACTAAATTTTCGGTTTCCAAAAGGGGGCAATATTCCGGATAAGAATTGGATGGGTTAGAAAACTCAATTGCCATGTAAATGGTATCATCGGATAGAATAAAAGTTTCTAGCCGAAATTGTCTTGGCATTTTCATCTTGATGTGCTTCTCCCTCTACCACTCAAATGGCTTTTGTCCATAAATAGTTAATATCCCAGTGGGGTGAGGCACACAGGTGTTCAGCACCTAAACTGTAGAGATGGGCCAAAGCACGTCTGTACAATGCTGCCACGCCAACTCCCAACCGGGTGCGCCCTGTTCAAACTTGATGAGGCATGGAATCAACCTTAATTAATCAGCTTAATAGCGGGTTTACGCTTTTTCTCAGCTTACTGGTTGAGGCGTTACCATTCCTGCTATTGGGAGTCTTATTTTCAAGCATTCTCAATCAGTTAGTCGATGAACGCAAACTGCTGTCATTGGTTCCCTCTCATCCGCTATTAGCGGCGTTATTTGGTAGTTTGGTCGGATTTTTATTTCCGGTGTGCGAATGCGGCAACGTTCCGGTGGCCCGTCGGTTTATCATTCAGGGAATACCTGCTTCGGCGGCGATCGGATTTTTATTCGCCGCCCCGACGATCAATCCTATTGTTATATGGTCTACCTGGATAGCTTTTCGCGACCAACCGGAAATTGTTTTTCTGCGCGTCCTCTTATCGCTGATTATTGCCACTTTACTCGGTTGGGTGTTTAGTTTCCAAAAAGACCTCCGCCCCATCGTCCAACCCGCGATCGCCCGTCTGTTACCGCCCCCTCGGATGAACGACAAAAAAACCGCCGAGGCGGGTGAGAGTTCACCGTTGCTGCAACCGGGGACTTATTTGTTGGGTTCGGCCGAACAACCCGTTAGGCTAGATTCTATTCCCTTTTGGCAAACTGCACAAGGCTTCGGCACAACCGACAAAAAAACTTCAAAACTCCAAAAACGCCCCAAAATTCAATTGCGATCGCTATTCTTGCGTCCTTCTAAAGAACGTCTGGGCTTGATGGTCGAAAATATGGTACAAGAATTGCGGGAGTTGGGCGGAGTTTTGGTCATTGGCAGTGCGATCGCCGCTTTAATTCAAGTGGCAATGCCCCGAGAAATTATTCTCAGTTTAGGACACGGGCCGGTTTCTTCCATTGTGGCAATGTTGTTATTGGGGGGAGTCGTTTCAATTTGTTCAACCGTTGATGCCTTTTTTGCCCTGTCTTTTGCCGCCACATTTACCAGCGGTTCGCTGTTAGCATTTTTGGTTTTTGGGCCGATGATTGATATTAAAACTGTCGGTCTAATGTTGTCGGTATTTAAGCCGCGACCGGTCGTTTATTTAATGATATTAGCCGCACAAATGACCTTTGTATTGACCTTGATTGTGAATTTAAACCTCAGTTAAGAGGGAACGGGGAACAGGGAACGGGGAACAGTTCAGAATAAAAAAATGCAAAAATGTCAGTTAAGAGGGAACGGGGAACAGGGAACGGGGAACAGTTAAGAATAAAAAAATGCAAAAATGTCAGTTAAGAGGGAACGGGGAACAGGGAACGGGGAACA
>JAYKHV010000092.1:0-13340 GCA_035285085.1 Lyngbya sp. | reverse complement strand
ATCATGTCCGGTTGAACAGTTATAAATAACAGGGGAGGAGTCAGGAGTCACCGAATCAGGAGTCAGGAGGGAAGAAGGAAAAAAGAAGGAGAAAGTTTTTTGATCACTAATTATCCGGACATGATATGAAATAGAAATTCACTCTGTTGTAGCGCGAAGATCGCACTAAACAAGCGGCTGTTTTTCAATTCCCTAACTGGAAGTTTATGCTGGTAAATTTTGACTTTTTTTTGCGCTCTTCGCACAACAACTAGAATTTGATCGGGGAAAACTAACAGGCTCTCCCACAGAAAAGCGATCGCCGTATTAAGATAGAGTGTCTGGCTTATTAGAATAGTACCCGTTGCGATGAGTCGTCTATTTTTCCCCGCCTCTGTGCTGTCTGTCGCCCTGTCTGTGACGTTCGCCGCCTGTAGCCCTCAAACCAACCCAAACCAAGCCTCTACAGGCGATACAGATACGTTACGGCTATTATATTGGCAAGCACCCACCATTTTAAACCCTCATTTGGCGACGGGGTTTAAAGACTTTGACGCCGCCCGTATTGTTTACGAACCTTTAGCCAGTTACGATCAAAATGATCAACTGATTCCGTTTTTAGCCGCAGAAATTCCCACTGTAGAAAATGGCGGAATTGCTAAAGATGGAAAATCGGTGACTTGGAAACTCAAACAAGATGTAAAATGGGCAGATGGTGAACCGTTTACGGCCGAAGATGTTGTTTTTACCTATCAGTTTATTACCAATCCCGATGTGGCTTCAGCGAGTATTGAATATTATTCAACGATTGAAAAGGTAGAAGCGCTCGATAATCATACTGTAAAAGTAACATTTAAAGATGTTAATCCCGGTTGGGCAGTGCCGTTTACGGGTCAAAATGGGATGATTTTACCTAAACATATTTTTGCTGAATATAACGGCGCTAATATTAGAGAAGCACCCGCCAACCAAAAACCCATTGGTACCGGCCCTTATCAAGTCGTTGAATTTAAACCGGGAGATATTATTATTTATGAACCCAATTCTAATTATTGGGATGAGGGAAAACCTTATTTTGAACGAATTGAACTCAAAGGCGGGGGCGATGCGGTTTCCGCAGCCAGGGCGGTCTTACAAACGGGGGATGCTGACTACGCTTATAATTTACAAGTAGAAGCGAATATTTTAAAACAGTTGGAAGCGGCAGGAAAAGGAAAAGTTGTGGCAAATTTTGGGCCGTATGTGGAACGAATTCTGATTAATTTTACCGACCCCAATAAAGCCACCGCCGAGGGAGAACGTTCGAGTGTTAAATTTCCCCATCCTTTTTTTACCGATAAAAAAGTTCGTCAGGCGTTTAACTTGGCGGTTGATCGCGATACTATTTCTAACCAACTCTACGGCCCAACCGGTCGCCCAACTCCTCAACTTTTGGTCGCACCACAAATTTATAAATCGGATAAAATTCGCTCAGAATTTAACTTAGAAAAAGCCGCAATTTTGTTAGATGAAGCGGGATGGAAAGATAGTAATAATAACGGAATTCGCGATAAAAACGGTGTAGAAATGCAGGTTGTTTTTCAAACTTCTGTTAATCCGGTGCGACAAAAAACCCAAGAAATTGTCAAACAAGCGTTAGAATCTATCGGAGTAGGAGTTGAACTCAAAAGTATTGATCCGAGTGTATTCTTTTCGGGAGATCCGGCAAATACGGATACTTTAAATCATTTTTATGCCGATTTACAAATGTTTAATACAGGCAATGATAGCCCCGACCCGCAAGCCCATATGAAATGGTGGACTTGTGAAGAAATTGCTCAAAAATCTAATAATTGGCAAAAACCGAATTATGCTCGCTATTGTAACCCGGAATATGATAAACTTTGGCAACAAGCGACTACGGAACTTGACCCCCAAAAACGAGCGGAACTGTTTAGAAAAATGGATGAATTGTTACACTCAGATGTTGCAGTGATTCCCATCGTTGATCGCGCCAATACTCAAGGGGTTAGTAACCGTTTAACGGGAGTTCAACCGTCTCCTTGGGATGCCAATACTTGGGATATTAAAAATTGGCAACGTTCATCGAATTAAGGCAAGAGGCAAGAGTAGAAATCCTATCATCTCCGATCAATCGATTATAATTATCTAGGGGCGCATTACAGTGAACAGTAAACAGTGAAAAGTTACAAGTGATTGCTGAAAACACGCTCGAATTGATAACTCTAAAAACTGGTAACTGCATAACTGATAACTGTAAACTGTAATGCGCCCCTACAGTACGGCAGGGTTGATCGAGTTTTAAATAATAAAGATACACCAATTAAGGATAAAAACTCAACTTAGGCAATCCTAAAGTTTCATCCCAACCCATCATTAAGTTAAGACATTGTACACCTTGTCCGGCTTGACCCTTAATTAAATTATCAATCACCGACATCACAATGACTCGATTTGTACGTTGATCAACTTCCACACCCAAATAACAAAGATTCGTTCCGCACGCCCATTTAGTTTGAGGATAAGTTCCACCCGGTAACACTTTTACCCAAGGAGAATTCCGATAAAAAGCGCTATAGATGGTAATTAAATCTTCCCGAACTAATCCCGGATCGCGCAGGGTTGCATAAACCGTTGCTAAAATTCCGCGCACCATCGGAATTAAATGGGGTGTAAATTGAACTTTAACATCATGTCCGGCAAGATCGCTACAAATTTGTTCAATTTCGGGAGTATGGCGGTGATGTCCGGCGACTCCATAGGCAGAAATTGCACTATCGGCTTCTGCGTGTAAAAGATTGGTTTTCGCCTGACGTCCGCCCCCAGAGGTTCCCGATTTTGCATCAACAATGGCGCTATCGGTGGCAACTAATCCCTGTTTTAATAACGGAGATAATGCCAACAAACTCGCCGTCACATAACAACCCGGACACCCAATGAGTTGAGCGGTCGAAATGCGATCGCGATACAATTCCGGTAAGCCATAAACTGCCGTTGAAGCGATCGCTTGATCATCCCGTTCGCCACCGTACCATTTCTGATAGGTATCGAGATTAAAAAAGCGATAATCTGCCGAAAGATCAAGAACTTTACATCCCTTTTCTAACAGTTTCGGTGCCATCTTCCAAGCTAAACCATTGGGAAGAGATAAAAACACAACTTCACATTGACTGGCGATCTGATCCAAATCAATTGGCTCAACCATTAAATCAATGCAGTGACTCAAGTGAGGATATAAAGTATAAAAAGGCTTTCCGGCACTGCTATCTCCTCCCAAATAGACAATTTTCACTTTGGGATGATCTTGCAACAGACGCACAAGCTGGACTCCGCCATAGCCGGAAGCCCCAACTATTCCCACCCTTACCTGTTCTGCATCTTCCATATTTCCTGACTCCTGTGCAATGTGAGACAACAATAACCTAGTGTTTGATGCATTTTAGTATCAGACTGCTATATAATGCCGCATTTTGTTCCTGTTTGGGGACAAGAATCGTAAATCACAGATGGAATCCGATCTGTTCTAGGGTTTGGCGGAGGCGTTGGGCTTCAGTCGGATCGCTTTTTTCATGGAGGGCGATCGCCGTTTTCAAAGCTTCTAAACCACTGAGGACTTTACCTGCACTTAAAAGGGCGACACCTAAATTCTGATAAGCTTCGGCATAGTTCGGATCGAGTTGAATGGCTTTTTGATAGGCGGCGATCGCTCCGCCATAGTCTCCCTTTGCTCTGAGAGTCATGCCTAAGTTATAGTATCCTTGCCCGAAATTGGGATCGATTTGCAATGTGGTTTCATAGGCCGTTTTTGCCTCTAATAAATGTCCGGTATCTTTTAACAAATTGCCCAAATTATTGTAAGCACCGAGTTTGAGTTGCGGTAGAATATTCGCCTTGATCGCCATTTCGTAGTGATGTTTGGCTTCGGCGAGATTTTGTTTTTTGCGATGGGCAATTCCGAGATGATAATGGAGTTCATAAAGCAGAGAATCATCGGCGTCTACTTGCTGATATTTTGAATAGATACTGAGTTGTTTCAGTCCTTTGGTCAACAACTGCAAGCCGTTAGAGTAATCTCCCATTTCTACATATAATGCGCCCAATTTACTCGCCACATAGGGATCGGTCGGTTGTTCGGCGAGATAGCGTTCCATCGCTTGTTTGGCAATTTTTTGTTTATTGCGTCGGGCGATCGCCGAGGCTTGATATCCTTCATGTAAAATCGCCACATCTGCCAAAGCGTTGATTTTCCAGCGACATTCTTGTTTTAAAATCTGACTCACACTATCATCAACCAGAGCATGATAGGGACGATTAAATTTGATTTGGGGATGATTTCTAAACAGCCTCGAAACTAAGGAATAAGGGGATTGAGACGCACCAATTTCTTGTCTAACTAAGTTAACCAGCAAACAATTTTCTTGGGCGATCGCTTGCTTAATTTGAGGAACAATGCTTGGCACCAATCGTTCATCGGCATCCAGGACTAAAATCCAATCTCCCGTTACATATTTTAAAGCCACATTGCGAGCCGCAGCAAAGTCATCACACCAGTCAAAATAATAAACTTGCGCCCCCCATTCTTTGGCAATTTCCGCAGAACGATCCGTTGAACCTGTATCAAGTACCACCATTTCATCAACAACACCCTTGACACTTTGGAGACATTGCGATAAGTTCTCCTCTTCATTTTTGACAATCATGCAAAAACTTAAACTCATAGACTCACAAATACCTTGACTTCAGTTGTGGACTCGATCCAAAATACTCAAACTTCTTGTCAATCTATCTTTTGATTGAAAAGAAACAGAATATTCTGTCATTAAAAACCCCCACTACTATTAATAACGTAATGGGGTAGCATCTTATTGAATCATAGACGACAAATAGCAAAATCTTTTGTATCAAAGATCCGGTCAGTTGAAAAAATGGATTTAGACGATAAAACCCCGTTGCGATTCTTCGCGTCACGGGGATTTTTACGCAGGGTACGAGTTTACGCCGTCACCGCCGATTCTGCGGCGGTGTACCGATAACCTTTTTTACCTCTAAACCTGTGACTCGAACTATTCCGGTATAATCACCTGATCGATCACATGAATTACACCGTTACTTGCCGGAACATCTGCTTTAATGACGTTGGCTTCATCCACCATCACGCCAGAATCAACCTTTACCGTAACCGGACTTCCTTGAACGGTTTGGACTTCGCCTGACTCCAATTCACCAGAGGTGACTCGACCCGGAACCACATGATAGGTCAAAATTGCCACCAGTCTCTCTTTATTCTCGGGTTGGAGTAGTTCTTCTAAGGTGCCTTCGGGTAAAGCCTGAAATGCTTCATCCGTCGGGGCAAATACGGTATACGGCCCTTCTCCTTTGAGAACTTCGACTAAACCTGCGGCTTCTAAAGCTTGTGCCAAAATGGTGAACTGACCTGCACTGGTAGCGGTTTCGACAATATCTCCGGCAGCCGCTTGGGTTTGTGTGCTTTGAGAGGTTTCACGGCTAGGGCCGCCACCTGCATTCACCATTTCCGGTAAACCGATCAGGGTACTTGCAGCGATGATACCCACCACAGCAACAGATTTGAATCCCTGGAAACGATGGAAAATTGTCATAGAAACTCCCAGACTTTTGTAAAGGTTTATAAAAGCAATATTGAAGATTGTTCACAAAATATCAAAAAATGTCAAGTCAATTAACAGAAAATTTTTCTAACTCTATCTTCAGAGAGAGTCGCTTATAAATTAAAATTTTTATTTAGACTTTGTTTGGTGTTGTTTGGTTCAAATATGGGGTTAAGTTTTTCAGAAAATACATTGAAAAAACCCGGTTTCTGTGAGAAACCGGGTTTTTTTAGTCCCTATAAACGGGGTTTCTGTGAGAAACCGGGTTTTTTGATCTCAATTAAATTTCAATAAATTCGTGTTTAAGAATTTCCCGGTTCTGTAACTGAATTCACCGTTGAACCGTTCCCATACTGATAACTCAAAACCCCAATCACCGAACCTTCTGAGGGCAAATTTCCGCTTTGAAAAGTAACCGTATCGCTGGCAATTCTCTGCACGGGAGTTTCCCCCATTACTTGCAGAAAATTCTCTAACGGGACCAGATCGCAAGTTGCGGGATCGGCCGCCTGAGTTTTATAATGCATGGGAATCACGACTTTCGGCTTGAGGGTTTGAATGGTTTGTTTGGCTTCTTCTGGGGTGTAGGACTTCGGCCCACCCCCGACGGGAACAAACATCACATCCGGACGACCAATCAGAATTCGTTCCTCAATCTCAATTGGCCCTGCCAGCCCCCCGAGATGTAGAATTTTAATTCCGGCTTGCTTCCACATCCAAGCCACATTTGTCCCGAACCGGCGTCCTTTTTGCCGATCTTTAATCGTGCGAATGCCTTGAATTTGAGTCCCGTTGAACTGATAAACTCCAGGTTCGTAGAGTAGCGCCGGATTTCCTGAAAATCCATCAACCGAACCTTCATCCAACAAGCGACTACTAATTAACACCAAATCAGTATTGACTTTCGGGTTGCGATATCCCGCAGTACAACCAATTTGACGGAAGGGGTTAATTAAAACTTGTAAACCGCCACCCGTGAATAAATAACAAGTATGACCCAGCCAGCGTACTGTTAAACCATTGGCAGAATTGGAAGTTTGAGCAACAGCCGACGAGAGTGCGTTGGAAATCCCAATTGTGGTAAAACTTGCTAAGGCACCTGTTTGAACCAGACGGATAAATTTTCGCCGTTTCATAGAAACCGGGGATAAAAAATCAAGGATAGACAAGAAAACTCAGTCGCTCAATTTCCTACAGAGCGATCGCAGAAAATTCTTTAAGAGCAGTTTACCACTGGTGGTTAAAATACTCTCTGGATGAAACTGGACGCCTTGCAGGTGCGGATAGTTCCGATGTTGAACCGCCATGATCGTTCCATCATCTACCCAAGCGGTGATTTCTAACACATCCGGGCAAGTTTGACGGTCAATCACCAAACTATGATAACGGGTAGCGGTCAACGGATTTTCTAAACCTTGAAAAACCCCCTGGCCGCTATGATGAACTGTAGAGGTTTTACCGTGCATCAGTTCGGGTGCGGAGACAATTTTTCCACCGAATACTTGACCCAGACTTTGATGACCCAAACAGACCCCCAGAATGGGTAATTGTGGCCCTAAGCGTTCGATTAATTCCAGGGAAATTCCCGCATCTTCCGGACGACCCGGCCCCGGAGAAATTACCACGCCGTCAGGTTGCATCTGGTTAATTTGCTCAACGGTAATTTCGTCGTTGCGATAAACGCGAACATCTTCAGCGACAGGGAACTCTGCACCCAGTTCACCTAAATACTGGACAATGTTGTAGGTGAAGCTGTCATAATTATCAATAACAATAATCAAGACGATACTGCTCCTGCTGTGATTAACCCCAGTTGTACCAGTAGGGGAGGAAGTAACAACACGGTCGCCACTAACAACGCCGCCAGTGCAAAGATTAACACCGCTCCGGCGGCACAGTCTTTGGCAACTTTTGCCAGTTCGTGGTAGGACTGACCGACGGTTAAATCAACAACCGACTCAATGGCTGTATTTAACAGTTCCATCGCCATCACTGCTCCAATGGTTAAACCGATCACCGCTAATTTTACCGAAGACAGGTGCAAAAAAAAGCCCAAGCCGATGGCGAGGGCACCGATCATCGTATGAATGCGAAAATTGCGTTGAGTTTTGTAGGCGTAGGTAATCCCTGTCCAGGCGTATCGGAAACTCACCAATAGGTTAGAAGCAACAGTCCAAGAAGAACTTGAGCGACTGTGAGTTGAACTCAGGGGAGGTTCGGGAGCGCCTGTCACCTTGGCCGAACGATGGTGAGGTACGGAAACCAGTCTTGCTTGCAGCGGTGCTACAGAGGGTTCATTTAGGTTCATTAGTAATATCCTTCAGTCTGTGCGTTTGAGACATTCAAATCATTTTTACTATTGATGTTTGAAGAAATCTAACACGTTATTTCAACAAAGTTAACAGGCTGTCACAAATTTAACAAAGGGGGGATCGCTATTTACGGATTTTGTGCTATTTTCGTGACCATCGGTCAATCTAGAAGTTAAGCCTAGTAACGTTTTCATAATTGAAGTTCACTCCTCTGTTACAGAGTCTTTAGATGTTTCTTCCTTCATCTACCAAGGAAGTCGGTGAATATTCCGCTAAATTAACGTTTCCGAGAGTAGCCGCATTCACCTCTAAACCGACGGCTTGCAGCAGGATCACCTGTTGGTCTAACATCTCGATCAGCGTCTGTCTGTCGGGATGATCCCAACCCAGGAGATGCAAGAGTCCGTGAGATGCCAGCCATCCCAACTCAATTTTCAATGAATGCCCCTGTTGTTGGGCTTGTCGGTCAGCGGTTTCGACAGAAATGACCAGATCACCCAGATAAAAAGATTCCGATGAGAAAGCTTCATCCGTCGGCAGGGTTGGGCAATCTACATCCAATGTAGCAAAGGCTAAGACATCTGTCGGTGCATCTAGGGAACGATATTCAGCATTGAGGCGTTGGATCTCCGCATCATCCGTAAGACGCAAGCTTAACTCGTAACTTTCCACTTGCGGAATATTCGGATTAAGATATTTTAACCACTGAGTGAACCATTCTTCCCAAGTTTCGGGGGAAATGGGACAATCAGTGTTTTCTGGAGTCCGATGGGTTTGAGGTGGCGACTCCTCACTCAACCAAAAACAGTCTTGAACATTAACGTACAGTGAAACTTGACTCATTGATGATTCCAGGCGCGATGCTCACGGATTCCCTCGCAATTATAAGCAATAAAGAGGGGAAAGCATCTAAAAAAATTCTCAAATTTACATTCTAAATTTTTTGCTAAATTTGCGACATTTTAATCTTTCCCCTCCCTGCCTTCGGAAGAATTTCCCGTTATCGGGTAATATAAGATACACCGATCAGGAAACCTAACAGAGCGATCGCTGTTAACGAAAAGTGAAATAAAGATTTACTTCCTTTTCTGACCATATTTCGCATTGCCAGTTTGACATAACTCGGTTGCGGTTCGCCGGGTTTTTGACTCTCGGCTACATCGGGGGTTTGGGTGGGTGTAGAAGATTGAGAAGATGTTGAACTCATATCAAAATTGATGATTATTTTGCTAAAAGGTTTATCGAAAGATTGAATTGGGAGACTAGCAAATATCTTAACGATTTTATCCTTTTTTTGCTAGTTCCGGTTGTTCAGTTCGTCGGCACCGCGATCGCTAAAAATTACTTCTCGGTTTCTACCAATTCAATTGTAATCTCATTGATCGGTTTACGTTTGAGTTCAACTGACTCCGATCGCGGAAGTAAATTAAACACTTCCCGAAACCGATCATCAACTTTTTCAAACGCCACCAAACCCACTTCATCTAATACCACTTCACCGGATTGATCGATTAAAACGGTTTCCGGTACAAAACCTCTATAATAATGGGCGGGATCGGTGGGATCTTCTTGGGGTTCAGGGGCGATCGCATCCACATTCACCGGAATAATATCAGCCGCCCTGCCGTAAAATTGTTGTAGGCGCGATACCGTTGTCGCAAATTGTTTGCAGTCGCGACTGTCATCGAGAAAAAAGACTAACAAAGCGGGTTTTGAACGTTTCAGAGACTCCGCGAGAGTGACTCGGGGAGGAACCAAAGAACCATTTCCCCCATACAAGGCGAAAATATTCCCATCAAAGCGATCGTCATCGATATTCGCCGCAGCCGGGGAAATACCCATTATAAGGCCTAGACTCAGCGTTAGACAAAAGACAGCCAGACGAGTCCAAAAAATGCGCCCTAGACGGCTTAGAAGGGGTTTGAACATTGGAGAATCAGGGTTAAAAACAATCATCAATTCGTGGATAGCCAGTAAGCAATTGTGAGCTTATACTATTGTTAGGTTTTCTTTGATAATTGTAAAGGCGCGATCGCATTTTATCCGCCAGGGTTCACTGGGGTGTTATCTTCTTGTCCATTTTTAGTGAAATCCCGATTTTTACTGCATCTTTTTACTTGCAGTTTTTGTCGTTTTGAGAACTGTTTTGTCCTTAACCGCATTGCCTCTAAATCTTATGAATACTGCAACCGTTTTCAACCTTAAAGGTGAATTTGAAACTTTACTCGACTCTATGAAAACCTTCGGCGAACACTCTCATTCTTTTGAACCGAAAACTCTTGAAGCCATTCAAGAATTTAAAAATCAACTCTTATCGATTAAGAGTTCTCTCGAAAATGAACTGAAAAATAATCAAGTCTTTGGTGATCTCGATAAATTGGAGGTAAAATTGGCTGATGAATCCGATAAAAACCTCCGGGATGAAAAACGAGATCGGCTTGATAAAATTATCGATAAAATCATTGAACACAGTTCTTTTTTGATAGATTTTTGTACAATGGCAACCCGGAAATCATCCGAGCATAATTTTGACTTAATTCTCAAAACATTTCCGGCAATTATTAGTTTAATTCGGGAAGATCTGGCTGTGGATAGGCAAAATAATCCTTTGAGCTATTCTGTTGAAAAATTGAAGCATTTAGAAGCATCTCAGAACACATTTGTTACTCAACAAGTCGATCCAGTTCAAGCAGAAGAAACGGTAAAATTAATTGATAAATTTCAATCAAATATTCAGGGTAATCAGTTATTGCCTTCAGAAAACATCGAAAAAAAGTTCTTAGAAGATGCCGAGTTTAAACTGAAAACCGAACTTCAAAATCAATATCAAGAACAACTTAAACAACTGAAAACCCAACTTCAAAATCAATATCAAGAACAACTTAAACAACGAGAAGCCGAACTTTCACGTCAACATCAACAAGAACTCGAACAATATGAAAGTCAGTTAAAACGCCAACATCAAAAACAATTAAAACAGCGAGAAACAGAACTACACAGTCAATATCAACAACAAATTAAACAACTAAAAGAAAAACTAAGTCCCGAAGAACGAGAACGACTTCAAGAATCAATTGGTGAGTTAGAAAGTGAAATCAATAAAACCGAAATCAAACCGGATATAGACAGAAATAATTCAGAAAGACAGACTCGAAAAAAGTCAGGCTCAAATTTGCTGATTTCGTTAATCTTGCTAATTCCTTTACTAATTACTATTGGTTTTGACATTAAAAATAAACAACCCCATAGCTTAAGTGAACGCAGTGAACTGACGAAAAAAGACAACATAAAATCGGCTCAAAAATTAGCAGAAGAAGCGGGGGAGATGATCGATAACCCCCCACATCCCCTCACAGTTTGGCAAACTGCACAAGATAAATGGGGAAAAGCAATTCAATTATTAGAAGAGGTTTCTCACGAGCAAAAAGATTCGGAAGAAATCGAAAACAAACTGAAAATTTATCGAACCGACTACAACACGATTACTCAAAAAATAGCCCAAGAACAAAAAGCAGTTAACAACTTAGAAGCGGCTCAAAAATTAGCATTAGAAGCCTCTGCAATGGTAAAAAATCCTCCCTATCCGCTAACAGTTTGGCAAACCGCAGAAGACAAATGGGAAAAAGCAGTTAATCTTTTAGAAAGTATACCAGAAGATGCTTTTATTGCATCAGAAGCACAAGAAAAATTGGAGATTTATCGAACCAATTTGGAAATTATTAGCCAACGAGTCAAAACAGAATCTCTGTAGGTTGGGTAGAACCAAGTGAAACCCAACAGTTAAAAGAAGTGAAACCAAACTGAAAGTAGGTTGGGTAGAACCAAGTGAAACTCAACAGTTAAAAGAAGTGAAACCAAACAATTATCTTTTAATGTTGGGTTTCGTACCTCAACCCAACCTACAGAATTGATAATTTTTCAGGAGGGATTGCTGACACAATAATTTCACATTTGAGTTGAACAGATGAAAAAAATTTTTATCTTTAAGGTGGTATCTGGCGGAAATTTATGATATTCTATAAGTAATCGGATCTTCTGAACAATTTTAACCGTACTTTGTAGATAGAAAAGTACGATCGCATTTGATCCGCCTCGGTTCGTTGGGGTGTTCTCTGTGTCTCAGTTTTCAGTGTAGGTTGGGTTGAACGTAGTGAAACCCAACAGTCAGTTTTTTACCACACACTTTCAACGAGAGTTTGTGACTTTCTGACAAATTTTTTGACAATTAACCCCATCGGACTAAATTTTATGAACACTGCAACCCTTCTGCACATCAAAGGTGAATTTGAAAGTTTATTGGACTCGATGAAAACGTTCTGCGAACAACCCCATGCTGTTGAACCGCAGACTATCGAGCAAATTAAAGCATTTTATAATAAGCTAATTTGTGTTAATAATCCTCTTGAAAATGAACGGAAAAATCATCAAGCCTGGGGTGAATTGGATAAACTGGAGTTGATGTTTGCTAATGAATCCGATCAAAATACTTGGTATCAACGTCGAGAGAAGCTAGAGAAACTGATGGATAAAATGATCGAAAACAGTTCGCTGTTGATGCAGCTTTGCCAAATAATTCAGTCCAATCCTTCTCAAAAAACCTTTGATTTAGTTCTGCAATTACTTCGCGAGATTATTTCGTTTATCCAGAAAGAACTTGCAAGTTTTGAAAATGAAGATAGTCATTTAAACTACTCGATTAAAGATTTTCAGCGTTTAGAAGCATCTCTGAACAAATTTGTCAGTCAACTCAATCAAGTTCAAGGACAAGAAACGGTAAAATTAATTGATGAACTTAAAACTAAGGTTGAGTATTATCAGTTATTAACTCAAGAAAAATCGGAAAACTTCGCGACTCAAGAACTCGAGGTTAAACCCGAAGAAGAATTGGAATTCAAAAGTCAGAAAGCCGAAGAAATTCAACAGCAAATCACCGAATTAAAACGTCAACATCAAGAACAACTCCAAAACCGAGAAGCCGAACTTTCAGACAAAGTTAACCAACTGCAAAAACAAATCACCGAATTAAAACGTCAACATGAAGAAAAACTTCAAAACCGAGAAAATGAACTTCAACATCACATTAACGAACTGCAAAAACAAATCACAGAACTAAAACGTCAACATCAAGAAAAACTTCAAAACCGAGAAGCCCAACTTTCAGACCAAATTAACCAACTGCAAAAACAAATCACCGAATTAAAACGTCAACATCAAGAAAAACTTCAAAACCGAGAAGCCGAACTTTCAGTTAAATATCAAGAACAAATTCGCAAACGAGAAGCAGAACTTCAACATCAAATTAACGAACTGCAAAAACAAATAACCCAATTAAAAAGTCAGCAAACCGAAAAAAATGAGGAACGAACAGCCCAACTTGTAACTCAAATTAACCAACTTCAACAGCAAATAGCCGAGGTACAGC
>JAYKHV010000091.1:0-7787 GCA_035285085.1 Lyngbya sp. | reverse complement strand
ATCATGTCCGGTTGAACAGTTATAAATAACAGGGGAGGAGTCAGGAGTCACCGAATCAGGAGTCAGGAGGGAAGAAGGAAAAAAGAAGGAGAAAGTTTTTTGATCACTAATTATCCGGACATGATATTATTTCCTCTCTATCAATCCTCTTCATAAAGGAGCGAGGTAATTCTCCATTATCCATTATTAATTATCAATTATTGAAGCTAGATTGAAAAGAGGGCGTATGCCATACGCCCCTACGGGGTTCGGTTGAACCGGGTTGATCTCCTAAAATGCGATCGCCGGATGAATTCTGATTGAATTTGTGTTAAGTTAGTTAGCAGCGCTGGGTAATTCCTCTGAGGGATTCGATTAAATTTGTATATTCGGTTTGGGTTAGTTTTCCGGCGCTGTACAATTGAGACATACAGCTATTAAGCGCGTTAAATGTGGCTTCGGTATCGATCCAACGTTTTCCCCCGTTGAGCGCTTTTTCTGCCGTCGGATAGTCTTCATTTGAGGTAAGCTGCACGCCGTAGGGTAAAGCAATTTGCCATTTCCAATGGTTTCGGATGCTAACCGCACAAATCATCAAGCCGTAATAGTCTTTGTGCATCTATGAACCGTTTAACTCAAAATTTTTATTAAGATTTAATAATTGTATTACACTTCTTGACAAAACTCAACTAAATTTCTCATTTTTCTGAACGACTCTCGGGGCTAATATCTGAGGCGATCGCGAACGGGATGGCTCAAACGCCGATTCTACCGTTGCCAAACCTTAACCCTGCCCTCATAATCGCCGCTTGCCAACCTGAGACCTTTGTGACAAAACGTTACAAACAACACATCAGAGGAATGTTCGGTTAAGGTTTCCAGTAAGGTTCCGTTGTGAACATCCCAAAGATCGAGACCGTGTTGGTTTCCACTGGCTAACAGTTGACCGTTAGGACTGTAGGCGATCGAAAACACATCACTTTGATCGGCCCTCAACGTTCGCTGGAGAGTCCAACGCTGACCTTGAGGTTGCCATAACTTAATCATCCCATCTCGGCTACCACTTGCCAACTGTTGACCGTCAGACCGAAACGCAACGCTTCTCACCCAGTCGGAATGATCTTCGAGTCTATCTAACTCCCTGGCTTTTTGCAGATCCCACAACCGCACCGTGTTATCCTTACTTCCACTGGCTAACATCCGACCATCGGGACTAAACGCCAAACCGTAAACGCGATCAGAATGACCCGATAAGGTGTACCAACGCTTACCCTTTTTCATATCCCAAATTTCGATAGTATGATCGCGACTCCCACTGGCTAAAACTTCCCCGTTGGGACTAAACGCCACCACCTCAACCCCATCTTGATGACCTGTAAGCGTGTACCACCGTTTACCTTTTTTGAGATCCCAAATTTCAATCGTGCGATCGCGGCTACCACTGGCTAAAATATCACCGTTGGGACTGATCGCAATCGAAGTCACCCAATTGGTATGACCTGTTAAAGTATACCAGCGTTTCCCCCGTTCTAACTGCCAAATTTCGAGAGTTTGATCCTGACTCCCGCTAGCGAGAATATCTTCAGTCGGACTAAAAGCCAGAGACGTTACGGCGCTGCGATGTCCTTTTAACGTGTACAAACAGGACCAACTCGGCGCCTGAACGGGAGTGACACGTTGAGGTTTAACCGGAGTCTGACGGGATAAAGGTGCCGAAGTTTGTACAGAAGTGGTTTTGGGTCTACTAGACGCAACAGATGGGGATGGAGTTGGCTTACGTGTGGGGGTAACGTTGGGAGAGACGAATGAAGAAGTTGAATGAAGCTGAATATTCCCGATCACGTTAGCGGGGACACCATCGGGATGAAGATCGTTGAGAACTTCCAGGGGAGTTTGATAACGTTGGCTAGGAGTTGTCATCAACATTTTATCAAGGACTCGACCCAACTGAGTGCCAAACGGTTGTCCTTTGAGATAATCTCGCCAAATCCAACGATCTTCGTTAATATCAAATAAATCAAAAGGAGAAACTTGAGTTAATAGGTGAATGCAAGTGACTCCCAAACTGTAGATATCGCTGGCATAAACCGCTTGACCGCGAGTTTGTTCTGGGGCAATATATTCTGGACTCCCAATGATCGTTCCCATCACCGGAAGTTGGGTGGTTGTAACAACTTTAGCGGCGCCAAAATCTACTAATACTAATTGTCCGGGAAAAGTACCAATGCTGCTGGTATGAGTCGGTGAAGCGCTGCGTCGAATAATGTTAGCCGGTTTGATATCCCGATGAATGACTTGATGAGTATGAACGAACTGCAAAACGGGTAATAAATCATCTAACAATTGACGAATTTTGGCTTCATTAAAGGTGTCATTCCGGGAGAGTTCTTGTTCGAGATTTTCTCCTTCGATATATTCTTGAACTAAATATAAGTTTTTATCCTGTTCAAAATGTGCCAATAAATCGGGAATTTGAGGATGTTTACCGAGTTGATCGAGTCGAACCGCTTCTTGATGAAAAAGTTCTACAGCTTTAGCAGTATTTTGGCTACCCTGAGTTTGGGGAAAAAATTGTTTAATTACACAAGGGGGACGGGAGGGTTTATCTTCATCTATTGCTAAAAAGGTCTTCCCAAAACCCCCGAAACCGATGGGTTTGATCGCACGATATCGTTCTCTCAACAGCAGTTTTGCACCACAGGTTAAGCAAAATTTACTGTCGTCTGAGTTTTGGGGATGGGTACAATGCGGATTGAGACAGTAGCTCATCGGCAACTCGATAGTAAGATTTTAGATGCAAGTCGAGCGAACAAATTCCAGAAGCGATGTTGTTATCTTATTCTATCTTAAGCTGTTACACATCTAAATGACACGACACCCAACACCCAACACCCGACACCCGAGACCCGACACCGCAGATCGCTCAATGCAGTTTAAATGCACAACAGCTTATATCAAGTCCGGTTGAATACCGATTATAAAAGTGGAGAGATCAAGAGATTTTGACTAACCGACGACATTAACATCATAAAAGGTTTCAATCCAAACCCTCGCACCACAACGGAGAGGTTTATCGGGACTATAGACAACACGACATCCTCCGGGTATTTCTACGATATGCCCGTAAGTATTGGTCTGACCTTTTTTAACGGTAATCACAGGAAGTTGTTCCTGTTGTTTTTGATTTTGCCGAATTCTGTGAGAATTAACGTGAACAATCCTTTTTGCAGGCTTTCTCAGATTGCGCCAACGGGGAGCCGGGCCTCTTGTGCCTCGCTCAATTATGGGTTTGCCCTCAACCAGGGGAATGAGCCACATCTTCCCAGTCTTATAGGCACCTTGGACTCGGCCTGCGCTCAGAAGAACTCGCAGTCGAGCGGTAGAGATTTTTAAAATATGGGCTGCTTCAGTAGTACCGACCAACATTGAACTATAATGGAATCGTAATAGTTTTGAGAACTGTCTAACCCAATGATAAATGATCGGCCGATCAATAGTCAATGATCTGCTATTCGGTGGCGCGGAGTAGCGGGGTTGAACCGAAGCCTGTTCACGGTCGGTGGTACGGGTCAGGTGTCTGTTATTCGTTGATTATACAACCGGATTTGATATTAGATTCTATCTTAGACCGATTCGATTAAAAACCCGGTTTCTGTGAGAAACCGGGTTTGTGGGGTCAATTAAGCGTTAGACTTGAGCCTTATGGGTCTAGGTGAGAGATTCGAGGTAGTCGCGAACTCGGTTGCGACGCTTGGGTTGACGGAGTTTTTGTAAAGCTTTGGCTTCAATTTGACGAACCCGTTCGCGAGACAGTTCTAATTCCCGACCAATTTCGGCTAAGGAATAGGTGTGACCGTTACCCAAACCGTAGCGCATCAGAATTACATCCCGTTCGCGATCGCTTAAATCTGCTAAGAGTTGTTGTAAATCGCGATGAAGAGATTCTCGCATGAGTTTGTCTTCGGGAGAAACTTCTTCTGTTTCTAAAAGTTCGCCGAGTTCTGTATCTTTATCGCTACCGACTTTAGTTTCGAGGGAAACGGAACGGGGAACTTTTAACAAAACTTCCCGTACTTGTGCGGGAGTCATTTCTAACTCGGCGGCGATATCATCAATGGTAGCAATGCGGCCTTTTTCTTGAGAGATTTTTCGTTGTGCTTTTTTAATTTTGTTTAATTTTTCGGTAATATGAACCGGAAGGCGAATGGTGCGGCTTTGAGTGGCGATCGCGCGGGTAATTCCCTGACGAATCCACCAGTAGGAGTATGTACTGAAGCGATATCCGCGTGTAGGGTCAAATTTTTCAACCGCACGTTCGAGTCCTAAGGTTCCTTCTTGAATTAAATCCAGTAATTCTAAACCGCGATTTTGATATTTTTTGGCGACGGATACAACCAAACGCAGGTTCGCCTTGATCATGTGATCTTTGGCTTGTATACCCTCGGCTTTAACTTGCTCAAGTTCTTCGACCGTCAGTTTAGCCAATTCTGCCCAACGACGTTTTCCTTCAGCTATAATAGGTTTGAGATCCGAAACTTGGACGCCTGAGACATTTGCCCACCGTTCGAGAGACGGACGATGACCTAACTGAGCCACAAGCCGATCTTGGGTGGCGATCAGCATGACAAAGGTTTCGAGAATACCTTTTTCTTTCTTAGCTGCTTTATCGCGAAGTTGGATTAAACGTTGATAGCGTTGAACTTTCTGAGCTTCGGCGACTTCTTCATCCCGTCCAAGTAGGCGAACCCGACCGATTTCTTGCAGATACACGCGAACCAGGTCAGTTGTTCGACGGTTTGTATTTTTCGCTTGTTGAAGGCTGTCTGTATCTTCGCTCGACAGATCGAGATCGGAAGGTTCAGACATTTCCTCGTAGTCGCGGTCTAATTCTGTCTCTTGGTTGGTGGCTGGCATAATCATTGTTATGTTGCTCTGGTTGGTGGTTGGAACTTTTGCGAGGTCTACTCTGAGAATTCCCACTCTGATCGGATGATCGATCATTAGGGTAAGTGAGCGCATCCTTTGAACCTTGGGGTTTCCGGGACTTGAGAAAGTCTCAAGGGGAAATAATCCCGCAAGTGGAGGATGACAGACCGAGTAGACGAGTCACTCCTTTATGGTCATTAGCTAGTATAGGGACCAGACCCATCACAAAGAAGTGATAGTCATCAGACGCTAAACTAATCTTCATCACCATAGGTTAGGGTTCCCGATCACTCTTAACTCTGGTTTCAGATCACAACTAAAAAATCAGGGAACTTTTCTGGTGAAGGTTAATCAAAAATCAAAGCTTGTTTTTGGTTAACTGAGCGGATGTGAACAGAAGATGCACCTCTAAATCTGAATCGTTCTTGTGATCCCCTGATCGCCCCGGAATAATGGGGGTACTGTTGAGATAATGGTTTTTTACACCCATCCCTATTATGAAGGATATTGTGACAGAGATCGCCATTTTGGTGAGAAAGGCGCTCGCGCTTCAGCTTTTTTTCTTTGTTGATTAGAACCGTGCGATCGCGAGTTCTCGTTATCAGTTTAGCCGGGGAGTGGCGGACGTGGATAGTTTTCCATCAGGGTTCTCACCTGTTCTGCGTGGTAAGAACTGCGAGTTAATGGAGTTGAAACAACCTGTAAAAAGCCCAAAGACTCACCGTAGGTTTTCCAAGCGTCAAATTGTTCGGGCCGGATAAAGTTAGCAACAGGTAAATGCTTGGGAGTCGGTTGCAAGTATTGTCCTAATGTTATGATATCACAATCTACGCTTCGTAAATCTTGGATCACTTGTCGAACTTCGGCATCAGTCTCACCCAAGCCGACCATAATACCCGACTTGGTATAAACTTGGGGCAAGAGTTGACGCGATCGCTTTAACAGTTCTAAACTGCGATCATAATTCCCTTGAGGGCGAACTCGTCGATACAAACGCCGAACCGTTTCGGTATTGTGGTTGAGAACTTCCGGTTGAGCTTGTAAGATAGTGTCAAGGGCTTCCCAGTTGGCGCACAAATCAGGAATTAGCACTTCTATGGTTGTTTTCGCCGATAGACGACGAACCGCTTCGATACAGCCAACAAATTGAGAAGCGCCGCCATCGGGTAAGTCATCTCGGTTGACGGAGGTAATGACAACATGGTTCAAATTCATCCGTCGCACCGCTTCGGCGAGTCGTTCGGGTTCGGTGGGGTCTAGTGCTTTTGGTTTTTTCTCAAAATCGATATCACAGTAGGGACAAGCGCGAGTACAAGCGGGTCCCATAATCAAAAAAGTTGCAGTCCCCGCATGAAAACACTCTCCAATATTCGGACAAGATGCTTCTTCACAAACTGTATTCAAGCCCAAATCTCGGAGAATATCCTTGACTTGACCAACTCGTTCCCATTGAGGTGCTTTGACTCGCAACCAATCTGGCTTAACAACCACGCTTTACTGCTTCCTTCCAATTTAATACTGCATTTACCCATGCTAACTGAAATTTTCCCAAATTTGTCTGGGGAGATTCGAGATTGATGTGATACAATAATTTTATCTACGGGATGTAGCGCAGCTTGGTAGCGCACCTCGTTCGGGACGAGGGGGTCGCAGGTTCAAATCCTGTCATCCCGATTGATTTCAGCGATTGGGTCTTATGACCAGACCCAATTTATACCCAAAATCTATTTTCTGGCTTTTTTCTGACCATCGCAAAGAGTCTCTTGATACTTGGCGATCGCCTTTTGATGAGCCATCTTATCATGGCGATTAACCAGCCAGTCTTTGATCAGTTCGAGATTGTACCGAACGACACGAGAGTTAATCCGCGTCCAATGGATTCCTTCTATCCAATGGTTAGCTCTATATCTCCTTAGCGTCACATCACAACAGGAAAGGATTTTACAGATCTCGTGTTTATCTACGAATGAGTATACGACGGATTGACTCATACTGTCGCGATTTTTTTCAATATTTACGCTTTAATTCTAACATTTTATTTTCAAAAAATTTGGATGTAATGAGTTTTTAAAGCTGATTTTTCCATAAGTTAAATACTGATAAAATACAACCATCTGTGTCACTGTGTCACTGCATCAAAATCTGTGTCATTCCTTGTAAAATCAGGGTTTTGGGCTGTGTCAAAGGTGGTGTCATTCTGTGTCAATTTTTTGGAAATTCAAAATTTTATCAGCACTCTTACTTGCCTTATATTGTGTAGGCAAGTCTATTATATTTGGATTTTTAAAAAATCAGCAGCAACTTCTGATTGAGATTTAAGATTTATCCAAATTGCGATTGCTGACATTGCGGCAAAGCGCGTGCCAATTGCTCGTGTAGTCTAACTGATTTGAACCGGAACGGGGTAATATTTCTTTGAGTTCCCTTTTAGAGTATGTCAGAACAAGAATATCGTCGTCGTCTAAAAGTTGCGCGAAACCGAGCTGTGCGGCTATACGACAGGTTGATACTGTATCGGTGGATACCAAGCTGAATCTATTAGAGCGGGTGTGTTAGATGTTTTAGAAGATGCCATTCCTGAGCTTGAAAATAACCTAAATCAGGATACAAACGGACTTCAGCTTATTTTTGACCTACTTGAACTTTATGAGGAGATAATCGATGAATTATAAGGAACTATCACCACAACAATCTCTGGAAATGATGGAAAAACTCAAAATTGCCAATCGCCAGATGCACAGCTTCAAAGTTGAACGAGTTGACACTCCTCGCAATAAATTACGAGGATTCTTCTTTCAACGAGTCGGCTTTCATTGACGGGTTAAAACCCGCCAACTCATAGGTCGTCTCTCCAGAAGCGTTTTGCTCCGAAAGCAAGGTTC
>JAYKHV010000090.1:0-74697 GCA_035285085.1 Lyngbya sp. | reverse complement strand
GATGGGGGGAATTTTTACTAACAAAAAGCTATTTTTCATCGGAAAAAAATCTTCTCCCCACCACCCCATCACCCTTTCACCCCATCAACCCCGGCAATTTTTAACTGAGAATGAAACAGCCCTGCCTTTTCAAGGGGGGCTAGGGGGGATATTTAAGCCAATCTAGGGAGGTTTAAATCACGATAACGTTAAGATTTAAACGGCTTGTTTTCTCAAGAATAATAACAGCGACTCGCCAATTTCTTTTGGCCAATGATCTTGAGGATAATGTCCGGCTTTTTCTAACTTCACCAACTCCGAACCTCTGACTAACTTTGCAAATTCTTCCGCTTGTTCAACACCCAACCAAGGATCGGCGACTCCCCAAATAATTTGAGTCGGATTTTCCCAAGTTTTAAACCCCGTTGAAATTTCCGCCATCGCTTCTTTCAGCTTTAAATTTTTAATCGTCGCCAACAGCGATCGCCCCGAAGCCGAACTTTTTAAAAACGGACTGCGATAAACATCCAAATCTTTATCTTCGATCACATAACCGCTTCCCCCTTCCAACGTTCGATCAACGAGTAACGGATCTTGCGTCATCATATCCCCAACAAACGGTAAACCCATTTGTTTGATTTTCCAGGGAAGTTTAGCCGCAGGAGAAACGGGCGCATTAATGACAATTAAACGGTCAATTTTATCGGGATTTTTTAACGCATATTGCAAGCCAACCGAACCCAAAAAACCCTGTACAACCAGATGAAATTTATCAAGTTCTAAAGCGTCAATAAACTCCGATAACGCCTTCAAAAACGCATCGGGAGTATAGGAAAAATCCCGTTTATCCGCCTTACAAGAAAACCCCGATCCGATCCAGTCGGGTGCGATCGCCCGATAACCTTTGGCGGCTAATTCTTCCATCAAAGCCACCCAACTGTAACTCTGAGACACCAACCCATGTAACAGCAAAATGGGAGATTTATCCGTTTTTTCCGGTTTGGCTTCTCGATAAAACCACTCTAACGATCCGATTTTGATTGTATTTTTATCCAAGGTCACTGTTATTGTTAATTTGAATGTAGGGGATATTATACTACTCATCTCCGCGAAAAAACCCACCCGTTCAAAAAAACCGGATTTTCAGGTCAAACTCCCGAGAATTATCCCTCACAAATTACCCTGACTTGTTCGTTGAAAAAATTACAATTCTGTGATAAAATATCTAGAGAAGCTTGTTGCTTGAGAACATAAGCCTGTAAAAATAATCCAGCCCACTCCGCAATGATTTTAATGGATTCTGTTTGTTTAAGTTGGGGTTGAATCTGTTCTTCCGGCCCATCTTTTGGCTGAGAAACATCGGTTATTCCATAATGATTTATTCCTTGAATTTGAATAAAAGCCTTCGGACTATCAGCTATATTGTTATAAGTTCTTTTAGTCAATTCGGGTAAAACAATACTATCCAGTTCACCGGCAATTAAAGCGATGGGAATTCCTGAATTTTGAATCGTTAGTGTTCCCGCTTCTTTTCTCAAAAGATTCGTTCCATAAAAAACCCCTCCAACTAACTCGGGAGGTCTAATATATTTTTTCTGGGAAATCTCCTCAACCCTTTCTGAATAACGAATCGCTTCTAAACCTGTAATTCCCCCGCAAGAATGACCAAACAAAACCAGTTTTTCCCGGTCTAAACCGTCTAGCATCTTGGCATTTTCTTGACTGGGATTACTTTTAAAATAATCTAAAATTGCTTTAATTTGAGTCAATTCTGGGGCGAGATAAGTCCGACCGGGTGGGATATGATTGGGAACAATAACCACAAATCCGGCACTGGCAATTAACTTAGAAAATAGAGTATAATATAATTTATCAACCTCAAAACCTTGTAAAAACAAAGCCATCGGACATCTAAAATTTTGATGAGAAAGTTGGGATAAATCGGGATAATAAATATCAGCTTCATCCCCATTGGTTGCAATAACAGTCGGATAACTTTTAACTTGAGTCAGTTCACATACAGGTTGAAACATTTCCCGATGATCTCCTTTTTACTCCCCTAATTTTATTCCCACAAACGTCGCCCTTCTTTCCCGTGTAAACGTTGGTGAGTATCCCTCAGCAGCGTCGGAATATCCAACTTTTCTGGACAACGGGGTAAACAGTCTCCACAGTCAGTACAACGGTTTCCCTTGCGACCGGGGAACCAATGACCCGCATTTTCAAACATTCGATACCGATACTTTCCAAACTCCGTCATCTCGTAAGCAACGGCTAAATTTCGCAACCGCAACACTTCCGGGATATTAATCCCCTCGGGACAGGGTAAACACTGATAACACTGGCTACACCGTTCACTTCCCAACACCTCCCCCTGAGTCGCCTCCAAACGGTCTAAAACCCCTTTCTCCTCCTCGGTTAACTCCCCATCCCGATCCGCCACCATCAAAGGCCAGTCCAACTCATCCGGGTTCGCCGCCCCCACGCTTAACGTCGTAATCCGGCGATCGCCCAACAAAAAGCGATAATTTAGCATCAGAGGAGAAAAAGGCCGACACAACCGTTCTAAATGGGGGGGAGGAGTATAAAGCTGTCCGCCCTTATCTGCCGGGGAAATAATAAATATCCCCATATCATTTTGACTAGCCAACTCAATCGCGGCTGCATTCCGCCGAAAAAAATAGTAATAATGCAGATTGACAAATTTAAACAAATGTGTATTAATAGCAGCGACTATCACCTCTAGGGGGGCGTGGGTCGAAAAACCAACGTGTCTGACTCGCCCATCCTCAAGAGTCTTCTGCACCCCAGACATACCCGCGATCGCCTGGTCGAGATGTTCTTGGGTATTAATCCCATGCAGGGCTAAACAATCGAGATAATCGAGATTTAGCCGTTCCAAGGACCGATCAACCCCCCGTTCCATCTCGCTCGGATCAGCCGACGGGGTAAATTTTGATGTGATGTAAAGTTGCGATCGCGAAACCGGCAACCCGGCTAACAATGCAGCACCCAAATACCGTTCACTCTGCCCATACCCGCTTGCCGTCTCAAAATGATTAATCCCTTTGGATACTGCCTGCTGCACTGTTTTAAACGCAACTTCGGCCGACGCCAGGTATCGCATTGTCCCAAGCGAAAGCACAGAAAGGCGTAGCCCGGTTTGACCAAAGCGCCGATAACGCATTTTAAATTTCAGATGTGAGATAGGGGAAAAAGAGCCAAATTTTTCTTAATCAAACCCTCCGCCACTGCCAACCCGGACTATTGGGCCTCATCTTTTTTGCGAAAATCGGAGCGTTTAATCAAATCTTGCGGACTCAGATTAGAGACAAACTCCCGGAAAGCCCGACGTTCGGCCTCATCCGCCTCGCGATCAACCGGAATTGAAGCATCTGCAACCACTTCCTCCATCACCCAAATGGGGCTATCAGTGCGTAAAGCCAGAGCGATCGCATCACTCGGACGAGCATCAATTTCCTTTTTGATGTCTCCTTGACGCACAATCAAGACCGCATAGAAGGTATTATCTTGCAGGGAGTGGATGACAATCCGTTCTAAAGTCATTTCCCAAGAATCCATTAAATTCACGAACAGATCGTGAGTCAAGGGTCTAGGGGGTTTATGGTTTTCCAATGCGCCGATTATCGATCGAGCTTGATCCTGACCAATAAAAATAGGTAAGGCCCGCCGCTCTGAAGCATCCCTCAAAAGAACGATAGGACTGCGAGTAGCGGCATCTAGCGCGATTCCGGCGACTTTCATTTCAATCATCGACTCAGCCTCGATAAAATACTTTAGGCAAACGAGTGATCAAACCCGTAGAAAGAACATCCTGCATTCCAGTATGCCTTGAAATTCCCTGAAATCAACAATAGATTTTTGTTTGACCCCTCAAAAGTCAAACTCAGCTTTCGAGTCATACGCGAATTCAGCTTTGTTCACTTAACATTGATCCCCTACTGAAAAAATGCCATGTTCACAGGATTAATTCAAGCCTTAGGGATGATTCGGCCCCTAACAGACGAACAGTTCCAAATCTCCTGCGTCTCCGGTCAAACTGATTCAATCTTAGAAGATTTAGCCATTGGTGACAGTGTCGCAGTTAACGGGGTCTGTCTGACAGTTATTGAAATCGTAGAAGGGGGATTTGTAGCCACAGCCTCTCCAGAAACCCTGCGTCGTACCACCTTAGGACAAGATCTCAACGGTTATTTTAACCTCGAAACCTCCCTGCGTGCAGGTAGCAAGTTGGGCGGACACTTTGTCACAGGTCACGTTGATGGGATTGGATGCTTGCAGTCTTCGGTTCAAACCGCGAGTTCCTGGGAAATGCAGTTTACCGCCCCCACAGAAGGCCTAAACCTATGGTATCAACAAATCGCCCCTTACATTGTTCCCAAGGGTAGCATTGCCATCAACGGCATCAGTCTCACCATTTCCGACTGCGATCGCGAAGGGAATTGGTTTCGAGTTGCCGTTATTCCTCACACCTACGACGAAACCAATCTAAAGTACCTCAAACCCGGCAGTTGGGTCAATCTCGAAGCCGACATCCTCGGGAAATATGTTGCCAAATTCCTCAGAAGCACCCCCCACCCCTCAACCTCTCCCCTTTTCGAGGAAATGTCTCCTATTTCTACAATAGAAGAAATTACCCCCGATTTTCTCGCCGAACACGGATTCGGTTAAAGGGAAGGGGGAATAGGGAATAGGGAATAGGGAATAGGGAATAGTTTTTCTTCACCTCCCCACCTCCTAACTCGCTCGATCATGCAACCTGTTGACTACACCACTTTAATGGCCGCTTGTGCTGAACTTCGTCAAGAATGGCTTCCCGCCCGTCTCGAACAAGTTTATCAGCGCGATCGCTTTACCATTTCCCTGCTGTTACGCACCCTCAAACGCAAGGGATGGCTGGATATTTCTTGGCATCCCCAAGCCGCCCGAATGTGCATCGGCGACCCGCCCCCTCGCACGCCCGATACTTTTACCTTTAGCGATCAACTGCGACATCAGTTAAATGGTTTGGCCCTGGTTGCGATCGCCGAAGTTTCCCCTTGGGAAAGGGTACTCGACTTACAATTTGCCAAACGACCCGGAGACAGTCCCCTTTGGCATCTCTACGTCGAAGTAATGAGCAAATACAGTAACGTTGTTTTAACAGGAAAAGATAATCTTATTGTTACTCCGGCTCATCAAGTCAGTAGCCAACAGTCGAGTGTTCGCCCCATCCAAACCAGTCAACCCTACGAACTCCCGCCCACCCTCACCGATCCCATTCCCCGGTTAAATGAACCTCAAGATCAATGGCAACGACGGGTAAGTTTAATTCCCGGTTCCCTCAAGCGCCAACTGTTGAAAAGCTATCGGGGGTTAAGTTCGGCTTTGGTGATCAAAATGGTTCAAGCCGCAGGATTAGATCCAGAATGCACAACCGACAGCCTCACAGACGGCGAATGGAATCGTTTATTTGAATGTTGGTGTGAGTGGTTAAAAGCCTTAGAAACCTCCAACTTTCAACCCCATTTTACCGAAACCGGTTATTCTGTTATCGCCTGGAATAACACCCCCGTAGAAACTTCTGTAAAAACCGTACAAGAACTTTTAAACCGTTACTATACGGCCGAATTAAACCAACAGGAATTCAAGCAACTCCGCCATCAAATTACCCAAAAAATTAACACTATTCTCGGTAAATTGCGTCAAAAAGCAGACGGTTTCATCGAACGCTTAAAACAGTCCGACGAAGCCGACAGTTATCGCGCCCAAGCCGATTTATTAATGGCTTCCCTGCACGAATGGCAACCGGGAATGAAAACAATTACCCTTTCGGATTTTGAAACCGGAGAACCCGTTAAAATCCCCCTCGACCCCGAAAAAAATGCCGTTCAAAATGCCCAAGCCTATTACAAACGCCATCAAAAATTAAAACGCGCCCGAATAGCTGTAGAACCGCTTTTAGCAGAAGTAAAAGCCGAAATCGATTATCTCGAACAAGTCGAAGCAGCCATCGCCCAAATTGAAACTTATCAATCTCCAGAAGATTTAGAAACTCTCGCTGAAATACGAGAAGAACTCACCCAACAAGGATATTTTAATAAAACCGATTATCAAAATCGTTCGACAACTGAAACCGAATTTTATCGGTATCAAACTCCCAGTGGTTTTGAATTATTAGTCGGACGAAATAACCGTCAAAATGATTTATTGACTTCAAAAATTGCCGGAGATTATGACCTGTGGTTTCATACCCAAGAAATACCCGGAAGTCATGTATTATTACGACTCAACGCAGGAGTTGTCCCCGAGGAGACAGACTTGCAGTTTGTAGCGAATTTAACAGCATTCTACAGTCGCGCCCGTCAAAGCGAACAAGTTCCGGTGATTTATACCAAACCCAAACACGTCTACAAACCCAAAGGCGCCAAACCGGGAATGGTCATCTACAAGCACGAAACCGTCATTTGGGGTAATCCTCAACAGTCACCAGTTATTAGGGAACAGGGAACAGGGAACAGGGAATAGGCAGTTATCAGTCACCAGTTATCAGTGACCAGTTATCACTTATCACTGTTCACTGGTCACTGGTCACTGTTCACTGTTCACTGTCTCCCCTGACTCCTGACAAGATGGGTGAAAACACTGTCGGAAAAATTGGTGTTTTTTGTTACAATCAAGAATTAGGGAGATTTGAGAACTCCAACCCGCAGGTTACACGGGAACGTACCTCCTGGGTTTGTCTCAAATCGAAACAACAACGGTGCTTTTCATTGTAACTCTAGACCAGCTTGGGCTGGTCTTTTTATTTTAATCTTTAGAAATTAATTTGAGGTCAGTCTGGGGACAGAGGCCTACAGGAAGATTTTTCTTTCAAGTAGATAATCCATCTCAAAGGGACATCTACTGATTACAATATTGCTCAGACAGACTCTTAGTTAAATCTTTATAAACTCGACTCAGATGAATCCTAAAAAGCTACTCGGTATTTTCTTCTTACTGTTAGTTGCCATTTTTATTACCTCGGGCGATCAATATGAATTTCTCCCCCCGTCCGCTAGAGAAGCCAGCGTCAAAAGTCGAGAGTTCATCGTTGGTTTGTGGCCAGACTGGTTAAGACCAAGAGACCTAGATGCCGAACGAGAGAAAGAAATTGAACAATTACAGCAGGGGAAACCCAGTGAATAGGGAATAGGGAATAGGGAATAGGGGAAAGAAAACCGTAGGGGCGCTCTTGCTTGCGCCCGGACAGTGGCTCCTGAACTTCTGCCTTTTATTTTTTCTTCAGCCAGCTAAACATCGCCCGTAAATCTTTCCCAACTTCTTCGATGGGATGTTCGGCTTCTTTGCGACGCATGGCGGTAAAACCGGGTTTACCCGATTGATTTTCCAAGACAAACTCTCGCGCAAATTGACCGGTTTGAATCTCTTTAAGAATCTTACGCATTTCCGCCCGGGTTTCATCGGTAATAATCCGGGGGCCGCGAGTATAATCGCCGTATTCTGCCGTATTAGAAATACTATCGCGCATATTCGCCAAACCGCCCTCAACCACCAAGTCAACAATCAGCTTAACTTCGTGTAAACATTCAAAATAAGCCAATTCCGGTTGATAACCCGCCTCAACCAAGGTTTCAAAGCCGGATTTGATTAATTCGCTCAAACCGCCACACAAGACCACCTGTTCGCCAAATAAATCGGTTTCGGTTTCTTCGCGGAAAGTCGTCTGTAAAATTCCGCCACGAGTTCCGCCAATACCTTTAGCATAAGCCATAGCGCGATCGCGAGCTTGGCCAGAAGCATCTTGATACACCGCAAACAAACAAGGTACCCCTTGTCCTTCGGTATAAGTCCGGCGAACCAGATGACCGGGGCCTTTGGGGGCGACCATAATCACGTCTACCTCGGGTGGAGGAACAACTTGACCAAAGTGTATATTAAAGCCGTGAGCAAAGGCTAAAATTTTACCCTCGCTTAAATGGGGTTCAATTTCGGTTTTGTAAACGGTTTTCTGCACTTCATCCGGTAACAGAATCATAATCAAGTCCGCCACCTTTGCGGCTTCGTCTACCGAATGAACCGTTAACCCCTCATCTTTGGCTTTCGGGGCGGACTTGCTACCCGGATACAGCCCGACGACTACGTTTATACCACTGTCTTTGAGGTTGAGGGCGTGAGCGTGACCTTGGGAACCATAACCAATAATTGCAACTGTTTTATCTGCCAATAAGTCCAGATTGGCATCTGCATCATAGTACATCCGAGCCATAGTGGGTATCTCCTTGCAATACTTGTGAGGGGTGTCGTGCAAAACCTTTATCCTATCACGAGTCAGTCACCCTTTTTGAAAATAAAATTTACACCTTAAACCCTTGAGGGTAATCTATAGGATAAAATTAATCGACTTCAACCCTCAAAAATTTAAGGTTTTCTGTAGCAATTATTAACAATGTTGGAATATATCACCTTACCCGATAATATTTTACCTCCCGTTGCACCCTATTCTCATGCCGTGCGAGCGGGTGATTTCTTGTTTGTTACCGGACAGCTTCCTGAAGATCCCAATACAGGAGAAATCATTAAAGGAACAATTGAACAACAAACCCAACAAGTGATGGAAAATTTAAGGTTAGTTCTCGAACACGCCGGAACTGATTTTAATCGGGTTGTCATGTCACGAATTTTTTTAACTGATTTTCGCGATTATCAAACTGTTAATCAAATTTATGCCTCTTATTTTAACTCGAAACGTTTACCCTGTCGCACCACAGTCGGCGTTCTCGGACTGGCGGCTTGCGGAGATGTCGAAATTGATTTAATGGTATATTGTGGGGATTAATCCGCTTTTCGATTCTCAAGTCCACCATCCCAAGTAAGAGAAGTAAAAACCAAAAGGATGAAAGGGATCAGCTACATCGGATACAAATCCGGGGTTAAATTGAGAAAAAACAGTTAAGTTCTATAAACTTATGTAAACTTAGCTCTGTTTTTTCTCTCCCAAAAAAAAATAAAATTTCCTCGAATACCTAGAGGAGATTGGATTTAGAGGATTTCAGTCCCGGCGGCCAACAGTTTACAGTATGAAAACTCGTGTTAAGTCTTATTTCAGCTTCACTAAGAAACTGGATAACCAAGGTAATTTATGATTCATACTAGAAGAAAGACACGCAATTGATTAATGCAGTGTCTCACTGTTGAATCTATTTTGATAAACCTTGGTGATATGAGACGACCTTCACAATTAACCCGGTTAATTTGGGATTTCTATCGTGAAAATCACGAAGAATTGCAACGACTTCAACCCTTAGCAAGATGCAAAGTCTATCGACGCTGGGGCGTGTTGCATATACAGTGTGTTAATCAAGACATAGCCGATCTAATGGCGGCTTCTCAAAAGATCTTAAGAGAACCCATTTCTCAGATGCGTCTAGCCCAGAAAATCAAAATCTCTGTTAAAAACATGACGGTTGCTGTATTTGATGTCAAACCCGATACGATCACTGCTTAAAAAACTTGATCTGCGTTCAATTCCTGCAATCTCCAACGGTTGCAGGCTTTAATTAAACGAATACTAGAAGACAAAATACGGTTACTCTTTTTAATTTTAAAAGAATTCTCCTGAACTTCTACATCCAGAACAGAAACATCAATCAGTAGATGCACCCTGATGATATTCCCTTGGCGAAAGCTAAGGGTTTTTTTTGCCTTTAACCTTTCCCAAAAATTTCACAATTTAGGGATAATTCAACTTAAATTGATATCAAATAAATTCTGAAAAAATTCCTGAAGCCTCTTGATATTAACAGAAGAACGGAACAGGAGTAGATGCACCCCGATCAATTCGCCCTCAGCCTAGTCTGAGGGTTTTTTTTTCAGTTTTCAGTGACCAAGTAGCGTGTAGTGAACAGTGACCAAGTACCCTGTAGTTAACAGCTTTTCCCGGGTTACTCCCCTTGAAAAGAATAAAATCCCAAAAACCCGGTAACTCATAAGAAACGGGGTTTTTAATCCAACTGTGCCTCGAAAAATGGAAAACCGCTATATTTTCCCAGAAATAACCCAAATGAAATTTAATCAAACATCCGGAATACCTTCAACACTTCCAGAAATCAATAAATGAGTAGATGCACCCTGATGGTTATCCCCTAGCTGCGGTTAGGGGGTTTTTTTTCAGTGAACAGTGAACAGTTTTCAGTGACCAGTTAACAGCTTTTCCCGGGTTACTCCCCTTTCTAAAAAATATTCTAAATTCTCCGGAAACGCCCCACCCCCGACAGAAACATAACCTAGTAGATGCACCCTGATCAATAATCCTTCGGCTTTCGCTGGAGGATTTTTTTTGGTTTTTTGCAGAGGTTCTCGCGATCGCCATCACGGATTGGACAAGTAGTGTGCTACTCTGTTGAAGATAAACACACAGTTAGCCACAGGTAAAGTTCAGGCGTACATGGTTCACATCAAGCGCGTAGAACTCACCAATTTCAAATCATTTGGCGGTACGACGGACATTCCGTTGCTACCCGGCTTTACTGTGGTTTCGGGGCCTAACGGTTCCGGAAAGTCAAATATCCTCGATGCGCTACTGTTTGCATTGGGACTCTCATCGTCTAAAGGAATGCGGGCTGAACGTTTACCGGACTTGGTAAATAACAGCCAAAGCCGCAAAACCACCGTTGAAACTCGCGTAACCGTAACCTTTGACCTATCCCAAGATAGCCATTTGTGGTCAGCTATTCGGCGAAATGGGAAGTTCTACGCAGACGAAGAACTCGCAGAATTAGACACCGACGAACCCGCAGAAACCCCTAACGGTTCAGATATCACAGAAGAACCCGAAACGCAAGCATTCACCCCGGAATGGAGTGTTACCCGGAAACTGCGCGTCACCAAACAGGGAACCTACACTTCGACCTACTACATCAACGGAGAAGCCTGTACCCAAACCGAACTGCACGAACAACTCAACAATCTTCGCATCTACCCGGAAGGATACAACGTCGTTCTCCAGGGGGATGTTACCAGTATTATTACCATGAAAGCCCGCGAACGTCGAGAAATTATCGATGAGTTGGCGGGAGTGGCGCAATTTGATCGTAAAATAACCTTAGCTAAAGAGAAGTTAGATACCGTAAAAGAAAGAGAAGAACGGAGTCGAATTGTTGAACAAGAATTAATTGCCCAACGCGATCGCCTCAACAAAGATCGGGTTAAAGCCGAAAAATATCAAAAATTGCGGGATGAAGTTCAACAAAAAGTAGAATGGGAAGCCGTTCTAAATTATCAAACCCTACAAAAACAAACGTTTAAACTGCGAGAACAAATAGAAGCGGGAGATAGATCTTTAAACGAACTCAATGAAAATCTCCAACAACAAACCAATCAAATTCAAAAAACCACAGCCCAACTAGAACAGTTAAACGCCCGAGTCAAAGCAATGGGCGAACAAGAATTAATTGATTTACAATCAACCTTAGCCACCCAAGAAGCGGAAAATCGACAATTACAACAGCGCCAACGGGAAACCGAAACCGCCATTCAAAACACCCAAAGCCAAATTCAACAAACCCAAGAAGAACGACAAAACTATCAACAAACCCTAGAAACGATCGCCTCTCAGCGAGAAGTAGAAACCCATAATTTACAAGTTCGGACAACCGAACGAGATCAGGTACAACAAAGCCTCAACCAAACCCGTCAAGCAGCGAGTCAAGTCGCCCAACAAGCGGAAGCTTGGATGCAACAACAAACCGATCTTCACCGCAAAATAGAAACCCTACAAAAAAATCTCGATCCCCAACGAACAGAACGGGCTAAACTGACAGAAAGAGTTAATCAACTGCAACGTCAAATAAACGAACAACAGCAATCTTTGGTTTCAACTCAAGACCAGTTAGAAACCGCTCAAACTGAAGTCAATAGCGTGACTGAACAGCGAGAAAATGCCCGTCAAACTACAGAAAGTCTCGCTAAAATTGTCGCACAAGCAGAACAAGAATTACAACTGCAACAAGAAACTCAGACGCGACTGTTGCGGGAACAACGGGAAAAACAGCGTCAACTCGATAAACTCGAAGCCCAACAACAAGCCCAACAAGAAGCCACAGGAACCTATGCTACAAAAGTGATTGTACAGTCTGGACTTCCGGGTGTTTGTGGGTTAGTCTGTCAGTTGGGACGAGTTGAACCCGACTATCAATTAGCATTAGAAATAGCTGCGGGTGGACGGTTAGGAAATTTGGTGGTAGAAGATGATGGGGTCGCGGCGGCGGGGATAGAATTATTAAAGCGCCAAAAAGCGGGAAGGATTACCTTTTTACCCCTGAATAAAATTCGCCCGAATAAAGGGGGAATGGGGAATATTTCGACCATGCGATCGCTTGAGGGTTTTGTGGATTTTGCGGTAAATTTGATAGAATGCGAGCCGCAGTATGAAAATATTTTTGCCTATGTATTTGGAAATACGATGGTGTTTAATAATATCAATAATGCTCGCCGTTATATTGGTCAGCACCGCATGGTAACGTTGGATGGGGAGTTGTTAGAAACGAGCGGGGCGATGACGGGAGGAAGCCAAAGTTCTCGGTCTACGCTGCATTTTGGGACGCTGGATGAAACGAGTTCCGAAAGTCAAATGATTACAAATTTGCGTCAGCGATTAGAAGAAATTGAACGGATTTTAGAGCGGTGTATGCGGGCGATATCCGATTTAACGATAGCGGTAAAAGAGCGGTCGCAAGGGTTGATAGAAGCCCGTCAAACGTTGAGAGATCATCAACAAAGGGTGGGTTTAATTGAGTCAGAAATTCAAAGTTTAACGGCTCAAAAAGAGAGTTTACAGACCCAATTAAATCAAAATATTCAAGAACTAAATACCGCTCAAAATCGGCTGCAAACCTTAGAAAGAGAGATTCCCATACAAGAGAATCAATTGCAGCGCGATCGCGAAAATTTAGCGCAATTAGAAGAAGCGCACAGCCACAGCGAATGGCAACAATTACAAACTATATTGCGATCGCAAGAAACCAATTTACAAACCCAAGAAACTGCTTTACAACAAGTTCAGCAACGGTTAATTGAGTTGGATAGTCAGCAACAGCGTATCGAAGAAAAAATCGAAGAAGGAAAACAGCGAATAGAAGATTATCAAGAACAGCAAGAATTACAAAATCATCAACGGCGAGAAATTCAACAACAATTGACTCGTTTACAAGAACAAATTAGTCAAACTCGCGAGGCGGTGTTGAAAGTAGAAAGTCGTTTGGGAGAAGAAAAACAACAGCGCGACCAAGTAGAAACAAATTTGCGAGATCAACATTTGGCAAAACAACAGTTAGAATGGCAAATTCAAAAACTACAAGAAACCCAACAAGGACGACGAGAACAACTAGAGATTAAACAAGAACAGTTGGCGACACAAAAAGCCGAACTGAGCGATCCGTTGCCAGAAATTCCCGAAAATTTAGATTTGGCATCCCTACAACGGGAATTAAAAACGCTGCAAAAACAAATGGAAGCGTTAGAACCCGTCAATATGTTAGCCCTAGAAGAATACGAACGAACTCAAGCCCGTTTAGAAGAATTAACTCAAAAATTAAGCACCTTAGAAGGGGAACGAACCGAACTGTTATTAAGAATCGAAAACTTTACCACCCTGCGACAACGGGCGTTTCAAGAAGCCTTTGATGCAGTCAACGAAAACTTTCAAACCATTTTCGCCGAATTATCCGACGGAGACGGCTATCTGCAAATAGACGATCCAGAAGATCCGTTCAATAGCGGTTTAAACCTGATCGCCCACCCCAAAGGTAAGCCAGTGCAACGGTTGGCGTCAATGTCCGGGGGAGAAAAATCCTTAACCGCCCTCAGCTTTATATTCTCATTGCAGCGCTATCGGCCCTCACCCTTTTATGCTTTTGATGAAGTGGATATGTTTTTAGACGGGGCAAATGTGGAACGATTAGCTAAAATGATAAAAAGACAGGCACAACAAGCTCAATTTATTGTTGTGAGTTTACGCCGACCCATGATGGAAGCATCAGAGCGGACGATTGGAGTGACCCAAGCACGGGGAGCCTATACACAAGTGTTAGGAATACAGCTATAAAGCTGCCCGTTTTTACAAGTCAGTGCATTAAGATCTTGAATTGCATCAAGGTCAGTCAAAAATCAGTCACTCGGGATTACCGCTCGCGGGTTGTGTAGAGTAATATGTATGTTTAATTGCATCTAGAATTGGCCAAGCATGACATTTGAAACTATCCGCCAACGTTCCGAGCTTCTCGGCACTCAAGTGATTACCCGTGATAGAGGCAAGCGTCTCGGGGTTGTTAGTCAGTTATGGGTAGATGTAGACCAGCGTGAGATTGTAGCGATTGGACTCCGAGACAACTTTTTGGCAGTGGCCGGTTTGCCAAAATATATGTATCTCAGCAGTGTTCGTGAAATCGGCGACGTGATCTTGGTGGATGATGAAAGAGTCCTCGAAGACGATGTAGACGTCGAAGCCTACAGCACCCTGATTAACAGCGAAGTGATCACCGAAACCGGAGAACCTTTAGGACGAGTCCGAGGGTTTAAATTTGACCCGCTCAATGGCAAGCTGATCTCGATTATTATTGCTTCCATTGGTCTTCCCCAAATTCCCGATCAGATTATTAGCACCTACGAACTCTCTATTGACGAGATTGTTAGTAGTGGGCCTAACCGTTTGATTGTGTTTGAACGGGCCGAAGAAAAACTGCAACAGCTAACCGTCGGAGTCCTCGAACGCATGGGCCTTGGAGAAGCCCCTTGGGAAAAAGAAGAGGAAGGAATGTATTATCCTCCCACCGTTAAACCCGCCAACCAACTCGGGAAAGGAACCCCTCAAACCCAACCTCAGCGAGAATTCCAGCAAACAGCGCCCGTTGTGGAACAAGTTTGGGAAGATGAACCCGAATGGCAAGAACCAGCCGCACCTCAACCGTTGCGTCAGCCCGAACCCGTTTATGATAACTACGAGGATGATAACTGGTCTGATGTAGATGAGGAATACGATGAGCGCTACTCCGACGAGCGAGAATATGTTCCCCTAGAAGCCCCCTACGAGGAACAACGCTATACCGCCCGTGAGTATGAGTACGAATACGAAGACGATGTAGAATCCGATGCCTGGGCCGATGATGAAACACCCAAGCCCTATCAACCGCCTCGGGTGAACATCCCAGAGAAAAAGAAAATGCCCGAATACGAGGAAGAACCCGGAGGTTACTAAACGTTGTTTAGAATACTAAGTATTTAGTATTGACCTCCTCACCCGATCTCTATTGAGTTGGCTTATGTCTTCTACTCAAGTCTCATCAGCGCTTACCTTAAAGCCCGGAAGTCTGCGTCGCGTTCATCATATCGCCTTCTATGTCGCGAACTTGCAGGCTTCTCGGCACTTCTACGGCACAATTCTCGGCTTGCACGAACTCACCGGGGATGAAGTTCCCAGCACGTTAAAATCGATGGTCGAAGCGGGTCAGGTGGCGAATTTTGTCACCCCCGATGGCACGGTCATTGACCTATTCGCCCAAAGCGACCTCAAGCCGCCCCATCCTGACCCCAAACAAGCCTTTACCCGGGCCAATCATCTCGCTTTTGATATAGACCCGCAGTTATTTGACCATGCGGTTGAGGTGTTGCATCAACATCAAGTTCCCCTCGACAGTGGCCCCGTGAGTCGCCCGACCGGACGGGGAATTTATTTTTATGACCCCGATGGCTTTATCATCGAAATTCGCTGTGACCCCCTCAAGGATTAGAGAATTGTTGGCTAACTTTGAGTTCACAGATTTTTCAAGCAGTTGACACCCATCATGTTATGCTATGCTAGCAAGATTATTTAATAAATAAACCAGCCCGGGTGCGATTGTTCTCTCAGTTCGTCTTAACACCAAAAGGCGTTTCTCAATTGATATCCGGTTAACTTATACAGATCAACTCAGATGGCACCAACCCTTTTTTTCAACGCACTTCGTCAGGCTATTGATGAGGAGATGGCTCGCGACCCCTCCGTATTTGTCTTAGGAGAAGACGTCGGTCACTATGGCGGTTCTTATAAAGTGACCAAAGACCTTTACAAAAAATATGGAGACCTGCGGGTTCTCGATACACCCATCGCCGAAAATAGCTTTACCGGAATGGCGGTCGGGGCGGCAATGACCGGGCTGCGGCCGATCATTGAAGGCATGAACATGGGGTTTTTGCTATTGGCGTTTAACCAAATTGCCAACAATGCCGGAATGCTGCGTTATACCTCTGGCGGCAATTTTACCATGCCTTTGGTGATTCGCGGACCCGGTGGGGTCGGACGTCAACTCGGTGCCGAACATTCCCAGCGCTTAGAAGCCTATTTTCAGGGGGTTCCGGGTCTAAAAATTGTCGCCTGTTCCACAGCTTACAACGCCAAAGGGTTACTCAAGTCCGCCATTCGCGATAATAACCCCGTTTTATTCTTTGAACACGTTCTCCTCTACAACCTCAAAGACGATTTACCCGAAGAAGAATATCTGGTTCCTCTCGATAAAGCGGAAATGGTTCACACCGGCAAAGATGTTACCATTTTGACCTATTCTCGGATGCGCCATCACGTTATGCAAGCCGTTCCGAAGCTGGTTAAAGACGGTTACGACCCCGAGGTGATTGATTTAATTTCTCTCAAACCCATCGATTTTGATACCATTGGGGAATCCGTTCGTAAGACCCACCGGGTGATTGTCGTCGAAGAATGTATGAAAACCGGCGGAATTGGCGCGGAATTGGTCGCCTCCATTAACGAACGTTTCTTTGATGAACTCGATGCTCCCGTGTTGCGGTTGTCTTCTCAAGATATTCCCACGCCTTACAATGGAGCGTTAGAACGGTTAACCATTGTACAACCGGAACAAATTATTGAAGCCGTTCACAAGATGGTCGGAAAACAAATTTAACGTCGTCGGGTTGGTAACAGCAAAAAGTAACCGTCACCCAAGCGACCCGAGAAGGAGAAAAACCCGGTTTCTGCGAGAAACCGGGTTTTTGGGTTGGGAGTGAGAGTCAAAGTTGTAGGGTAGGTGAGACTCAAAAATTGATAGTTATTGTAGTAAAGTGATCGGCACTCACCCAAGCGACCCGAGAAGTTGTAGGGTGGGTGAGACTCAAAAATTGATAGCTTCTGCACTGAAGCGATCAGCACTCACCCAAGCGACCCGAGAAGTTGTAGGGTGGGTGAGACTCAAAAATTGATAGCTTTTGCAGTGAAATGATCGGCACTCACCCACCCTACTATATTCCTCAAGGGTGGGTGAGACTCAAAAATTGATAGCTTTTGCAGTGAAGTGATCGGCACTCACCCACCCTACTAATCATGGGCAGTCAAATCGAAGCATCGCTCGGTAAGATAGAAAAAAGATTGAAAACAGATTTGAACAGAATCTTTGGTGTACGATCGACCCCAAATTAGTCGATAATAGAAGATTATTAGCGATAAACTTCAATAGATTGGTGTTGAAATCAACGTTTTAGCAGTTGCAACGCCACACCTTGACCACTGACCTGTGATATTTTAAGCGAGTATGCGAAAACAGCGTTCACTCCTGATTGTTATTTTAATTCTGGTTATCGCCTCGATAGTCGTGTTGATTAATATTCCCCTGCGCTTGGGATTAGATTTGCGAGGCGGATCGCAATTAACCATTCAGCTACAAACCTCACCCGAAGTCCCCACAATTGACGAACGAGTTATAAATGCCGTTCAAAGCGTGATCGAAAACCGGGTGAATGCTTTGGGAGTCTCAGAGTCAGTGGTACAAACCATCGGACAAGATCAAATTTTGGTTCAACTCCCAGGTGTCAACGATCCTCAACAAGCCGAACGAGTCTTAGGGGGAACCGCACAGCTTGATTTTCGAGAACAACTTCCGGGAACCACCGAGCAACTCCTCGCCGAAACCCAAGTTAAACAAGAGCTTGAACTCCAACTCGAACAAGCTAAACTAGAAGGCAACCAAGCTGCAATTGAGAAAACCCTCAACTCTCTCGAAAGCAATCAACAAGCGATCGCCGGACTGTACCAAAATCCCCTTCTGCGGGGTCAAGACTTGCGGGATGCCTTCGCCGAACCCACCGGAAATGATAACTGGAATATTGCGCTGCGCTTTTCCAATGAAGGCGGAGAAAAGTTCGCCCAACTCACCAAAAATTTAGCCGGAACCGGACGAACGATAGGGATTTTTCTCGATGATGAATTAATTAGTTATCCCACAGTTCCGGTTGACTTTGCCGAAACCGGAATTACAGGCGGAAGTGCCGTGATTACCGGACGATTTACCGCAGAAGAAGCCAACGATTTGGCGGTACAATTGCGAGGCGGCGCTTTACCGGTACCTGTAGAAATCGTGGAAAACCGCACCGTTGGGGCGACCTTGGGACGAGACAGTATTCAACGCAGTATCTATGCGGGACTGGGCGGATTAATTTTGGTGTTGATTTTCATGGTGGCTTATTATCGTCTACCGGGATTAATTGCCGATGTTGCTTTGATTGTTTACGCTTTACTGACTTTAGCGATATTTGATTTGCTCGGCGTAACCCTCACCTTACCGGGAATTGCCGGATTTATTCTCAGTATTGGGATGGCTGTGGATGCCAACGTGTTAATCTTTGAGCGCACTCGGGAAGAATTACGGGCGGGTAAAACCCTTTATCGTTCGGTAGAGTCGGGATTTTATCGCGCCTTTAGCAGTATTTTGGATGGCAACCTGACGACCGGAATTGCTTGTATTGCCCTATTTTGGTTGGGAACCGGTTTGGTAAAAGGATTTGCCCTCACATTAGGATTAGGGGTGGCGGTGAGTATGTTTACCGCTGTTACCTGTAGTCGCACGTTGATGTTTACAGCGATTGGATTTCCGGAGTTACGCCAGCCGGAACTGTTTTGTCCGAACTTGAAAAAAGCGGTTTAATAATGATGAATTATGAATGATGAATTATGAATAGGAAAAATCTGCAACTACAGAAAAAAACAAAAAAAGGAGTTTTATCTAACAATAAAAATCCAATTTTATCCCGCAGTTCAACCTTTTTTATCATTGATAATTTATCATTCAGAATTTCTGGGAACTTTCAAAATTGATAATTTATCATTCAGAATTTGCTACAATCCCCAAACTATGAAACTCAGTGTAATTAAACGGCGATCGCTGTGGTGGACAATTTCAGGAGTGGTTATTCTCTCCGGCTTAATTGCGATGGCGATTTCATGGACTCGCCCCGATATTGGTGCGCCCCTGCGTCCAGGATTAGACTTTGTAGGCGGAACGAGGCTACAACTCGAACTCGACTGTTCGGTTCCGAACAATTGTAACGGGCCGATTCAACTCGACGAAGTTCGCCAAGTCTTGAATAATCAAGGATTAGGAAATAGTTCGATTCAACTCCTCGATAAAGATCCCCTCCAACAAGACAGACAAATTGTTTCGATCCGGACCAAGAGTTTAAATGTTGAGGAACGGACACAATTACAAGAAAGCCTCAGCGAAGCCATTGGTCAGTTTGACCCCCAAGCCACTCAAATTGACACCGTAGGGCCGACTTTAGGGCGTCAGATCTTTATCTCGGGACTGCAAGCGTTATTAGTTTCTTTTGCGGGAATTACGATTTATCTGACGTTCCGGTTTCAGTTTGATTATGCGGTGTTTGCCTTTATCGCCCTATTTCACGATGTTTTTGTGACCGCAGGTGTATTTTCGATTTTGGGTTTGGTTTTGGGTGTCGAAGTTGATAGTCTGTTTCTGGTGGCATTGTTAACAATTATTGGATTTTCCGTTAACGATACGGTTGTAATTTACGATCGCATTCGAGAAACGATTACTAAAAATCCCACCCTGCCGATTAACGAAATCGTCGATGATGCGGTCAATCAAACCTTAGCCCGTTCAATTAATACCACCCTGACCACGATGTTACCCCTGGTGGGTATTTTTCTGTTCGGGGGGGAAACGCTGAAATATTTTGCTTTGGCTTTGTTGGTGGGCTTTACCGCCGGGTCTTACTCCAGTATTTTTATTGCGAGTACCTTGCTGGCTTGGTGGCGGAATCGTCAACCTTCTACTTCTGTTCCGGCTTCCGTAGACAACCCCCAAGCCGTTGAAGATAAACAGTAGCCCAGTTATGATCTGTAAATTTCTGTAGGGGTTAAACACTGGTGATGAACCCTGAACCTGAATCGGAAGATGCCATCTTTCAAGCTCAAGTGCTGAAGCTGCACGAACTGATTGTCTGGAGTCGATGGTTAATCATTGGGTTACTCTGGATAACGGTTGCTCCCTTGAGTTTGTGGGGATTGCGTTCAGAAATAAGCCTCTGGCTGGATCATTTTACCTGGGCTGCGGTGCGTTATGGATTGGCGCATCACCGATTATCCGCAGTGGGTTTAGGCTTATGTATTGGAATGCTGTTGGGTGTCTTGGTTTGGCAAAGTCGCAATATTTTGTTTGGGATGCCAACCGAGTACAAACAACGCTTGGAGGAGCGGGTTTGGCAAATTCGCAAACAGGGTCCTAGTCATCCCCTGTGGAAATGGGTGGTCAAAGAGTTGAAAAATTAGAGGCGTCTGGTCTAAAATGCCAAAGCATTGAGCAACTAAAATCCAACTTTGTTCAATCCCTTCCAACTGCTAACACTGGATTAATTTGATTTCTAGTGTTTAATTGCTTGTTTCTCTTTTGCTAACGGTCAGTTAACCTCATTATTAATCAAGAAGTTCCATGTCCATCAGACATCGGCAGCCCTACCCCCAAACCGCACTCTTGTTGCTGAATCCCCACGCCCGTCAGGTGAATCCGGACTCTTTATCGAGAGTGGTTGGTCAACTGCAAACTTTGGGCTTAGAAATTATTCAAGATTTTCCCCAATCCCCTCAGGATTTTACTGCCTTGATTGAACGTTACCAAAATCGAGTTGATTTGGTGATTGTTGGTGGGGGAGATGGTACCCTCAACGCGGCGATTGATGGATTGGTGAAAACGGGCTTACCTCTGGGGATTTTACCCTTGGGAACGGCGAATGATTTGGCCCGAACGCTCAAGTTACCGCTCTCACTCCCGGAGGCTTGTCAGGTGATTGCTCAAGGGCATAAACAGTATATCGATTTGGGTTGGGTGAATGGCAAGCATTTCTTTAATGTGGCGAGTTTGGGCTTGAGTGTCAATATTACCCGCAAACTTACCCGAGAAGCCAAGCGCCGTTGGGGAATTTTTGCTTATTTGATTACGGCGACTAAAGCGATTTTAAAGGCGAGTCCTTTTGTGGCGGAGATTCGCTTTGGAGATCAATGCAAGCGGGTGAAAACCTTTCAGATTGCGGTGGGTAATGGTCGCTATTATGGCGGAGGAATGAAAATTCTTCACGATGCGACGATTGATGACCAACGTCTGGATCTTTACAGTTTGGAGATTAAGCGCTGGTGGCAATTTTTTACGGTGATTGTCGCCATTCGCACCGGACGCCACCGCCCGGAATTGGGAACTCGGACGCTTTCGGGTTCGGAGTTTGAAGTGTTTACCAGCAAACCTCAAACGATTAATACCGATGGTGAGTTAACGGTTTCGACTCCGGCCCATTTCCGAGTCATTCCCAAGGCGATCGCTGTATTTGCACCCCAACGCAGTGATTCTAATCTCTACAGCGATGCTGAGTTTCTAATGAAGTAGAAAAATCAAGTTTTGCGACACTCCGTTAAGAAGTTTGTAGTTCATGTGACGTCTTGTGTGTGGAGGTATCTGATATAGCTATATTCAGCTATTGTAAAAATATAAAGAAAACCTAAAATTAATTGGCTCTGCCCGCAGTCAGTTCACGATAACGTGGTAGAAGCAAGTAAGCTCTAAGGGCGCAAATATAGATAAACTGTTCCCGACAAGGAGGTTTTATGAGTCCGACAATGCTTCGTCAACTTTGGTCTTTAGTCGAAACCACTCAAGCATCGTTGATTGTTTCCCTTGATGATGCGGATTTAGTCCAGTGGTTAATCAAACGACTGCAAACTGAATCAACCATCAATTATTCAGATCGAGATGTGGTCAATGATTACCTCAATTCCAGATTAACCTTAATTCGAGATTTGGCCGAATCCCGTTTAGCAGGGGGTCATTAAAACAGTGAACAGTTATCAGTGACCAGTGACCAGTTATCAGTAACCAGTTTATCCCCATCACCCCACCGATAACCCATCCGTTTCCATGCATCATTAACCCAAAAAACCCACATTCAACCCATCCGTTACCCATCCCCACCTCCCGACTCCCAACTCCCGACTATTGCCTTTTGCCTAAGGATAGTACCAGCAAATTTCGATTAATCCGACCAAATTAAGGTAATCTTAAGGAGGTTTGAAGAAACTGAAGTGAACTGGCTCCAGTTCTTCGAGATCGTGTACTGCCCTTTTGAATAAATTGCAATAAAACTATGCGTAAATGGAGTTCTCGACTGCTGGCAACTCTGGTATTGGTTATTCCTCTAGCTGCTTGCGTACAAAGTCCAAGCAATTCACCGGGTGGAGAAAACCAAGGCAGAGGAAGTACAGGAACCACCACTAGCCGCCTAGATACGGTCAAAAGTCGCGGTAAACTCGTTTGTGGAGTTGATGGGGGAATTCCTGGATTTAGCTTTGTTAATGAAAACGGTGAATATTCCGGCTTGGATGTTGATGTCTGTAAAGCGGTGGCGGCGGCCCTCTTCAACGATCCCAACGCTGTAGAATACCGAAATCTGGACTCCACCGAACGATTTGAAGCCCTAAAATCTGGTGAAGTCGATATGCTGTCGCGCAACACCACCTGGACCGTCACTCGCGATACATCGGTCGGGATGGAATTTGCGCCGACAACCTTCTACGATGGTCAGGGGATGATGGTTCGTCGAGATAGCGGTATTACCAGTCTAGAAGATTTTCAAGGGAGAGCGGTTTGTGTGGAAGCTGGAACCACCACCGAACTCAACTTAACCGACAATATGCGCGAAAGAGGGGTTCAGTTTGAAACCAAAACCTTCCAACAAGCTGACCCGGCTTATGCGGCTTATGCAGAAGGCGCTTGTGATGGCATGACCTCCGATAAATCTCAGTTGATTGCTCGCCGCAGTACATTACCCAATCCAGATGATCATATTCTACTGGATGTCACCATGTCAAAAGAACCCCTCGGCCCGGTGACAATTAATAATGATTCGGCTTGGTTTGATGTGGTGAAATGGACGACGTTCGCTTTAATTGAAGCGGAAGAATTGGGGATTAATCAGGCTAATGTTGACCAGCTTAAAACGAGCGAAGACCCGACAATTCGGCGTTTTTTAGGTCTGGAAGGAGACTTGGGTCAGGGACTCGGCTTAGACAATGAATTTGCTGCGAATGTAATTAAACAAGTTGGTAATTACGGCGAAATTTACGAGCGGAATTTAGGACAAGGTTCACAATTTAAACTAGAACGGGGTCAAAATGCCCTCTGGACGAATGGAGGTTTACTCTATTCACCGCCTTTCCGTTAATTGGCTTGGTCGGGTAATTATTGTTTTCTTTCTCTGTTTCTGGCAGAATATAAGTTAGGATCGACGATCATTTTAGAGTTATATTCTCCATTCAAATAACAGCCTGTTTAGGAAAGGCTGAGTGAAAAATGAAGCTATTTTAACTGTAAACTCCTCGTACCGTGTCTTTCCCTGTTCTAAACAAGGCACGGTTTTTCAATATAAAACCTGCTCAAAATAGCAAGATTAACCGAAAATCAATGACAACAAATTCCACACCAAAAATACCGCTTTTGCGAGACGATCGCTTTTGGAAAATAGCCTTCCAAGTGATTATTTTAATCGCGGTTATCTCGCTATTTACACTTCTGGGAACCAATTTAACTCGCAATCTCCAACAAACCGGAGGAACCCTATTTGATTTCGATTTTCTCGACAGTACCGCCGGATTTGGCATCGGTGAAAGTATCATTCCTTATCAACCCACCGACGACTATAGTCGGGTTTTATTGGCGGGTTTATTAAACTCCCTGCGGGTGATGATTTTGGGAATTATCCTGACAACAATTCTGGGAGTGCTGGCGGGAGTTGTTTATTTTTCCGATAACTGGTTGCTGCGTCAGATTACCGTTTCTTATGTGGAAGTGGTGCGAAATACACCGCTATTGCTGCAATTGGTTTTTTGGTACGGCTTGTTTTTGCAACTTCCGGCTATTGAAAATACGGCTAAATTTTTAAATGCAATTTACTTAAATAAACGGGGGGTTTTTCTCCCCTGGCCTAGTGGAAATTTAGTCTGGTTTTGGTTGGGTGTTTTATTGATTATGGCGATCGCTTCTATTTTCATTTGGCGATCGCGAACAAAAATCAGGGTTGAACAAGGAAAATCCGGTCAACCCCAATTAATTTTACTTTGGATTCTCGGCATTTTAGCGGTTTTAATTATTATATTTGCCCTCGGTTGGCAACGTCCGATTCCTTCAGAAAATGGTCGCCTTATCGAAGGGGGACTGCGAATGACCATAGAATTTACAACTCTATTGGTGGGTTTGGTGGTCTATACTGGGGCTTATATTGCCGAAATTGTTCGATCGGGAATTCAATCTGTTCCGAAAGGACAGTGGGAAGCGGCGCGATCGCTGGGACTCAAACCCGGTTTGGTGATGCGGTTGGTGGTGTTTCCCCAAGCGTTGCGGGTGATTATTCCGCCTTTAAACAGTCAATATCTCAATTTAGCAAAAAACTCCAGTTTGGCGATCGCGGTGGCTTATCCCGATATTTATAACGTTGCCAATACCACCTTTAACCAAAGCGGACGAGTGGTGGAAGTGATGCTGATTATTATGGCAACTTACCTGAGTATTAACTTATTAATTTCTGTGACCATGAACGGATTAAATAAAGCCGTTCAACTGCGAGAAAGATAACAATTTTTGCTCATAAAACTCTAGAAATAATCATTTTAACCGATGACAGTCACAACACCGCCTTCAAATTCTCCCGTTCCCGTTCAGTCTACAAATCCTCGCGAGTGGTTAATCAAAAATCTGTTTAATACCTGGTACAACACCATTTTAACCTTGGGAATTACAGGTTTATTATTGTGGATGTTTGCCGGCTTCATCAGTTGGGCGAGAACCGAAGCCAAATGGGATGTCATTCCGGCGAACCTGTCGTTATTTTTTGTAGGAAGATTTCCCAACGCTCAATATTGGCGTTTGTGGGTTTTACTCACTCTAATTTGTTTGCTTTCTGGTGTAACTTGGGGATTTTTAGCCCGGAATGTTCCGGTTTTATTTTCTCAAAATACCGTCATCATTATCAGTGTTATTGGTATGATGATGACTTTAGTTCCGGTGGGTATTCCCTACCGAATTCTACTGATAGGATTGGTTTTGCTTGTCATTGCTGCGGCTTGGGGAGGAAAAAAACTGGGTAAAACTAAGCCAGATTTAACGAAATGGCTTCCTTTTAGCTGGTTTATTTTGTTAATAATTGGGGTTTGGTTTATTGGCGGAGGATTGGGTTTAGAGTCTGTTTCGAGTAATTTATGGGGCGGATTGATGTTGACGTTGTTGATGTCAATTATCAGTATTCTGCTGTGTTTTCCCCTCGGGGTTGTATTGGCTTTAGGGCGTCAAAGTCGTCTGCCAATTATTCGGTTTCTCTCGATTGGTTATATTGAAATTATTCGAGGTTTACCGCTGATTACAATTTTGTTTATGGGTCAAGTTTTAGTTCCTTTATTTTTACCGGAAGGAATGCGACCCGACCGAATTTTACGGGCGATAGTCGGTTTAACGATGTTTAGTTCTGCTTATTTGGCTGAAAACGTGCGAGGGGGACTGCAAGCCATACCCCGAGGTCAAATTGAAGCGGCGAAGGCGTTGGGTTTAAATACACCGTTAACGTTGGGGTTAATTGTTTTACCGCAAGCCTTAAAAATTTCAATTCCTTCAATTGTCGGTCAATTTATTAGTTTATTTCAGGATACAACGTTATTGGCAATTGTGGGATTGGTAGAATTATTAGGAATTAGTCGTTCAATTTTGGCTAACCCGAAGTTTTTGGGACGGTATTCGGAAGTTTACATTTTTATTGGGATTCTCTACTGGCTATTTTGTTATCTAATGTCTCAAGCCAGTCGCAAACTCGAACAACAACTCAACACCGAGAGAAATTAAATCCGCCTCCCCCACCTCCCCAAGGCTGTTTCATTCTCAGTTAAAAATTGTCGGGGGTTCGGGGGGTTCGGGGGGTGATGGGGCGGTGGGGAGAGGATTTTTTTGAGATGAAAAATAGCTTTTTATTAATAAAAATCCTCCCTACCTCCCTACCTCCGGTCCTCCCCACCCCCCCATCAATCAAATTTTCGGGCTAGAAGGCGCACGGCCCTGCCCGCCTCCCCCGCCTCCCCATCTCCCCACCTCGCCGCTTCCCCTTAAGGGTTTTACCCGTTACAACTGAAAGGGATTTGACCGTGTTGGCCGATTATTTCCGTGCGTATGTATTGAAAAGGTTCAGCTTTCTCCGTATTTTCACGTAAATTAAAAATCAAGATTTTTTTGTTTATCAGTATTTTCACGAAGTCAAACAAATTAACCTGTAAAAAATAATTCCAAATCGCCCTCTTTTTGTCAGTGAACCTACGGATAAAAGCAATACTTTACTGATAAGTATTAATTCATAAAGATTTGGTAAACTGCCATTTTAAGCCTCGACAAATCAAGTTTTAGAGCTTAGGATGAGAATCAAGAGAAACTTGGAAAAGCAAAACGCCTGACCGACTTAAAGGCTTCAGGATTCGTCCAGGAAATGCTATCTCACCCATAAGGAATCACAATGAAATCTCAATTGTTTGCTAGTTTTGCGACCGCTCTTGCTCTGACTGGAGTCTTTACATCCTCTGCTGAAGCTGCGGGCTTTCAATTTACGACAAACTACACCGCAGAGTTAACCGGAGCCAATCAGTCGAAAGGAAATATCTGGCTAAATTCCGTCGAGTTTGACGGACAAACCTTCAGTGATTTTTCTCTTGCAAAAGACGTTAAAATCGTTAGCAATGACCTGTGGACAAAGGGAAATACTGGAGGCGCCAGTGCAGACAAAGGAGACAAAGCAACTGTCGGTTTAAAACAAGAACTACTTACAGAAGAGGGAGCCGTTACAACGCTGGCCAACCTGAACCTCAATAGCATTATTGATACTGAAGATAAGGGTAGCTTTGTGATAGACGTAATGTTTGACAAAGGGGCTGATAATCTTTTCATTTGGGAACGGGGTATGAACAGTAAAATGGATGTTCAAGCCCTCGATGCTGAAGGGAATTTGATTGGAAACTTACTCAATTTGGACTCAAGTCAATGGTTTAGTGCGGGATACAGCATTGATACCCTAGAAATTAGTGGTTCTCAAAAAGTGAGTTCTCTCGGTTTAAGTTTAAGAGATTTCGGCTTAAGCGCGAACGACTCTATTTTCGGATATCGTGTAATTAGCAAAGGCGCCGCCTACAACGGTCCCGACTGGAAAATTGTGGGAACAACCGCTTCTGTTCCCGAACCGACTGCGGTTATCGGTTTAGGTTTGGTTGCAGGTTCGTTGGTTGCGTCTCGTCGTCGCCAAAAAAGCAAATAATCGAAAAGTCAACCTCGGTTATGCTTGCGGTGATGGGGTAAAAAATATCTAAAAACCGTCGTTGGTGTGACTCCGGAATGAGTTCAACTTTTAACACCAGTAAGTTGTGAGAGTATTCTTTTCAATTCTAAAAGAATCTCTAAGTTAGCCAGAGTTATGAATTCAACTATTATGTCTCCTAAAATTAGGGTATTCATTAACCACTAAATTCTGAGCTACTTTTTAGAAATAAGAACCCGGTTTATTCAATAAACCGGGTTTTTGCTTGGGTGTACTTTATATCTATTGAAATTCCTCAGCCATCCAAGCAATTGCTCTTTTAATCCATTCTTCCGTTGAAGTTTGCGAAGATAACTGTTGTTCTTGACTCAAAACTTCTAAAGCTTGCATCACTTCAGACCCCGTATATCCGAGCGCCAAAAGCGTCATTTCAATTTCTTCTTGAACCTCCATCGTTAAGCCAGAAGAAACAACGGTTGTCAGCCCCGCTTCTTCTCGCCATTGAGCAAGTTTTGTTTTTAATTCTAATGCAATGCGCTGGGCGGTTTTGCTTCCCACTCCGGGCGTTTTTGCTAATATTTTGGTATTTTCATTCACAATCGCTTGCACTAATTCGGGTAAATCTAAAGTATTTAATAATGCAATTGCTAACTGAGTCCCAATGCCACTTACACTCACTAATTGCCGAAATAAATCCCGTTCAGCCAAACTCGAAAAACCATATAAAACCATTTGGTCTTCGCGAACTTGCAAATGAGTAAACACCTGTACAAACTCACCAATAGCGGGTAATTTGGCAATCATTCGGGGTACAATTTGCACTTCATAACCAATATTATTTGTTTCTAGCAAAAGGATGACACGATTGCTACTATTTTTTTGAATCGCCGCAACAGTTCCTTTTAAATAGCCAATCATCCTTTAGCCTCCTTTGACAAAAAATGTTAAAATCAATCACCAGCAATGATATTCTGGGGACTTTAAACAATGGGATGCCTAAATCGAATCATAGCTTGGCTACCCTCACTCAATCCCCAAATTTGGATTCTGGCGTTAGGTCGGTTACTTTCTCACACAGGTACAGGCTTTACATTGTTCTACGCGCCGATATTTTTTGTCAATCAAGTCGGTTTATCGGCGACAGCAGTCGGAATTGGTTTGGGAAGCGCTCAAATTTCTGGCATTTTGGGGCGACTTTTGGGGGGTTCTTTTTCTGATTCTCCGGTTTGGGGTCGGCGTCGGACGTTATTACTTTCGGCTTTAGTTTCGGCTATGGCTTCTTTTATTTTAGCAGGTGCGAACAATTTTTCAACGGTTGTTTTGGGGAATTTATGTTTGGGTTTGGGAATTGGATTATATTGGCCGGCGACCGAAGCGGTTGTCGCGGATTTAACCGCAGGAAATAACCGCAATCAGGCTTATGCTTTAACCCGTTTAGCCGATAATATTGGCTTGCAGTTGGGGATTATTTTGGGCGGGGTTGTCATCTCAACGACGGGCGCTTATCGGGCTTTATTTGTGATTGATGCTTGTTCGTTTTTAGTGTTTTTCGGCGTTATTTTTGCAACAATTAAAGAAACCTATAAATCCTCACAAGACCATTCTCAATCCCAAAATTCAACTCAAAAGTGGTTTTTAGCGCTTGGCGATCGCACGTTGCTGATTTTTGTTATAATAAATATCATGTTTACGGTGTATATTTCCCAAGTTCACAGTACCATTCCCCTCTACTTTAATCAATTTGTCAACGACGGCTTTTCTGCGGGAACAATTAGTTATTTATTTGCGGGATATATCGCCTTATCAATCCTCTCTCAGCTTCCGGTTGCCAGCTTCCTAAATCGGTTTACCCGTCCCCATGCGTTAATGATATCTTCTACCTTTTGGGGAATCGGATTTCTTCTGATTAGTTTAACCGGAATTGTCGAAGAAAATAGCCTAATTTTTGCAGGAATTGCCTTGGGTGTATTAGCCATCGCAACGGTAAGTTATACCCCTTCAGCATCCTCCCTCGTTGCAGATTTAGCCCCGGATTCGCTGCGGGGAATTTACTTGGCTGTTAACGCCCAATGTTGGGCAATTGGTTACTTAATCGGGCCGCCTTTGGGCGGTTGGGTACTCGATCAAACGCCGGAAATGGTGTATAATTATTGGTTAGGATTGGCCGCAACCATTGGGATTGCTATTGTTATATTACAAATCCTCAATCGCCGGATGAACCATCTAAAAATCAATCGCTAACAGGAGAATAAACCGATGGGAAAACAAGCAAAACTCAGAAAAATGAGACAGCAAGCCCAAGAAAACCCCTCTAAAGAATCAACCCAAACCCCCCAAGAAACCGACCCGAAAAACTTTGTCAAAAATTTTGAACAGCAGGGCTATAAATTATCCGAAAGTCTATCCTCTCCCGAAATTCCCAACAAAGACACCAAACCTCAAATCTAAACCCGTATTTTTTCCAATCCAATGACCTTAAAAGCGTTAATTTTTGATGTAGATGGAACCCTAGCCGAAACGGAACGGGACGGACACCGCATCGCATTTAATCAGGCGTTTACTCAAACCGGACTAATGTGGAATTGGTCGGTGGAATTATACGGCGAACTGTTAGAAGTTTCGGGAGGAAAAGAACGCATTCGGTTTTATCTAGAAAAATACAAACCCGACATAGAAACACCCGAAAATTTAGACGAATTTATCGTTAGTTTACACCGTTTAAAAACTCAATATTATCGCGACTTACTTGCATCCGGCGCTATCCCTTTGCGTCCCGGCGTTAAACGTTTAATTGAAGCCGCAAAAACTGCGGGGTTGCGGTTAGCCATTGCGACAACCAGCGCCTTACCCAACGTGATGGCGTTACTCGAAAAAACCCTTAACCCCGACTGGTTTGAAGTTATCGGCGCCGGAGATATTGTCCCCGCCAAAAAACCCGCCCCCGACATCTATTATTATGTCTTAGAAAAATTAGAATTAACTCCCCAAGACTGTTTGGTATTTGAAGACTCCTATCATGGGTTACAAGCGGCGAAACAAGCGGGTTTAAAAACCATTGTCACCGTTAACAATTATACCCAAAATCAAGACTTTTCCGATGCGATTTTAGTCGTTAATCATTTGGGTGAAGTCGATAAACCGTTAACCCGTATTTCCGGTAAATTAGAAGGAGTCAATTATCTCGATATTCCCCAACTTCAGACCTTATAAACTTTATAAAAAACCCTTTATTAAAAAACCCGGTTTCTTCTTAAAAAACCCGGTTTCTTTGAGAAACCGGGTTTTTGGGTTAATTTTCGAGAAATCGGGTTTTTGGGTTAATTTTCGAGAAACCGGGTTTTTGGGGTTTATTTTGGTGTTTAAAATTTTCCCATCGCTTGACCCGCCAACCAGCCCGTTGTCCAGGCGCTTTGAAAATTAAACCCACCCGTCACCCCATCAATATCTAATATCTCACCCGCAAAATAAAGATTCGGACAACACCGGCTTTCCATCGTTTTAAAATTAACTTCCTTTAAACTAACACCGCCACAGGTAACAAATTCTTCTTTAAATACCCCTTTTCCGTTAATTTTATATTCGCCTTGGGTTAATTCTTGAATGAGTTGGTTAATCACTTTATTGGAAACTTCCGCCCACCGTTTTTGTTCATCAATTCCCACCGCCAGCGTTAACTGTTTCCAAAGTCGGCGGGGAATCATCACCGGACAACTCGCAGAAATAACCCGCTGGGGTAATTGAGATTTAACCGCTAATAATTCCTCCCGCAAAACTTCAGGATTCGACTGAGGTAGCCAATTAATAACTAACGGGGTTTGATAGCGACAATCTTGTAAAAATCTCGCCCCCCAAGCCGATAATTTCAACACCGCCGGCCCACTCAAACCCCAATGGGTAATTAACAGCGGCCCCGTTTGTTCGAGTTTCGCTTTGGGCAATTTTATTTTAGCATAATTTACCGAAACTCCCGCCAAATCTTTGAACCTTTCATCGTTAATATTAAAGGTAAACAGAGAGGGAACCGGAGGGGTAATTTTATGACCCAATTCTTCCGCCCAACGATAACCCGAAGGATTGCTTCCGGTGGCTAACAAGAGTCGGTCAGCCGTTAATATTTCACCGGATTTTAGGGTAATTTCAAAGGAGTTAAAAAACCCGGTTTCTTTTTGGTAATGTCGGATAGAAGTTTTTAAGTTGGCTTCAGAAACCGGGTTTATGGATAAATCGTGATTTTTTTGATGAACTTTAATTTCGGCAACTCTAGCCCCCGTTTTTATTTGAACTCCCGCTTGTTTCGCCGCATCAATTAAACAGTTAACAATCGTTTCTGAATTATCGGTTATCGGGAACATTCGCCCATCTTCTTCTGTTTTTAACGTTACCCCTTTTTGAGTAAACCATTCAACGGTATCTTTGGCTTGAAACCGACTAAAAGCCCCCCGCAACGCCTTCGCCCCTCGCGGATAATTTTGTACAAATTGGGCGGGTTCAAAACAAGCGTGAGTCACGTTACACCGTCCCCCGCCCGAAATACGAACTTTCGCCAAAGGTTGCTGTCCGGCTTCCAATAAAATAACATTAGTATGGGGGTGAGAATTCGCGCAAGCAATCGCCCCAAAAAAACCCGCAGCCCCGCCACCAATGACAACAATTTTCATAGAATTTAATTTCGACAAGAACATCCTGAATTTCTCTATAATTTTAAGTTTACCAAAATATCTCTATTTAAGTCTACCCGCAATAAACCCAATCAAACTTATTTTTTTTTCTTCGACAAAGCACTCAATCTCTAAACAAAATGTTATAATCGCTGAAAATTGTTAAACTTGTAAACCGGAAAACAAACCGTTAAACAACAAAATCAAGAAAAATGCAATTTGCACCCTTTTTTCCCGTCTTACATCCTATTTTAAAAACCGCCTTCCCCAACTGTTTGTGGACGGGCGATATTAACCAACCCGAAATCGCCCTCACCTTTGACGACGGGCCGCATCCGGTGTATACTTCAGATTTATTAAAAGTTTTAGACCAATATCAAATTAAAGCCAGCTTTTTTTGGTTGGGATGTTGGGTAAAGCACTATCCTCAAATTGCCAAAGCGGTGATTCAAAAAGGTCACTGGATATGTTTGCACGGATATTATCATCAAATGTTTCATCAAATGACCGATGAACAACTCAAACAAGACCTCGAAAAAACCAAACAAGAAATTCTCAAAATTTGCGATATCAACCCCAAAACTTTAATCGATGTTCGACCGCCCAACGGAGTCTTTACCCCAAAAACCTTAACCCTGTTAAAACAGTGGGGATATCGTCCCGTGATGTGGACGGTTGTCCCAGAAGATTGGGTGCGTCCCGGTATTAATCTTGTCACCAACCGCGTCATTCAACAAACAACAAACGGGTCAATAATTGTCTTACACGATGGCAACGATGGCGGCCAAGATGTCGCCGCTTCAGCAAAAGAAATTATTCCCAAACTATTGGAAAAAGGCTATAAGTTTGTTACAATAGAACAGCTTTGGCAACAAAAAAAACTTTCCGTTTAACCGATGGTATTAAGACCCGAAACCGACCCCGAAACCGGAGAATTACGCTTAGTTGGAACCGACTCAGCCGAAAACACCACCTTTTTTCCCGGCGAAGTGGGCGTGTTTACTCAAGGTGTATTTTTTCTAGGTGGAAATGATACGGTTCAAGGTTCATCCGACCCGGAATTAATTCGCGGAAATTTAGATAACGATTTAATTCGGGGTGGAAATGGAAATGATACCCTTTTGGGCGGACAAGGTATCGATAACCTTTTGGGAGAAGGCGGAAACGACTTCATTTTTGGCGAAAAAGATAATGATACTTTATTTGGAAATTTAGGCGAAGATACGCTTTTTGGAAATCAAGGAAATGACGAAGCCAATGGCGGAGGAGGAAACGATATCTTCTTTGGCGGCGAGGGAATTGATACGTTAAACGGTGATAATGGGGATGATTTAATACAAGGCGAAAATGATGGAGATGTTCTCTTGGGTGGACAAGGAAATGATGTCATTTTCGGAGGTTTGGGAGAAGATAGAATTGGCGGAGATGCGGGAGATGATGTTATTCGCGGCGAACAGGATAGCGATTTTTTAGTTGGGGGAGATAACAACGATTTAATATTAGGAGGTCAGGGCGATGACCGGGTTTTAGGAGAAGCGGGAGACGACCGACTTTATGGAGATAAAGGACGAGATACATTAATTGGCGGCGAAGGAAGCGACATCTTTTTTATCGAACCGGGAACGGGCGGAAATACCCCCGAAGACGCCAACTTTATCTTTGACTTTCAACCCGGTATCGATACCATTGCTTTGGTCGGAGATTTCCCTTTTGACAGCCTTAATATTACAGAAGACCCCCGAGATTCTAATAACACCCTAATTCAAGCCGCCAACGGGGAATTTTTAGCCGTCATTCAACGAATTTCACCCGACAGACTCACCCGTTCAGACTTCTTTATTCCCGGCTTTATTTCCTTTAGTTCCTCACAATTTACCGTGAGTGAAAACGGCACTTCTATTAACCCCATTACCATCACTCGCAACGTCGGAGAAGACGGCGCCGCCAGCGTAATTTTAGTTCCCACGCCCGTTGGAATTATCACCCCAGAAGAAGTGAATACCGCCCCAATTTCTGTTAACTTTGCCGGCGGCGATACCACCCCAAAAACCATCGACTTAAACATTAATAACGACAATATTGTTGACTATCCGCGACAAATTCAACTCAGCTTAGAAAACCCAACAGGTTCAGCTTCCATTGGCATTCCCGACCAAGCAACCTTAGAAATATTGGATGACGAACCCAAAATTCAACCCCAACAAACCCTCCCCCATCCTATCGCTGAAACCAACGCCAATTTTGGTTTTGCCGTCGAACAAGTAACCACCAATATAATAGTTGGCGCCCCCGGACAAAATAACAGTCAAGGTTCCGCCTATTTATTTGATGCCGTCACCGGACAACCCCTGCAAATTTTTAATCATCCCTTCCCCGAAACCGCCGGAAACGCCCAACTGGGGAGAAGTTTGGCCCCCTTTGGCGGCGATGTCGTCATCGGCGCCCCCCAAGATAGCACCCTTGTCCCCCAAGCCGGCGCCGTTTACCTGTTCAGCAGTTCAACCGGAGTCGCCTACCAACGCTTGACCGACCCCACCCCCGAACCCTTTGAAAGCTTTGGTTTTGCGGTCGATAGCATCGGCAACACGATTATTATTGGCGCCCCCACCAGCAACGCCCCGGCCCCCCGTTCCGGTGCCGCCTACCTGTTCGATGGGAATACCGGACAATTGCTACAAACTTTCAATAACCCCGAACCCGAAGCCGACTCCTATTTTGGGGCGTCCGTCGCCGCAGTGGGCGATAAAGTCTTGATAGGCGCCCCCGGAAGTTTAACGGGAGTGGGGGCGACAAAGCCCGGAGTTGCCTATTTATTTGATAGTATGACCGGGGAGTTATTGCAAACTTTTCGCAACCCCAACCCCGGAATAGATGATTTTGGTCGCGGTTTGGCTTGGACAAATATTGGCCGGGATATCTTAATTGGGGCGCCGGGGGACGACAGCCGGGGAACCGATACGGGGACGGCGTTTCTGTTCGACGGGATAACCGGGACTGTGTTGGAAACCTACAGTTATCCTCAACCGCGACCTTTTGACCGTTTCGGAGAAGCCATCGATATCATCAATACCAGCGTGTTCGTCGGCGCTCCGGGTTACGGGTCGTTGGCGTCCGGGGCGGTGTTCCGGCATCAGTTGAGAACCGGAGAACTTCTCGATACTTATATTAACACGATTCCCGATAACGGTGATCAGGTGTTGAATTTTGGGGCGTCCGTCGCCGCAGTCGGCAATACTTGGGTCACGGGCGTACCGGGTTATGACGTTGGCGGGGTTGATGTGGGGCGGGTTTATCAGTTTGCGTAGGTTGATTATATTCAATCATCGCAATAGTTTTCCTTATGGAAAATACCGATAAAATTCCCGACGGTGCAGAACTCACATCAGTTCTATCCGGTCTTCATTGACCTCAAAACCAATCCGATAGTTGCCAACTCGAATGCGATATCGGTTTTCCGTTCCAACCAATGCTTTAACATTTGGCAACTTTTGAACCGATGTAGCTTCTGGTAAAGTTGTGAAGACCAACTCGTAAATAAACGGATAAACCTCTTGTTTTTTGAGTTTCTTTAAGTCTCTCAAAAACAGCGTTCTATACTCAACTTTCAATCATCTTCCTCCGCCAAAAAATCAATCGCTTGGTCGCGGCTAAGAAGGGGAGTTGTTTTTGCTTCATCCATCGCTTTGTTTAAGCAATAGTCCTCAATATTTTCAGGCATTGTTTCGATGGACTCATTATCTTGAGGTAAGATTTGTCTCCACAATTCAATCGGAATAACCACTGCGGTTTGATTGCCATTAGAATCTGTTATGTATTCAAGTTTTGGGCGATTCATTGCTGTTTCTGCTCCTTTCGTTATTCAATGCCTTATTATTTTAGGAAACGATTAGGCTATTGAATCGGCTAGTCCTGGAAACCCTCGATCATCATTATAACTCACCACTGCGAATCTGATTCTATTCTATCCGAACCGGGCGATCGCAAACCCCGTTTTTTCGTTAAATTTCGGTGAAGATGCGTTGATTCTCGCAAAAACCTAATTGATTTGAAATTATGTTAGAACTTAGATAAAATAGTTAAACCTCCCTAACACCGAGTTAAACTGCCGCAAAAATATCCTCAAAGACCATGAAATTTTATACTGTAGTTTTGAGAAAAAGCCAAGACTATTGGGTTTCATTATCCCTTGAAAACGGCCTGGTCGGACAAGGCGAAACCCCCCAAGAATCGATTGATAAACTCAAAGAGGCGATCGCATCTTTTGAAGAGGCTTGTCAATCCGAAAATAATGTTTATTCTTCTCCAATCTCCATTCAAGAACTACATGAATTCTTGACACTTGAAGACACGGAACCAGCAACAGAGATTTATGAATTGAGGAAAGTTTATGCCTAAAAACATACCCGCCCTCAAGCCCAAACAACTCATTAAAATTTTAGAACAAGCCGGGTGTCAATTTTATCGAGAGGGAAAAGGAGATCATCGTTTATACATTCGGGAGTTGGAAGCAACCAAAAGAATTGTGCCGATAGATATGGGGGCTAAAGAAATGTCCCCCGCTTATGTGTTAAGGATTTTTAGACAATTTGGTTTTACTGACGAAGAAATTGAACAATTAATAAAATAATTAGCTCACTTTCTTAAATCTCTTTAAAACCATTGTACAGCAAGAGTGTATCAATTCCCCTGATTTTTGGTAAAGTGGAGCGTTATTGAATAAAATGTTCTCTGAACTCCAATCAACCGAAAATGAAATTAAAGATTGCACTCTGTTCGGCAATAATCACAATTTTCGCCGTCTCACCCGCCCTAGCAGCAGACAACTGCACCTCCTCGCGAGCGTACCTCTACCAACGTTGTCAGCAATCTTTACCCCTCGATAAACCCCAAAAAACCGACACTTCTAATTATACCGAAACCGTTGCCATTGTACCCGACGGACGCTTTTATCAATACCGAGCCGGACAGGGTATTTATCAAGTTCATTATAACTACACCGGACGCAACTGGACTCACGCCGATGTCGCCCCAATACACATTGATACTGACAAACCCATCGCCATTTTACCCATTCAATATACTGCCAACAACCTACAACCCGGAGCGTCAGTTAACGGGGTTCCTATTGGTCAATATTGGAATACAGTCACCGTCCTTGAAATGAAGCAACGTTTGGAAGCGTTGGGTTTTTTTGTGCTGACGCCAACGATTCAAATGTACGGCGAAAGTCTCAACGGTTTTCAAGCTTTAGAACATTTTATTGCGGGAGTTCATAAGGGAAATTCCCACGTTCAAACGATTATATTAACAGCCGATGCAAACGTTCCCAATGAAGCCAATCCCCGCCCCGGAGCGCAAATGTTAGTAACCGGTTTGCATCCGAGAGATTTGTGGTGGGAATATCGCATTCAATCTAGAATTATGCCCTTTTATCAACAGCAAGGTTTGTACAATATTGGGCCGAGAGTTCGGGGCGGAAAAAGCAACAAAGAAGGTCATTCTCTTGCTTGGCATCCCCTCATTGAACGCGCCGCAGAATATAATCCCAATGTTGCTATTATTGAAGTTGCACAAGCCGTTGAAATTGTTCAAAAAGCCGGTTCTATTCAAGCCGGACAACAGTGGGCCGCCCCTTTATTTGATGCGATTGCTTTTGCAATGGCCGAACACGCTTGTGCTAACGGTGCAAACTTACAAAATCTTTGTCAAAATGGAATATTAATCAGTGACCAGTTAACAGTTATCAGTGACCAGTTTTCACGGTGAATAGTTATCAGTTTTTTCGCTGTTACTCTGTTTCCTATTTACTGATAACGGGTTACTGCATCACCGATAACTGTTAGGAATTGGTTATGAACCGCAGGTGCAACCGGTATGACCACAGCCGGAACCTTTGGGATGGCCGTTGGCACAGGCTTCTGAACAGTAGGGTTTGCCGTCTTTCTTGATGGCTTTTTCTAGGGAAACAACGCACAGACAAGATTCACAGGCGCATTTCATTTGAGTAACCGCAGTCATGGCTTTTTCTCCGGGTGAGCTTCATTTATTAATTTAACATCTGAACAGGTATTCAGATATAATTTTAACTTTTCTTTATATTTCCCCTCGAATTCCCTGAGAATCTAAAAAAAGGCTAGTTCAAACCCCGAGTTTTTAGCGGTAGTGTTAAAGTGAGAAAATCTAGCCACTTACGAGGCGGGAGGGATGAACAATGGGACTTGAACGGAGACTGTTTCGGGGAATGTTTGATGCGACCGAAGTCGTGGAACTTCGACAAACCTGTTTTACGCCCAGTCGCGTCTATCAACCGGGAAAATATATCGCAGGAGAATTACCTGATATTGCCTTTGAAATGGGGTTAGTGGATAAATTGCCTCCCGTTCGGGGTAACAGCGCTGAAATAGGATATCCTGAAGAACTTGATCTAGATACTGAGTCTGAATAATGTCAACAGATGCTTATACTTGGATAGAGCGATCGCTAAAAACCATTCACCGGGCGGACTGGTATCGCAGTGTACAAACGGTTGAAAGTCTACCCGGACCGACAATCATTTTAGAAGGGCGAGAACTGATCAATTTTGCCAGTAACGATTATTTAGGATTGGCAGGAGAACAGCGATTAATTAATGCCGCCATTGCAGCCACAAAACAATTTGGCACCGGAACAACTGGTTCTCGTTTACTGACAGGACACCGCCATTTACATCGAGAATTAGAATTAGCCATCGCCCGCCTCAAACAAACAGAAGATGCCATTGTTTTTAGTTCCGGTTATTTGGCAAATTTGGGAACAATTGCCGCCTTAGTCGGAAGACGGGATTTAATTTTATCAGATCGATACAATCATTCTAGCCTAAAAAATGGCGCAAAAGTTAGCGGCGCAACAATTCTTGAATATTATCACAATGACACCGAAGAATTGAGGCAACTTTTGCAACAACACCGCGATCAATATCGGAAAAGTTTAATTATTACCGATAGTGTTTTTAGCATGGATGGTGATTTATGTTCCTTGCCGGAATTATTAGAATTGGCGGCAGAATTTAACTGTATGCTTCTCATCGATGAAGCCCACGCAACAGGTATTTTAGGCAAAACAGGGGCGGGTTGTGTCGAATATTTTGGCTGTACCGGACAACCGTTAATTCAGATGGGAACCCTCAGCAAAGCATTAGGAAGTTTGGGGGGATATGTGGCGGGAAGTGCGACTTTAATTGATTATTTGCGAAACCGTTCCCCCAGTTGGATCTACACCACAGGATTAAGCCCTGCCGATACCGCAGCCGCCCTAGAAGCCGTTAAAATTATTCAAAAAGAACCCCAACGTCGGACCCAATTGTGGCACAATATAAATAGACTCAAACAATTATTGCAGGAACAGCCGGGAAAAACGACGAACACAGAAGATTTTGTTGAGTCTTGGTCTAGTTTTCATTCTCCGATTTTCTGCGTTCATCTTCCCAATGCAACAACGGCGTTAAATGTCGGACAGCAGTTAAAAGCACAAGGGATTTTTGCCCCCGCTATTCGTCCGCCAACCGTAAGTACCAGTCGAATTCGTATTTCGCTGATGGCAACTCATCAACTCGAACACCTGCAAAAATTGGTTGAGGTATTGTTCTCGATTTTAACCAAAGAAGAAGTCTGTTGAGTTGATCAAATAGAGTTGGTAAAATAGAGTTGATCAAATTTCAACTAGAAACTGTAGTTTGTCAGGGTAAAAATGGCTAAAACAATTGTAATTACAGGCGTAAGTCGGGGTTTGGGTCGGGCGATGACCGAAGATTTTATCGAGTTAGGACATACCGTTATTGGCTGTGCGCGATCGCAAGCAGCTATTAAAGAACTCAGTCAAAAATATGGTAAACCCCATCATTTTACCGTTGTAGATGTCACCGACGAAAACCAAGTCAAAACCTGGACGAAGGACTTTTTAAGCCAAGTTTCCGCCCCCGATATTTTAATCAACAATGCGGCTTTAGTTAATAATTTAGCCCCGCTTTGGGAAGTTCCGAGTGAAGAATTTTCCCAATTAATTGATGTCAATATAAAAGGCGTCACCAACGTCATCCGCCACGTTTTACCGGCAATGATTGAAAGAAAACAGGGAATTGTGATTAACTTAAGTTCGGGTTGGGGACGTTCAACCTCGCCGCAAGTCGCCCCCTATTGTGCGTCAAAATGGGCGATAGAAGGACTCACCCAAGCCCTCGCCCAAGAGTTACCTCCCGGTTTGGCCGCTATTCCCTTGAGTCCCGGAATTATTCACACGGATATGCTCGAAGTTTGCTATGGTGAAGATGCAGCTTCTTACACCCCCTTAAACGTTTGGGTGAAAAAAGCCGTCCCCTATATTTTGAAACTTTCGACCAAAGAAAATGGTGTTCCGGTCAGTGTTCCGGTATAATAAAAGTAGAGCAAATCGACTCGGTTTGCTTTTTCAAAACCACTGAAAAAATCAACTTTCCTCCTAAACCTCAACGATAAACCCGTGAAACGTTTCGTTCAGATAGCTGGTTTGGCGATCGCGATCGCATCTTTAAACGCCTGTGCCAATTCTTCACTCGAAGAGGCATTTAAACCCGATCCACAACTGCAAAATAATCCGCCGTTTGGTCAGTCCAATGCTAGCACGCCCCCCGAAACTGATCAAACATTCGTTGAGCTACCCAAAAATTTTCCCTCGCAAATACCCCTTTATCCTAACGCCCAACTGCGGGATGTTACCGCTTCAGAAAAAGACTCAGAAATTGACGTGATCACCCATTGGAAAACCAACGATCCGATCAACTTAGTCGAAAACTACTATCAACAGCAATTTGAAAGCCAAAATTGGCAAATTGTTGAACGTCCAAACGCCGAGGGAGAAGGTTTATTTGTCGCCCGTCAAGATAACTTACAAGTCACCCTTTCAGTCAAACCCAATTCAATTTCTAACACAGAAACCGACTTTGAAATTCGTTATATTCAAGATAGCGAAAATATTGCTAAAAATTCCGACAGCGACAAATCAATTTCAACCATTCCCCTTCCCCCTCCCCCTCCACCCGTCACGTCCAACGATACACCCACCCCCGACGCCAAACCCACAGACTCCCCCACAGTCGCCGTTTCTCCCACTCCGACGACTTCCCCAACACCCAGACCGACGCCGACAACCTCACCCTCACCCGAAGCATCCAACTCCTCTCCCGCACTCGATACAGTTCCGCAAGAATTGCGAGAATTTGTCAGTGATGTGTCAAAATTAGGAGTATTGCAGTCTTCGCCGGGACGTAGCGCCAACTCCGCCAACCGCGATCAAATTATTGCCAACCCCAACGAGACTATTACCCGAGGCGAGTTTGCGCGATGGTTGGTTAATGCCAATAACAATTTTTATTCTAATACACCCGCCAAACAAATTCGTTTGGGGGTTTCTTCGAGTCAACCTGTGTTTACCGACGTACCGACAAGCCATCCTTATTTCCCGGAAATACAAGGGTTAGCCGAAGCGGGTTTGATACCGAGTTCGTTATCGGGAGATAGCGCTGCGGTTTCTTTTCGCCCCGACGCTCCCCTGACGCGGGAAGATATGGTTTTGTGGAAAGTTCCCCTCGATACCCGTCAGGCGTTACCGAAAGCAACTGTTGACGCGGTTCAGGAACGGTGGGGCTTCCAAGACACGAGTAAGATCGATTCTAACGCTTTGCGAGCTATTTTAGCAGATTTTGATAACGGAGACAATGCTAATATTCGTCGGGTGTTTGGGTTTACCACATTATTTCAACCAAAAAAACCCGTGACTCGCGCCGAAGCTGCTTCGAGTTTGTGGTATTTTGGATTTCAAGGGGATGGTATTTCGGCTGAAGAAGTTTTAGCCCAAAATCAAACTCAAGATAGTGAAAATTCCAGCAATTAAGTTGTTATCCTAAACAATAAAACTAGCGCTTTCACAACTACATTTTATATTCCAAAAACCCCTTTAAAACCGGATGCGCGATCTTCTGTATGGGCGGGTTCTGCCAAGATATTTACAACTACTCAGGCATTGAAATCAACCCGCCCCACCCGATAACAGAATTAATAAACTGGAGATTATATGATAGATAAAGCGTTGGGTTTCGTGACCTCAACCCAACCTACAATGAATTCTATCAGATTTGATAATCAATAATTATTTTGTAGGGGCGGGTTCTGCTAAGATCTTTACGACTACTCCGAGATTTACATAAACCCGCCCCACCCGATAACAGAATTAATAAACTGGAGATTATATGATAGATAAAGCGTTGGGTTTCGTGACCTCAACCCAACCTACAATGAATTCTATCAGATCTGATAATCAATAATTATTTTGTAGGGGCGGGTTTAGCCAATATCTTTATGACTACTCCGACATTTACATAAACCCGCCCCACACCCTTAACAGAATTAATAAACCGGAGATGATACCATTAATAAAATGCGCGATCGCGCAACGAGATTCAAAAAACCCGGTTTCTCACAGAAACCGGGTTTTTATCCCCTTTGAAACAGATTTTTTATCCCCTTTTTTGATAAAATGTGCTGAAGCACAACTACAAACAAGTGATGTATGTGGGATTTAGATCGCCTGTTTAATACAATAGAAGAATTAGTGTTTAATCATTCTCCCAGCGGTGCCGAATGCGAAATCAATCAAACTTTAATCCAACGCTTTCAACAGCTAGGGGTTGAAGTTTGGCGGGATAACGCCGATAATATTATAGCTAAAATACCCGGTCAAAACAGCCAACGCGCGATCGCCATTACCGGACACAAAGACGAAATAGGCGCTATTGTTAAAAGCGTAGAAGCCGCGGGAAAAGTCGAGGTGAGAAAATTGGGCGGTTCTTTCCCCTGGATATACGGAGAAGGCGTCGTTGACCTACTCGGAGATCATCAAACTATTCCCGGTATTTTAAGCTTTGGTTCCCGCCACATTTCCCACGAGTCGCCCCAAAAAGTTCAGCAAGAAAACAAAGCCTTGCACTGGGAAAATGCTTGGATAGAAACCAAATGTACCCTCGAAGAATTAGAAGCCGCAGGAATACGTCCGGGGACTCGGGTTGTTGTGGGAAAACACCGCAAAAAACCCATTAGAATCAAAGACTATATTGGCAGTTACACCCTCGATAATAAAGCCTCCGTTGCCATTTTATTAGCTTTAGCAGAAACCGTAAAAAATCCCCCCTTTGACGTTTACTTAGTCGCCTCCGCCAAAGAAGAAGTCGGCGCTATCGGAGCATTATACTTTACCCAACGCCAACCCTTAGAAGCATTAATCGCCCTAGAAATTTGTCCGTTAGCGCCCGAATATCCCGTTGTAGACGGTGAAGCCCCAGTTTTATTGTCTCAAGATGCCTACGGGATATATGATGAAGGCTTGAATGGAGAACTGCGCCAAGCCGCCAAAACCGCAGACATTCCCCTCCAGTTAACCCTTCTCAGTGGCTTTGGAAGCGATGCGTCGATCGCGATGAAAATGGGTCATGTAGCGAGGGGTGCTTGTTTGGGCTTCCCGACTCAAAACACACACGGCTATGAGATTGCCCACTTGGGTGCTATCCTCAACTGTGTTAAAATCCTAAAAGCCTACTGTGAAGGGAGTTTCAGCGAATTTCCCCATTGAGAAAAAAAATTTTTCCGTTCGGGGTTGACAAACTCAAAAAATCTCTCTATAGTAGTAAAAGTGAAAGGCGCGAGATGCTGGACACAAACCTTGCCCCCATCGTCTAGAGGCCTAGGACACCTCCCTTTCACGGAGGCGACAGGGATTCGAATTCCCTTGGGGGTACTCAAAATCCAGATGATAACTAAGGCTTGGGGTAAAAACACCTCAAGCTTTAGTTTTGATTACCCAATTTTCTCAACCAAATATCAGCAACCAAAGCGGTAGAGTCACCAACAAAGCCACAGAACCGACAGCGAGAGTCGTAACCGTTAACTCCCGATCTAAATTAAACGCTTCGGCTAACACCAACGTTGCAAAAGCGGGGGGAGTTGCCATTAATAATACCATAATCAGGAGCGGTGATCCCTCAACTCCCAAAATTGAGAGAATGGTACCCATAACCAAGGGAACAATCAACATTTTAATCGAAAGACTGACAGAAGCTTGTTTCAAATAACGCCAAGAGGAAAGCTGACTCAACCGCATTCCCATCAAAATTAACGATAAACCAATCATTCCCCAAGCGATAAATTGTAAAATTTGTTCAACTTGGTTGGGTAAAGAAACATCGCGAGATAATAGACTAAACCCCAAACTCCACAGCGCCGGATTTTTGAACATAACTATCATTAAAGCCCAAGGATTTTGAGTTTCTAAACCAAACCTCGCCGCCAATAATACACCCAACCCGTAGGCGCCAATAGCCGAACCCAAACCATCATAAAAAACCGCCCAACCAAAATATTGAGTTCCCACCAAAGATAAGATAACAGGAAAGCCAATATAACCCGTATTTCCCACCATAGAACTTAAGATAAAACTCCCTTGAGTTGGGCGACTCCAAGACGTATCATTAACGGGAGAAAGGCGGCGTTTTCGACTCATCCAAAGCCAAGCCAAACTCGCACCCAATACAATCGCTATCCACGCCACAACGGGGGCTAGCCAAATTTCTCCCGATAAATCGGCTTGACGTAAAAACACAAAAATTCCAATGGGAACCCCAACCCAAAACAAAAATTTTCCAATCCAAACGGGAACGAAAGGCGGTAAAATTAGTCTGAGAATCCATCCCAGAAGGACTCCGCCAATTAACCATTGATACAGTTGTAGAAGTTGACCCATTAGATGAATAATAAAAATTAGAGTTGGTTTAACTTTATCCTAATTTTGCCGAAAACTATTAATCATAAATTTATAGTTTTTGTTTTTATTTTACCCTTTTTCATATCAATAAATTCAACAACAGAATAACCGTAATTTTGTTATTAATTAAAATAAAATTTTGATATTTTAAAAGCGGCAACTTTCCTTATTTTTAAGATCATTTAGATCAATTTTAAACCCTTCAATTAAAACTCGATCTTCAATAATTCATAATTAATAATGGATAATTACCTCGACCTAAATAATTTTTCTTTTTTCTCCTTGAAAGTCGAGGTCTTAAACCTCATTAATTAATTATCCATTATCCATTATCCATTATCCATTGATAAACAGAGCAAGGTTTGACGGAAAAGTTCGGTCAAAAACAATAAACTCACCCAAGAGAAATGTAAATCTACAATTCTTCAATTTGAAAAAACTACAAATTCGGCAAAATTCAAAATTCACCTGAATATTAACCCCTGTCCGTGTAAACTGACAAGGTAAAAAATCTATCCACCGAGATTAGACCGAAAAAACAGAGTTTGAGCGTTCAACAGCCAGGAGTCATCCCCCAAACCCGTCAACCCGGACATTTAGTCGAGATCCTCACGCCAATCGCAAATTTATTGCTGATAATCTTCAACTCTCGGTCTAAAATCGATAAGTGGTGCTTTGACGAAAAGCAGGAGTGAAGCTGTTGAATAACGCAAGTTTGCCCGAAAACACACAACCCGTCTCCGAAATGGTTGCAGAGGATATCCCCGAAGCCATTCGAGATGCTCACGAAACCCAACCCGCAGCCAGAGGGTCGCAACGAAAGTGGTCATTTTGGAAATTATTCGGACTCGGTATCGCCGCCTTTGGTCTGACCCTTGTCCTCAATTCTCAATTTGGCCTCCTGCTTCGACAGACACCCACCCCCGCAGCCCAAGAAACCCCAAACCGGGTTTCCACTCAACCCCCATCCTCACCCAGCGCTACAGCCAACCCCGAAAACAACCCTTCAACCGCAACAGTAAATTCCACCGAAGACCCCTCAGAAAACCTACTCGGACATCTCCCCTACGAAGAAGCCTCACCAGACGAACTGCAAAGTATCACGGCAGATGGTAGCATTAAACTGCGTTCGGCGGCCGCTCAAGCTTATCTAGAAATGGCAGAAGCCGCCCGTCGGGAAAATGTGCGGTTGATACCGATATCGGGATTTCGTACCATTACCGATCAAGAATATCTGTTTTTTGAAGTCAAAGCCCAACGGGGCCAAAATGCCAGCAAACGGGCTGAAGTCAGCGCCCCTCCGGGTTATAGCGAACATCATACCGGTTATGCGATTGATATCGGCGATGGAGATTATCCCGATACCCATTTAGAAGTCAGTTTTGAAAAGACAAAAGCCTTCGAGTGGCTATCTGAGAATGCAGCTTTCTACAGTTTTGAGTTATCCTTTCCTCAAGACAATCCTCAAGGGGTGAGTTATGAACCCTGGCATTGGCGTTATGTTGGCGATCGCCATAGTCTAGAAACCTTTTATAAGGCTCAGTCCCTTCCGGAAAATTCGGACGATATCCCCGAAGCCGAGATCGAACCCTAATCTGTTATGAACCAAACAGCGCTCAATTTAATAGCGATCAGCATTTTTACCATCACGATGTCCGCTCTGCTTGGGCCACTTGTTCATTTATCCCCGGTCATTCCCGCAGGTTTGGCTTTTTCCCTGCTGGTTTTGGGGACAATTGATACTTTGGCCCTCAGTGGTCAGGGTTCAACCGTTTTAATCGAAAGTATAGAAGGAATTTCCCCCGAAAAACGCGATCGCATTGTCCGCCACGAAGCGGGTCATTTCCTGGTGGCCTATTTAATGGAAATTCCCGTCACCGGTTACGCCCTCAACGCTTGGGAAGCCTGGAGACAGGGACAGATGGCTCAGGGCGGCGTGAGGTTTAATGATCGCGAGTTGGGGGGTCAACTGCAAAAAGGACAGCTTTCAGCGCAATTAATTGACCGCTACTGTACCGTTTGGATGGCCGGTATTGCCGCCGAAAACCTGGCCTATGAGAAAGCAGAAGGAGGCCTTGAAGACCGAGGAAAAATTCGGGCGGTGTGGGCGCAACTCAGACGTCCCCCATCAGAAGCCACCCTCAAGGAACGCTGGGCCACCCTCCAAGCTCAAACCTTAATCGAACAAAACCAACAAGCCTACGAAGCCTTAGTCGAAGCGATGAAACAACGGATTTCCGTCGAAGAATGCTATCAAATCCTTGAGAAAAGCTTAAAAATTACAGCTTAGAGAAGGCTAGACTGCCCATGTTTTCGTGGAAATTGCCGTGATTTTCTCTCATGTTGAGGAATTACAGCAAATTGATCCTTCAAATGGTGACAGTATTGACTAAATGGTTTTCCCCAGGCGCGATAAATTTATCAACGTGATGCCTAAATTAGCAAGCAGTCAGTGGACAACCCTTGCCTCCATTGGTGTGGGAAGGGATATTTAACGGGAGAATCCAATGACTATGACTATGACGTTCGATGACATTTATCGCTATTTCCAAAGCCCTCCGCCGATTTATCTCAATAAAGAGTTGGCGGTGTGCTACATCTTATCTGTGGTCTTAAGCGGAGATTCCTATGGCACCGAGTTAATTGAACGACTCGAAGAGGAATATTCCATCTACAGACTTTCGGATACTGTGCTTTATAGTGCCTTAAAGTTTCTTGAAGCGCAAGGTAGCATTACCGGCTATTGGAAGAAGGTAGAAGGACGGGGACGCCCTCGCAGAATGTACCAGCTTACCTCGGAATTTCGCAACGAAGCTCAAGAGTTGGCTCGTCTTTGGTACGAATATGCTCAAGAGTATGCGGGAGAACGCCAACTTGTGTAAAGTATTCTCAGGAAAACTTCACTCAAGCTGTCTGCATTGCCATCCATGACTGTTCCCGTCTTACCTTCTACCTTTGTGCTAACCGCACTTTTAGCCATCGGTTTGTTTTTCTTCATTAAGGCTTCTGTTAAAGATCGCACTCAACAAGAAAAACTGATTGCTCAACAAGAGGCTGAGTCCTTGTTGACTCAGCTTCAAGCTTACTTTAGTTCCCGCGCTTATCGCGTCGCACATACGAACCCAGCGGAAAACCAAATCACCTATGAGGGGATGGTTCGTCCGAGTTGGTTTCTAGCGATTTTTTTAACTTTGCTCACCGCTGTGGGATTATTGTGTTTAGCCCTCGTTCTCTCCATGCTCGTTCAAAATAACGGGGAATGGTTTCTCGGGCTAGTGATTCTTTCTCCCCTAACGGGTCTATTTTATTGGCAACGAGCCAGACGCATAGAACAGGTGTCGCTGAAGCTCGAAGTTGCTCTTGACTCCGTTACTCAACCCCAGAGTATTCTGACCGTCAGAGGACATCGAGATGAACTCGCCACCTTGAAACAGTCTCTTGGGTTGAAATCATGGGACTCAACGCACAAAGCGTGAGTGGGCTTCTGAGCAGCAGAGAATCATTACAGTGGAGGAGACAGAAGTTCTCACTCCTCAAAATTTAGGCTAAACGTGTAATGGGTTCGGTAGAGAGTTATAATAAAGTCTTCCTCATCTACTTGACCCGCTCACGATTTGAGCCGACTTCTGCCAAATCAACATCAACTCTAGCAGGCGTTGCTGTGATCATCTGCTCAAACTTAGACAAAAAAAATGATGTTGCCGACAACACCAGAGCCTAAACCCGAGCGGGAGTTGCAGTGGTTCTCTCTGCAATATGTTTTAAACTGGGGAATAGAAAATGGTTTTCTTCGACATACTGAGCGCCGAACAAACCCTTTTCCGCCCAAAAGTACCGATCTGTGGTATGCTCATTTCGCTTGACAAGAAGCAACGCGGGAGGAATGATTCCCTCAGCATGAATAAACTTGCGGGCAGCTGTTACCGGCTTATCTTCTCCGCTAGAAATGCTGTATTGAGGTACACATTCTAGAATCCGACGGCCTTCTTGTCTGCGACGGCTCTTGCGCTTACGTCTTCTAGCCAACTTAACTTACCTCCTGTTTTTTGCAGACGTGTTGTAAATCTAGCTACCAAATCCGGTAGAAGTATATCGATTCTGGTTCAAAATTTCAATATCTTTTAACAGATCGATACAAAAAAACCTTGCAATAAAGCAAAAGCAGTGCTAGTACAATCCATCATAACCCATCCCTCCGGTAGATAGAAAGAGTATCGGGCCATTTTTTCGGGAAAAATTTTGGGGGTGTTATCAGTTATCAGTTACCAGTTACCCTTCGGGTTCGGCAGTTGCTCCAGGGGGAAACCCCCAAGTAGAGCGACTGCCGTGCCTCTTTCAGAGGAGCTACGCTAACGCGAAGCGTCTCCGCTACTGAGATACCCGAAGGGTCACTGTTCACTGTTCACTGGTCACTGTTCACTGTTCACTGTTCACTGTAAAACCTATTCCTCATCTTGATAAAATGCACTAAAATGCAAGATAAGCTCGCAAAACTCACCCGAATTGCGGCAAAAATGATTGATCCCCCACTTTTGACTGACGACGGCAGCCAAAAGCAGAGATTGCTCATTTAAACTTAAAATGCTCCTCTTTGCTGATGCCAACCAGTTCCGAGTTTGTTACACTCTGCCAAGCTCAAGTCTCCCTCGTTGCTAGTTTGGGAGCCTCTTTGAGTATTGTCTACTTGGCTGAAGACTGGGTCGATGGGGGCAGTCGAAAATTGATCCCCGTCGCGGCTTATCCAGAAACGAGCAGACATTGGCAAGATAGTCTTGCCTTAATGCCTTCAGGTTTAGATGGAGAAGACAGTTTCAACACTCGTCCTCGTCTGCTCTCGGCAACTTCGTCGAACCTCTCAGAGAGTATTCCTCTGGTTGAGGTCGAATCGGAGAAGGATTTTTTTGAAGTCCCTTCTTCTAAACCTCCTCCGGAAGATCAACCCGCAGAACAGCGTCAATTTGTTTTACCCCTGATGCGCGATGGTGTCGTCATGGGATTTTTAGTCACGAGCCGAGAAGATCGACCTTGGACACCTCAAGAACACCATCAAATCCAAGCGATCGCCCATACCCTAACTACAGCTTGTATTTTAGATCGACGTCGAGCCTGGTTTCAGCAACAATTGACACAGCAGCAACAATTACAAGCCCAACAATACAACACCCTACATAGTCTGCTCCACCAGTTAAAAAGTCCCTTAACAGCGGTGCGAACCTTTGGAAAATTGTTGCTCAAACGCCTTTTACCCGAAGATAAAAACCATAAAATAGCAGACGGTATTCTCCGAGAAAGCGATCGCCTGCAAGAACTCCTGCAACAAGTCGATCAAACCCTCGCCATGAACGAAGAACAGATGCGTCTGGCCGCCGCATCCGATCAAACCCTCGCCTCCACTTTGGAGAAACTTGCTCCCCCAGACCGTTATTTTACCGAAGAAACCGCCAGAGGCGATCGGACAACCACTCAAGCGTTACTCCCCGCTTCACAACCTTTAGAAGCGACTTCGGTCAAAGCGGTTCTTGAACCCCTAATTGTTTCGGCACAAGCGATCGCCGAAGAACGTCATCTAGACTGTATCGCCGAGATTCCGCCTGAATTACCCCTCGTACAAGCCAATTCTAAAGCCTTGCGGGAAGTTTTGAGCAATATTATTGATAATGCCCTTAAATACACCCCGGCGCTTGGTTGCATCTACATTCGCGTTCGTCCGCCTAAAAACAACAGCAAACCCTCTAATCAACTGGCGATCGCCATCAGTGATACAGGGCCTGGTATTCCCCTGGAAGATTTAGACAATTTATTCCAACGGGGGTATCGAGGAATTCAAGCGGAGAGTCCTATTCCGGGAACCGGGTTGGGACTGGCGATCGCTCAAGACTTAATCGCAGAAATGCAGGGAAAAATTCAAGTTTTTTCTCCCCTCAACTCGGACTGGGTACCGCCCAACCTTTGGCAGTGTTCTCGTCTGGTCGGTCAGGGAACAACCTTTATTGTTTGGTTAAAACTCTGGGGTTAAACAAGGAGTTAGGAGACACCGAGACACCGAGACACCGAGTCACCGAGTCAGGAGATAGGGAACGCCAGCCCAAAAAATTCTCAGTCCTGCTGACTTCCACCCGAAGGCTGTTAATCCCCTCTTTTGAGGTTTGACGAGATCTCCTATAATGCTAGTCGGGGAGTTGGAAAAATAACCGCTATTGTTTACAAAATTTTACCACAATTTCCCCAAAATTTTACAGTACAATTTCACCTCCAATGATGAATACAAATGACCCTGATTTCACAAATCAGCAGGATAGCCCTACGGTCAATAAACCGCCCTCAGTGACGGTCACTCCTAACCCGGATTCTTCAGTGCAACGAGAAGATATTATGGCAAGGGCTGAAGACCGTCGCAATGTCTGTCGAATTCTGAGTCGAGCGCACGTTTTAGTTTCAATTCGGTGGTCCAATACTCACTTGTATATTGGGATTCCCAGCACGGTTTTTGCGGCTTTAGCCGGGGTTCAAGCTATATCAGAACTGGGTTCAGACGGTAGCAACTCTGGCAAGATTCTTCAAATCTTTCTTTCTATTTTAGTCGCCGGATTAGCCCCTTTACTCACCTTTTTAAATCCCAACGAAAGAGCCAATAACAATCTAAACGCTTCCCGAGTTTATGAACTGATTGGCGATCGCTATGATGCCTTTTTGCTTAGATGTCTGGTAGAAAGGCGAAGTTTGGAACAAGAACTCGATGAATTAGTTCAATTAAATCTAGCTTATTCTGAAGAAAAGAAACCCCTTCCTCTCACACCCGAATGGGCATTTCAAAAAGCCAAACGAGAGCAATTAATCACCCCCCTCGCCAGAGAACACCAAAGCAAATCCTAGAAAGATCAGAATTTTGTTAAAATCGGACTAAGTTAACGCGACCAGATTTTAGATGATCCTCCATGCGCTCGGAACTACAAGGGTTAGAAATCACAAAAGGAGAATTAAAACACCTCAGTGGTTTGGGAATCAATCAGGTTTATCGACCCGCAACAGGGCAGAAATTTGTCAAGGAAGGATGTAAAACTTTAATTATATCTGTCCTCGTTTTAATCAGTTACGGAATTTTAGCCGCAGTCTTTGAACACCATCACCCGTTGCTGATTGTTATCCATGCGATCGCTGCCTTAGCTGTAATTATAGACGATTTATACAAAATTCTGATTTCGGTGAGAAATCCCGACTTACTGACAATTTTTGATGAGGTTGATCGCTATAATGCGATTGTGCAGACTTTAATTTTATATGAGGAGTTAGAACAAGCCGGAAATTTGGGTGTCAAAATCTATCAGCGAGAACAAATCCTCGCCGCCCTCAACCTGATTCGAGCCGATCTCGTGCGAGCCTTGAAAACCGAAAGAATCCTGCGTAGAAATCATCAGTTTATTGCTAAAAATCAGGAACTTTTAGACACCGATTTCAACACTTTGATCGCCCCTTTCAATTCCGACACAACCACAGAACCGGGAAGATTACTCAACGAATCCCTACAACTAGCAATAGAAGTCCATCAAAAACTTAAGCAGTTAAGTAGTCGGAAATAATGTGTTAATAACCACAACAATCTGTGTGACTTGAAGAAGAAATTGGCCAGTGTGGCCAACAAAACGTTCCTAAAACAGATGGCCAACTCTACGTTCCTTTAAAGGCCGGAAAATGACATAAAGGTAAACTACAGGAAAAGTTGACGGTTGAGAAATATTTAAGTAACGAAACAGGTCATAGAAAAAATGTACAGAAAAGCCAAAACTGTAGAAATAGGCGCATTTTTCTGGTAAGGCAAACAAATCCAGATCTATCCATAATGAATCGTCAACATCTTTGAACTGTTGTAAGTCAAGATGAGAACAATACTCATAAAGATAGTCACAGACATTCTTGATTCGAGGCGGTTGTGATAAAAAAGGTGTAATGCGAATAAAATCCTGTAAACCAAAAACTTTTTGCTGATAGATATTTAACTTTTCTGGTAAAGGAAAATAATTAGTCAAATCAAGGGGCAAAAGTTTACGCCCTAACCATTCTCCGCAATGCGAACAATAACCAGGTTGACAAAAATTCAGCATTGTTTGCCGACAGTAAGGACAAACACTCTCTAACAAAGTGTGATGTATCGGGCAAAACCTCACCTCTTTAAATAACCATAACAAAGGCAAATAAATCACTTCTTCTTGCTCTTTCCATACTTGATAACAATGAGGACACCAAGCACAAAAATATTTCAATGGACAGTCATAAGAACGCCAAACTCCTAACCAAGTAACCCAAGTTAAACAGCGTAAATCATCACGGTTAGTTAACTGTTCTACAGCCGCCACAATTGCTTTAGTCATATTTTTTAGTCCATTGACCACCGATAAATTAGAAGGAGTAGTCTTGCCACTTAAAAATGTCTGCCTAATCGCAGTTTTATTAGTATCTATCGATAACAAATATTCCTGATTCTTAATCAAAGGTACCAGTTCATGGTTGTAAAGTTGCCAAGGTCGAAGATGATGATGTTGTGCTAACCTTTGCAAATAACTACTCAAACACTCAACATAAGGAGTTCCCAATCCGATAGGTTCTAAAGAATAAAGACGACTTCTTGATGGTAATTTCGGAATAATTAAATCCCACTGCTCACAGGGAACGAAAGGAATCTGTGGTTGACTCCTCCTCTTTTAAAGGATAACGACGGGGCGATGCTTGTGCAATCGGCTTTTTAGTTGTTTTGGCTGGAGTTTTGCTGAGAGTTTGTTTGTGAACAGATAAGGGGGTTAATTTTAAAGCCTGTTGTAGTTTGAGTAAATCTTCATCAGATTCTTGTAATTGTTGTTCTCCTATAGAAATAGCCTTCAACATTACTAGACATTGACGAACGGAAGGAGCATAACGCTCTAAATCTGATCAAGTAATAGTCACAGCCTTCTCATCATTATCTAAAACACCAGAAAGGGTTTGAGAAAGCCAATCTTTTAAAATACCTACACAACCTAAACTTCTCTCATAAAGAAACTCCCAATGAGATAATAAATCCGGTCTTTCTAGTAAAGGTAAATATTGACTAAAAGTTTGTACTACACTCTTAAAAGCTTTCGCTTCCGTGGCATTTTCCGCATGATACCGTTGAAAATGAATAGTTTTACTCCGCCGACATAACTGGTCTCCCAAGTCAATCAACGGTAATAAATCATAAGTTCCTGTCGGCATAATTTTAACTTGAGTTAAATTAGCCAGAGATTTGAGAGTTTCTGGTTGGTCTTTCAATTTCCGCCCACGCTTGTAACATGGTTAAATGATGGGCTTCATCAATATAAAAAGCGTGATTGAGAACGATTAATTAAAGCTGATTCCACAGCCGCACGCCATTTGGAGCAAGATTGACCATAGTTAATCTTTTTTTCCACCAAAGGTTCATTTAACAACTTCAGCAGGCGGATATAAAAATCTTTCCAGTCAAACTGACTAAATTCTGGAGACCTCGCTTCTAAACCAATCACAGGAATTTTACCTTGATTATGTCTTAACTCTGGTAAGCTTTTTTGAGTTAATTTCTGTTCTAAACGGTGTAATAAGGTAGTTTTTCCGACTCCGGTTGGTCCCACTACGAAAATTAAGGAAATACCTGGTGCATGATATACCGATTGCATGACTTCGTTGAAAGCCTGAATTAAATGAGGATGTGCCATTGTATAATTAACAAAGAATGCCACTTTTTCCGAGCTAGAAGCTTGTAATAATTGTTGTGGATAAGACGGTACCATCAGTTAAAACTCTCCATAAGATTCAAGGGTTTCGGTTTCGCTAAAAGTAATTGGTAAGACTTCTACCTCGTTGTTTGTCTCCTCTAGTTGACTCAATTGAAGGCTATTTTGCGCTCTTTGTTTTCCTTCAATCAGATTCAGTACCGTTTGATTTTCTAATGCTTGTAAGCGTTGTTTAAGCAATTTATCCTCTAATTGATAAGCCCCCTGTAAATGTTCTACTAATTCTGTATTAGATCAAATGGTTCCTTTTCCTTGATTTACCTTGCGTTGACGTAAGTCAGCACTAATAATTTGTAGTTCTTTTTCCGTCCGCCCTTGAAGGTAGGGATAATGGCTAGAGGTACATTGATGCCATAACCCTTTTACATAGCAATAGACAATACTAACGTTAAAAGGGTCTATTTTGACCGGAACAGCAGTTTTTTCTACTTCCGGGTCACGGAAAGCCGAACACCAATAATAAATATGGTTGACCTTGACTCCTCTTCCTGGTTGTACGATGCGAGTATCGCCGCTACTTGGTGTTGGTAAGGTTAAAATTAAAAAGGTTTGGTCATATTCCAAATGACGATTTTCTCTTTTTCCTCCTAATTGAATTCCAGCTTCATAAGCTTGAAATGGGCTTTGTCCTAAACTAGAATGCTGACGATTTTCATAAATTGAATAAGCCCAGGTTTCTAAGGATTGATACAGTTTCCCAAGTGTCCAAACGGCTTGATGAATTGGATTGACCGACTTAGTAACTTGTCTGTTATTTTTGAGAATTTGAGTATTTCCTTGTAATTCGTGTAACCATAAGGTGTTAGTTGTCCCAAATACTCTTTCGACGGGACTTCCATAACGGGGTTCTCCTGATGGACGATATTTATGATTACATTTGTAGTAAGCTAACAGTTGTTGAAAATAGACGCTATGAAATTCTTTCCCGTTATCAGTAATGATGGTTTGTGGTAATCTTTGAAATCTTTTGACGCAAATCCGAATTACCATTAAACAACTACGGTAACTTGGTGGTTCAAAGCTTAAATAGACGGCTAAAATCCTTTTACTATAACCATCTACCATCAAGGTAGCCCAACAGCGACCTAAGTTGATTTGTTCAGAGGTGATAGCGCTACTAATATTGCAAGTCGCGAGGGAAATTAAGGAGCTAACTAGGTTAATATCTAGACAAGTGTGGTCGATGTGTACATTTTCCCAAGGTAATTCTCCATTTTTGGGCATTCCATCTGTAGAGTGAAATGGTAAGGATTGTTTGGCTACTTTTGCACCTTGACGGGCGAGAATTAGCTGATAGTTTTTTTGTCGGTTAATTTGTTGACGAAATGTTTTTTCTGATGGTGGGGTCAAGGGGGGTTGCTTTTGACTACAGACTACTTGAAATTCTCGATATACCCCGCTAACTCGTCTATTTTTGGGAGTAAAGTAATGTTTTTCGATAAAATCTGTCATCAATTCTAACAAGGCTGGTTCTAGTTTTTGATGATGCCCTTTTTCTAAATGTTTGGGTAGTAAGCCAACATAACCATGTAAATCTCCGTACAGCTTTTGTGCTTCTAGATATTGTTTACGCCAACGTCGAATACTGCGACTCGCTTTGGTAATTGGTGGTGCATTAGCTTCTAAGTAGGGTTTGATTGCTTCGTAACGGGTATTAGCGGTTTCTAAATCTTGAGGACGTGCTTTGAGTAGAAGTTTTTCTACTTCTTGGTAACTGGAATTTGAGGAGGAGAAATCTTTGTTGATGTCTGATAATCCGCTTTGTTCAAATATTTCAACTTGTTCTAGGGTGGCAAAAATCCGCACTTGGTCGGGTTCGGCTAATGGGGCTGTATTAAAATTAATAAATATTTTTTCTTGAGCAATCAAACTGTTGATTTTATCAGTAGTTATTTCTGATTGGGTCAATAGTAATTTGGTATAACTTATTCCGGGCTGGGCTTTAACTAATGATAAGATGACGGCTTCTAGAGTATCGTTTTCGTCTAAGTTTTGTCTTGGAAAATAGGGTTCTAACCATTGATAATTTCTTAACCGAATGGTGTGGGATTCGAGGTCTGTTTTGATAGAATAATTAAGTCCGTATTTTTGAGCGTATTCTTCTCCTGGTGGACAATGCCAATTTCCCGTTTCATTTTGGAGATAGCGGTGGGGTTGCTGTTGTGCTTTTTTGATTAATTCATTAATGGGTTTAAATTCTTCCCATCTGGCTTCTGTTAATCCTATTACGAAAAAATCAGGGGTATGTGCTGTTCGTACTCTTCGACCACTTTTGGAAGTGTAATTTAATTCTATTGGTGGCGGTTGGTCGTAATATTCTAAAACTTCGCGATTATGCTCTAATTTGTCGATGATATGTGCTAATTCGCCCCGATGGGATTCAAATTGAATGGTTTGACCCATTTTTTCACTACAATATTTCCCACAAACGTTGCCGTAATTCCCTTGTACTCTCCGCGATGGTGGTGCTTGGCGAATTTGAGTGATTAGGTGACGGCTAGCTTGCGGTAGTTGTAGTTGGCTACACCATTGCTCAAATTCTTCTTCTGTGAGCATTGATTTGCAGTTTTATTTTCTTTCTGATTTTACTGTAAAAGTGTTCACTTTCTTCTTCCATTTTGGGATGATGGCCACTTTCTTGTTCCAAATTGGCTCCAACTCTGTTTCTTCTTTCACGATGGAATCAGTCTTTCGGCTTTTAACCTGGCCAATTTCTTCTTCCAAACCTGGCCAATTTCTTCTTCAAATCACAATCTGTTAAACAGCAAGTTTCAACCCTAAAAAACGACACTAATTTGACAACGACGACAAATAATTTGACAATCGACAAGCTGAAATCACGTCAGGATAAGAGTTTAAAGTTAGTGCGGACGAAAGGACTTGAACCTTCACACCTTGCGGTACTAGAACCTAAATCTAGCGCGTCTACCAATTCCGCCACGTCCGCTGATTGCTAGTATTCCATTATAGCACAGATGAAGGGAGCGGGTGCAATGAATTTTCCCAAAGCGAGAAAGAGGTTGGGCCGTCTGCGGGAGTCGGACCGGCGATCGCCTCTAACTCCCCAAAAAATAGACTGATAGGAAGTTTGCTGATTAGAGAATCAAGTGCAGCTTTTGATCGCCACTGAAAACTTAGAGTTCATCTCTAAAATCAAGGGATTCAGATTGCGGGTAAACAAAGCTAATTTAGCAATCTAATAGTATTGTAGTCTAGAGGTTCAAGCATCAAGCTATATTTCCATAACAATCCAGAGATATTTTACCAAACTTTTACAGAAATCCCCGGATAACTTTACATAAACAGCTTTTATTCAGTCCTGTTAATAAGATAGATTAACCCTAGTTCTTTCACACCAAGTTTATTTAAGTTTTCAAATCAATCTCTGAAAAAACTCAGAGCAGTCATTATTGTGGCTTGCATAGCGTTTATCTCGCTAATTCTCGATCATTTCTTTTCAAGTGGTGACTCGCATCCTCTCTAGAGGAAACATAAATATGCTGCAAGACTTAAAATCCGGGTTAAACACTCCAACTCGAATTTGTATTTTGGGTGGTGGTTTTGCTGGATTATACACTGCTTTGTACTTAGATCATCTATCTTGGTCTAAAGGGAAAAAACCGGAAATTATTTTAATCGATCAAAAAGATCGCTTCCTGTTTACTCCCTTTCTCTATGAATTAATCACCGGAGAACTGCAAACCTGGGAAGTCGCTCCTTCGTTTGAAAAGTTATTGATGAATACAGATGTTAAATTTCATCAAGCAACGGTGAAAGGGATCGATTTAAAAAAACATCAAATTCAACTGCAAGAGGGCGATCCTTTATTCTATGATTATTTAGTTCTAGCAGTGGGAAGACGAAGCCATTGCGATACAGTTCCGGGTGTCTCAACTCATGCTTATGCTTTCCGAACCCTTGCGGATGCAATGCGTTTGCAAGAAAAACTGCACAGGCTTGAAAATTCTAATCGGTCTAAAATTCGAGTTGGAATTATTGGAGGCGGTGCAAATGCTGTTGAATTAGCGGGTAAATTAGCAGATCGTTTGGGAGAACGAGGCGATATTTCTCTGATTGTTCGCGGTCAAAAAATCCTCAAAAACTTTTCAAAAACCTGCCAAAAAACAGCCTATAAATCGCTGAATTCTCGCGGCGTTCAGATCAACTTTAAAACCACAGTTGAGGCGGTAGGAGAAGATTATATTACCCTAATTCAAGGGAATAAAACCGATACTGTTCCTGTCGATTTACTCGTGGGAACGATGGGAACTCAAGCCAGACAATGGCTGTATCTTCTCGACTGTCAACACAATAGTCAAGGACAACTCTTAACTCAACCGACATTGCAACTTTTGGATTATCCAGAAGTCTTTGCTTTGGGTGATTTAGCCGATATCCGCGATCGCCTTGGTCAACAAATTCCTACAACCGCTCAAGCTGCATTTCAACAAGCAAATTGTGCCGCTAAAAATCTCAAATCAGCAATAGAGAAACGACCATTGCGAGCGTTTCATTATTTGCATTTGGGACAGATGTTAACCTTAGGAATTCACGAAGCAACTGTATCAAGTTTTGGAATCGAGTTAAAAGGATTTCTGGCTTGTCTCAGTCGAAAATGTGTTTATATTCTGCTAAGAATGCCCACAATTTCCCATCGCTACGAAGTCGTTTGCTATCGATTAAAACGATTCTGCATCAAAACTTATCAGCAATTAATTCAAGGACTGAGACAAGGATTTTATCGATTTAGAAAAGCAGTATCATTCTTCTTGTAGTTCGGTTTGGCTTTCCGTATGGTTTGATAAAAATAGCATTAACTCAGGGAAAAACAATGAAAAAAACATTCTCAATCAATCTCGAAAACAATACAAAAAAGCTGATTTCTCCTTTTATACTTCTGTGTTTAATTTTGCAAGCTGGGGCTGCGGTCAGATTGTTTTGCTTGGGAGAGATCTTCTCATTTTTACCTGTGACGGTTAACGTAAGTTGCGATCCGGTACTTTATCCTTTTTTATCCTATGCAATGTATAGCAGCGCTAACTATGAAGGAGATACCGTTAAAAAACATACGCTGATGGCTAAATTAAACGATGGAACCGAAGCGGTTGTCAATCATAAATCATTGGGATTAAAAGACTACAAGTTCAAGTTTTATGCGGCTAATATAGAAAAAGATGAAAAGAGCTTATCGGAATTTATCAAAATGTATGAAGCCAAAAATGACAAGCAAATTCAGGAACTCTTTTTAAATGTTGATACTTATCAACTTACCAAAGATGGAATTAAAACATTGCCCAAAACCTTGAACAAAACAATCTATAAAAAATAGTAGGGAGAACCCCGATGAGATTACAACAACAACATCAAAATTCAATTATAGCAGCATGGAACGCTTACTGGTTTCGTCCTGCTCCCCTGTTTAACCTTGCCATTTGTCGGATTATTTTTGTTAGCTTTCAACTGTTCTACGTTCTTCTAAAACCAAACTATTTCAACGGACTTTTAGAGCGGTCTTCATGGTCGGGTGCCGTTTATACTCCGTTACCTTTTGTTCAGTTACTCACTTTACCTTTTGGTTGGAGTGAACCGCCCCCGGATATTTTTCTATCGATTATCTATTGGATTACCGTAGGAACGGGTATTCTTGCGTTATTCGGTTTCAAAACGAATTGGAGTTTAATTCCCTTTTCTCTCGGCTGTCTCTGGATGCAAGAATATCTCTATTCTTTTGGTAAATTTCATCATCCTGAAGCCTTAATGATGATGGCTTTATTTGTCCTGGCGTTGAGTCCATCCGGTCGAGTTTTATCTGTTGATGACATCGGAAGACGGATTAAATTTAACCTCAATCAACGCCAGTTTAAAGCCTTTAATATTGTCAATGAAAATAGCAATTTTTCCCGGTGGCCCTTGCTGTTTATTCAGTGGATGTTTGCACTGGTTTATCTGAGTGCAGGACTGGCTAAATTAACGAATGATGGATTAGATTGGTTTAACGGGTATACACTGCAATACTATTTACTCTCAGATGGTTTGCGGTGGGGAAGTGATATCGGAGTTTGGTTGGCACATAACCACACCATGGCTGTGCTTTCTTCTTTGATGGCGGTTTGGTTTGAAGCCACTTTCTTTCTCGTGCTTATTTTCCCGCAGCTTGTCTGGATTTATATCCCTTTAGGAGCGTCTTTTCACATCGGGATTTATTTGGCACAGAGAGCGCCTTTTTTCCAGTTTATTGCTCTTTATGCGGTGTTTATTCCTTGGGCTTCTATTGTTCAAAAATTCACCGCTCGCCCCTGGTCTTCCGCCTCAAACAACAAACCCGAAATTCTCTATGACGGTCAGTGTCCTCTCTGCATTCGTTCGATGACTGTTTTGTGTTATTTTGATTGGTTTAACCGTCTAATTTACAGCGACTTAGAAACCCGATGGCAAACGGTCGCCAAAACTCATCCTCAAATTTCCCTGCAAGCTTGTTTGGAGGAAATGCACTTAATTTTACCAAATGGAGCTGTCAGAAAAGGATTTTTTGCTTTTCGAGAAATTTTGCGGTATATTCCAATCTTGTGGCCGTTACGACTGGTTCTCTATCTTCCCGGTTCATCAACTTTCGGCCCAAAAATCTACAAGTTTGTCGCTTCTCGAAGACAACGTTTTACCCAATGCAGTTTTGAAACTTGCTCGATCAATTCTCCCAAGAAATAGGCCCATTTTTCTCTCGGGTGTCATGGTACTCCAGACTTTGACACCCGAACCCCAAAATGTTAAGAATTGTTGCAAACTATAGACAAAACTTAAATCAAGGTGTAGGTGAGAGACGGACAAAAAAATAAGGACTGAGCAGATAACTCAGTCCCTTAAAACTACCCTCAAGTCTTTCTTGTCGATAAGGAACAAACAAACGCATTCATTCCTCTGAATTATCACACGTAGAAATCGAAATCCACGCCTATCTTTAGATAGAGTTTTTGATTTTTCTCTCTCTGTCGCCAGTCGGACGCTTTGTAGGGCTGTGTACGACAAGAAGTAGTCTGTAACCCACAACCGTAAATATTCCCGCGAACCCCTCACCTGTAACCTTTAACCTGTAACCTGTTCACTGACGCTGGAAACCCAACCGCCTACCCCAATATTTCTTAACAATTTGAACGTTGTAACGCCAGGGGAAACAGTTCGTAATAGTTCTTCACTGTGGCTGTTTTCCAATAGCAGACAAGCTTCCTAAACACTTCACCCCCGCCACCAGCCCAGTAGACAATCAACAATGAGACAATATAATCTCGTAATTTAGTAGGATTAGATCCTGACAAAAATCAACAGCGATCTACTCAGTCAGAACACAATGGAACAACATCAGAAGCCAACCGTCGTGATTACGGGCGCATCCTCGGGAGTGGGTTTACAAGCCGCAAAAGCTTTGGCTAAAAAAGGCTGGTATGTGGTGATGGCTTGTCGGAATTTGGAGAAGACGGAAAACGCCGCTCAAACGGTCGGAATTCCCGCAGACAGCTATACTATCATGGGTCTGGATTTGGCGTCTTTAAACAGTGTTCGCCAGTTTGTCAGTACCTTCCGTGAAAGCGGTAAATCTCTCGATGCTTTGGTTTGCAACGCTGCGGTTTACCTTCCGTTGGAGAAGGAACCCCTACGCAGTGAGGATGGCTACGAACTCAGCGTGGCGACGAACCACCTCGGACATTTTCTGCTGTGCAACCTCATGTTAGAGGATTTGAAACATTCGGCGAGTTCCGAACCCCGACTGATTATTTTGGGAACTGTTACCGCCAACCCGAAAGAATTGGGCGGAAAAATTCCAATTCCCGCACCTCCCGACTTGGGAAATATGCAAGGATTGGAAGCCGGATTTAAAGCGCCGATTGCGATGATTGATGGGAAAAAGTTCAAGTCGGGTAAGGCTTACAAAGATAGCAAACTCTGCAATGTTTTAACGATGCGGGAGTTGCACCGACGCTATCACGAATCGACGGGAATTGTGTTTAGTTCTTTGTATCCCGGTTGTGTCGCAACGACGGCTTTGTTCAGAAATCATTATCCTTTGTTTCAAAAGATTTTTCCTTGGTTCCAGAAGAATATTACGGGTGGATTTGTTTCCGAAGAACTCGCAGGGGAACGGGTGGCGATGGTTGTAGCTGACCCCGAATATAATACCTCCGGCGTTTATTGGAGTTGGGGAAACCGACAAAAAGAAGGTCGAAAGTCTTTTGTTCAAGAAATGTCTAATGAGGCGCTTGATGATAAGAAAGCCGAGCGGTTGTGGGAACTGAGCGCTAAGTTGGTCGGAATGGCTTAATTTGTCGGTCTGAATTTGAATTGAAAACGCTTATAGCGATCGCATTTTTTTCTCTGTTTTAAAGTTTGACTTTAAAGTTTGACAAGTTTAATATCGTGTTTTCACGAATAACAAGTTTTGCTTAAGTTTCATTGGCTCAGACTGCAAAGTTTGAGCTTTTTTATGGTTATATTTTTATGTTTTAGCCCAAGAAAAATAGATTAAAGGTCAAAAACCAGGTAAATTTTAAGATCAAGTCCCGTTGAATACCGATTATAAAACTGTGGGGAGATCAAGAGATTTTGACTAACCGACGACCTGAACATCATAAAAGGTTTCAATCCAAACCCTGGCACCACAACGGAGAGGTTTATCGGGACTATAGACAACACGACATCCTCCCTGTATTTCGACAGTATGCCCGTAAGTATTGGTGTTGCCCTCTCTGACCGTAATCACGGGAAGTCGTTCCTGGTGTTTTTGATTTTGGCGAATTCTGTGAGAATTAACGTGAACAATCTTTTTTGGAAGTTTTCTCGGATTGCACCAACGGGGAGCCGGGCCTCTTTTCCCTCGCTGAATGATGGGTTCGCCCTCAACCAGGGGAATGAGCCACATCTTCCCGGTCTTATAAGCACCTTCGACTCGGCCTTCGCTTAGGAGAACTCGCAGTCGAGCGGTAGAGATTTTTAAAATCTGGGCTGCTTCTGTAGTACCGACTATCATTGGACTATAAGGGAATCGCAATAGTTTTGAAAACGGTCATACTCAATGATAAATTATCAATGATGAATGGTCAATGATCTGCTATTGGGTGTTCGGAGTAGCCAAGTTTTAGGGCTAGAATGAAACGGCCCTGATCTCCGGGGCGCATTTATCTAACTGATTTGGTGGGAAAACCTACATTGAGGTCGAACCCGCCCCTACCATCTCCAGTCCCTCCCCCAAAACCCCCGGAACCCCTGACTGTTGACAATACATCTTCTAATTAATTCCATTGATTAATCAAATTTTCTTGAATAGATAGATGGTAAACTTTCACAAAACCAGCAATCTAAGATGATAGAAAATTCGGCGATTAAAAGACTAGACACCTCAGACAAACGTGATAAGATCAGAAGTTAAAGCTCTTTCAGCGATGGAAGCTTTGAGTTCCCGCTGGCGGGTTAACAAAGCAGTAAATCCCGATCACTTTCACCAATTGTAAGCTAAAGATAGCTGTCGCTTCATGGAGGTTATAGCAACATTAAATAACGATTCAGTTCAAGCCGATTCATTCTCATTTATTCTGAAGTTAGTTATTTGAGGCAAAAATCTCATGCGGTTTTTAGTCGTAGAAGATGACGAAGCACAAGCTCATCAAATCAAAAAGGCACTGATAGAACAAGGCTATGTCGTCGATGTGGTTATAGATGGCGAACAGGGTTGGGCTTATGTGGAAGCTTTCACCTATGATCTGTTGCTAATTGATACTAGCCTACCGGAATTGGATGGAATTGATCTGTGTCGGCGCATTCGCGAACAAGCCTACACCGTTCCCATTCTGCTTTTAACCGTTGAAGACGGCAGCATCGATCAAGTTGCCTGTTTAGAAGCGGGAGCCGACGATCGCCTGATTAAACCCTTTACCCGAGGGGAACTGTTTGCACGCATTCGGGGTTTACTGCGTTCTCCTCGCAAAGCCAATGCGAGCCTACTTAAATGGCAGGATCTACGCCTCGATCCGGTATCGCGGGAAGTCACTTACCGACAACAACTTCTCTCCCTTTCTCCCAAAGAATACAGCCTGCTGGAACTGTTTCTTCGCAACCCCAAACGGGTTTTAACTCAAAGTGCCATTCTCGAACACCTGTGGTCTTTTGAAACTCAGCCCAATGAAGATACGGTGCGAGCGCATATCAAACGGTTGCGGCGCAAGCTAAAAAGGGTAAACGCTGAAAAAATAATCGAAACGGTTTATGGTGTCGGCTACCGTCTCAAACCCCTTCCGGAAAGCCAGTCTCAGCAACACCAGAACATCACCCCCACCAGGCCCAACAGTCCCTCAGTAGACGTATCGGTTGATGGTGCTTCTGTTTCTGGAAAAACCAATTTCGCTGACTCCTGGGAACGATTTAAAACCCTGATTTTAAATCGCATTCATACCTTAGAACAAACGATCGCTTCTGCTCAAACCCCGACTTTAACCCCAGAACTGTGTAAAGATGCCCAAATGCAAGCCCATAAACTCGCCGGTTCTCTGGGAATGTTTGGGTTTAAATCGGGATATCGACTCGCTCAACAGATCGAACAGGGGTTGATTGAAGCGCGTCAACACCCTGAAACTCCAACTTCCATTCAAACCCTAAAAACATTCATCGCTCAACTCCATGAAGAATTGCAAAAACCTCTAGACTGGTTGGAAGAAAAAACATCCTCCGATCTCGATGCCAATGCGATCTTAGAACTGCAAACCGCAACTCCTCAACAAACTCAATATCGAGTCTTAGTGGTCGATGATGATATTGAACTGAGCGAACAGTTACAACGAGCCGCGAGCAACTGGAATATTCAACTCGATGTTACCTCAAAACTGGAAAAGGCGCGGGTGATTTTGCAGGAAAATTCCCCTCCTGATTTAGTCTTGCTGGACTTGGTTTTTCCCGAACATCGAGACGGCGGTTTCCGGTTGCTCGAAGAATTGAAAGACCAGTTTCCGGAGTTACCTGTATTGGTGTGGACAGTACGCGATAATATGAGCGATCGCGCCGCAGTTGCTCGTTTAGGGGGAAATGCTTTTTTATCAAAATCGGTGTCTTACGATCAAGTTCTTGAAGCGATCAAAGATATTCTCGTGTCTACTCCGAGCGCTTCGACCAAAATTTTAGCGGTGGATGACGATCCGATTACCCTCGATCATTTACTGCAATTGCTGCCATCTTACGGTTTAGAAGTTACTCCCTTGGCCGATCCGCGTTTATTTTGGCAAACCCTGGAAAAAACCACGCCGGATCTGCTGATTTTGGATTTAGAAATGCCTTATTTTAATGGGCTGGAACTCTGTAAAACGGTTCGCAGCGATCCCAGTTGGAATGCTTTACCGATTTTGTTTCTTTCGGGTCGTAAAGATCCAAAAACCGTTCAACAGATTTATCAAGCCGGAGCGGATGATTATATTTCTAAACCCTTTGCTGAAGCCGAATTAATTACCCGAATTTTTAACCGTCTCGATCGCATTCATCTGCTGCGGAGTTTAGCAGAAACCGATCCGATCACGGGTTTGGTGAACCGTCGTCGTTCTAGCCATGATTTGAATCGATATTTGCATCTGTCTCAGCGTCACTGTCAGCCTTTTTGTTTGGTACTGATTGCCCTCGATCATTTTCAATCTATTAATAATCAGTATGGCTATGTGGTGGGAGATAATGTGATGAGACAGTTTGGGCAGATTTTACAGCGTCAATTCCGAGATGAAGATATTGTTGCTTATTGGGGAGGTGAGGAGTTTTTGGTGGGTTTGTACGCCAGTCACAAAGCGGATGGTCGCAAGCGAATTACTCAACTTTTAGAGTTAGTAGAAAAAACTGTTTTTCCCGTCGCCGATCATGTGCAGATTCAGATCGCGGCCAGTGCGGGAATTGCGACTTATCCCGAAGATGGAAAAGATTTGTTGAGTCTATATGCAGCGTCGAATGCAGCACTTTATCAAGCGAAATTGGCTGGGGGAAATTGTTGTTTGACGATTTCTAGCTTTTCCGAGTCCCAGCAGGCTTAGAACCCCCGAAGTGCATAAGCAGTTGTTTCTATTAAATATCAAGGGTACATTTTCAGTTTTAGCAGTGCCGATCGCGCCGAACTTGTGACAAACCTGTGAAATCTTTCGGATTTGGCAATTCTTGATTTAACGTGATGATAGACAACGAAAATCCCGGCTTATTGGAAAATACAACAGAAAACAATGACAAATGAAAGCATCACCATCAAACGACGAATCCTGGTCATTGATGACGAGGAAGATATTCGGGAACTCCTGCAATTGAGTTTGGAAATGAGTAGTAGCTGGGAAGTTTTGACGGCGGGTTCAGCTCAAGAAGGTCTAGAAATGGCTATTACTTATCAGCCAGATGCTATCATCTTAGATGTGATTATGCCCGATATCGACGGGCCGGCAACTTTCCAACAGTTGCAAGAAAATCCGGCTACCCGAAATATTCCCGTTGTCCTGCTGACGGCTAAAGTCCAAGCCGATGAACAACCCGCTTACACCAATCTCGGCGTTAAGGCGGTTCTCTCTAAATTGATTAATCCTCTGCATTTTGCCCAACAATTGGCTGAAGTTTTGGGCTGGTAATCGGAATGCCAAAAGCATTTGATACTGAGCATCATCTCAAGTTAGAATTGGCAAAACCCCAAAAGGATAAGCCATTGACTTGAATTGCAAATGAATTAAGTGATTTTGGCGACGAATAAAGGGTGAGGAGGTGGCTGAAATAACTGGGTGTATCAATCACAAGAAAACTGTCGGGCAAGTAATAAACTGGCGGTTTGACTGTCTACCGGACGAGAGAATAAATAGCCTTGAGAATAGGGACATCCCAACTGCTGGAGTTGCATCCAATCTTGTTGTGTTTCTACTCCTTCGGCAATCACTTCTACATTTAAACTCTCAGCCAACATGAGAATCACTTCGATCATCTTCCATTTTCCCGTTCTCACAAAAGAATTATCAATTTTTAAGACATCAATCGGCCAATCTTGGAGACGGGCGAGACTGGAATATCCCGTGCCAAAATCATCGATATGTAAGCGTACACCTTGCCGTTTTAAGTCTTGTAAGTTGGCGATCGCTGTGGAAGAATGTTCTAAAAAGGCGCTTTCGGTAATTTCGAGTTGTAAGCTTTGCGGGGGGAGGTGAGTCTGTTGGAGAAGCTGCAGGACTCGTTGGCTTAACTGAGGATCGCCTAGCTGTAGGGTTGACAAATTGACGCTCATCTTGAAAGATGTATCTAGGGAAAATTGGTCTCGCCAAATCTCCAATTGCTGACAAGCTTGGCGCAATACCCAATCTCCGATGGGTTGAATCAGTCCTGTTTCTTCGGCCAGCGGAATAAATTCGATGGGAGCGACCCAATTTCGATCAGGATGATGCCAGCGAATTAAGGCTTCAAATCCGGTAATTTTTCCGGTTTGAGTGGAGACAATCGGTTGATAAAACAGGAGAAATTGCTCTTGTTTTAAGGCTTTGTAGAGTTCTTTTTCCAGGCGAAACCGTTTGATCGCCTCAACTGATGACAAAGCAGGGGTGAGGGGTTGGTTTTCCAGGGCTTGAGTCAGCCGCAGCAAGCGATTACTATTGTTGAGGGCAATTTCTAACAAACGCTGACCTTTACCGGATAAGGTGCCAAGCTGTCCGGTTTGTAACAGTCGCAATGCGGCTTGTATTGAGGTGATGGGTGTACGCAGTTCGTGACTAATTAAGGGGTTGATACAGTTTAAGGAGGATGTAGATGTCGCCTCTAAGTTAGCCTCTACTGGTGAGGGTGTGGAATGGGTGATGTTCGTCAAGGTCATTAGAGTTCTCCAAATTTTATCAGGGTTTTCTTGAGGTTAAAACTCAATTTATAAACACTGTTAGAAAGAAGTTGATAGGGGGTCGCTCACCTATTTATCATATAAAATACCCCAAATACGGCTACAGATTTTCGTGTTCACCTCCGGTCCATCCCCACCTGCCCATCCCTGATCTGTAGCCAGGATTTAAGTCTTTCATATTAAGGGGCAACTTTTTTGATCATAACCGATAAATCGGCGGGTTTTAATTCGTGCTTTTCCCAGACCGAAAAAAATTTTTTATAGAGTTAATAGTTTTTGATCGAGTTTAATCATTTTTCCTCGGGAACTCTATCAAGTTTATTATAAAAGAATTGGCGAAAATGAGCTTAGGGGGAATCTAAATTTAATGTAAAATAAAATGTGGCTCCTTGTCCTTTAACGGATTCGGCCCAAATTTTTCCATGATGGCGATGAATAATCCGTTGAACCGTTGCTAAACCAATTCCCGTCCCCGGAAACTCTTCGGAGGAATCTAACCTTTGAAAAGGTCTAAACAATTTATCGGCTTGAGACATCTCAAAACCCACACCATTATCTTGAAGGAAGTAAATGGGGGATTTCGGAGTTGGAGAAGAACCTTTCTCTGAGGTGAAAATTTCCGGTTGAATCTCTTGATGGGAGTCTACACCCTGATCATTTGCGGACAAGATTCCAAATTGAATTAGAGTGACTTCTTGTTTGGCTGTATATTTCCAAGCATTAGACATTAAATTTTCTAAGGCGATTTTTAAAAGCTGTTGATCGCCTTGAACCCGAAGATCCGGTGTAATGTTCAACTGTAGTCTTCGCCGAGAATCTTGCTGTTTCAACTCCCGCGCGATCGCTTTGATCAGATGACTTAAATCCACTTCAGTCATACAAATTTCATTTTGTTGAACCCGAGACAATTTGAGTAAATTTTCAATCAGTTTATCCATCCGCTTGACGGCTTTGCGAATGCGTTTAATATAAGCAATTGCTTGGGGGCTGAGTTGTTGACCACATTCTTTTTCCAGAAAAAAACTAAAGCCATCAATACTTAATAAAGGTGAACGTAAATCGTGAGAAACCGTATAACTAAAAGCTTCTAATTCATGGTTCAATATTTCTAATTGTTGGGTGCGTTTTTTCAGTTCGGCGTTGGTGGTTTCCAGCTTAATTTTTTGTTCTTCTAGCTGTTCTTGAGTGCGCTTGCGTTCAATGGCATAGCAGAGGGAATAAACCAATAATTCTCCAATTGCCAGATCTTTTTTGAGATAATCTTGGGCGCCTAGTCGCACGGCTTGAATTGCCATTTTTTCATCATTGAGTCCGGTTAAAACAACAATGGGTAAATGATTGACTTTGGACAAAATCCCGGTAAAAGTATCAATTCCTTGACTATCCGGCAGAAATAAATCGAGTAAAACAATATCAAAAGGCTGAGTTTCTAAACAAGAAAAAGCATCGATTAATCGTTCGACTAGGGTGACTTTAAATTGCATTCCTTCACGCTTTCTCAGGCTTTCTTGAATCAGAAAGGCATCGCCGGGATTATCTTCAACTAATAAAATTTTAATCAATTGCTGATACATCAAGAATTCTCCGGTGAGGTCAATAGAGGGTTTGTCAAATCAAGGCGAGGGAGAGTAAAATAAAAAATTGAGCCTTGTTGTACATGAGAATCTACCCAGATCTGACCCTGATGTAACTCAACTATTCTTTTGGCGATCGCCAGCCCCATTCCAATACCCGGATAATCTTGTCGAGGGTGAAGACGCTGAAAAATATCAAAAATAGCCTGATGATATTTCTGATCGATACCGATGCCATTATCTTGAACAGAAAATAGCCACATTTCCCCTTGAGGTTGAACAGCAATTTCAATTTGTGGAGAGCGATCGCTGCAATACTTAATGGCATTTTCCATTAAAATTGAAAACAACTGAGTCAGGTGTTGAGGATTTACGATCACTGTTGGTAGACTGGTCGTTTGAATTTGAGCTTTTGTTTTAACAATTAGCGAATGCAGATCCATTATCGCCTGTTCCAGGCAAATTTGAGCAGGAATAACTTGAGGAGATTGAGCGTGGGTTTTCAAACGAGAATAAACCAGCAAGCCCTCGATCATCTGTTGCATTCGCCCGGCGCCATCCACCGCAAACTGAATCATTTGATCCGCCGTCGAGTCGAGTTGTCCTGAGTAACGTTGGGCGAGTAACTGGCTACAGTTGACCACCATTCGCAACGGTTCTTGGAGATCGTGACCGAGGCGGGCGATCAACTGTTGAAGTTCCACCTGTTTCTCGTCGAATTCTGTGGAAGTGCGATCGCCGGGACTGAGGGGAGGAATGGGATTTTGTAGGGTTAACAAAGCATAACATCCTTCCCCCGCGATCGCCGAAACGGGAGTCAGAGAAACTTGTGCGAGTGGAGGTTTTTCGGCGATTTGGTGAGAGGAGTGAGTTTGCCATTGATGCCATGATACGGAAAAGTGTACTTCCTCTCTGTGTTGAAAAACTTGATTTCGGTAAGATTCAAACTGCTGGGGGTTGAGGTGATGAAAATGAGTAAATAAAGGAGTACCGACAATCTCCTTCTTGGAAATTTTTGTGTATTGTTCTAAATAACGGTTCCAAAATAGAACCATCCAGTCTGAGCGTAGTAAGCACACACCCACCGCCACACCATCTAGAATTTTATATTCTACGGTAATATTATCAATGTCATCATACATAGCAATAAAACAAAGGTTTAAACATCACATCAGCAAGCTAGGCAGGATTAGATCTTATTTGGTGAGCTAACCCCTCGACAGCGTAAATTTTTTTACACTTGACGAACAGATTGAGCGTCACCGAGGTCGATTAGATCTATATTAGATTTAACAACAGACTCTCAAACTAAACGGAAGGGATTTTACATGAATTATAACTCTTCTCAGGTCCTCCTTGAAATTTTGATCGTAGAGGATAATCCGGGTGATATCTTTCTGACACAGGAAACGCTGAAAAATTTAAAAATTCCGAATCGTATACACATTGTTCGGGATGGTGAAGAAGCGCTGGCATTTCTCCATCAGCAGGGGGAATATGAAACCGCACCCCGCCCCCATATTATTTTATTGGATTTGAATCTACCCAAGCGAAATGGTCGAGAAGTTTTAGAAGCCATACAAACGAACCTCAGTCTCAAGCAAATTCCTGTGATTGTACTAACCACTTCCCTCGCCGACCGGGAAATTCTCAAACATCAAAATCTCCGGGCAAACTGCTACATTCCCAAACCCTATGATTTGAGTCAATTTGATCAGATTGTTGATGCCATAGAACGCTTGGGCTGATAAACTATAAAATAAACGTTGAGCTTCTATTATTTTAGAGCCGAATCATCCATGATTTTTGAGACCGAATTTTTAGCAAGTTTATCAAACTCTTTTCAGGCAACAAGCTCGGCTGCTTCCTTGATTTTTGATCCGAAACTCAGCCCCCTTGCAGATGCTTTAGTGGCGATCGAATTTTACGCCTTACCCCTGGCTATCTGGTATTGGATATACCGACGAAAAAACGCACCCTTTCAGAGGATGTTGTTGCTGTTAAGCCTATTAACCTTTTTCATCGCCACAACTCATGTGGTTGCGGTGGGGATGTGGTGGTATCCCTTCAATCAATTTTTGATGCTGATCAAAATCATTACAGCAGCCATCTCTTGGCCAATCGCATTGCAAATCATCTCTGGCTTACCCCAAGTTTTAGCAATAGCAAGTCCCCGTCAGTTAGAAAAAGCTAACCTCGCCTTACAACGAGAAATTCAGGAACGTCAACAAGCAGAAGCGGGTTTGCGAAACTCAGAAGAACTGTTGCGAGTCACGTTTGAACAGGCGGCTATCGGTATTGCTCGGGTTGGACTGCAAGGGGAATGGTTACAAGTTAATCAAGCCCTCTGTAATCTGCTTGGATACAGTCGGGAGGAACTTCTACAATTGAGATGTCAAGATCTCACTTGTCGGGATTGTTTAAAGAATAACGCTGACTCGATAGAACGTCTTTTATCGAGGGAGATTTCTAGTTCTTCTTTAGAAAGATATTTACTCCGCAAAGATGGAACTCATGTGTGGGTTCATTTCTCGGTTTCATTGGTACGCGATTCTGATAACGAACCCGTTTATTTTATTGCTGTAATCGAAGATATTACGGCTCGCAAACAAGCCGAAGCCGAAATTAAAAAACTCAATCAGCAACTCGAACAAAGAGTCCAAGAACGCACCGCCCAATTACAGCAAATCAACAAGGATTTAAAATCGGAAATTAATAAATGTAATCTGATTGAACAGCAGTTACATATTACTCAAGAACGACTTCAGTTTTTACTCAGTTCTAGTCCCGGTGCAATTTATACTAGCAAAGCAACGGGAGATTATGGTGCCACCTACATGAGTCAGACGATTAAATCAATTACAGGTTATCAGGCTTGCGAGTTTGTCGAACAGTCTGAATTTTGGGCGGTGCGAGTTCATCCGGATGATGTGCAGAAAACTTTTGCTCAGTTATCCGGAGTTTTAGAAACAGGAACGGAGATTCTTGAATACCGATTTTTGCATAAAAATGGCACCTATCGCTGGATACGAGATGAACTGAAATTGCTTTGCGATCAAACCCATCAATCGACTGAACTTATTGGGTATATGATTGATATTACAGAACGCAAACAAATCGAAGAAGCGCTGCGGGAAAGTGAGGAACGTTTTCGGTTAATGGCTAATAGCGCTCCCGTGTTAATTTGGATGGCTAATGCTGAGGGTAAATGTACTTTTTTAAATCAAGTTGGGCTGGATTTTACCGGACGAAGTTTGCAGGAAGAATTAGCTGAAGGTTGGTTGGCGAATGTACATCCAGATGATCTTCCCCGTTTGCTGGAAAGTGACCCATCCAAATCTCAACGACGAGATCCTTTTTTGATTGAGTTTCGCCTCAGACGTTGGGATGGAGAATATCGCTGGATGTTAAACAAAGGGGTTCCTCGAATGACAGCCGACGGTAATTTTTCTGGATATATTGGTTCCTGTATTGATATTACTGAACGCAAACAAGCTGAAGAACAATTGTTTACTCTCAACCTAGAGTTACTTCAGTCAAACCGGGAACTTGAACAGTTTGCTTATGTGGCGTCTCACGACTTACAAGAACCCCTGCGGATGGTGAGTTTGTTCACTCAGTTGTTGGCTCAAAAATATGAGAATAATCTCGATGAGGATACTCAAACTTATATTCATTATATCCTCGATGCAGCCACAACCATGCAGCAGTTAATTAAAGATTTATTGGCTTATTCACAAGTGGGAACGAGCAAGAGTCAAGGGAACTTCCAACCGATTGATTGTAATCAAGTTCTACAAAAAGTCTTGCAAAATCTACAATTGGCGATCGCGGAAAGTCATGCAATCATTAACTCGACCGGATTACCGACTGTAATTGCAGATGAACAACAGTTAGTAATTTTACTGCAAAATCTCATCGGCAATGCCATTAAATATTGTCATCCTGATGTTGTTCCCCATATAGAGATTAAGGCTGAACCTTACACTTCTAGTGAAAATCAACGCCAATGGTGTTTTAGCGTCCAAGATAATGGTATTGGAATTCAATCGGAATATTTTGAGCGAATTTTTAAGATTTTTCAACGTTTACATCACGATCAAGAATATCCCGGAACGGGTATTGGTTTGGCAATTTGTCAAAAAATTGTTGAACGTCATGGCGGAAGAATTTGGGTTGAGTCTGAAGTAGATAAAGGCTCTACGTTTTATTTTACCTTTCCTTATTAACAACTGATATCATGTCCGGTTGAACAGTTATAAATAACAGGGGAGGAGTCAGGAGTCACCGAATCAGGAGTCAGGAGGGAAGAAGGAAAAAAGAAGGAGAAAGTTTTTTGATCACTAATTATCCGGACATGATAT